>JANQFG010000175.1 GCA_028277985.1 bacterium | reverse complement strand
TGATGCATTGTCGGTCCCCAGAGGATTGTGGAAGCCGCGAGCGAAGCGTGGCAGCCTCCCTGCTCAGCGTGCTGCGGGATTCTTGCCCCCCGCCTAACGATCGGGGGGCGGGCTGCGCAGGGATGACGGCTCCCAGAGACGATAGCATTTTTTCTGAGAGGATGATAATATGGAAGTTTTCCGCCGAGAGCGTTTTGCGGATTCCTATTCGACGCCATCCCGAATACACGAGGATCGACATCGTGGAAAAACCTGTCATCCGTGTGTGGGGCGCTCGCCAGAACAACCTGAAGGGCCTCGATCTTGAGATTCCCCTCTACCAGCTGACGGTCGTGACCGGGATCAGCGGGACGGGCAAGTCGAGCCTCGCCTTTGACACCCTCTATTCCGAGGGGCAGCGCCGCTACGTGGAAAGCTTCTCCGCCTATGCACGCCAGTTTCTGGAACGGCTGGACCGGCCCCAGATCGAAAGGGTCGAAGGACTCCCCCCTGCCATCGCCATACGCCAGGTCAACCCGATCAAGACCGCCCGCTCCACAGTAGCAACCCTGACCGAGCTGGCCGAGTATGTGAAGCTCCTGTATGCAAAGGTGTCGATGCTGTACTGCGGCGAGTGTGGCCGCGAGGTCCGGAAAGACTCGCCCCAGCAGATCGCCGAGGACCTGGCGGAGGCCCATGCCGGGTCCCGTGCGCTGATTACCTTTTCCGTTCGCCACGACGGCTCTCTGCCGGCCGCGGAGGTCGAGACCGGGCTCAGGCGTTCCGGGTACTTTCGCCTCTATCACGACGGGCAATCCCAGGAAGTCTCCGAGTCCCTGCTGGGAGAGCTCCTCCCGGGCACGCTCGACCTGGTCGCGGACCGAATCGTACTGGAGAAGGGGAAAGTCCGACGAATCGTGGATTCCCTGGAAGCGGCCTTTCGGATGGGAAAGGGCAAGATCACGGTGATCCTCGACCCGGGCACACCCGGGGAAGAGAGGCTTCCCTTCAGTTCGGAGGTGCATTGCCCCTGGTGTGACATCTCCTACCGGGATCCGATGCCTAACCTCTTCTCCTTCAACACCCCCCTGGGGGCGTGTGATGCGTGCCACGGATTCGGCAGGACCATCGGCGTCGACATGGACCTGGTCATACCGGACAAGGGGCTCTCTCTTCGGCAGGGAGCGATCAAACCGTGGAACACGGACGCCTACCGGGAGGCCTACCACGAGACCCTCGCCTTCTGCTCCCGGGAAGGCATCCCGGTGGAGGTGCCCTTCGGGGATCTCAAGGCGAGCCAGCGGAGGAAGATCGTCGAAGGGTGCCCGGGCTTCTACGGCATCCGGGGATTCTTCGAATGGCTCGAGACGAGGACCTATAAGATGCACATCCGGGTCCTTCTGTCCCGGTACAGAAGCTATGACAAGTGCAAGGCCTGCGGGGGCCGGCGCTTTCGACAGGATGTGCTCCAGTACCGCATCGCGGAGAAGGATATCGCCCAGGTCTATGCGATGAGCATCCAGGAGGCTTCTTCCTTTTTCGACGGCCTCTCCCTGCCCCGCTTCCAGCAGGAAGTGGCCGGGCCCCTGCTTCGCGAGATTCAGTCCCGTCTGTCTTGTCTCGAGAAGATCGGGCTGGGTTACCTGACCCTGGATCGCCAATCGCGAACCCTTTCCGGCGGGGAGGTGGAGCGAGCCCACCTGACCACGGCCCTGGGCTCTTCGCTCGTCAATACCCTCTACATCCTCGATGAACCGAGCATCGGTCTTCACGCGAGGGACTCGAGAAGGCTCGTCGAGATCCTTCAGGAGATCAAGGATCGGGAGAACACGGTCCTGGTCGTGGAGCACGATCCGGAGATCATCCTTGCCGCTGACAATCTGATCGACATGGGCCCCTCTGCCGGCGAACAGGGCGGGAACATCGTGTACCAGGGGCCTCCGGAGGGAATCACCGACTGCGCAGATTCTCTGACCGCATCCTGTCTGCTGGAGGAAATAGGCACGGAGAGAACAGCGCGGCCGAGGCCTTCCAAAGCCAGGGACGAGGCCCTCGTTGTGCGCGGCGCGGCCGAGAACAACCTCAAGAACCTTTCCGTGGAAATCCCACTGCAGAAACTGGTGTGTATCACCGGCGTGAGCGGGTCGGGAAAGTCGACGCTCATCCGGGATGTGCTCTACAAGGGGTTGTGCAAGCAACTGGGCAAGGGGACCGAACGGCCCGGAAAGCACAAGGCGATCGAAGGGCACGAGAGGATCGACGACGTGATCATGGTCGATCCCTCCCCCCTTGGGAGCACGCCGAGGGCAAACCCGGTCACGTACATCAAGGCCTTTGATGGGATCCGGGCCCTGTTTGCCCAGACGCCCCTCGCGCGGCTGCGGTCGTATACGCCAGGCACCTTCTCCTTCAATTCGGGCAAGGGCCGGTGCGAGGCTTGCCAGGGAGAGGGATTCGAAAAGGTGGAGATGCAATTCCTCGCGGATGTGTTCGTTGTCTGCCCGGAATGCGGCGGGGCCCGCTACCGGAAGGAGATCCTCGAGGTTACCTACAGCGGCAAGACGATCCAGCAGGTCCTGGAGATGACCGTGGAGGAGGGTAAACAGTTCTTCGAGAAGGTTTCGACCGTTGGCCGCCCCCTGCGGGTCCTCTCAGACATCGGTCTCGGCTACCTCCGTCTCGGCCAGCCCCTGAACACCCTTTCCGGAGGCGAAGCCCAGCGGCTGAAACTCTCCGCCCACATCCTTCGTTCCCGAAAGCCGCGTACCCTGCTGCTCTTCGACGAGCCGACCACGGGGCTGCATCTGCACGACATCCGGTTTCTGCTCAAGACCTTTGACAAGCTTCTCCAGAAGGGGCTCTCCATCGTCGTGGTGGAGCACAACCTGGAGATGATCAAGCATGCGGACCACATCCTGGACCTGGGACCGGAAGGCGGAGATGACGGGGGAAGGCTGGTGGCTGCAGGTCCCCCCGAGGTGATCGTCAAGAAGAAGAGATCCCACACGGGCAAGGCGCTGAAGCAGTATCTGTCCACCTCCCCGAGTGCGATGATCAAGGAGATCAGCCATTGGCGAGGGAAGCAGTCCCCGACGGTCGGCCCGGACTGGGAAGGAGGCCGGATCTCCATCGACCGGGCGAGGGAGCACAACCTGAAGGAGATCTCCCTTTCGATCCCCAGGGATCAGATCGTTGTGGTCACCGGCCCGAGCGGCTCGGGCAAGTCCACTCTGGCTTTTGACATCCTTTTTGCCGAGGGCCAACGAAGGTTCCTCGAGAGCCTGTCCGCCTATGCACGCCAGTACATTCAGCCCATGGCAAAGCCGGACGTAGACCGGATCCAGGGTGTCCCCCCCACGGTTGCCGTGGAGCAGAAGCTCTCCCGGGGCGGCAGGCGCTCTACCGTGGCCACCCTGACGGAAATCTACCATTATTTACGGCTCCTCTTCGCAAAGATCGGAAATCCGCACTGCACGCGTTGCGGCGATCGACTGGCCTATCAGACCGCGGACGGAATTCATCAGGACGTGGCTTCCCATTTCCGCAAGAAGGCAGTGAGCCTGCTTGCCCCGGTCTTGAGGGGAAAGAAGGGGCATCACCGCGAGCTCCTGCGAAGGCTGGGGCAGCTCGGCTACTCCAACGTCCGACTGGACGGCGAGATGGTGGCGATAAAGAACATCTTCGCGGTGGACCGCTACAAGGAACATGACATCGATGCGGTTGTTGCGGAGATCGATCTCCACCAAGTTTCTGAAAGCTACCTGAGGAAGAAGATCGAGGAGGCGCTTCGGGTCGGCAAGGGCGATCTTTGCGTGGTCCCTCTCAAGAGGGGTCAGGAGCGGTACTACAGTCGAAGGCTTTTCTGTGGAAAGTGCGGGATCGGTTTTCCTGAGCCGGATTCGCGTTTCTTCTCGTTCAACAGTCGATACGGGGCCTGCAGCGAGTGTGACGGACTGGGTGTGGTCCCCTCCAATGGAGGTTCAGCCGGTCGGAAGGAAGGAAACAAGTCGGAAGGGCCGGAGTGGGAGGCCTGCCCTGAATGCGACGGCACCCGTCTGCGCAAACGGGCGCTCTCCGTGAAGGTGGATGGAAAGAACATCGCGGATTGCGTTGCCCTGCCTCCGGGAAAGCTGAAGAAGTTCCTCGATTCCCTCAAGCTGGGCGATCGGGAGAAGAGCATAGCCCATCCGATCTTCAAAGAGCTCGAGGAGCGCCTCGATCTGATGGACAAGATCGGACTCGGGTATCTGGGCCTGGGTCGGGCGGCGGACACATTGAGCCAGGGGGAGTCCCGCAGGGTGAGGCTGGTGGCCCAGTTGACCGCACACATGCGCGGGCTCTGCTACATCCTGGACGAGCCCACGATCGGCCTGCATCCGAAGGACAACGAACGTCTCCTCGGAATTCTCACGATGCTTCGGGACCGGGGGAATTCCATCGTGATCGTCGAACACGATGAAGAGACGATTCGCAGCGCGGACTTCGTGGTGGATCTTGGGCCGGGTGCCGGCAGCGAGGGAGGGGAAGTGGTGGCCGAGGGCGCCCTGTCCTCGGTTCTCGCCTCCGAGAGGTCCCTGACGGCCGCCTATCTACGCCGGGGAAGTGCCCATCAAGGCCTCGATCCTCGACGGCCCTTGAACGGGGTGAAGTACGGTGTGCTCGCAGGGGCGACGGAAAACAACCTGAAGGGTATCGATGTACGCATACCCCTGGGACGCCTGACCTGTGTCACTGGTGTTTCCGGGTCCGGAAAGAGCACACTCATCCGACAGGTGCTCTACAAGGCCCTTCGGCGAAAGATCCAGCGGGCTCGAAGCACGCCGGGGCGACACAAGCGACTCTCGGGCTGGAAGTCGATCCGCCGAGTCCTGGAGGTGGACTCGGCCCCGATCGGAAAGACGCCCCGCTCGGTCCCGTCCACCTATGTGGGCATTTTCGATGAGATGCGCAAACTCTTTGCCATGCTCCCGGACGCGAGGTCCCGTGGCTATTCGCCCGGTCGGTTCTCTTTCAACCTGAAGGGAGGCCGGTGCGAACGATGCGAGGGGCAGGGCCAGATTCGGATGGAGATGAGCTTTCTGCCCGACGTCTTTGTCCGGTGCGATCTGTGCAACGGGTCGAGGTACAACGACGAGACGCTGGCAGTCGCCTACAGGGGCAAGAACATCGCCGACGTGCTGAACATGACCGTTGCCGAGGCACATGATTTCTTCTCAGAGCATCCTCGCCTCGTCAGTTCTCTGAAGATCATGAAGGACATCGGGCTGGGCTACCTTACGCTCGGGCAACCGACGAATACGCTCTCAGGAGGAGAGACCCAGCGGCTGAAGCTGGCAGAGGAGCTCTGTCGCGGATCGAACCAGGAAACGCTCTACATCCTGGATGAACCGACGACGGGTCTCCACCTCTCGGATATCCAGGCCCTGATGGGCGTGATCCACGACCTGGTGGACCATGGCAACACAGTGATCATCATCGAACACAACCCGGAGATGATATTTCAGGCGGACTACATCATCGATCTTGGACCCGAAGGAGGAGACAAGGGCGGGCGTGTGATGGCGGCCGGTGTTCCCCTCGACCTGATCCGAGATCGATCGGTCCGGTCCCACACGATCTCCTACCTGCGGCAGACCCTGGAAGGACAGGTCTTTGCCCCCCCCTCCGGCCGTGGTAAGGTTCGTGTGAAAGAGAAGGTGAAAGGACAAAGGTCAAAGGTCAAAGGACAAAGGTGAAAGGCCCCGCCTTTCCTCGCCAAGGGGAAATCCTCTGCCTGGATCCCCGCGAAGCTTGTCCCCGCGAAGGCGGGGAGCGGGGATCCCTCAGCTGAAGGAGCCGTCATTCCTGGCCCTGCCTACTGCCTGCAGGGTCAGGCTCCGGCAGGGATCCCTCAGATGGTGGGACGAACAGCCACAAGGATGGACATTGCGAGGAGCCGCAGGCGACGCGGCAATCCCCCCGCCGAATAGGCGGAAAATAAGAGGAACAGCTTGGAACCGAAGAACAAGCGCGAAGTCGTGGAAGAGATGCTCTCCAAGGGCGATACCATGATCTGCCTGGATAGTCGCTATCCGGATGTCCGCGTTCCCGAAGAGCATCGCGGCAAAGAAGACTTAAGGCTCGTCCTGAATCTCAACTTCAGGCGCCAGATAAGCACGCTGCCGGACGGGATTCAGGCCGAACTGCTCTTCGGCGGTGTGCCGTGCCTGTGCTGGGTCCCTTACGAAAGCCTCTGGGCCGTGTACAATCCGCAGACCGGGGAGGGCTATCTCTGGCCGGGGGATACACCGGAGAGCCTGCGCGACCTCGAGGGCGATGAATCGAGTCCGCAAGAAAAGAAGGCCGACAAGAATCTGCCCGCCCTTGCCGTGAGCCCGAAGCCATCTGCCAAGGAAGACACCGCCGAGCCTCCCAAGGGGCCGGAGAAGACGGGCAAGGGTGAACGCCCCCGGTTCCGCCTCATCGAAGGCGGCAAGAAGGATTGACGAAGGGGGCCAGGAGCAGAGGCTGAGCGGGCGCCAGGCCACAGGAGGCGCAAAGACCTTGAATATACAGTCGCCTTTTCCTTCGGAATTCGGTTTTGCCTGCGTCTCGACAGAAGACCTGGGAGACTACCAGCCCCATCCGGAGGAAATGAAGTGCTTGAGCCCAAAAGCGGTTGAGAAGAGGCGGAAGGAGTTCTACCTCGGCCGACTGGCGGCGCGACGAGCCCTTCAGGCGCTGGGGGTTGCCCCGCAGCCGATCCTCAAGGGCGAGAGACGCCAACCGCTCTGGCCGGAAGGCATCGTAGGTGCGATCACCCATACGGGAGATACGGCTGCTGCCGTTGTGGCCCGGAAGGATACGGCCTGCGGTGTTGGGGTCGACCTGGAAACGCTTGGACGAAACGTAAGCTTCAGAATATCCGCGAAGGTTTGTACCGAGAAGGAGCAGGCCTGGCTCGAAGAGGTGCCAAACGACAAAGACATGAGGTTAAAGATGATCTTTTCCGCCAAGGAGGCGGGCTTCAAGGCCTTCTTTCCGATCGAACACCTCTACCTGGGCTACCAAGATGCGGAGCTGTGCTGGCGTGAAGAGTCGCAGAGCTTTGCCGGCGTAATCCTGAAGGCCGCCGGCGCTCATCATCCGGTCGGCACTGCTTTCGAGGTCGGCTGCCGGGTCACGGAGGATTTCATCTTCTCCTTTGTCAGCCTGCCTCCGCTGGATCTTCGGACCTGACTCAATCGAACGAGGAGTAGAACGTGACACAGCCCTGGGAGACGAAGCGAGCGTGCCTCGACAGGCTTTTTTCCCCGAAGAGCATCGCCCTGATCGGTGCCACGAACAAGCTGAACAAGTGGGGCGGAATGATCCTGGCCAATGTTCTGACGAACCAGTTCGACGGGCAGATCTATCCGGTGAACCCCACCAGCAGCGAAGTCCTTGGATTGACCGCATACGGGAGCGTGAACGACATACCGGGCGAAGTGGATCTGGCCTGCATCGTTACGCCCGCGGTCACGGTTTCGAAGCTGATCGAAGATTGCGGTCGCAAGGGAATTCGTACCGTACTCGTCATCACGTCGGATTTCTCCGAAACAGGAGACGAGGGCAAGCAGAGAGAGGCGGAGATCAAGCGGGCGGCACAGGCCTGGGACATCCACCTGATCGGACCGAATTCCATGGGGATTTACAGTGCCCCTTCGTCACTCGTTTGCATGATGGCCATGATGGAACCGATGAAGGGAGAGATCAGCTTCGTATCCCAGAGCGGAAACATCGGCGCGCAGATGCTTGTCTGGGGTAAGCAGCTCAAGACCGGTTTCCGGCACTTCGTGTCGAGTGGGAACGAGGCGGACATAACCACCCAGGACTACCTCCGCTACTTTGGGGAGGATCCGGACTGCCGGACGGTCATGATCTACCTGGAGAGCATCAAGGGCAGGACGGACTTCCTCGACGTTGCGGCCGAAGTGGCTCGGAAGAAGCCGGTCGTCGTCTTCAAGGGAGGGAAGACTCCTGCGGGTCTGAGGGCAGCTGCTTCTCACAGCGGTGCGCTGGCCGGGAAGCGGGACATGTACGATGCTTCCTTCCGGCAGGCCGGGCTGATCCAGGCCTGGACCACAGAGGCCTTCATCGACTGCGCAAGATCCCTGGCACGCATGCCCCTGCCCAAAGGAGACCGGGTGGGGATCATCACCCGGGGCGGAGGTTGGGGGGTCATCACCACGGACGCCTGCGAAGACATGGGCATCAGGGTCCCGAAACTCGCCTCTCACACGATTGAGGCGCTCGACCGCCTCCTGCCCCCCTACTGGAGCCGCGGCAATCCGATCGATCTCGTGGCCGTCCCGGACATTGCCATCTACCTGAACTGTCTCGAGATCCTGATGAAGGACCCGAACATAGACGGGGTGATCGCCCTGGGAGCCTTTCTCGAGCGGGCGACCTCCTTCATGCGCAAACCCGCCTTCCAGAGCGCCACCGGTATCGATGAGTCGACCCTTCAGAGCCTGGAGGAGCGGGAGAGGAAGGCGAAGGAAGAAGTGCTCTACGGTATGCTCTCCCTGATGAGAGACCTGGACAAGCCTGTCGTCACGGTCATGGGCAGGGAACCCACGCCGAGGTTCGATGCCCTCCTGAAGAAGGAGGGGCTCAGTCTTTATCCCACGCCGGAGCGGGCGGTCCGGGTCATGGCGCGCCTGATGGAATACGCCCGATACCGCCGCCGCAGCGAAGGCCAGCCGTAGCGGACCAATTGCAGTCATTCCTGCAAAGCCAGCCCCGCGTAGGCGGGGGGCTGGCTTCCCACAGCACCTGGACCGTCATTCCCGCGCATGCGGGAATCTCTTGGCTCAGTGAACTGGGAGATTGTTTCGCTTCGCTCGCAATATTCACAGTTGTGGGATATTGCGAGGAGCCGCAGGCGACGCGGCAACCCCCCAGCACCGAAGTCATAGCGGCCGTCATCCCCGCGAAAGCGGGGATCTCTTGGCTCAGTGAACTGGGAGATTGCTTCGCTTCGCTCGCAATATTCACAGTTGTGGGATATTGCGAGGAGCCGTAGGCGACGCGGCAACCCCCCAGCACCGAAGTCATAGCGGCCGTCATCCTCGCGAAAGCGGGGATCCAGGAGGGGAGCGGGGCAGGGAAGCGACCCCAGCCACACTTACTTCCTGCCGGATAGTCGGCCTGGAGATTGCCACGCCTTCGGCTCGCAATAACCGCGATCGTGCCGTGCGCCCCCAGGAGCATTGCTTGGTTGCAGGTTGCATCGTGAAACCCGCGATCGATGCAACCTGCAATTCCCGCTCACCCCTCCGTGCATGATCCACGCCTGCAACTCAGCACGATTTCCTTTTACTTTCAGAGCCTTGCCTTTCTAATCAGCGACGAGACATGCCCGGCACGAACCTTGCTCCATGTGTCGAGCACGGATCGCTCACGGCAGGAAGCTGCGCGGGAAGTGCGGTCGAGGATTTCCACTGATTGCGAGATCGAAAGGCGCGTGTGAAGTGATTGCAGAGAATCGAAACGGCCCTGTCAGGATTGCCGTTGCGAGCGGGAAAGGGGGCACCGGCAAGACTACTGTGGCGACCAACCTCGTCGTACAGGCCCAAGGATCGATGGAGCGGGTCGTCTACGGAGATTGTGACGTAGAAGAGCCGAACGGGCATCTCTTTCTTCGACCCAAGATCGAGACGAGGGACCCCTGCTCCCTTGCGGTTCCCACCGTCAACGAAGAGCAATGCACCGGATGCGGCAGGTGCGGTGAGGTGTGCGTGTACAGTGCGATCGTAGTGATCAACAAGAAGGTGCTCACCTTTCCCGAACTCTGCCACAGCTGCGGGGGATGTTGGCTCGCATGTCCTGAGGATGCGATCGAGCAGGGGACCCGGGAGATCGGGGTCGTAGAGACGGGACAAGCCTTGGACGCCTTCGGCTTTGTGCAGGGGCGCCTCCGGATCGGGGAAGCGATGGCCCCGCCCTTGATCAAGGCGGTCAAGCAAGGAGCCCCCGATGCGGACTTGCAGGTATTTGACGCGCCTCCGGGAACCTCCTGCCCGGTGATCCAGTCCGTCCGGGACGTGCACTATGTTGTGCTCGTGACAGAGCCCACACCCTTCGGGCTTAACGATCTACGCCTTGCAGTGGAGATGCTCCGAGAGCTCGGGAAACCGTTCGGGGTCGTGATCAACCGGGCCGACCTGGGGGACGACGGCGTTCGACGCTACTGCGCAGAGGAACAGATCGAGGTCCTTACCGAGATTCCGGACGACAGGAAGGTGGCGGAGGCGTATGCACGTGGTGAAATCGCCGTGCGCGTCCTGCCGGAATACCGGAAACGGTTCCAGGATCTCCTGGAACGAGTCCTGGAACGGGCTAAGGGGCGGTAGCCGTCATCCCGGCGAACGCAGGGATCCCCAAGCATCTGAAGCCAATGGATTCCTGCCGGAGCCTGCCCCTGCAGGCTGTAGGCAGGGGCAGGAATGACGGCTGAGTAGGGGACAGTTCGGGGACAGCCACCGAATTGTGAACAAAACTTGACAGTTCAGTGGCTGTCCCCGAGCTTTCTGTTGCCCCCTTGGGGAGGGGATTGGAACGAGGGGATCTTTGCAGGCTCCTCGTTCTGGCCCTCTTCCTTCTTCATAGCAGGAGAAGAGAGGAACGAACGTGAAAGAGCTGGTGGTGGTGAGCGGAAAAGGCGGAACCGGAAAGACAAGCCTTGTGGCCTCCTTTGCCGCTCTGGCGAAGAACAAGGTCCTGGCCGATTGCGATGTGGATGCGGCCGACCTGCACCTTGTCCTGGCCCCGACAGTGCAGCACAGAGAGGACTTCAGCGGGGGTAAGATCGCACGGATCCGGTCCGAAAGATGCACGGCCTGCGGTGCGTGCCGGGAGGTCTGTCGTTTCGACGCGGTTTCAGAGGGCCAGGCCTTTTCTGTCGACCCGGTCAACTGCGAAGGTTGCGGCGTCTGCGTCTGGAACTGCCCGGAAGAAGCGATTCTCTTCGAGGAGGCGATCAACGGGCAGTGGTTCATCTCGGGGACCCGCTACGGGCCGATGGTGCATGCACGGCTCGGTATTGCGGAAGAGAACTCCGGCAAGCTCGTCACCCTCGTACGAAGCCAGGCCAAGAGGATCGCCGAGGAGGAAGAGCGAGATCTGGTAATTGTGGATGGTTCGCCTGGAATCGGATGCCCCGTGATTGCCTCCATCACAGGCGCGGACCTCGTCCTCGTGGTTACCGAGCCGACCCTGTCCGGCAAGCACGACATGGAGCGGGTCGCGGAACTGACCCGCCATTTCAGAATACCGGCCATGGTTTGCGTGAACAAGTGGGACCTGTACCCCGCCGTAGCCGAAGAGATCGAGAAGAACGCCATCGAGCAGGGAATGAAGGTGGCGGGCAGGGTTCGATACGACAAGGCGGTCACGAAAGCCCAAGTCGTCCGGACGAGCGTCGTTGAGTACACGGGCGGTGCGATCACTGAGGAGATCAAGTCCGTGTGGAGACATGCCCTCTACGGCCTGGGGTGAAGGAGACAGCGCATTAGAATCGATTAGCACCGGAAAGCAGTTTGTCATGGGCAGGCTTGTGTGGTCTAATTTTTTTCAAGGAGGCTATCAAGCATGTCTGATGTTGAGAACAAGGTGTTCGAGGAGGCACTTTCGCTCCCTTCAGAAGAGCGGATCGGTCTGATTCACAAACTCCTCATGAGTCTCAACCTGCCCATCCGGGCGGAAATCGATCGGCTGTGGGCAGAGGAAGCAGAGCGAAGGGTTTCTCAAATCGAGCAAGGTGACGTCGAACTCATTCCTGGGGACGAAGTCTTTTCACGGATTCGTCGGAAGCACGGGAAATGAGGTTCTACTTTCATCCCGACGCCGATAAGGACTTGGTATTGAGTTTGCGGAAGAAGCCTACGCCGCAATCGCACGAATCATCGAATACCCTGATGCGTGGTCTTCGTTGTCAGAGAACACTCGCCGGTGCCTGACAAACCGCTTCCCTTACGGTCTGATCTATCAAGTGAGCCCCGAGACCGTTCGCATCATTGCTGTTGCCAACCTTCATCAGCGACCGAACTATTGGAAACAGAGAATCAAGCCGAGAGACGGGATGAAGAGTGGCGATGAGTGACACACCCCGAATTGCCTGCCTAGGAACGGATCCGAGTCCGTGAGAGTCAGGGTTACCTCGACCCGCAACTCGCATCGTTTGACATCAGCCCCAGCCGGATGGGACAGTCTCCACCAGACCTCATGGAGAGAAGAGGAGATGGAGGAGCAGGACATCCCGGGCACCCGCGCTGTTCGTTTTCGGGTAGATTCTTCCGCGAAGGGTCTTCGTCTGTCCCGGTGTGTGGCCGGTCAGGTGGAGGACTTGAGCGTTCGGGCGGCCAAGGAACTCATCGACAGGGGCCGCGTCTTTGTGAACGACCGGCGAATTACGAGGGCCTCTTCCCCTGTCGTGGAGGGCGAATGGGTGGAGGTCTTCCTGCATGATGTCCGGAAACGCATTCAACTCCTGGAAGAGGACATTCTCTGGGAGGGCAGGGCCCTGGTTGCGGTCAACAAGCCGCCGGGCCTGCTCGTCTATGGCACCCATGGAGTAACGGAAGACACGGTCCTCCCTCAGCTCGAGAGACTTCTCCGGAACACAGGTCGCTGGAAGGCACGGAGAGACAAGCTCGTCCTGGTGCACCGCCTCGACCGAGATACCAGTGGCCTGCTGATTGTAGCGAGAGACGAGCAGAGTGCATCTGCTCTGGAGAGGCAGTTCCGGAAGAAGAAGATCGAGAAGCGGTATCTTGTCCTGGCAAGAGGAAGGCCTTCGAAGAAGCGATTCAGCCAGAGGTCCGTGATCAGGGCAAGGCGGCCGGTCTCCGAATCGACGGAAGCTCGCTCAGAGGGACGGCACAAACGTGCTGAGAAGGGCGGCAAGGGCCCCGTCGGTGAAACGGAATTCGAAGTGGTGCAAACCTTCTCCAACTGCTCGCTCCTGGAAGCCAGACCTTTGACCGGGCGAACGCATCAGATAAGGGTACATCTTGCGCAACGGGGCCATCCGGTTCTAGGGGACACTGTTTACGGATCCGACAAGTGCACGGAACGCCTCTTTCGCGCGATACCCAGGCAGATGCTCCATGCGTCGTTCCTCGGGCTGGTTGATCCGGATGGAGGCGCGAGGCTCGAGCTCTCCGCACCTCCGGCGGACGACATGAGCCAGGTCCTCACGTGGCTGAGGCAGGAAGAGAAAGACCGATGAGGTTAATCAGACACAACTGCCGTCATTCCCGCGGAGGCGGGAATCCCGTAGCCTATTGCCGCACTTTGCCAGGGAGCGAACGCAACCGAAGTAATCTCCTTGCGAAATAGTCCACGGGCAGAGGGAGATCACATAGATGGACGACCAACTCTATCGTATCGAAGACGTGAAATACGCCTTGAGGCGACTCAATCCCCACATGGAACTCAAGGAATACAGGAAGAACCAGTCCAACTTCACCCTTGACTTCATCCTCCTGCTTAGTGAAAAACAGACCAAGGTGGAGGTCCCGATGGACTTCTTTCGGGACTACGATCGAGGTGGAAAGGAGGGGGTCGAAGAGAAGCTCCAGGAGGGCTATGTGGCCCTGCTGAGAAAGCTCGAGAAGAAGTGAAGAACGAGGCGCCAATTCCTGGCGACAACTTGAGCCGGGGGATTGCGTCGCTCCGCTCGCAATGTCCTCATATCTAAGAAGGAGCTCCCATGAACGCCGAAGATCTGTGCTACGAGCCCGCACATTCCCTGCACGAAAGGATCGTGAAGAAGGAGCTGTCTGCCCGGGAAGTGGTGGATGCGTTTCTCGACCGGGTGGCAAGCGTCCAGCCGAAGGTCAATGCCTATACGCACCTGGACGCAGAGGGGGCCAGAAAGCAGGCGGACGAAGCGGACAGTGCGCTCCTTCGAGGCGAGGCCCCTGGTCCGTTGCACGGCATCCCGATCTGCATCAAGGACCTGGACGCGGTGGCCGGAATGCCGCAGACCATGGGGTGTAAGCTTTTTGCGGAACTCGTTCCTCCCGAGGATGCCGTCTACGTGAAACGCCTCCGGGAGGCGGGAGCCGTGATCCTCGGAAAGACCAATGCCCCCGAGTTCGGCTTCAAGGGGGTTACGGACAATCCCCTGTTCGGGGCTACCCGCAATCCATGGCAACTCGATCGAACGCCCGGAGGATCGAGCGGTGGAACCGCGGCCGCGGTGGCCGCGGGGCTGGCCTCAATTGGACACGGGAACGACGGAGGAGGATCGATCCGTATCCCTGCCAGCTGCACGGGGCTGTTCGGTATCAAGTGTTCCCTTGGCCGAATACCGAACGATATGCCCTTCAACCGATTCATGGATACGGTGTTTCAGGGGCCCCTGACCCGAAACGTGCGGGATTCGGCCAGAATGGTGGACGTGATGTGCGGGCCCTCCGACAGGGATCCTTACAGCCTCCCTACGCCGTCTCACCGGTACGAGGATTTGCTGACGGCGGATCTGAAGGATCTTCGGATCGCCTGGACCCCGGACTTCGGCCTTCTGCCGGTAGATCCGGAGATTCGCGCCATCACCGAAGAGGCGGCCAGGGTCTTCGAGGATCTGGGCGCGAAGGTGGAAGAGGTGCCCATGGAGCTTCCAGCGGAAGGGAGGGTATTCGGGCACTTCTGGTATCTGAACTATTCCGGGATGCGAAAGATCTTCCCGGATGAAGTCTGGGAACAGAACCTGTCCCCGGAGTTCTATCTTTTCCTCTGTGGCGACCACGACATCGGTCTGGAGGATTTGCAGGCGGTGGCCAACATGAGAACAGGGGTGTATGAGGCCCTGCGCGGCGTTTTCGATCGGTACGATTTCATCCTGTCACCCACCATCACGGTGGAGCCCTTCTCGATCGGAATCCCGGGCCCGGCGGAAGTGAACGGAACCTCGATCGACCCATTCGGCGGCTGGTTCTTCACCTGGTTCTTCAACTGGTCCGGACAGCCCGCGGCTTCTGTTCCTTGCGGATTCACCAAGGCAGGCCTGCCCGTTGGTCTGCAGATTGTAGGTAGGACCCAACGGGAAGATACGGTCTTTCAGGCCGCCCATGCCTTCGAGCAGGCCCGCCCTTGGGCCCAGCACCGCCCGAGCTTGGATGGTTCGGAATAACAGACGGACTCAAGAGCTGCACATTCCGAGGAGCCGAAGGCGACGCGGCAACCCCACCCCCGGCACAAGGATGGACATTGCGAGGAGCCGAAGGCGACGCGGCAACCCCCCGGCACAAGCTGCGGCACTTATTTTGTGAACTTGGGGAATCCAAGAAATCGTCATCCCCGCGAATGCGGGGATCCAAGAAAAACGTCATTCCTGCGCAGGCAGGAATCCAGAGGTGGAAGGGGGAGGGTGCGCGCCACCCTCTACTGAATCAGAATCGGCCTTCCCGGTTTCCCAGGTGGAGGCGGAATGTCGGAAACCTCGGCGCTAACCTCGTTCGAAAAGTCGCTTTCGTTACCGACCAGATCAACGGCTGTGAGTGCGAAGTAGTACACCCCGGTCGGCAGTGAAAGATCCCAGGTGGTCGCGTTCTTGTTGTTGATCGGGACGGTCTGGGTGTAAGATCCCTGGGCCCTGGGGCTGTTCCCGTAATGGAGCTTGTAGCCGGCCAAATCCGCTTCCCCGTTTGCGTCCCAGATCAGGGAAACGGTACCTGCTTCGGCCAGGGGGGCCATGAACAACAACATGCATGCTGCAAGAAGGAGGGGTCGTATTCTCTTCATACCGGCTATCTCCTTTTCATTCCCGCCCATCGATCCTGTTGGTTCGAGCCGGATCCTGGCCGTCAATAATGTAACGATTTTGCAATTCTTCCGCCGGGATCTGTAATTCTCCTGTTTCCTATCACTGCCCGGATTCATGCCCTTAAGTCTTTGATATCCCTGTCAATTGTCTGGCTCGGCGGGAGGGGTTTTCGGGCCCGCCATGACTGTCTGCTGTACGCATGACCTTGTTACGAGCAAGCTGCATGCCAATGAGTGAGAGGTGGGTGCCGGGAGCAGTTCGAGAACAAAGAACTCCCTAGCCGTCCCAATCAGGCGAGGAGGATGGATCGCCTTCAGGAAGGCCACATCCTACGGGAAAGACCTTTGATTTGCCGGATTTCCCCAATCCTGGATCTTGGGGTCGATTCCGGACGCAGGCTACTGCTGCGTCTTAAGAACCCAGTTTGTTTCCTCCAAAGACGACAGCAATGGCTATCGCGAGAATTGCAAGATTGTTGCTTGCCCGAGACAGAGCTTCCGGGATAACTCCAAAGTACGTAACTGTGAATGCCACCCCGGCGACCGCCATGACAAGGGTGATTGCCGCCAAACATACCAAAGCTTTTGACAGGGCCTCCATCATGCGACTCCTTTCTTTCTCAGGACACGAATGAAGAAATAGGTTTACCTGTCACAACAACATCCCGATTCTAATGGCCAGGTTATAGGAATGTCAACAATTATTTTATAAATTCTGTTTGAGCCGGACACTAGCCCAGGAATCCGGCGACCCGTCCGGTAGAAGAGGGCAAGGGGGTGCGTCGTGGGCGCTTCTTGGTGAGGGGACTGACATCTTCGACCGTGAGGGATATGGCCCCGAAGTCTTCTTCCACACGACCACGAAGAAGATACGGTCGGTGGTAGCCCAGCATGCGGGCGAACCGTCGGTATGCCCTGGGGAAGAAGGTCGTCTCATACAAGGCGGTCGTATCCTCGAAGCTGACGAACTCCATCGGCTCCTCCCGGCGGGTCAGCACCGTCTTCCCCGTAACAAACCAGCCCACGGTGGACACCCTTTGCCCCACATGTTCGGGGAGCCTTGCGGCAGGAACGGCCTGGGCCCGGGAGATCCAGGGGGCGTAGATCTCCAGCGGATGGCGGGAGACGAGCAGCCCAAGGGTTTCCAGTTCGTGCCGCAGGAGAAGTCCCGGACTGTAGGGCATGGCTCTGGGCACTTCGAACGTCCCGGAGAAGAGAACCGGCGCTTCCCTGTCATGGTAGCCAGCTACCTTGCTCTGCCCCTGGATTCCCGCCTGCGCGGGAATGACGGCCTGCGCGGGAATGACGGATTTTGCTTTTTCGCCTTTCCTGATCCCTGATCCCTGACCCCTGATCCCTGTTTTTTTCGCCTCCCACGCCAGCAACTCCCAGAGCAGCTCAGGTCGTGAGCGCCCCTGGGCAATCGAGTCCAGACAGCCTGCCTTGATGAGCACCCGAAGATCGGCAACGTCCAGGCGCACCCGCCCAAGAATTTCTTCCAGAGACCCGAAAGGCCCTCTCCGGGCACGGTCCTCGAGCAGGGCTTCGAGAGAGGCCTGCTGTACCCCCTTCAACTGCATCAGCCCGACCCGGAGATTGCGCCCGTATCCGGTGTAGGGAAGGTCGCTCGCATTCACATCCGGAGGCAGAATGGTAAGCCCCATCCGCCGGGCCTCGGAGAGATAGGCCATGGTGGTGTAATAGCCGCCCTGGTTCGAGATGGCCGCCGCCATGAACTCGGCAGGGAAATGGGCCCGCAGGTAACAGGCCTTGAAGGATACCAGGGCATAGCTTGCAGAATGGGGCTTGCAGAACGAATAGCCCTGGAAGCTCAAGATCATCCTCCAGACCTCCTCGATCACCTCTCGGGCCACCCCCCGGGAAAGGGCGCCCTGGAAAAAGCGATCCCGGTAGTCCTGAAGACGTGCCTGCTTGTGCTTCTTCGAAAGGATCTTCCGAAGCTGATCGGCCTGGACCGCGTCAAAGCCTGCCAGGGCCATGGCCACGTGAGAGACATCCTCCTGGTAGCAGAGAATGCCGTGGGTCTCCTCGAGGATTTCCGCC
>JANQFG010000221.1 GCA_028277985.1 bacterium | reverse complement strand
TTTCGTCCTCAAAGGTTATGTCTTCATATAGGGGACCGTAGGCGCAGACGTGAATGGCATAATCGTACCACCAGCTACCGTCATCCTTCACTTCAATGTCGAATTCCGTGGTGTCAGCCATGTCATCCGTATTATTGTGCTGATAGATGGCGTTCGAAAAAACGCTCTGGGAAAACTGGTCGCAGCTTCCTCCCCAATTCCAGGTGTCAAGCTTCACATGCCCACCACCGACGCCCAGTTTGCCGTCAATCAGATGGTAATCGTAGAGGGTATAGGTATTCGTGTCGAAGAAAGAATCCGTCTCTGTCTTCTGACTGCAGGACATGGAGAATACATCGTTGGTATGAGCGGCGAAGAATCGAGAGCGGGCAACTCTCTTTCCGGCTTCCATGGCAGGGATGGGGTCCCCGGCCTCTCTGGAATGGCGATACAGGTTCGGAGTGTCTGTGCCGACCGTGAAGTCCAAACGGCACGGTCCGGGCAGCTTGGCGAAATCGACGAACTCCACCAGGGTTCCGGTCTCATCGTAGATATCGATATCCATCATACGCTCGCCGCTAACCGTAGCGGCAAAAGCGCCCTGGGCATCCAGGGTCGCAATGGTGGCTTCTAGCGGGCCCTGGTCATTTCTGCCTACCTTTGAGACAAACTCCACAGTCCAGCCGCTAAGGTCTGCGATACCATCATGGGAGATGGTCCCATAGACCGCATCATCGTCGGCGCCACCTTCAGGGAACTGAACGTCCAATTCGACCGAGGAGCCATCTCCCACAACAACAGGACCGGTGAAGCAAGTGGCGTGACCATTCGAATCGTCAAAACCCAAATCATAGCTCCCAATGGGCAAAGGCAGTGCGTAGGCTCCATCCTCCTGGCTCAGGGTTTCGAATTTCTCGCTTGTCTCTCGCTCCATGGCAATGACCCGCGCGTCAGCAACAGGCTCGCCTTCTGCGTTTGCTACAGTGCCAGCAACCTGCCCGGCAGTGCCAGAGTCATCGTACTCAGGACCACCGTCTGAACTGCATGCAACGAACAAAGCGAAGACCGCCAGTGTCGGTAGAAGGATGATCATCCTTGGAGATTTCATGAGGCTTCCTAACGTGGGGGTTGTTTTTCGATACCTTTATTTAATTCGGATGCCTGGCAATCGAACTTGAGGACAGAGGTCTTGGTGGATGGTTTGGAGGGAACGCTAAGAGGTATAACTGAACTACGAGGAATCATAACCCAAAACAGTCCCGAATGTACCGGTCCGTTTCATGTCAAATTCTAAATCGCTCGGGAGTCTCAGCATTCCTCCCGTATCATCCGGGTTCCAGATCCGTAGCAAGCATAGAGAGGTCCACGGCAATTTGGATGAATTGCGGCTTCCTGGCGTGAGTACAAGGTGGTTCGAGAGTTTGAAAAGTCTCGGGATTCGGTTACCCTGATTCCGGCACCATTCTTCGCGTGTCTGGACCTGCAACCCGCTTTCACCAAGGAGGGCCTGCCGTGGCAGCGAACATCGTGGAGAAGGAGCTGGGCGAAGAGCTGATGCTCTACGACTTGGACAAGGACGAGATCCACGTGCTCAATCCGACGGCCCGCCTCGTCTACCAATCCCATCGGGAAGGGAGGAGCCGGGAAGAAACGGAACGCCTCCTTCGGGAGCGGTTCAGAACGTCAGTGGGAAAGGACGTGCAGCAGGAGGTGGAAGACTGTCTTGCCATGTTGCGAGGCAAGGGCCTGATCGGCGCCTGATTCTCGCGATGTGCTAGTAGTGGCCAAGGGAACCCCGGTCGCGCGCCCGCGCCAGGGCGAAGTGGAAACAGAGTACACTCAACGGCAGCCCCACAGCCCCCCACAGGGCCAGGATCAACAGGTGAGGGACCATCTCAGAGATTCCCTGCCCCCCGAGCAGTGCAAGCCTCATCGACTCGAGTGAATGGGTGATCGGAAGAACCACGGCAACCTTCTGTAGCCCATCGGGAAGAGCACCCACCGGATAGTAGACCCCACCGAGCAACCAGGAAGCCACGTTGAAGGTCCAGCTCAGCGGATCCCCCCGCTTGAACAGGACCGTGAAGCTGGCCGAGAGGATGCCGATGCTCGAAAACGCGACCGCCGTGAGGCCTACAGCGAGCAGAACGGCGGGTGTGCGGGCCCAGGATAGTGGAACCCCGAACAACAGGCTGCCTGCCCCGAGATAGAGAAAGACCCGGAGCGAATTGAAACCGAAGGCATAGAGTGAAGAGCCGGCCAGAAAGGTGGGAACAGACACCGGCGTGGTCAGGACGGCTTCGAGCGTGCCGGTGAGTTGCGAGTCCCTCAGGCTCTTGGAGAAGCTGGTCAGGGAGACCATGAGGTAACGCTCGACCGAGATTCCTACGAGCACGAAGGGGAAGTAGCGCCCTCCGTAGGCCTGGAGGGGGCCTGAGACGGCTTCGCCCACGAGTCCCGCGAGGAAGAAGAACATGAGGAGCACCGGCAGCACGCCCAGGATCTGCAGGAAGAAGGAAAGCCGGTAGCTCGTCTCGTTCAGGATATCCCGCCAGGCAAAGGCCCAGAGAACTCGCACCGTTTCACGCTCCTGGAATGAAGTATTCGAAGACCGCGTCCAGGCCCGCTTCCGGAGGAAGGCCGGCTCCGCACCTGAGAGATGAAAGAGTGCCGATCGTGGCGATGGCGCCCCCGTGGATCAGGGCCACCTCGTCGGCCAGTTCTTCCACCTCGTGAAGGTTGTGTGAGGCCACGAGAATCGACTTTCCACCCTCCCTCGCCTTATCTCTGAGGAGATCTCTAAACCCGCGGGCTGCATTCGGGCTCAGGCTTCGGGTTGGCTCGTCCAGGAGCAGTACGGGCGGGTCATGGAGCAGCGCCCTCGCAAGACAGAGGGCCTGTTTCATGCCGGACGAGTACTCCTGGAAGCGCACACCTCCCTGGCCCTCGAGCCCCAGCTCCTCCAGCAATCCGTCCACCCTCCTCGACCGTTCCCTGCCGCTGATTCCTTGGAGAGCGGCAAAGAACTTGAGGTTATCCCTTCCACTCAGGCGCCAGTAGAAGCTTCGCTCTTCCGAGGAAACGAATCCGAGGAGCCCTTTTGCACCCCTGGCGTCGACTCCGAGGTCCCTGCCGCAGATCTTCGCCTCGCCCCGTGAAGCCGGAATGAGGCCCGAGAGGATCTTGAGCAGGGTCGTCTTACCCGCTCCGTTCGGCCCGACGAGCCCGAGGATGGCTTTCTTTCGGATCCGCAGGCTGATCCCCCGGAGGACGGCCTTCCTGCCGAAGGTCTTTTCTATTCCGTCGCATTCCAGGGCGAAGTCATCCTCGGCCATCGCCTGCTTTCGCTCCGCTTCGAGAAGGTGCATGCAGAAGAAGGGGCAGCCTCTTTGCGAGACGTCCCATCTTGAGCAGGGGGTGGTGCAGGTAGAAGGGCCACACGGAACGGTCCTCCCCCAGGTCATACGCCTGCCGGAGATATTCGGTCGTGGGGATGAAGAACCGGATAAGATAGCTCAACTGCCGGCGCCACCCCTCGATCTCCCTGATCTGGAGAAGTCTGCCCAGGTAATTGCTGCGCAACCGCTTCGCGAGCGCAGCGGTATCCTCCTGTCGCCGGATGGTGGCCGCAAGAACCCGCTCATCCCATACGCCCCCCAGCCGTCCCGGGATCCATTCGGGCAGGGGCGTCTTCCAGTGCTCTTTCAGGAGACCGAGAATGTTGCCGACCTGTGTGGAGACACCGAGCGACTCGACTCGCTCTATGAATCCCTCCCACCGGATGTCTGGGCCGTGCTTTCCAATGAACTCGTGGATGTCGCAGAACCACACGAGAGTTGCGGTGCCCGAAACCCTGTGCTGCTCGAGGTGGAGCGTCAGATGGAGAAGTTGGTCCTCCACGGACAAGGACCGGCAGGACCGGCCATCCAGGGTCCAAGGAACAGTCCCGGCCCAGACGGATTTCATGTCCTCCGGCTTGTGGGGTACCTTCGGAAAGATGTTCAGGTGGATCTCGATCTTCCCCTTGCCCGGATGATAAAGGGCTGGCGGGTGACTTCCATGACGGGCGCCCCAGAGCTGCTCATGCAGGGGGCTGACGAAGGTGACTTTCTTGGCGAATCCGAGAGCGAGGATTCTTTCCCGGGCCCTGTCGTGGTCCGTCTCCCTACAGAGCAGGTCCACGTCGCTCATGGGCCTGAGCCCGATGTCCTTGTAAAGAGCGCCGGCCAGAAGCGCTCCCTTGAGGGGAACCACCGGAATCTCCACCTCCTCGAAGGCCTTCAGGATCTTCGAGAGCTGCCCGAAGAGTCTCAGGTTCTTCATGGACTGCGTTCGGTAATCTTGCTCCAGGCCGGCCATCACGTGAGACGGAACGAAACTGCGAAACTCCTCACCGGAGAGATGCAGGAAGAGAATGGGCCTTATGCACAGGGTCTCGGAACGGTCCTGAAGCAGGCTCCAATCAAGGGGCTGTGAGAGCAGGGACCTCATGGTGCCTGTCTCGTCCGGAGACAGGACCAGCCGGGAAGTAAGGACCAACAAGCGCTCCTCCGGAGAGAGACGTGTGAAAGACCGGCTGCTCGTATGCCCGTGTTGCCCCAGGTCCGCAAGCCTGTCGGCGAGGGAAAGAACGAAACGGCCTGTCCGATTGAGCGCCTTGACCGCGAGGCGGGCCCCGGGACCTGTAGGGCCCGTTTGCGGCTCCTTGTCGTGGAAGGCCTCATCACGCCCGTTGTGAGCCCGGCGCTCGATGGCCTTGATCGAGAGGGCCCAGGCGAATCCGATCATACGGTTGAGTGGAGACCACGGCCATTTTCGCATGTCTCTGGTTTGCCCGTCCCGGTCCAGGGTCTCCATGCGGCCCGCAAGCCGGTTCTCCGGAATCCACCTCCAGGTCGCTTGTCCCTCCCCTTTTTCACAGAACCATCTTTCACCCCCGACCATCTTCCAGCCAACGCATCGGTGAACCACGACACGGTCACCCTGCCGGAACGCGACGATGTCCCCAAGACGCACTCTTTCCGGATCGGTCAGACGGATGGTCACCCAGTCCCGCGGTCTGAGAGAGGGCAGCATGCTGTTGCCCTCCACCGGGAGCCTGATCGACCTCCCGGCGCCCCTCAAAAGATCGACGACTGCAGGAATCGAGGATTTCGTCCGGGCCTCCGCCACGGTACTACTCCCATGCCTTGAGACTGACGGCCGGGTCGCCCAGAAGGATGAAGGTCTTGAGCATGTCCTCTGAGGCGCCCTGGCCGTATGCCTCGATCTTCGATCCGATGGCTGCCGGACCGAGGAGTCGGTTTCCCTCCACGAAGATCTCGGAGAAGAGATGTTCGGAGAGGATTTCGTGCTCCCAGACGTAGCCCAGCCCGCTCGGGGAGAAGGCGGCTATCGCCCCCTCGAAGGGTGCGGCCACGAACTCCTCGGCCAGGCAGTAGTGAGAGAAGTGCGAGAAGTACCCGTTCAGGCAGTCCAGGGTTACCAGAAAGGTGAGCCGGAGCATGTTGTCCAGAAGGGCCACGTCCGAAGATTCGAACAGGTACTCGCCTGCCCAGCTTGTTACCGATCCGTGGCCGGTGTAGGTGGTGACGAGCCGTCCCAGGTTCAGG
>JANQFG010000146.1 GCA_028277985.1 bacterium | reverse complement strand
CGTGAACCTCAGCGACGATCTGATTCGCGTCCCGCATGATGGCGATTTCTTCAGGTGACTTGAGAACAATCATGCTCGCGAGCCGATCGAATGCGTTTTCGTTATCTTCCTCCGTAGCCGTGAGGGCTTAAGGAGTCTCAAGGAAATCAACCGCGTCGACCTTTCAACCTTCCTTTTTTCAGGAAGCCTTCGTAATGCCGGGTCAACATGTGCGATTCCACTTGGGTCATCGTGTCCAGGGCCACGCCCACGACGATCAGAAGCGCCGTTCCACCGAAGTAGAAGGGCACATTGAACTGGCTTATCAAGATCGTCGGCAGAACGCAAACGGCGGAGAGATACAGTGCGCCGCCGAGTGTGATCCGGGTCAGCACCTTGTCGATGTAGTCGGCGGTACGTTTGCCCGGACGAATTCCAGGGATATAGCCCCCGTATTTCTTCATGTTGTCCGCCACGTCCACCGGGTTGAACTGCAC
Organism: bacterium; assembly: GCA_028277985.1. Taxonomy (GTDB): domain Bacteria; phylum Desulfobacterota; class DSWW01; order DSWW01; family DSWW01; genus S015-6. The sequence continues at coordinate 9,408 of JANQFG010000146.1, read as the reverse complement.
CGCCGTGTAGAAGTAGCAGAAGAAGATGATCAGCAGTACGTAGAGAATGTTGTAGAAGATCGCCCCGGGAGCGAGGAGATTCGCAATGCTCAGTGCAACGGGATGATCGATGAAGTTGGCGATGGTGGCCGGGAACATGAGCAGCGAGGAGGCAAAAATCGGCGGGATCACCCCGGCGGTGTTCACCCGCAGGGGGAGATGGGTGCTCGACCCTCCGTACACCTTCCTGCCCACGACCCGCTTCGCGTACTGAACCGGGATCTTCCGATGCCCTCTCTCCATCAGGATGATGGCGCCCATGACACCGATCATGACCGCGCCGATGATCAGCATCATGAAGATGCTCATCTCGCCGGTCCGAAGCAGCTGGACGGTGTTGAAGATGGCCGTCGGGAAACGGGCCACGATGCCCGCAAAAATGATCATGGAGATACCGTTCCCGATGCCGTTCTCGCTGATCCGCTCACCGAGCCACATGAGAAACGCGGTTCCTGCGGTGAGGGTCAGAACGGCCATGATGCGGAAATCCCATCCCGGGCTCGGCACGACGAGGTCGCCCATTGGGGATTTCATGTTTTCGAGACCAAAGGCAATTCCCATTCCCTGAATGAAGCTCAGGGCGACGGTTCCGTAGCGTGTATACTGGGTGATCTTCTTTCGGCCGGCGTCCCCTTCCTTGGAGAGGCGCTCCAGATAGGGGATGACCACGGTCAGGAGCTGGAGGATAATCGAAGCACTGATGTACGGCATGATACCGAGAGCGAAAACGCTGAACTGGCTGAGCGCTCCACCGGTGAACATGTCGATCAGGCCGAGAAGCGATCCTCCTTTTGCCTGAGCCTCGAAGAAGGCACCCAAGGCCTGCGTGTCGATGCCCGGAGTCGGAACGAATACTCCGATCCGGTACACGGCGAGCATGCCGAAGGTAAAGAGGATTCGATTCCGCAGCTCGGGGATCTTGGAAATATTTTGGAAACCGGAAATCACTTCAGGTTATCTCCTCGACCTTTCCCCCGGCAGAAAGTATCTTCTCCTTTGCCGTGTTGCTGAACAGGTGCGCCCGGACGGTGATCGGCCTCTTGAGCTCTCCCCGCCCGAGGATCTTGACCCCATCCTTTGCCTTCTTGATTCGGCCCTCCGCGATCAGGACCTGCACGTTGATCTCGGTATCGTCCTTTGCCATCCGTTCCAGGTCATCCAGGTTCAGGGTGGCAATCTGCTTCTTGAAGGTGTTCGTAAATCCTCTCTTCGGCAGACGACGATTCAGGGGCATCTGACCGCCCTCGAAGGCGGGAGAGATCTTCGGGCCACTGCGGGCCTTCTGCCCCTTATGCCCCTTGCCGCTGGTCTTTCCCGATCCGGACCCGGTGCCTCTGCCGATCCGTTTCGGCTTCTTCTGGCTGCCCGGAGCAGGTTTGAGTTGGCTTAGCGGGTTCATCCGATGTCTTCCCTTTCAAATCCTTCAAGCTCTTTTTACTTCGACGAGATGAATGACCTTGGCCACCATGCCCCGGATCTCCGGCGTGTCTTTCAACACGACGGTCTTGTGGAGTTTCGTGAGGCCCATGCCGCGCAAAGTGTCGCGCTGGCGCTGCGGTCTGCCGATGCCGCTCCGTTTGAGCGTGATCATTAACTTTCGTTCCGCTTCCATGAGACTTTCCCTGAATCTTTAGGAGGAAACAACGTCGTCGTCCAACATCGACCGCGGGAAGAGATCTTCCGGGCTCTTGTTGCGCTTCTTGGCGACGAAGTCAGGAGACCTAAGCCTACGCAACCCCTCCAGGGTCGCCTTTGTGACATTGTGGGGGTTTCGCGTGCCAAGGCATTTCGTGGACACGTTCTTCAGTCCGGCCGCTTCCATGATCGCCCGGACGGCGCCGCCGGCAATGATTCCCGTTCCCTGGGCCGCCGGTTTGAGCAGCACCCTGCCGGAACCGTAGCGCCCTACCACCTGAAAGGGAATGGTCTCATTCAGGATGGGCACGGTGATCAGATTCTTCCGGGCCCGTTCGATCGCCTTGCGAATGGCGTCCGGGACCTCGTTCGCCTTGCCGAGTCCGACCCCAACCTGGCCCTTACGATCGCCCACCACAACCAGTGCGTTGAAGCTGAAGCGCCGGCCGCCCTTGACGACCTTGGCCACACGGTTGATGTGGATGATCTTGTCGACGAATTCCTCTTCCGTAGCGTAGACGAAATCAGCCAAACTGTATCTCCTCTGTGAGGTCCTCAGGGTGGTAAGGTTGGGTTCCTGACCCCTGACCCCCGATCCCTGACCCCTGCTCTAAAACTCGAGACCCGCTTCCCGGGCTGCATCTGCAACTGCCCGTATGCGACCGTGATAGAGAAACCCGTTGCGATCGAAAACGACCTTCTGGATGTTCCTCTCGAGCGCCTTCTTGGCGATCAGCTCGCCCACCTTCTGGGCGGCTTCCTTTGTGGCTCGCTTGTCGGCCAGACTCGCAAGCTCCTTGCTCATGGTGGAGGCCGCGGCAAGGGTTCTGGTCTCGCCATCGTCGACGATCTGAGCGTAAATGTGTTTGTTGCTTCTGTAGACGCACAGGCGGGGCCTCGAGGCCGTTCCGCGGATCTTCTTTATGAATCGCAGCTTGCGGCGCCTGCGTGCCAGTACGGTTGGGTTCGTTTTCTTCATGGAGGAGACTCCTTGCCCCCGGTGGTATGCTATTTCGCGCCCGCCTTGCCAACCTTGCGGCGAATGTGTTCCTCGACGTACTTGACCCCTTTCCCCTTGTAGGGCTCAGGTTTTCGGAGCGCTCGTATCTTCGCCGCCGTCTGCCCAAGCAGGGCCTTGTCGATGCCCGTGAGGATGATCTGCGTCGGCTTCGGGAGTTCCGCGGAGATACCCTCCGGCAGGGGGAAATTGATCTTGTGGGAGTATCCCAATTGGAAAACCAGCTCTTTGCCGGCTAATTCGGCCCGGTAGCCGACGCCCACGATCTCGAGCTCGCGCTTGAAGCCTTCCGTCACCCCCTTCACCATGTTGGCGATGAGGGTCCGGGTGAGCCCGGAAAGGGCGTCCGCCTTGCGCTGGTTCGGATCCTTCTCGACCTGAACCCCGTCCGAATCGATTTGAACCGTGAGGAAGGGGTGAATTCTCTCTGAGAGCTCGCCCTTCGGCCCCTTCACGATGACCCGGTCTTCAGCCTGTGTGACCTTGACCGTATCGGGGCAGGGGACCTTCAGTTTGCCTATCCGCGACATGCCGCTGTCCTTTATGATAACACTGAACCGATTCTCAAAATGTGAGGATACGGGCGGGGCCGGGCTACCAGACCTCGCACAATACCTCGCCTCCCACGCCCTTTGCACGCGCCTCTCTGTCCGTGAGAATGCCCTGGGTCGTCGACAGGATGGCGACACCCAGGTATTTGCGAACAGGCCGGACGTCCTTTCGGCCTACGTAAACCCGGATGCTCGGCTTGCTTACGCGACGGATGCCCTCGATCGCGTTTCGCCTGTCTTCGAGGTACTTCAGGCGCACGCGCAACATGTTCTGCTTGTTGTCCGGGAGCACCTCGAAATCCTCTATGTATCCCTCTCTCTTCAGAAGGCCCGCAATCGCCACCTTCAGGTTCGAAGAGGGGATGTCGACGGTCTTGTGTTGCGCCCGACATGCATTCCGGACACGCGTGAGCATATCCGCTACTGGATCCGTAAGACTCATGGGATTGCCTCTTCCTCCTCTTTCAAGGCAAGAGAAGATGGAAGTCCGGTCGGTGCTAGGCTACCAACTGGACTTCGTTACGCCAGGAAGGTCGCCTCGCAGGGCGAGGTTCCTCAGGCAGATTCTGCACAAATGGAACCTGCGATAGTAACCCCGCGGACGGCCACAAAGGCTGCAACGGTTTCTGATACGAACCTTGTATTTGGGCTTCTTCGCATAAGCTGCCAGCTTCGCCTTCCGTGCCAAGAATCTTCTCCCGTGTGCGCTTGGGTGAGATCAGTTACGAAAAGGCATTCCCATGTACTTCAGAAATGCCTTCGCTTCTTCATCCGTTCTCGCCGACGTCACGATGGTGATGTTCATTCCCCGGATCTTGTCGATCTTGTCGTAATTGATCTCGGGAAAGATGATCTGTTCTCGGATGCCGAGCGTGTAGTTGCCGCGCCCATCGAAAGCCTTACCGGAGATGCCGCGAAAGTCGCGGACCCGGGGCAGGGCGATGTTGATCAGGCGGTCCAGGAACTCGTACATCCGAGTCCTTCTCAGGGTCACGGAACAGCCGATCGGCATTCCGGCGCGAAGCTTGAAATTGGAGATCGACTTCTTCGCCCGCGTGACAATCGGCTTCTGCCCGGTGATGAGCCCGAGTTCCTCGCTCGCGTGATCGAGGACCTTGATGTTCTGAATGGCCTCTCCGAGACCCATGTTTACGACGATCTTCTCTATGCGAGGCGCCTGGAGAAGGTTCTTGTACCCGAAATCCTTCATCAACTGAGGAACCACTTCGCTCAGGTACTTCTCTTTCATCCGCGGGATGCCTTCCCCTGCCTTCTTCTCTTCACCGGCCACTGCCGTTCCTCCACGTGACTCACTTGTCCAGAACGTCACCACATTTCTTGCAGACTCGGACGCTCTTGCGGTCTTCGAGCCTCTTCTTGCCCGTTCGAACCGGCTTGTTGCATTTGGGGCAAAGGACCATCAGGTTGGACAGGGTGAGGGGGGCTTCCTTCTCGATGATGCCCCCTTGCCGCATCTGCTGGCTCGGCTTCGCGTGGCGCTTGATGAAGTTGAGCTTCTCAACAACCGCTTTCCCCTTTTCGGGATCCACACGGAGCACCTTGCCCGATTTGCCTTTTTCCTTGCCCTTGATGACAAGCACCATGTCGTTCTTCTTGATGTGCACCTTCGCCTTTTCCATGCCTATTTGCCTCGTATCCGCCTCAGACGACTTCAGGCGCCAGAGAGATGATCTTCATGAAATTCTTCGCCCGGAGTTCTCTGGCCACGGGGCCGAAGATTCGGGTCCCGATCGGCTCGCGCTGCGGGTTGATCAACACGGCTGAGTTGTTGTCGAACTTGATGTAGGATCCGTCGTTTCGCCGGATTTCCTTTCGGGTGCGTACAACAACGGCCCGATGAACGTCTCCCTTCTTTACTTTTGACGCGGGAAGGGCCTCCCTCACGGAGACGACGATCACGTCACCCACGGAGGCGTATTTTCTACGGCTGCCCCCGAGCACCTTGATACAGAAAAGAGTCTTTGCCCCGGAATTGTCCGCCACCGAGAGCTTGGATTGCATCTGGATCATGTTACGGATTCCTGTTCCGCTGTGTCGCGGGAGAGGGGAGTGTCTGCGGGTTTGAGAACCTTGGCCACCGCCCAACGTTTCGATTTGCTGAAGGGACGGCAAGACACGATCTCTACCAAGTCTCCTTCCCTGCAACGGTTCTGTTCGTCGTGCACCGGATAGCGTTTCCGGCGGTCGATATACTTCTTGTAGAGGGGATGCTTAACGCGTCGATGGATCGTGACGACCACTGTCTTGGCCGTCTTGACGCTCGTGACAGTACCCTTGAGTCGCGTTCTGGCAGTGCCCTCAGGCATTCTCATCCCCTTTGCTCATCATTCTCTCCCGCTGGATGGTGCGCACGCGTGCAATGTCCTTCTTTACGTGGACGATCCTGGCTGTGTTCTCCAACTGGCCGGTGGCATGTTGGATGGTCAGGTTGAACAGTTCTTCCCGGAGCTCCAGTTCCTTGTGCTCGAGTTCTTCGTCCGTCAGCTCTTTGACTTCCGCAGCCTTCATTATTGTTCCTCGCGCAGCAAGAATCGGGTCTTCACGGGGAGTTTGTGGCCGGCAAGCCGAAAGGCCTCACGGGCGACCTTCTCCTCGACGCCGTCGATTTCGTAGAGGATCCGTCCGGGCCGGACCACGGCCACCCAGTTCTCCGGGTTCCCTTTTCCGCCGCCCATACGGGTTTCCGCAGGTTTCGCCGTGATCGGTTTGTCCGGAAAGATGCGAATCCAGATCTTTCCTCCCCGTTTGACATGGCGGGTGATGGCGATACGGCCTGCTTCGATCTGCCTCGCAGTGATCCAGGCCGGCTCCAGGGTCTGGAGGGCGTACTGTCCGAAGCTTACGGACGATCCGCCGAGCCTTGCGCCTTTGAGCCTGCCCCGCCGCTGCTTCCTGTGCTTGATTTTCTTGGGACTTAACACAGCAGACTATGCTCCCAGTTGTTCTTTTCGTTTCTTCTCTTCGCCGGGGAGGACCTCGCCTTTGAAGATCCAGACCTTCACCCCGATGATCCCGTACGTCGTCTTCGCCTGGGTAAATCCGTAGTCGATATGCGCCCGAAGCGTGTGCAGTGGCACTCGGCCTTCTCTGTACCACTCACGCCGGGCCATTTCCGCACCGCCCAGCCTGCCGGCGCAGCTGATCTTGATCCCCTGTGCGCCGAACTTGAGGGAGGTGGTGACCGCTTTCCGCATGGCCCGTCGGAAGGCTACTCTGCGCTCCAACTGGGTGGCCACGTTCTCGGCAACGAGCTGGGCGTCCAGCTCCGGCTTGCGCACCTCGAGAATGTTGAGAAAGACTTCTTTCTTCGCGTATTGCTCCAACTCCTTGCGGAACCGGTCGACTTCAGAGCCTTTCTTGCCGATCACGATTCCGGGACGGGAGGTGTGGATGTGAACCTTTACCTTCAGCGCTGCGCGCTCGATATCGATCTTGGCGATCCCGGCGTGTTGCAGGTTCTTCTTGATATACTCCCGGATCCAGAGATCCTCGTGCAGATACTGGGCGTAGTCCCGATCCGCATACCATTTGGAGCCCCAGGTCTGGGTGATGCCGAGTCGCAAGCCAATCGGATGTACCTTCTGTCCCAAGGAGTGCCTCCTGTTTCAATTTCGATTCAGACTATGCCTCATCGAGTACGATAGTGATGTGACTGGTCTTCTTGTGAATCGGGGTCGCCCTGCCCATTGCGCGGGGGCGATAACGCTTCTGCGTGGGGCCCTGATCCACGAAAATGGTTTTCACAAAAAGGGTGTCCACATCGATGTCGCCCTTGTTCTCCGCATTGGCGATGGCCGAGAGGAGAAGCTTCTTGATGATCGGGGCGGCCGCCTTTCGCGTATAGGTCAAGATCTGCGAAGCTTGTTCGGCCGACTTGCCTCGAATCAGGTCTGCAACGAGTCTCGCCTTTCTTGGGGCGATCCGGATAAATCTTGCTCTGGCTACGGCTTCCATGTTCGATCCTTACTCTTCGTAGAAACCTGCTCTTCGTAGATCCCAAGGGTCAGAGAGAGTTGGCGTAAACGGGACGGCCGTGCGGCCTATTTCACCCTCGATTTCTTGTCTCCCGCGTGTCCGTAGAAGGTCCGGGTGGGGGAGAACTCACCCAGCTTGTGCCCGACCATGTTCTCCGTAACGAACACGGGAACGAATTTCTTGCCGTTGTGAACCGCAAAGGTCAATCCGACGAAGTCCGGTGTGATCGTGGACCTTCTGGACCATGTCTGGATGATCTTCTTCGACTTGGCGTTGATCGCCTCGTCCACCTTCTTCTGGAGGTGCGTGTCAACAAAAGGACCTTTTGACACCGACCTTGGCATGTTGTTCTCTCCTTGAGCTCCCTTCCGAAGGGCCCGTCAGATGATGAAGGGCTAGAGCTTCTGGTGCCTTCTTCGGAGGATGTAGCGGTCCGAGGGCTTCTTTCCGCGGGTCTTGTATCCTTTGGTCGGGACACCCCAGGGTGTCACCGGGTGCCTGCCGCCGGACGTTCTTCCCTCGCCACCCCCGTGAGGATGGTCCACCGGGTTCATCACGACCCCGCGTACATGGGGCCTCCTGCCCAACCAGCGTGTCTTTCCTGCTTTCCCGTAGGAAATATTCTCGTGCTCCAGATTGCCGAGCTGGCCGATCGTTGCCTTGCAGGTCAGGTGAACGAGCCTGACTTCGCCCGAGGGCAGGCGGATGTGCGCGTAGTTGCCCTCCTTTGCGAGGAGCTGCGCGACCGTGCCGGCGGCTCGGACCATTTGTGCCCCTTTCCCCGGCCTGAGTTCGATGTTGTGAACCAGGGTCCCGAGGGGGATGAACCGGAGGGGCAGGGTGTTGCCCGCCTGGATGTCGGCGGTCTCTCCGGAAATGACCTGATCGCCCATCTTTAGGTGATTGGGCGCCAGGATGTATCGCTTCTCTCCGTCCGCGTAGTGGAGCAGGGCGATCCGCGCACTGCGATTCGGGTCGTATTCGATGCTTGCGACGCGCGCCGGAATGTCGAGCTTGTCTCTCTTGAAATCGATGAAACGATACCGTCGTTTGTGGCCGCCGCCCCGATGGCGGGTGGTGATACGCCCATGGGCGTTCCTGCCGCCTTTCTTCGTCAGGCCGCGGACAAGGGATTTCTCAGGCTGCGAGGTCGTGAGCTCCCCGAAGGCGGTATTCGTCTGATGTCTTCTTCCTGCAGAGGTCGGTTTGAACTTCTTCAACGCCATGGGGATCTCCCGGCAGATGACGACTGTCGCGACAGTCGTCGTACTTGCTAGATGCCTTCAAAAAATTCGATCTGGTCGTCCGGCCCGATGGTAACGATCGCCTTCTTCCAGTTCGGCCGCTTTCCTATGAATCGGCCGACACGCTTGTTCTTGCCGCGCTGGTTCAGCGAATTGACGTCCAGAACCCGAACCTTGAAAATCTTCTCTACCGCCGCCTTGATTTCCTTCTTGTTCGCATCCGGGTGGACCTCGAAGGTGACCTTGTTCGCGAGTTCCTTCTGGAGGTTTCCTTTTTCCGTGATGATCGGACGCCGGATGACCGCATAGAGGTTCTTCATGATCCGTAAACCCTCTCGATATACTCGATCGCTTCCTTCGTCAGGACGAGCTGATCGTAACGAAGGAGATCGAAGAGATTCAGGCCTTCTGTCTTGAGGACCTTGATCCCTGGGACATTCCGAGCCGATTTCTGGAGGTTCGCATTCTCGCCGTTGACGACGATGAGGGCATTTCCCAGCTTCAGGTTCTCTTTGTGCCCGACGAAGATCTTGGTTCGAATCTCGGGCAGATCGAAACGCTCGACCACCGTCAGCTTGGATTCGGAAAGCTTGAGGCTAAGGGCGCAGCGCACCGCAGCCTTCTTCACCTTCTTCGGTACGTGGAACCCGAAATCCCGGGGTTTCGGGCCGAAGACGACGCCCCCGCCCCGCCAGATAGGGGAGCCGCGGGTTCCGGTCCGCGCTCGGCCGGTGCCTTTCTGGCGCCACAGCTTCCTTCCCGTCGCCCTGATCTCGCTGCGGGTCTTGGTGCTCGCAGTGCCCATTCGCTTCGCCGCAAGCTGGGCCCGGAGGACGAAATGGAAGAGGTGAGGTTTGAGCTCTACAGAGAAAATATCGTCTCGAAGGCCGATTTCGCCCACCTTCTGAGCATCCTTGTCCAGTAC
>JANQFG010000135.1 GCA_028277985.1 bacterium | reverse complement strand
AGCCCCTTCTTGACGCGGATGACCACGCCTTCATAGGGCTGGACCCGCTCCTTGGCGCCCTCCCGGAATTTGCTGTACACGCGCACCGTGTCGCCCGTGTTGACCTCGGGCAGGTCCGCGCGCATTTGCTCCTTTTCAATTTGCTCGATGCTGTACATTTTTCCTGCTCCTTGTGCTTCCGCGCTCGGCCACTCGGGTGTTCGAGGGCCTAGTGTCGCATAAATCGAAAAAAAAATCACCGATCACACAGGATCCGGTCCAGTATGATCGAGACGGCTGACCTGACGGACAAATGGTTGAACTCCCCGGTGCCATGGATCGGGAGCAGCCGGTAGTCTGCAGCTTCTATGTCTTCCTCCAGGAGGCCCCATCCGGTCCCGAAGAGGAGCAGATAGGCGTCCTCCCCCTTCCGGATGCCGGCCCTCATTTCCGGATAGTCGAGATCCGCTCTCGCCATCCTGGCGCTGGTCGCCACGGTCTTGGGGGGCTTACCCCACTCTTGTTCGATCTCCTTTCGGGTCCTCTCCAGATCGGGCGCGATCCGTATCAGGGATATGGCCTCTTTCCGGTTCGGGTTGTATTCGGCTCCCCATCCGGTGCTCCAGTGATCGAAGATCATCTGCCCGAGCTCTCGCTGGCTCCTCATCGGGTTCACGAAATAGAAAGCGCGAACCCCGTATGTCCTGCAGGCCCTGGAAATGTCGTGCAGGTCCAGGGGTGTCAGACAGGTTCGTACGACCCGGCGGTTCTTGTTGTATACCGGGTGGTGAACCAGCGCAATATACACAGGGCTCATGTTTACTCACAGGGCTCATGTTTACTGAGGTTCACCCCCGTCCCGATTCGCTCCCCTTCGGAGCCCTTCGAGGCATTTCCGGTCCTCTTCCGTCAGGTTCGCGCTCCCAAGCAGGTCGGGCCTCTTTTTCAGGGTCCGCTCGATCGCCTTCCTTCTCCTCCAGGCAGCGATCTCCTGATGATTGCCGGAGAGCAGCACCTCCGGGACCTCCCGTCCCATGAACTCTCTGGGCCTCGTATAGTGAGGGTACTCGAGAAGTCCCTCTGCAAAGGATTCTTCCCGGGTCGACTCCTCGTCGCCCAGCACCCCGGGCAGGAGCCTCGCCGTGGCCTCCAGAATGACCATGGCCGCCAGCTCTCCTCCGGTGAGGATGTAGTCGCCGATGGAGATCTCCTCGTCCACCGCCAGTTCCCGGACCCGGTCATCCACACCTTCATACTTGCCGCAGACCATGATCAACCGGGGAAGCCGGCTCAGCTCCCTGGCCACCTTCTGGTCGAACAGCCGCCCCTGAGGGCTCAGCAGGACGACCCGGGCTCTGGTCTCCTCCCTCACCTGAACCGCGTCCAGGGCTCGCACGAGCGGTTCGGGCTTCATGACCATGCCGCTTCCGCCCCCGTAGGGCGTATCATCGGTCATCCGATGCTTGTCCGTGGCATAGTCCCGGATGTTGTGACACTCGACCCGGATGTGCCCCGCCGTGATCGCCCGGCCCAGGATGCTGGCTGCCAGGTACGAATCGAACATCTCCGGGAAGAGGGTGAGAATCTCAAAGATCATCTTCTTTCAGAAGCCCCTCGACAGCGTGGATGATCATTCGTTTTCCGGCAACGTCCACGTTCCGGACCACGTCCCGGATGGCCGGAACCAGCACTTCCCGCCCTTCCTGCACGACCACGTAAACGTCGTGGTTTCCTGTTTCCAGGACCTTTTCGAGCTTTCCGACCGGCCTGCCCGTGTCGGTCAGGACCTCCATGCCGATCAGTTCGTGCCAGTAGTACTCCCCCTCTTCCAGAGGGGCAAGGTCCTTCTTGTCCATGTACAGGGTGAGCCCGACCAGGTCCTCTACGTCCTCGATCCGATCGCGGCCCTTGAATCTGAGGAGGACCCCTTTCTTGTGTCGCTTCGCCTCCGCTAGGGGAAGCTCGGTCGTGCCGCCCTCACCATGGACATAGAGCGCGGAGATCCTGAGAAAACTCTCGGGCGATTCCGCGTAACTGAAAACGCTTACCGCCCCCTTGAGGCCCCAGGGCTTCGACACCTTGCCGATTGCTAGGTGTGTGTCAGGACGGATCTCGATTGCGCACATTCTGCCATCAATGACCGTGCCCCGCCCGGGTCCCGGAGCCCAGGGCACTGTCAGGATTTGCTTGTCCCTTGGACCGATTTCTATACAGGGATCACGCCCGCCGGCTCGCGGGCGCGACGTCCACACGATTGCATGCGAGAAGGAGGGTCGGAGCTACTCGATGATCTCCAAGACGGATCGTTTGCGAATCTTCGTGGATGCGGCACTCAGGATGGTTCGAATCGCACGAGCCGTACGGCCCTGCTTGCCGATCACCTTTCCCAGGTCTTCCTTGGCGACGGTGAGCTCGATGACCGAAGTCTTCTCGCCCTCGACCTCGCTGACCTTGACCTGGTCCGGCGCGTCCACCAGTGCCTTCGCGATGTACTCGATCAGATCCTTCATGTTGTCTGTAGATCCTGGAGCCGTCATAGCTTGGTCACTCCTCTCTCTCGATTTAGCAGGGTTCTCACCTGGCCATCCTACGAGTCTCTAGAGCTATCCGCTCCCCCCGTTCAACGAACGTTCTGCGCAATTCAAGGCTGGCTTTCAACCTGCATCGATTTCCGAAACCGACGTACCAGATCGGCTACGGCGTCTGAGGGTAAGGCCCCTTTCTCAAGCCATTGATCATAGCGATCCGTCTTGAGCGTGATCTCCGCCGGCTCCGCCAACGGGTTGTAGGTTCCCACCTTTTCGATGAACCTACCGTCCCGGGGGGCTCGACGGTCTGCGACCACGATGTGATAGAAGGGTCTCTTGTGCGTTCCCCTTCTCTGCAAGCGAATCCTGACGGCCATACTCTGGTTCCTCCTTTACTCTGCCTACTGCATGAACAGTTTTCCCAGTCCGCGCGGTCCCATCTTCTGAATCTTCTTCATCATCTGCCTGGCCTGAACGTACTGCTTGAGGAGACGGTTCACGTCCTGGACCGAGGTGCCGCTTCCCTTGGCGATTCGTTTTCTGCGGCTTCCGTTCAGGATCGTGTGGTCACGCCTCTCCTTGAGGGTCATGGAGTTGATGATCGCCTCGATCTTGACCAGCTCCTTCTCATTCGGCTGGGCGCCCGACATCTTCTTGATCTTGTTGAACCCGGGAATCATCGAAACCAGCTCGTCCAGAGATCCCATCTGTCGAACCTGCTGCAACTGGTCCTGAAAATCCTCCAGGGTGAATGCATCCTTGCGGAGCTTCTCCTCCAGCTCCTTCGCCTTCTTTTCGTCGATCGAGGCCTCTGCCTTCTCGATCAGCGAGAGGACATCGCCCATGCCCAGAATCCGGTTGGCCATTCGGTCCGGGTAGAAGGGCTCCAGAGCGCTCGTCTTTTCCCCCATACCGACGAACTTGATCGGTTTTCCGGTCACGGACCGTATGGACAGGGCTGCACCGCCCCTGGCGTCTCCGTCGAGCTTCGTGAGCACCACGCCGTCGATATCCATCGACTCGTTGAAGCTGGCAGCCACATTGACGGCGTCCTGGCCCGTCATGGAGTCCGCGACCAGCAGAACCTCCGAAGGCTCGATCGCCTCGCGGATCCTGCGGAGCTCGTCCATCAACTCCTCATCGATGTGCAGCCTTCCGGCCGTATCGATGATGAGTGTATCTCTTCCCTGTGCGCGGGCCTCTTCCATGGCCTCCCGGCAAATGTCCACCGGGTCCTGATCGGTGCGGGACGGGTAGACCGGCACCTGGATCTGGTCCCCGAGCCGGGTGAGCTGCTCGATGGCCGCGGGCCGGTACACGTCCGCCGGTACGAGATAAGGGTGACGCTTCGCCGTTCGCAGCCAGACCGCGAGCTTTGCCGCGGTGGTCGTCTTTCCTGAACCCTGGAGGCCGATCAGGACGAGGCTCGCCGGGCTCTTCCCCTTCAGGTCCAGATCGGCCTTGTCGGAGCCCATGGTCTGGATCAGCTCTTCGTGAACGATCTTCACGAATTGCTGCCCGGGAGTGAGACTCTCCATCACCTCCTTGCCGTTGGCCCGAGCCTTGACGGCGCCTGCGAAATCCTTGACAACCTTGTAGTTGACATCCGCCTCCAAAAGGGCCATCCTTACCTCCCGGAGAGCCTCTTGGATGTTCTTTTCATTGAGCTTTCCGTGTCCCCGAACCTTCTTGAAGACCAGGGAAAGCTTGTCGGATAGGTTGTCAAACATGCGCTCGATCTCTGGGCTCTTGACACCCCGGCAGGCCCGTGATTCAGGCCCGGGGGCAAACCCTTGCCTTTCAGTCGGTATTATATCGAATTTCTAGGGTCAAGGAAACTGCTTATTATACCACAGATATTTTCCAATTTCCAAGGGGCCTGATAATCGCCATGTTTCTCTTACAGGTTGCCGCCCAGACCCCCGTCGCGCAGGAGGCTCCGATCCAGGAGGCCTTGCGGGAGAGTGTGTCGACCGCCGCAGGGGGGAGCCTGCTCGCCGACACCTTCCTCCAGGCGGGCCCTGTTGTAAAGATGGTTCTTCTGGTCCTCGTGATGCTCTCCGTGGCCTGCTGGGGGATCATTCTTTACAAGTATCTGGTGCTCCGCAGGGCCCAGGAAAACGGCCAGGAATTCTCCGATCTCTTTTCCAAGGCTTCGAGCCTGATGGAGGTCTACCACGCATCCAAGAACATAAAGCCGAGCCCGCTTCTCGAGGTCTTTGAGGCCGGTTACCGGGAGCTTTCCCGGTTGCTCGCCTCGTCGTCGGCTCCTCCTCAACAGGGGGCGGATCCCTCCGTGGCCTCCCTCAAGATGGGAGGCGTGGGGAACGTGGATCGGGCGATGCAGAAGGCAAAGAGCCGGTCGAACACACATTTGGAGCGATATCTGACGTTTTTGGCTACCACGGGCTCCACGGCGCCGTTCATAGGGCTCTTCGGGACCGTGTGGGGGATCATGAACGCCTTTCGGAGCATAGGGGCTACGGGCAGCGCGAATCTCGCCACGGTGGCGCCCGGGATCGCGGAGGCGCTGATTGCGACCGCTGTAGGCCTGTTTGCCGCCATTCCCGCCGTTGTAGCATACAATTTCTTCATCCATCGGGTTCGTGTCGTCACGAAGGATATGGAGAATTTTTCGACCGACTTGATCAACGCGATCGAAAGACATCTTCGCAAGACGCCGTGACAGGAGGGGTCGGTAGCAGGCCCCTTGAGAAGCGCTGGTACTCGTTAGGGTGGGGCCTCTGGTACAATCTCCACAGAGATCGCTCAACCAACCCAAATGGACGGGGACGATGAAATCAGCCGATGACGAAAACCGGCTTCTGAGCGAGATCAACGTCACGCCCTTTGTGGACGTGATGCTGGTCCTGCTGATCATCTTCATGGTGACCGCGCCGCTTCTCCAGTACGGCCTGGAAGTGGATCTTCCGGAATCGAGCCGACAGCCCCTCGAGATCCCCAAGGAGCAGGTTGTCCTCAGTATCGGCAAGGACCGCACGATCTACGTGGACCGCTACAAGACCTCGTTGGCGGATCTGGGAAAGAAGCTCGAGGCGATCTACAAGGGGAAACAGAGGAAGGAGATCTATCTTCAGGCCGACAAGAGCGTGCCTTACGGGTTCGTGGTTCAGACCATGTCCGTCATCCGGGCTGCCGGGATCGAGCACATGGGGTTGATCACGGAGTCTCCGGATTAGCGGCGCTCGGCTCAAGAATCCGGTCGGTGATTCCGGCGACTTTGGCTCAGGAGAGAGAGTGGTGTATCCTGATTGAACCATCGTAGCTCCTCCTCGTCGTCGTCCTCGAACCTATGAAGGTGTCGAGAAATGGAGTGCATCCCTTCTTGTCATTCCCGTCCACGCCCGAGAATTCGCGGGGACAGGCTCCATCGCGAATCCCTTGGCTTCAGGCGCTCGACTACTTGCCGGAAGCGGGGAAGCGGCGTATGGGGCTCCCGATCATGTGACGCGTCCGTGGAGTGTAGGCAACACATGATCGAGGACGAGGACGACGACGAGGACGAGATGAATTCAACCAAGAACGGAACCTGGGAACCATGTTGAGCCTCAGAGGGTCGATTCTATTGTCGGCCTTTTTTCATGTAGCCCTCTTCGTTGCCCTGCTGGTCGTGTCGAGCACGGGGCGGGCGCGGGTGGTCTACAAGCCCCAGTACCAGGTTCGGCTCGTCAGGCCGCAGGAAGTTCCCTCCCTGGCAAAGCCGAAGGCGAAGAAGGTCGCGAAGCCGAAGCCTGTCCCGAAAGCGCCGAAACCGAAGCCGAAGCCGAAGGTGGTCGTCCCCAAGAAGGAGGCCAAACCGCCCAAGAAAGAGAAGGCGGAGAAGCCGCCGGCCAAGAAGGAGCCGCCCAAGAAGGTCGAGAAGAAGCCGGAACCGACTCCTGCTCCGGCAGAGGAGCCACCCGAGCCTGCACCGGAGGAGGTCCTGGAGGAGGTGCTGGCAAGGATCAAGAAGAGGGCCGGGTCCCGGGAGAAGGTCGCGGCGAATGCCCCGGCGGGACCTTCTTCGTGGGCGGAGAAGCAGAAAGAGCTCGAATACAGTGCCTACTACGACCAGGTGGAGCGGGCCGTCCGTGAGAACTGGATTCCACCTCAGCACATGAACTTCGAGGAAGACTCGGCCATGACGGTTGTTTCCCTGACCCTGCTTCCGGATGGGCGGGTCCTGAAGTCCTATATAGAGGAAACCTCAGGGGACGCGCAGTTCGACCAGTCCGTGATGCGTGCGATCCTGAAGTCGACGCCCTTCCCACCGCCGCCCATCGGACTGAAGCAGCGTAGTTTCGATCTGGGACTCCGTTTCCATTCGACTCCTCAAAACCCTTGATTCCTCTGGACCCCGTGAAAAGGATGCTCAATACCTGATGAAACACATCGATCGTTCGAGTTCCCGAATAGAGGTCAAAGGTGAAAGGTCACAGGACAAAGGGCAAAGGCGAAAGGTGAAGGGTTAATGGTGAAAGGACAAAGTGAGGGGTCAGGGATCAGGGGTCGGGGGTCAGGCCCCACTCCGCACATACACCTCGGACACATCTTGCTGTCATTCCCGCGCGGAGCCTGTCCCCGCGAAGGCGGGGAGCGGGAATCCAGGAGCTCAGGTAAAAGGGTGAAAGTCCAAAGGTCAATGGTCAATGGGAAGGGCGGCGAATCTTCCGTCCGGCGCCTTAGTCTTCTGCAGACGGCCTTGGTCCTTCTCCTCGTCGGGTTGACCCCGTTTCCCTCGTACGCGAAGGTCTACATCGATATCGATTCGCCCGGCTTCCGCCGGTTGCCTCTGGCCGTGCTCACCCTGGATCCCGTACCCGGGGAATCCCCCTGTCCGGACCGGCAAATCGCGAAGAACCTCGAACAGGTGCTTCTCGAAGACCTGGAGGTGTCCGGCTTCTTCCGCGTCCTTTCTCCCGACGCCTTCCTCGTGGACCGGCAGAGCGTGAAGTTCTATCCGGAGAAGATCGATCATCGAGCATGGTCCCTGATCGGTGCCGAGGCTCTGATCCTCCTGCGTACCAGCTGCTCCGGGGGGCAGCTCCAGACCGAAGCACAGTTGCTGGATGTTCTCACGGCCAAACTGCTGGCGTGGAAACGATACAAGAGCGAGCCCACGGGCTTCCGCCGGGTTGCACACCGCTTCGCAAACGAGGTGACTAGAGAGCTGACCGGGGTGCCCGGGGCCTTTGATACGCGCATCGTCTACATCTCCGATGCCACCGGCTCGAAAGAGCTCTATGTCATGGACTATGACGGGCACGGTCCGAAGAAGCTCACCGATCTGAAATCCATCTGCCTCTCCCCGGCCTGGTCGCCGAGCGGCGACAAGCTGGTGTTCACGTCATTTTGGAGGAGAAACCCGGGCCTGTATCTGCTCGATCTGAAAGGTTCGGCATCCCTGAAGCAGGTTCTCAGGGGGTTCTCTCCGCTATGTTCCGGGGGTACCTGGTCGGCGGACGGTTCTTGGATGGCCTTTTCGGCCTCTCTCGACGGGAACACGGAGCTCTTCCGTACCCATCCGGACGGTGGAGGAACGCCGAAGAGACTGACCAAGAACTGGGCGATCGACGTGTCCCCCTCCTGGTCTCCGGACGGAAAGCATATCGTGTTCGTATCGGACAGGGCGGGTCATCCCGACCTGTACGTCCTGCAGCCCGAGACCGAAAAGATCCGGCGGCTCACCTTCGAGGGTTCCTACAACGCGGATCCGGACTGGTCTCCCCGCGGGGACGGGATCGTTTACGTCTCGCGGGTGAACGGGCGTTTTCAGATCTTCCGCATTCGGCCGGACGGGACGGACAGGAGGCAGCTGACCAAAGGGGCCGGCGATCACCTCAAGCCGAGCTGGTCACCCGATGGACGATTGATCGTCTTCAGCGCCGATCAGGAGGGCTCCCAGGACCTCTATCTCATGCGCGGGGACGGAACGGGAGTCAAGAGACTCACCTGGAGCCCCCACGGTGAGTCGGATCCTGCCTGGTCGCCTTCTCCACGTTGATTTTGCGGATCTATTTGTTATAGATTCGACTCGAATAAAGTACGACCGTAGATTCTCAACATAGAAGAAGAAGGGGACAAGAAGATGACCAACGAGAAGGCAGGGCAAAGGATCGTCGTGGGGTTGGTGATCATGATGGCCCTTTTCGGGTTCTTCGGATGCGCCAAGAGGGGCCAGGTGCCGCCGGGGCCGGACGAGGTCGAGGTTGTGGGGATCGAGGAGGTGCCTGGACAGGCCGTACCGTCGGTGGAGGGGGACATGGGAGAGGGGCTGACCGAGGAGAGCATGCGAGCCCAGGCCCGGCAGGAGCTTCAGGACCGTCTCGAGGATATTCATTTTGATTTTGACAAATACAACATCAGACCGGATGCCCGCCTGATCCTGAAGAGGAACTACAGCGTCCTCGAGGAAGCGCCGGGAGCCGAGGTCTTTATCGAGGGGCATTGCGACGACCGGGGAACGGTCGAATACAATCTGGCCCTGGGACAGAGGCGTGCCAATGCCGCCCGGGACTACCTGATCAGCCTCGGGATGGGTTCCGCCCAGGTGAGCACCGTCAGCTATGGCGAGGAAAGGCCCCTGGACCCCCGGGAGAATGAAGAGGCCTGGGCCAAGAACCGGCGTTGCCATTTCGTCATCCTGAAGAGATAGGGGTGCCCTCTGATGAAGCACGCTATCCTGACGCTTTCGCTGTGCCTCGTGGTGGGCTGCGTGACCAAGACGGAATTCCAGCCTTACCAGTCGAGCGTCCGGGACCTCCAGGTGGAAACCGACCGGATCGAGAAACGTCTGCCCGAGATCGAGAACGAGGTCGAGACATCTCTCGGTTCGGTTCGCTCGGATCAGGCGGACATCAAGGCGGACCTGATCGACGTCCGTACCGAGATCCAGGCCCTGAGGGGCGAGTTGTCGTCCGGCATGCACGAGACGGAGAGGGCAGGGCAGGCAAGGCAATCCATGGAGGAGTCGGTTACCCTTCAGCTCAGCTACCTGCAGCAGCAGATGCAGACTACAGAGGCTCGACTCGCACGCATCGAAGAGTATTTCGGCCTGAAACCGCTCCCTGCCGCCCAGGCAACGCAGAGCCCGCCGAAACCGGCCGCGTCCGCGCCGCCCTCAACCGGTGGAGGGGAGAAAGCAGCCGCTGCAGTGGTCGTTCCTCCGGCGCCTCCGAAGAAGGAGTTGAGCGCGGAGGAGGCTTACGAGATGGCCTACCATCTCTTCAAGTCAAAGGAAAACGACGCTGCCCGAAAGGCGTTCGATCAGTTCATTCGTCGCTACCCGACATCCTCGCTAGTGGACAACGCCCTTTTCTGGATGGGAGAGACCTACTACCGCACGAGAGACTATGAGAACGCCGTCCTCAACTACCAGCGGGTCGTCAAGGAATTTCCGAAAGGCTCCAAAGGGCCGGATGCGTTGCTCAAGATGGGATATGCCCTCGAGAAGATGAACGAGCCCGGGGCAGCGGTCGCAGCCATGGAGAAACTCCTGAAGGCCTACCCGAAGGCCCCTCAGGCGAAGCTGGCGACCCGGAAGATCGAGCAGCTCAAATCCAGCCAGGCAGGAAAGAAGAAAGACAAGGGCAATTAGCTCAAGCAAACGCACAAGAAGTCCCCTGCGAAAGAGAAAACCCCCGAAAAAGCGCCCTGCGCGGAAGGCCCGTCTGAGTCGCCCTGCCGCGCGCCCCAGGGGCCGGAAGCCCTCTACAAAGAAACCGAAGAAGGCAAAGGCGGCCTCCCGCACCCGAAAGCGGAGCCCTCGCGGCCGGGCTGTGTGGGTCTCCCTGCTGATCCTCTTCCTGACGGTGGTGCTGGTCGGCGGAGGTTACCTGGTCCTGCTCGACCGGGAGATCGTCAGCCGCTTCGAGGGCAGACGATGGAGACTGCCTTCGAAAATCTACTCCGATACCTTCTCCCTGTATACGGGGGGTCCTTTCCAGGGCGACCATCTAAAGAATCGGCTGCGTCGCCTCGGATACCAGCCCACCAAGAAGAGACCCCCGAGAAAGGGGGAATACAGGACGGGCAGGGGGTTCATGGAGATCACGCTGAATGACTTCCTCTATCCGACAGGAGAGTTCGAGGGGTACCCGGTTCGCATCGAGCACGTGCAGGGCACGATCAAACGGCTGAGAGACCTTCGGGAACCGAAAAAGGAGATCTACTCGGTCGAGCTGGAACCGGAACTGATCACCGGCCTCTTTGAGCTGGTCTGGGAAGAGAGAAGCCTCGTAAGCCTCGCGGAGGTGCCCGAGCACACGGTGGGCGCGGTGATCGCCGTGGAGGATCACCGGTTCTACGAACACTTCGGCCTCGATTTCCCTTCCATCGCCAGGGCGGTGGTTGCCAACCTGGAGGCCGGGCGCATCGTTCAGGGAGCATCCACCCTGACCCAGCAGCTCATCAAGAACTTCTACCTGACGCCCAAGAGGTCCTTCTCGAGAAAGGCGAAGGAAGCCGTGATGGCGTTGCTCCTGGAGATTCGATACACAAAGGAGCAGATTCTGGAGGCGTACCTGAACGAGATCTACTTCGGCCAGAGGGGAGCACAGGGCGTCTACGGAATCGGAGAGGCTGCGGACTTCTACTTCGGCAAGTCGGTCAAGAAGCTGACTCTGCCGGAGAGTGCCGTCCTGGCGGGCCTCATCCGGTCCCCGAATCTCTACGCACCCCACAAAGACGTCGCAAGGATTCACAAGAGAAGAGACAGCGTGCTGGAAAAGATGTGGGGCCTCGGAATGATTTCCGAGGATCAGTACATGGAGGCGACAAAGACTCCTGTCGAGGTCCGGGCCTTCCACCCGGAGCACAACGACGCTCCTTACTTCGTCGACTACCTGGTCAGGGAGCTGGAAAAGGAGTACTCCCTCGACATTTTGACGTCTGAGGGCCTTCTGATCTTCACGACGCTGGACGTAGAGATGCAGAACGAGGCAAGGAACAGTGTGAAGAAGGGGCTTGAACGCCTGGAGGCGAGGGTTCCGTCCCTGAAGCGGTCCGCGTCGGACGACCCGGGGAAGGGACTTCAGGGGTGTCTCGTGGCGATCGAACCCCAGACCGGGTTTGTTCGGGCCATGATCGGGGGCAGGGACTACAAGACGAGCCAGTTCAATCGGGTCGTCCAGGCCGTGCGCCAGCCGGGCAGCCTGTTCAAGCCGATCGTGTTTGCAACGGCCCTGGCGGCGGGCGGTCAGCCTACCGGCTTCACGGCTGCCTCCATCCTGCAGGACGAGCCGATACGCATACGTTACGAACGCAAGACCTGGAATCCGACCAATTTCAACGATCAATTCTTCGGACAGGTCACGGCGCGCACTTCCCTTGAGAATTCGCTGAATTGCGCGACCGTCTGGCTGAGCCAGCGCACGGGGCTCCCGAAGATCATCGAGACCGCCCGGCGGCTGGGCATCAGCTCGCCCATGGACCCGGCGCCTTCCCTGGTCCTTGGTGCTTTTGAGACAAAACCGCTGGAGATGGCATCTGCATTTGGAGCGTTTGCAAACCACGGGGTGCTGACCCGCCCCAGGGCCATCCGGAAGGTGCTGGACAAGAACGGCACGCTTCTGGAACGAAGGCCCATGGAACTGGAGCAGGCTGTGTCGCCGGAGGTCGCCTACGTGGTCACGTCCATGCTGCAAGGGGTTTTCGAGAGAGGGACGGCACAGAGCGCTTCCTCCAGAATCCGTGTGCCTGCAGCGGGCAAGACCGGGACGACCAACGACAGCCGGGATGCCTGGTTCGCCGGGTATACACCGCGACTGGCCGCGCTGGTCTGGGTGGGCTTTGACAAGCCCGAGAGCATCGAGCGAAGCGGGTCCCAGGCGGCTCTGCCGATCTGGACCGACTTTATCCGGAACACCTCCGACTGGCTCGTGACAGAGGATTTCGTGCCGCCGCCCGGGGTCGTGTTTCGGGAGATCGATCGACTGAGCGGGCTTCTTGCCACCTCGGGGTGCACCGAGAAGATCCGGGAGGTCTTCGTCGAGGGGACGGAGCCGACCGAGCCCTGCCCATTGCATCCGGACGATTCGATGGACAAGGGTCCCGGCAAAGGCCCCCGAAAAGGTGTGTTTCGAAAAGTGCTGGATTGGTTTCGATAGAAGGGCCGTTCATAGAACTCGACTCTTCGATCCTGATACGTTATAAGGAGAAAATCGCGAGCTACGCAAATCGAATGGGAGGCCGGTTCGCCCGTACGGTCCCCGGAGGAGGCGTCATGGATCGACCCAAGAAGCTCTTTACCGTCCGTTTCAGCAATGAAGAAGAGGGCCAGGAGTGCTGTCTCGACCCCTTTGGCCAGAATCGATTTCTCGGTCGGGAAGGTTGGACGCCGAACACGGACATCGTGGAAACGGAAGACGCCGTCGTGATCCTGATGGATCTGGCCGGTATGGACAAGGCATCGATCAAGATCATTCGAGAGGGGGATCTGTTGCAGATCTCCGGTGTGCGAAAGAGAAAGCAGGTTCCAGGAATGAGGAGGTTCCACAGAATGGAGATCGACTACGGTCCGTTCCAGAAGCTCTTCCGGGTTCCGCGGGATCTGAATTTGGAAAGCATAGAGGCAGAGCACAAGGATGGGCTCCTGCAGGTCGTTCTTCCGAAGAAGGCGAAAGAGCCGGTCGAAATCGTGATTGAGCCTGAGGAAACATACTAAAGGGGGGAGACAATGGATCCGCAGACCGAAGCAGCGGAAAAAGAAATTGCAGCGACCGACGCAGAAGACATGCCCATTCCTGAAGAGCTCCCCATTCTGCCCCTCTCCGGCGTTGTGCTGTTTCCCGGAATTGCAGCGCCTCTGATGGTGGGGCAGAAGAACTATATTCAGCTCGTGGATGAGGCCGTGGTGCAGGAGCGACTGATCGGGGTGACCTCGAATCAGCAGCCCGAGGCGGACAAGGAGCCTGCCATCGAGACCCTTTCCAAGGTGGGGACGGCGGCCAAGGTCCTGAAGATGATGCAGCTGCCCACGGGAGGGGTGAGCTTCCTCGTGCAGGGGCTGGCCAGGATTCAGATCGAAGAGTACACGAAAAAGGAGCCTTACTTTGTCGCGCGCGTCAAGAAGCTGGAAGAGCAGCCTTCTAAGGATGCGGACACAGAGGCTCTCGTGTCCAGCTTGAGACTGGTCTTCCAGCGCCTGGCCGAGCTGGTCCCGAATTTCCCCAGCCCCGCCCTGATGACCGCCATGAACATCAAGGACCCGGGAAAGCTGGCCGATTTCGTGAGCGCCAACATCCCCATTCCCCCTACGGAGCAGCAGGGAATCCTGGAGGAGCTTCGCCATCGGGAGCGGATCCGCAAGGTGATGGTCCTGGTGAACGGGGAGATCCAGAAGCTCGAGGTGAGCAAGAAGATTCAGGAAGAGATCGCAGGGGAAATCGGCGAGGAGCAGCGCAAGCACATCCTGCGTGAGCAATTGAAGAAGATCCAGGAGGAGCTGGGGGTAAAGGACGAGAAGACCGCCGAGATCGAGACCCTGCGCACGCGGATCGCAGAGGCGGACCTCCCCCCCGAAGCGGAGAAGGCCGCGCAGAAAGAGGTGGACCGGCTGGGCATGATGAATCCGGCGGCGCCCGAGTATTCCGTCTCGCGGACCTATCTGGACTGGCTCATCGATGTGCCCTGGTCCAAGTCCACAGAGGACGATCTCGACGTGAAGAAGGCGGGGGGAGTCCTCGACGAAGATCACTACGATCTGGAAAAGGTCAAGAAGAGGATCCTCGAATACCTGGCTGTCCGCAAGCTCAAACAGGACATGAAGGGACCGATCCTCTGCTTCGCAGGTCCTCCCGGCGTGGGAAAGACGTCTCTTGGTAGGTCAGTCGCAAGGGCCCTGGGCAGGGAGTTCATTCGCATGTCCCTGGGGGGCGTGCGCGACGAGGCGGAGATCCGCGGCCACAGGAGGACGTATGTGGGGGCGCTGCCCGGCAGGGTGATCCAGGGGCTGAAAAAGGCGGGTTCGAACAATCCAGTCTTCATCCTGGACGAGATCGACAAGATCGGGGCGGACTTCCGTGGGGATCCTTCCTCGGCCCTGCTCGAGGTGCTCGACCCGGAGCAGAACTTCAGCTTCTCGGACCATTACCTGGAAGTGCCCTTCGATCTGTCCAAGGTCTTCTTCATCACCACGGCAAACCAGCTGGGCACCATCCCCGCCCCGCTTCGCGACCGAATGGAGGTGCTGGAGCTTCCCGGCTATACCCAGGAGGAAAAGCTCTGGATCGCAAGGAAGTACCTCTTTCCGAAACAGGTGGAGGAGCACGGGTTGAGGGCCGAACAGCTCGAGGTCACGGACAAGGCGATCGGCCGCGTGATCCAGGAATACACGCGTGAAGCGGGTGTGCGGAACCTGGAGCGTGAGCTTGCATCGATCTGCCGGGCGTTGGCACGGCGGGTGGCCGAAGGCGAGGCGGAGTGTGCCCTCGTCGATGCGAAAGACGTGCCCGACTACCTGGGACCGGTCAAATTCTTTTCCGAGACGGCCGAGCGCATGACCGTCCCCGGCATCGCCACCGGGCTAGCCTGGACCCCGACGGGTGGAGACATCCTGTTCGTGGAGGCCACCCGGATGGAAGGAAGAAAGCAGCTCATGATCACCGGCCAACTCGGCGACGTGATGAGGGAGAGTGCACACGCTGCCCTGAGCTACATACGGGCCAACGCCGATGACCTGAAGATAGAGAAGAAGTTCTTCGACACGGCAGATCTTCATGTTCATGTCCCGGCCGGTGCGATCCCGAAAGACGGGCCATCCGCGGGTGTCACCATGGTTGTGGCCCTGTCCAGTCTCCTGACGGGCCGCCGGGTGAGGTCCGATGTGGCTATGACGGGTGAGATCACGCTGCGAGGCAAGGTCCTGCCCGTGGGCGGCATCAAGGAGAAGGTGCTGGCAGCCCACAGGGCCGGGATCAAGACGATTCTGCTGCCCAAGCTGAACAAGAAGGACCTGGAGGAGCTTCCGGATCCGGTTCGAAAGGAGATGAAGTTCGTCCCCGTGGACGAAATCGGTGAAGCGGTCAAGGTGGCCCTCGAGAAGCCGGGCAAGAAGAAACCTGCGGCGAAGAAGACGGCCAAGAAGACCGTGGCGAAGAAGGTTGCCAAGCCGAAGGCGGCCAGGAAGACCGTGGCGAAGAAGGCTGCCAAGCCGAAGGCGGCCAAGAAGACCGTGACGAAGAAGGCTGCAAAGCCGAAGGCGGCCACTAAGAAGGTCTCGAAGAAGAAGGCCGTCAAGAAGAAGGCGAAGAAGGCCCGCTGACATCGGCCGGCAATCGGAGATCATGCGGACGAAGAAGGGAGGTTCCACAAGCCTCCCTTTTTTGCGTTAGCCCATCGACGAACGCACAATAGTAAACATCCTCATCCGAGGAGGACCTGTACTGTGAGTTTCTTTGGTCAGCCACAAAGTATGAGGTATGCGACTCACGGGACGTTGCTTCTCGCAGTTCTTTTCATTTCCGGCTGTGCCGCCCTCGGCAGGGGGAAGGCCCATGAGAAGGAACTGCGCAGGGCTGTGCTCGAAGACCAGTCGTTCACGGTCGAGGCTGTTCCCGCGGATGCGCCTGCACACAGGGCTGCCTCTCTGCGACTCGCCGCGGAGGGATATCGGGCGCTCCGGGCGGGCAGGGCGGAAGAGGCGGAAGACAGGCTGGAGAAGGCCCTGTCCGTCGACCCGCGAAACCCCTTCTGCTATCTCTACCTGGCCGAGATCCGTTTCGGGGAGGGCGAAACGCAGCAGGCGATCATTCTCCTGCATCAGGCGGAAGTCCAGTTCCAGGGGCATCCCTACTGGCTGGGTGAAGTCTACACGAGGGAGGGCCTCTACTGGGAGTCGCTCGACCTATGGGACAAAGCAAGAAGCGCCTACCTAAAGGCCTTGGAACACAACCCATGGAACGAGGAGTCGAAGCAGAGGCTGGAATGATACAGGGATCAGGGATCGGGGATCAGGGGCCAGGCCTCACCGCCCACCACCAAAGGAAGAAGGCGGAGCAATGAGAAAAGTGCAGATTGGCAAGGATTTCGGGAGCATGGCCGAAGCCGTTCGACAGGCCTATGCAGAAGGCCAGGATGACGAGCTTTTCGAACCGATCGTCACGGTAGACGCGCAGGGGAATCGCCACGGAGGGATTCAGGAAGGGGACTGCGTGATCTTCTACAACATTCGCGGCGAAAGGGAGGTACAGCTTTCGCAGGCGATCGTGGATCCGGAATTCAGTCATTTCGACAGGGCTTCCGGCTGTCCCGCCCGGATGTCCACGATGATCGAGTATGAGGAGGGTCTGCCGGTCCAGGTGGGGTTTCCCCCGATCGGATTGGTCGAAAATACGCTGGGGGAGGTGCTGAGCAAGCAGGGCATGCGCCAGATGCGCATCGTGGAATCGGAAAAGGCGATCCACGTCTCCTTCTTCCTCAACGGCAAGGCCCCCGAGCCCTTTCCCCTCGAGGACCGTCTGTTCGTGCCCTCGGACAAAGAGGTGCAGAATTTTGATGAGATGCCGGAGATGAGCGCTTCCGATGTGACCGATGCACTGGTCGCGAAACTGCGGGAGGGCAAGTATCCGTTCGTGCTGGGCAACTACGCCAATGTGGACGTGGTGGGCCACATGGAGAACGAAGAGGCCGTGGGAACGGCCATCCAGGTGGTGGATACCCAGGCCGGAATCGTGGTGGAAGAGGCGAAGAAGCAGGGCTACGTGACATTGATCACGGCGGATCACGGGACCGTGGAGAAGAGGCAGTACCCGGACGGGACCATCGACACGGGGCACAGCGACAGCCTTGTACCGTTCCTGTTGATCCCTCCCGATGGTTCGTCCCCCATCGAACTGGAATCGGGGAGATCTCTCGTCGATGTGGCGCCCACGGTGCTTGAGATTCTAGGGATTCCGCAGCCCGAAGAGATGACCGGAAGCAGCCTTCTGAAGAAGTCCGGCGATGGTTCCGGGTCCGGGCGACTTTGTGAGGGTGAGCCCCGTGTATTCCTTCTGATTCTGGACGGGTGGGGCTACCGGTCGGAACTGGAGGGCAACCTCATTGCCCAAACCTCCACCCCCACGATGGACCGACTGACGGAGGCCAATCCGTGGACCCTGCTGGAGGCGGCAGGGATGGCCGTCGGAATGCCCGAGGGAAGCGTGGGCAACTCGGAGTGTGGTCACATGCATATCGGGGCGGGAAGGGTGGTTCCCTCGGATCGTGTGCGTATAGATGAAGCCATTCGTACGGGTGCGTTCCTCGAGAACGATGCCTTTCGCTGGGCCATGGAACCCTGCCGCGAAGAGGGTAAGACGCTGCACCTGCTCGGCATCGTCTCCTTCTACAGTTCCCACGGCTCCCTGGATCATCTCTTTGCCCTGATGGAGATGGCCAAGCGCGAGGGCGTGAAGACGCTCTACATCCACAGCCTGCTCGGCCGAAGGGGGGAGCGGCCCGCGAGCGGGGCGATCTACGTGGACAAGGTGGAGCAGAAGGCCGCCGAACTGGGCCTGGGCGAAGTCGTTACTGTCATGGGAAGGTACTGGGCCCTCGACCGGGAGCACAACTGGGACCGGATCGAAAAGGCCTACCGCGCCCTCGAGGGTTGATGAAGCCCTGGAAAAGCCCTGCTTGAGGCTCAATCCCTATAGGGTCGGTGTCGTCCTCTCGAGCGTCTCAGGATGATCACGAAGAGCATAGGTACGACCAAGACACACAGGTAACTCGTGGCAGGCGATGCACTCCTGTTGTCGAGGTCCATGATCGATGCCGCACCCCAGGGCCGGTCGGGCAGGGTACGTCGGCCGGACCAGATGACGTGGCCTGCGTTGTTGATGTCCGGCATGTTGTCGCCGTAAACGTTGTCGGTAAGCTGAGTTGTTCCTGTGCCGTCGTAGAGGAAGATCTCGAAGGGGCCGTCGGAGGGGCCTCCTTCCCAGACAACGAAACCGTTGTCGTTGATCCGAGGATGGTAGTCGACTTCATCGTTGTTCGTGATCCGGGTGATGGCGCTTCCGTCATAGTAGTAGATCTCCCGATCCCCTTCCCAGGCCATGTGTCCGTTGCTGTTGATCTCGGGCTGCAGGTCCGCGTAGTCATTGTCCGTAATCTGGGTGATGCTCGAGCCGTCGTACAGGAAGATCTCGAAATCGGAATGGGTGTCGGTCTGTCCGTACCAGACCACGAGCCCATCATCATTGATCCGAGGCGCGTAGTCCTCTACCGTATTATTTGTGATCTGGGTGATGGCGCTTCCGTCATAGTAGAAGATCTCACGCGCCGATCCGTCGTGGCCCTCCCATACGATCTCACCGTTGTTGTTGATCTCCGGGTGCAGGTCCGCATAGTCGTTGTCTGTTATCTGAGAGACGCTCGCACCGTCATAAAGAAAGATCTCGAGATCCGACCCAATGTCTGTTTGTCCTTGCCATACCACGATTCCAATGTTGTTGATCCTGGCTTCATCGTCTGTGTACGCGTTATCTGTGAGTTGAATCGTGCCGGTGCCGTCGTAGAGGAAGATTTCCTGGTCGTTCCGGTCCGGTTGAATCCCTTCGTGCCACACGACCCGGCCCGTGCTGTTGATCCGGGGCAAGCATGCATAATATGAATAGACATAGGAGAGGACTACGATCGAAGTGCCGTTGTAAAGCATCGGTCTCGAACCCACGCCAACATAATGCTCTCTCCACACCGCATGACCGTTGTCAGACAACCGGGGGTAGTCGTTTTCCATGTAGGTGGAAGTGATCATGGCATTCTGGGTCCCGTCGAAGAGGATCACCTGAGGAAAGACCTCGCCCCTCGCAACGGAAGCCAGCATCAGCACGACGAAAAAAGACTGGGTGACAATCAGGATCTTACGCTTCATGGCCTTTCTCCCTTTGAGGGGCTCTACGGACGGGTTGATTTCGCCCTCAGGGTTCGCTCAGTCTTCCTTCTTCAAGGTTTGTCTATTCCCCTCCGGAGCAAGCGGCGGTCGTATCCAGCCACCCGAGGTCATGGGCCCGAATGGCGCTCCAATCGTGCAAAAAGCTGTAGATCCCGATCCATCCAAGATCGTCGATGGGAAAACTGACCGGTATGTGGAGGACCGAAGGTATCTCCGGCAAGGGAATCTGCCACAAAGGGAGTATCGGCAGGAGTGGGCTCGGAATGATCATGTAGGCAGCCCACAGGGCCGGGTCGGGTGATCGCAGGAGGAACTCCAGGTTCAGTGTGCCCCCATCACAGGACAGGTCCATCTCAAGGAGGGGCCCTGTTCCGCAATAGGGGTCGTCGCCATCGACGAAGCCATCACAGTCGTTGTCTTCACCGTCGTCGCAGATTTCGGTTGATCCCGGCGAGATATGCTCGCTTGTATCGTCACAGTCGAGGGGAGGAGGGCACCCATCTTCCTGGTAGTAACCATCTTCATCGCTGTCACTGCAGGGACGTGCCAGGTAGATCTCGTGGTCCGTTCCGTCAGGTTCCTGCCACACAACGTATCCACTGTCACTCAACTGTGGATTGGGACCCTCCCAGAGGTATTCGTTTATTGTTAGCTCAATGACGTCCGTTTCATCGAAAAGGAAAAGATCATAGTAGTACCCATCGTACCCAAGCCAGATCAGACGCCCGTTATCGCTCATCCAGGGATCACCGTCATGGGAGGAGTTGTTCGTGAACTGTGTCGTTTCCGTTCCGTCGTACAGAAAGACCTCGAAATCTCCATCTCCTCCCCAGCAATCCGTCCCGTCGCATCCAGTCCAGGTCACATATCCGTGATTGTTGATATGAGGCTGCATATCGAGAAGAGCATTGTTCGTGATCTGGGTCGTGGACATCCCGTCGTACAGAAAGATCTCGAAATCGCCATCTCCTCCCCAGCAATCCGATCCGTCGCATCCATACCAGACCACGTGCCCGTTGTTGCTGATCCGGGGCTCCGCATCATCGAAGGCATTGTTTGTGAGCTGTGTCGTGCCCATCCCATCGTAGAGAAAGACCTCAAAGTCCCCCTCTTCATTCCAACAAGCCGGCCCGTCACATCCATACCAGACGACGAATCCTTCATCGTTGATATGGGGATCGTGGTCATCGAACAAGTTGTTTGTAATGGCGGTCGTTGAAGTGCCGTCGTACAGGAAGATTTCATCGTCTGCACTCCAGACCACCCAACCCGCGTTGTTTATGTGCAGGTAGTAACGATCCAAAAAGGTGTCCCCGGGTAGACTGGCTATGTGGGTAGTGCTCGTTCCATCGAATAGGAAGATCTTGGTTTGCGACTCTTCCACCCCAGCCCAGACCAGATGTCCGTTCTCATTGATTCTAGGGCCATAGTCCCGAAAAGCATTGTTCGTTATCTGCGTCGTGCTCGTACCGTCAAACAGAAAGATCTCTAGGTCTGAAGGCAGGCATTCCTCGGCCGATGGATGACACCCCTCCCAGACCACCTGCCCGGCGGAATTGATCTGGGGGTAACCGTCATCATACAAATTGTTCGTAAGCTGGACGGTGTAGTACTGGGATCCTGAAGGGGCGAGTGAGGAGAAGAAGAGAACGAAGGAAACGAGCACGACGACCAGGGACCATTTCATGGCCACCCTCCTGTATTCCGGGTGTCTCCGAGGCTTCGCCTACAACAAGATGAATAGCACGTCTTGCACAGCGGGGTCAATCAAAATTATGGGATATGGAAATATGTTATAGAAATCTTGCGGAAGAGTGAAGCCGGCTCGGATATGAGTGTACCAGCCAGGGAGGGCTCTCCCCCGACTAACGCCTGGGTTCAAGATGTGTACGCTCGCGGGCGGAATTCAAATCGAGGTAGTACTGATAGGGTACCTTGAGGTCCCCGAGGCTGAAGGTCTTGTCCAGCATGTCGCCGTGGTAATCGGAGCCTCCGGTCTTGAGCAGCCCCTTTGAGTCGGCCAGGTTCGAGAATTTCTCCACAGTCTCGGCTTCGTGCTCGTGGCAGAGCACTTCGAGCCCCATCGCCCCTTCCTCGATGAGACGATCGAGGAGTTTCGGGTCCTTCAGGAGACCCGGGTGGGCGATCACGGAGATCCCGCCGGCCTGGTGGATCATGGCGATGGTATCGGCTGTGCTGTTCTTGGTCCTCTTGACGTACCCGGGGGTTCCCTTCCTGAGATATTTCTGGAAGGCCTCCTCCATGTCCTTTGCATATCCTTTCTCGAAGAGCACTCTGGCAAGATGAGGTCTTCCGACCGATTCCGCGCCTCCCGCCACTTCGAAGACCTCTTCGGGTCGAACCCCCAGGCCGAGTCCACTCAGGCGCTTGCACATTTCGGCGATCCTGGGTCCGCGGGCAAGCCGGGGCCGTTCCAGAAAGGCCTGGAAGGCCGGGTCCTGGAGG
Source organism: bacterium (assembly GCA_028277985.1). GTDB lineage: Bacteria > Desulfobacterota > DSWW01 > DSWW01 > DSWW01 > S015-6. The sequence goes on along the minus strand of JANQFG010000135.1, from coordinate 44,464 downwards.
TTCATCCAGTAGCCCAGGATGTGGACCTCCCCCAAGGTGTGTGAGGCACTGATTTCCACGCCGGGTACGACCGTGACGTCGTGATCGGCCTGCGCCTCGAGTGCTTCGGCAACGCCGCCTGTTGTATCGTGGTCCGCGATCGATATGACTTTCAGGCCTGCCTCTTCCGCCTCACGTACAACCTGTGCAGGTGTCTTGGATCCGTCGGAGGCAGTGGTATGGATGTGCAGATCGATGTTCAAACTGCGGGTCTCCTTGCATTCAGAGGACACGAAGCAAGCATTATACAACCGCCGGCGGTATTCGGAAAGCGGTGAAGGCCATATCAGGCTGAAGGCAGGGACACGCGGAAGAGGGTACCCCGCGGGGAGGCGGCCAGTGCGCACAATTCACCTTTGTGGCGCTTGGCAATGCTGTAGGCAATGGACAGTCCGAGCCCGGTACCCTTGCCCACCTCTTTGGTCGTGAAGAAAGGTTCGAAGATACGGGCCCGATCCTCAGGGGAAATTCCCGGGCCGTCGTCCTGCACTTCGACGAGGACCCTGCCTTGCGCGCCGCGATTCGTGTCGCCAAGTGTCCTCACGTGTATCGTCCCGTCCCCGTCGACGGCGTCCAGGGCATTGGTGAGGAGATTCAGGAAGAGCTGGCTCAGTTGGTCCGGGTCTCCACGGACCGTGCACGCGTCGTCGTATTCACGACTCACCTTGATCTTTCCTTTGATCTTGCCAGCCAGGATTGCCAGAGCGTTTTCGAGAGGCTCGCGAAGGTTCACATCCTCAAAGGTGGTCTTGCGGAGACGGGAGAAATCGAGCAACGCCTCGACAATCTTCTGAATTCTCTCGGCCCCGTTCCGGGACGATCCGAGGGCGCTTTCGAGATCCTCCAGGAGGAATTCGTAATCGATATCTCTCTTGGCTTGCTCTCGTTCTTCGTGGTGAGGTGAAGACAAAGGAAGACTTTCGTCGAAGGTAAGAAGCGATTTCAACCGCTGCACGTACGTTTCGAGATGAATCAGGTTCCCGTAGATGAAGCTTATGGGATTGTTGATTTCGTGGGCGACCCCGGCCACGAGGCGGCCGATGGAAGCGAGCTTTTCCGCGTGTACGAGTTGATCCTGGGTCGCCCGGAGATCTTCATAGGCCGTGGCGAGTTCACGATTGGTCCGTTCGAGCTCCCTGTTGAGGGTTCGTTCCTTTCGGTACCCTTCGAGCTTCCGGTGAAGGGCTCGAATGCCGAAGCCTGCGGCAGCGAAGAGGAAGGCGATCCTGAGGACCATGCCTGCCAGGGCCTGGAGCGTGTTGGGAAGAGCCGGGTCGAGGGCGCCCACCGTGCAATAGCATGCCACGGCAAGGAAGGTGCAAAGCAGACTTCCGCGCGGGCCGAATCGGAAGGAGGCTGCCATCACTGTGGTGAGGTAGAAAGGGAGGCAGGGGCTGAGAGTGCCGCCGGTCCAGAAGATGACCCATGACGTTACGAGAGTATCCAGGAAGAGGTTGACGGCCGTGATTCTCGATTGGATGCCGGGGCGCCTGTGCATCAGCCATAGAGAGTAGAGACTGAGGAGGGGCATGATCGCGATGGCGCACAGCACCTTCAGCATGTGCTCTTCCACTGCGGAGGTCCCGTAGGCGAGGCCCCCCATCACGAGGTAGGATCCCGTGATGACGAACCGGCTCTTCTGCATCTTTCGCTCGAGCTGGTGAGCTGGGTCCTGGAGTTCCATGGCCGGCTTCAGAGCAAGAATTGTACCGGAATGGGCCCGACGTCATGAGCAATCGTTCAAAGCCCTTCGCAGCCTTCCGTGCCGGGGTTCTCGGCCACTTGCTCTTACGTGCAGAAGGAGTCCTCTTCCTTCTTGCGCGCCACGAGACACACTTTTTGTGAAAGAACGGACACGGTCTTGGAGCGGATGAAACGGGGGCAGGTCTGAAAAAGGGAATCAGAAGAGTCCCACCAACTCGATGACGGTTCCGTCAGGGTCCTCGAAACAGACGAACCGAAACACTCCGAAAGGTCCCTGCGGCCTGATCGGTTCAGAGTAGAATTCGACTCCTTGCCCTTTGAGTATGCTGACATCTCCATCGAGATAAGCCGTTGAAATGGCGACGCGTGGAATCCCGATGTGATTCAACAGCGCATAGGGGGCGCCTGCGTCATAGGGTTCTTCCCACTTGGTGAGATTGAGAGTATGTCCGTTAGGCAACGCCAGAGTGGAAGCACGAACATGGTATGAAGGGAGGCCCATTGCCGCGGCCAGTTCCGGGGGGCCGATTTCTTCAACTTCCCCCCGATTTTCGAAGCCGATCATCTCGTAGAAGCTTCGTGACCTCTCGAGATCGTTGCAATTCACATTCGTTCGCAGGGCACCGGTGATATAGGTGCCGGAAAGATTGGGTGCCCCGCTGACGGCATCGCCCAATTCGATCAGTTCGATCAGGGTTCCGTCAGGATCCTTGAAACAGACCAATCGTGAGCCTTGGACGGGTCTGTCTATCGTGACCGGCTCGGAAAAGAACTCGACCCCCAGTGCTTGCAGTGTAGTCAGATCCTCGTCAAGGTTTGTTGTTTTGAGCGAGATGCGAGAAAACCCGAGGTGATTCATGAGTGCATAGGGAGGGCTCGGGTCATACGGCTCTATCCATTGAATGAGGTCAATGACATATCCATCCAGGTGCATCATGGGCGAGGCTAGAATTTGGTACGGAGGCATGCCCAGACCGACCGCCTCCTCTGCCGGGACATCCAGATACGTTTCCGTGCCGCGCAGGAAACCGAGCGCTTCGTAGAAGTCTAGCGATTGCTGCAGATCGCTGCAGTTTATATTGGCATGAAGGATCTGGAGGGTACTGATTTCATCGGTGCAGTTCGAGAGAAACAGACACATGGCAAGGGTCAGAACACCGGAAATCAGGTTCTTGGTGCGCATTCAGAGCCCTCCTTTTGATTCGGAGTAGAGATAGCAGGCCGCTCGATGCTCCTGAGCCACTTCCCGGAGGGAAGGGGCCCTTTGATCACAGATCTCCATGCGGTGGGGGCATCGGGGATGGAAGCTGCAACCGGACGGTGGGGCCAAGGGGGAAGGTACGTCTCCGCGCACTTCGTTGACAGAGGTCTTTCGAGTCGGGTCGGGGACCGGTGCAGCCGCGAGCAGGGCCTGTGTGTATGGATGTCGGGGTTCTGTGTACAAAGAGGCACTGGGAGCGGTTTCGACGATCCTCCCCAGGTACATGACGCACACTCGATCGCTCATGTGTTCCACCACGCGAAGGTCGTGGGAGATGAGCAGATAGGTGAGACCGTAGGAAGATTGCAGGTCCATCATCAGGTTCAGGATCTGGGCTTGTATCGAGACGTCCAGGGCCGATACCGGCTCGTCGGCGATCACCAGTTTGGGCAGAAGTGCCAGGGCCCGCGCGATGCCGATGCGCTGCCGCTGGCCTCCGCTGAATTCGTGAGGGTACTTTCGGGCAGCCTCGGGTCTCAGTCCCACCACCTCCAGGAGCTCTGCCACCCGGTTCTTCCGCTCCAGGCGATTCCCCAGGCCGTGGACGAGCATTCCTTCCTCGATCATCGGGCCCACCCGCATTCTCGGGTTCAGGGAGGAGTAGGGATCCTGGAAGATCATCTGCATCTGGCGCCTGAGCCTTCGCATGGGTTCCTGTGGCAGATGGGTGATGTCTTCGCCTTCGAAGCGGATCGAGCCTTCCGAGGGCTCTACGAGTCGCAAAAGTGTCCTTCCGAGGGTGGTCTTTCCGCAACCGCTTTCCCCTACCAGACCAAGGGTCTCTCCTTTTCGGACCGAGAGGTCGATCCCATCGACGGCCCGCAGCTCACCGCGGGTCCGTCCGAAAACACCGGACTTGACTGGAAAGCTCTTCGTCAGGCCCCTGGCCTCTAACAATGTGTCGTCTGTTCGCAAAGCTCTGAGTGCCTCCAGCATGCAGAACCCCGGCGCAGGTTCTCCTCTTCTCCAAACCATAGGAGCGGAGGTTCCTCCTGCCGGCACTTGTCCACGGACCATTCGCAACGGTCCTGATAGCGGCATCCCCGGGGGAGGTGCGTGAGATCCGGTACCATCCCGGCAATCGCCTTCAGGGGGCTGCGGCTCGCAAAATCGGTGCGCTGCGTCGGTAGAGAACGAAGGAGTCCCACCGTGTAAGGGTGACGTGGTGACTTGAACAGGGCAGCCACCGAAGCGTATTCCATGATGCGACCCGCGTACATGATGGCCACTTCGTCGGCTGTCTGGGCGACGATGCCGAGATCGTGTGAGATGAACAGGATCGACATGCCCATCTGTTCCTGCAACTCTCTCATGAGGTCCAGGATCTGTGCCTGGATCGTCACGTCCAGGGCCGTGGTCGGTTCGTCTGCGATCAGCAGATCCGGGCCGCAGCTCAGCGCCATGGCGATCATGGCCCGTTGCCGCATACCTCCGCTCAGCTTGTTCGGGTAGTCCTTCATCGTCTTCTCGGGAGAGGGAAGCCCCACACGGGAGAGCATGGCCGCGGCCTGGCCCTCGGCTTCCTTTCTGGAGACTTCCCGGTGAACGCGAATCGTCTCGGCCACTTGATTGCCGATCGTGAATACCGGATTCAGCGAGGTCATCGGCTCCTGGAAGATCATGGAGATTCGGTTGCCTCGTATGTGCCGCATCTCCTTTTCCGGCTTCTTCAGCAGGTCTTCCCCGTCGAGCCGGATGCTCCCGCCCGCGATCTGTCCGGGAGGGCACTGAACGAGCCTGAGGATCGACAGGGCCGTGACGGTCTTGCCGCTCCCGGACTCACCCACCAGACACACGGTCTTTCCCCGATGGATCGTGAGATCGATCCCATCCACGGCCCAGGCCGGGCCTGTGCGTGTTCTGAATCCGGTCCTGAGCCCCTCAATCTCGAGCAGGGGATCCGTCCGCGTTTGCAAGGGCTTCTTCCTCCACTTTCTGACGAGCCAGGCCTTGTTCCACCTCACACGGGGTCAGGCCGATCTCCCGGGTGAGCTTTTGCGTGTCGAGCGAGCAGTCCGCTGCCCTCGGCGCGTCCATCTGGACGTCTTCCATGAGCACCGGCACGAATCTCTGTTCGTCCAGCCCGAAAAGGCGGCAGAACTTCAGGGCGAATCCATGACGGCTGATCCTTTCTCGACCGCCCATGTGATAGATTCCGTTCGCCCTGCTTCTGGCGAGCCGGAAGATGGCCTCTGCTGTATCTCCCACGTAGGCAGGGGAACGGAACTGGTCCGTGTAGAGAGTGAGCGTCTTGCCCGCACCAAGTGCCCTGCGCATCGAAAGGGTCCAATCCCCTCTTGCCCCCCGGGTGGTGCCGTAGCTCAGGGCCAGCCTTACGATCGCCCAGCGGGTGCAGTTCTTCTCGACTTGCTCTTCCCCATCGAGCTTTGTCCTGCCGTAGAGATTCAGCGGACCGGGCGCATCCTCCTCGGCATACTCACCCTTCTCTCCGTCAAAGACAAGGTCCGTGGAGAAGTAGATCATCCTCGCGCCTCGCTCTTCTGCCCATAGAGCGATCTCCCGGGTACCCTCCACGTTCACGGCGTGAGCCTCTGTGGAGTTGCGCTCGCACAGGTCAGGGCTCACCATTGCTGCTGTGTGAATGACCGTGTCCACGTCGAGGTCCTCGACGGCCCTGGTGAAGTCGTTTCGTACGGAGAGGTCGACGGCGATCGCCTTCTCCGCCCTGGCCCGTGGTTTCTGCTTCCCGTAGGCGAGGAGGAGTTCCGCTTCCCCTGCAAACCGGTGTGCAAGGTTCTCGCCCACGAACCCGCTCGCACCCGTAATCAGCACTGTCTGCGTCTCCGCTCCCTTTTGCTTTGCCCTTTTACCTTTCACCTTTGACCTCTTCCTTCTTGTCATACAACCAACAGCACGCCGAATGGGTCTCCGAAAAAGTGAATTCAAGCGGGAATTCCGCTGAACATCGCTCCATCGCCTCGGGGCAGCGGGGATGGAAATGACAGCCCGTCGGCGGGTTTACCGGCGAAGGCGTATCCCCTGAGAGCCGGATCTTCCTGGCGCCCGTGGTGGGGTCGATTCGAGGGACCGCGGAAAACAACGCCCTCGTGTAGGGATGCATCGGCGAAACAAAGATCTCCCCGGTAAGACCCCGTTCCACGATCCGCCCGAGATACATCACGTAGACTTCATCCGCCAGGTACTCCACCACCGAGAGGTCGTGGGTAATGAACAGATACGTCAGACCCAGATCGGTTTGCAGTCTCTTCAACAGATTGATGATCTGTGCCTGCACCGAAACGTCCAGGGCGCTCGTTGCCTCGTCACAAACGATGAACTCCGGGTCCACTGCAAGACATCGGGCGATGGCGATCCGCTGGCGTTGCCCGCCCGAGAACTCGTGGGGATAGCGGTGGACCATCTGCGGATCGAGGCCTACCCGGTCCATCAGGTCTTCTGCCCTGGTCAGCCTTTCCACACGTGAACCCCCGATCCCGTGCGCCGCCATGCCTTCCATGAGGATCTCACCGACCATCATCCGTGGATCGAGCGAGCTGAAGGGATCCTGGAAGATGATCTGGAGCCTCCGTCGAAAAGGCTTGAGCGCTGCTCTCGATAGGGCATTGAGCTCGGCCCCGCCGAACTCGATCGTTCCTGAGGTCGGACGAAGGAGTTGGAGCACGGCCTTTCCCAGGGTAGTCTTGCCGCATCCGGATTCGCCGACGAGCGCTGATGTCCTGCTCTTGCGAATGTTCAGGTCCACGCCGTCCACGGCACGGACATGGCCGACCGTTTTCTTGAACAGGCCTCGCCGGACAGGGAACCAGAGCTTGAGGCCCCGAAGGCTAACGAGGGAAGGGGCGTCTCCGATGTCCTCGTCCCGCGGTATCGAAGGGGCTGTGTCCCGCACGTCGGCCGGCGCGTGACGACGCTCGACGATCTTCTCATCGTAGAGCACACAGGCGGCCTGATGGCCCTCTTCAACGGGAACCAACTCCGGGTCGATCTGTCTGCAGATATCCATCGCCTTGTGACATCGGGGTTCGAATCGACAGCCCATAGGGAAGTCTGTGGCCGGCGGGACTCGTCCCTCGATGGTCTGAAGGGCCTGCTCCCTTTTCCCGGCGGAGGGAAGCGAGTCGAGCAGCTTCACCGTGTACGGGTGCGCCGGGTTTCTCAGGATCTGATCGAGGCTTCCCTGCTCCACGATCCGGCCCGCGTACATGACCCCCACACGATCCGCATTTTCCGCGACCACGCCAAGGTCGTGGGTGATGAGCAGCACGGCGGTTCCGAATTCCTGGCGAAGCTCGCGCATGAGGGAGAGGATCTGCTCCTGGATGGTCACATCGAGTGCGGTGGTCGGTTCGTCCGCGATCAGAAGCCCGGGATGACAGGCCAGCGCCATCGCGATCATCACGCGTTGTTTCATTCCGCCCGACAGCTGATGGGGATACTCCTTCAGGCGCAACTCCGGTTCCGGCATCTTGACCCGTTCCAGCATGCGGAGCGCTTCCTGCCGCGCCTCTTTCCGGCCCAGCCCCCTGTGACGTCGCATCACCTCGGTGAGCTGCTGTTCCACCGTGAAGACGGGGTTGAGGCTGGTCATCGGCTCCTGAAAGATCATGGAGATCTCGTTGCCGCGCAAGGCCCGTTTCTCGGTCTCCGGGATGTGGACGATGCCCTTGCCCTTGTATGTGATCTCCCCTCCAGCTATGTATCCTGCAGGCTTCTGCACGAGTTGAGGAATCGAGAGGGCCGTGACGCTCTTGCCGCATCCCGACTCGCCGACCAGCGCAAAGGACTCGCCCGCACGAACCTGAAAGGATATCCCATCCACGGCACGGGCGACCCCCTCCGACGTGCGGAAGTGGGTCCGAAGGTCCTTTACCTCGATGATGATATTATCTTGCACCCGATCTCTCGCCTCGATTGTCAACGGGACACCCCGCTACTAGGAGCCTGACCCTTTTCCTACGTGATGCTCGGAGGTTGCTTCGTCGCCTTTGGCTCCTCGCAATCTCCCGTGATTGTCTTACTCTGTCTTCAGCCTTGGGTCGAGTGCATCCCGCACCGCGTCTCCAAAGATGTTCGCCGGCAGAACCAGCCCGAACATGAAAACGAACGCGGCCAACAGATTCCACCAGACGACAGGGTCCCGTGAAATGTCCAGACGGGCTGCATTGATCATGTTTCCCCAGCTCTCCATGGAGGGGTCCACCCCGATACCGACATATGCGAGCACCGCCTCTGCCAGGACGAGACCACTGAAGCCCAGGATGATCGAGATCAACACGATGTGCATTACGTTCGGAAGGAGGTGACGCATCATGATTTCCACACGGCTTACGCCAAAGGCCTCTGCCGCTTCGACGTACTCGTTTTCTCGTACTTTGAGTGTCTCTCCCCTCAGGAGGCGGCAGAGACCGGTCCAGCTGCCGATCCCCAGAACCACGCATAGCCACAGGAGCCGGGTGTCGGAGGCGATGGCTGCCTGCTGCCCCTCGAGCCGGCTTGTTACGATCAGCATGGCGGCGGCGATGAGCAGGATGCTCGGGATCGAGGAGAGGGTGGTGTAGATGTATTGAATGATGTCGTCGATCCGACCGCCCAGGTATCCGGCTGTGACCCCGAAAAGGATGGCCAGGGGGGTAGAGATCAGGGTCGTCAGGGTCCCCACGACCAGGCCGACACGACAGCCCTTGAGCGAACGATAGAGCACGTCCTGGCCGACCTGGTCGGTGCCGAAAACGTGATACTCCGTGGACAAACTCGCGAGGACCGCTCCGAGAACCGCCACCGCCGCAAGGAACCCGCCGGCCCGGAGCCCGGAATACACAGGCCTTTCGTGGGTCCGCTTCTGTGAGGCACGGCTGCGCGCGGTAAACCAGCCTATCGTCAGAAGGATCAGTGTCACACCCATACCGATCCCGATCAGCAGTCCCTCGAGGGCGAGCCCGGCAACCCGCCGCCATTTCTCTTCCGGGTTTGTAAGCGATGCGCCGCCATACATGAGCCTCGGGTAACCTCGGATTGTCCGGCCGTCCGGAAGCTCGACCGTTTCCTTGGTGAACTGGTGGATGGCAAAGGGTGCTGAAAATGTTTTTTCCGTGCGTGCCCGCAGTCCTGAGCAGAGCGCATCGAGCAGGGTGAGGACCTCGGGCCTGTAGACAGGCTCGCCCTGCTCGGTCTTCTGTCGTTTCCCGTCGACGGAAAGAGCCCGCTTCTGGTAGCGCACCGAATCGAGCAGTGCGACCGAGGCGTAGAGCAGGCAAATGCCCATACAGATCATCGCGAGAGGCCTGGCCGAGATCTGGCGCCAGGCGACCCGGTAGTATTCCCGTTTGCGGGCATACAGAAGAAAGCCGACCATGGAAACCAGGAGAAGAAACAGGAGGAGATCCGTCGGGAGAAAGACGAGGCGGAAGCTCTCAAAAGCCGCACGAATCATTCGCTCACTCCAACCGGATCCTCGGATCCACCAGGGTGTAGGATATATCGGTCATGATCAGCCCAAGGATGTAGAGCACCGATCCCAGAAAGACCATGGCCTGGACCACCGCGAAGTCCTGGCGCTGGATCGCCTCGAGGGTGAAGCTGCCCATGCCCGGGATCGCGAAGAAGGATTCGAGCACGAGGCTTCCGATGAACAGAAAAGGAATGGCGACTACCACGGCCGTCAGGATCGGGATCATCGCGTTCTTGAGCGTGTGCTTGTACAGGACAACCGACTCGGGCAGCCCCTTGGCCCGGGCCGTGCGGACGTAGTCCTTGCCCATCTCTTCCAGGTAGATGGTCCGGTACCAGCGCACCCCGTTTCCGATCCCGCCGATGATGCCGATCACCACGGGCAGAAGAACGAATTTGGCGGCATAGATGCCGGTGTCGTAGCCCGACACGGGCACGAGCCGCAAGGTCTTGCCCAGGAGCCACTGTCCGCCGATCACATAGAACAGGATCGATACGGACATCATGATCACGCAGGTCACCACACCCCAGAAGTCGAGGTAGGTTCCCCGGTAGAAGGCCAGGATGCCCGCAACGGTGATGTTCACCATCAGGCCGATCAGGAAGATCGGGATGGTCACGGCAAGACTCGGCTTGATACGCTTTCGGATTTCCTCTCCGATGTTGCGGCCGTCATCCGAAACCCCGAACTGGAAAAAGAGAAGCTGGATCGATTTCTTCCAGAAGATGGTCTCGGTCAGGCTTGCAAGAGGGGTGAGATCCTCCAGGAAGTCCAAGCGGACCACGGCCAGCGGGGCTCCCTCGGACGGACGGAATGACATTTCTAGAGAATGGTACTCCCCCTCGAGAGGCTCGATGCTGAATCGGATCGGTTCCTGATTCAGGGCCGAAAGGTCGATGCGGAGCCTCTCCTGTTCGGTTCGGCCGTGAAGCCGGATACGGGCGGTCTCGTCTGTGCCGATCTCGATTTCCAGGATTCCCTTGTCCGGGCTCGGAACCTCGAGCCGCAGCCGGTACTCCCCCGCCCGCCGGGCAGGCAGGCGCACCGGCACCTCTTCCCCGCTCACCTGACGGACCTCGGTCTCGGACCAGCCGTCGTTGTAGAAGTAGGGGAATTGATATCCTCGCTCTCGTTTCCATCGCGAGATCTGCTCTTCGGTGACGCGCTTTGCGCCGAGGTGTGCACGGGCCATGTCGTCCGGGGTGTTCACGAAGAAGAAAAGGGCGAAGGTGATCAGGTTGACGCCGATCACGATCGGGACCGCATAGAGTATCCTTCGAATCACGTAGGCGGTCATGGCAAGTCACTCCTGCGTTGGCGTGACCAGGCTGCAACCGCGGCGGGCAGAGCGGTCAGGAAGAGGACGGCGAAGAAGGCGACAACCGGCCAGAGGATCGGCCGGTTCCAGGCCTCCCGCTGCGTTTCACGAAGTTCGGGGTCGATCCGTTTGTATTTGAGTGTTCCGCCGCCGATCGTCATGGGCTTGGCATTTCCGTACCATTCGTGATACAGGCCGAAGGCCACTGGATGATAACCCCAGATCAGGGGGGCATCCCGCTGCGCGATCTCGAGCATCTCGTCGATGATTCGCAGACGCTCCTCGTTGTTCTGCATGGATTCCATCTGTCGGAAGAATGCGTCGAAGGCGGGGCTGCTGTAGTTCGCTGCATTCTCGCCGCCGTGTTTCGCCTTTCCGTTCGGCCCGTAGAGCAGGAACAGGAAGTTCTCCGGGTCCGGGTAGTCCGCGTGCCATCCCCAGAAGAGAATCTGGAAGTTCCCCTTCTTGACCTTGTCACGAAACCGGTTGTAGTCGGTCGGTCGGATCTGGAGGTCCATGTCGAGCTTCTTGAATTGCTTTCTCAGCCAATCGATCCTGGGTTTGGCCCATGCGCCGGTCCAGTTCGTGTCGAAATGGACGACCAGGGGATTCCCGTCTCGGTCCTTTCCACCCGGGTAGCCCGCCTCAGCCAGGAGCCGTTTTGCCTCTTCGATGGATCGCCTCTTGGGTTTCTGACCTTTCGGGTCCCACGCATACACGAACTCGTTGACGCCTTCGCTGCCCTGCCGGCGACCGAATATGCCCGGCGGCAGGATATCCTGGGCCGGAATTCCGCGGCCGTTGTCGAAGATTTGAACCCACTCCTCCATGTCGACGGCGATCGAGATCGCCCTGCGGAGCTTCTGTTTCTCCGGTGTGTACCCCCCCACTACGTCGTCCAGCATGTTGAAGGCGAAATAATACGTGACGGTGGTCACGGTCTTCAGGAGCCGGATCCCCCTGTCCTGCATCGAGTCCGAAAGACCGATGTCCCCTTCGCTGCTCATCTGAACGGCCTGATCAAAGACCTCGTTCATGATCCCGGAGGTGTCGTAGTAGCCTTGGAGGAATTTGTTCCACCGAGGGATCGCCTCCTTTTCCTGCTTGTGGATGACCCTTTCGATGAAGGGGAGCCTCTTGCCCGCATCTTCCAAGAGCCCGAGGGCCCGGTCTCCCGGGTCGCCTTCTTCCGGGTACGATTCTTCATGGAAGTTCTTGTTTCGAGCCAGCACGATCTCTTTGTTCGGGAGGAACGTTTCCAGCACATAGGGCCCGGTGCCCACGGGACGGTTGTCGAGCTTCAAGTTTCGTGCGATGAGAGGCGCTTGCTCGTAGAACTGATCCACCTCGCGGGGTACGGGCGCAAAGAAGGGCATGGCCAGCCAGTAGACGAACTGAGGGTATTTCCGTTTCAGGACGATCCGATAGGTGTAGCGGTCCACCACACTCGCCCCGGCCAGCGGGAAGGCGTCGAGATCGAGCAAGATCGGGTCCTCACGCTCATCCTTCTCCTGGTTGTACAGGGCCCCTTTCGCCTGCCGCCTCTCTGTGCGGATCCGGCTGAGCTCGCCCGAAAGGGTCTGTGCCAGTTCGTCGAGTCCCAAGATGTACTTGGCCATGGTGCTGTAAAGGGGGCATTCGAGTTTCGGGTGGGCGAGCCGCTTGATCTGGTAGACATAATCCGCTGCGGTCAGTTCACGGGTCCCTGTTCTCGGGAAGTCCCCCACATCCTTGAATCCCCTGACCCGCTCTTCCGTCAGGTCGTGGTAGAGGAGTCGCCCCTCTGCATCCACTGCGAAAGCGGGATGTTCCTGGTAGAGGATTCCGGGCCGAATGCGGATCGTGTAGACCGCCTTTGCGACTTCCTCGGAAGGCGGGTCTCCCTGGAGCCGGTCTCCTTTCCGGTCGTAATACACCGGAGCAGGCACCTCTTCGGCCGTGAGAGGCGAAAGCTCATACGGTCGCTTCAGGTAATGGTACTGCAAAGGGGGTTCGTAGATTTGAAGGATGAGATCGTACTCGTCCGAGGAATACGAAACAGCCGGGTCCAGGTGTTTGGGTGGCTCGCGAAAGGTGGTGTAGAGGTAATTCTCGCCCTTTTCCGAAGGGCGGTATGGATTGTTCGTGCAGCCTGCCAGGGCGATCAAGAGAAGGGCGAGGGCAACCCACTCTGATCCCCGGTCCCTGATCCCTGACCCCTTCAACCTGTCTCCTCTCGCTCCTGCAAGAAGCTCTCAGTCGGTGAAGTACGTGACCGCGTTTCGGAAGATGGCCATGCCGTCCCCCTCCTCGGGCAGGGGCCTTGCTTCCCTACGGTATGCGTCTGCGATTCGGGGCCACAGAGGATGCTGCGTGAAGTGCAGGTGCCTCTCCGGGTGGGGCATGAGCCCGAAGACCCGCCCCGATGGGTCGCAGATACCGGCGATGTCGTTCTGCGATCCGTTCGGATTCAAGGGGAATCGTCCGCCGGCCGGTTGCCCCTCCTCGTCTGCGTAGCGCAGCACCACACAGCCGGCCTTCTCGAGGCCTTCCAGGGTCTTCGGGTCGGTGAAGAACTTGCCTTCCCCGTGAGCCACGGGCAGATAGAGCCTGTCGATTCCCCGTGTAAAAACGCACCGGCCGTTTTCCGGACGAAGGTGAACCCATCGGTCTTCGTAGCGGCTCGAGTCGTTGTTGGTCAGCGTGGATTTCTGTTCTTCGATCGGCCCTTCCGGCGACCCGAGGAGCCCGTACTTGACGACCACCTGAAACCCGTTGCAGATGCCGATGACCAGGCCACCCTTGTCGATGAACCGCCGAATCCCCTCGGCCAGGTGGGTCTTCACGCGATTGGCCAGGACCTTGCCGGAAGAAATGTCGTCCCCGTACGAGAAGCCGCCCGGAAAGGAGAGGATCTGGTATCGGTCCAGGCTGTCGTGCCCGTCGATCAGGTCGTTGACATGCACCCTCCGGGCCTCCGCGCCCGCCTTCTCGAAGGCAAAGGCCGTTTCCCAGTCGCAGTTGATTCCGTATCCTGTCAGCACGAGCGCTCGTGGAGTAGCCATGGTTTCTCGCCCTCAGGCCTCTTTGTTACAGTCCGTTCCTGTCTTTGGAGGCGAAAGGGAAAAGGCGAAAGGCGAAGGGGGCGGATGAAGTACTGAAGAATGAGACATGACAAGGCCCGCCGCCTCCAATCCGCCAGCCGGGGTTGCGCGAGTACTGCCCCTTTTCCCGTTCACCCGCAAGATTCCCTCTTCAAGAATTCTTCCACCCCTTTCGCCTTTGCCCTTTAGCCCTTCGCCTTCTTCGTCACCACCAGAGGGTCTTCTTGTAAGCCTCCCTAAGACTCGGCAATCCGTCCTCAATGTAGAGGCCACCCTCCACGCCGCGGATCCTCAGGACGGTCTCGTCCAGAACGCGACCGATCTGCCGACAGGGAAGTCCTTCGAAGAGGGCGAGGAAGGCATCTTCGTTCGCAGGGCTCACCGACACCAGGATCCGTCCCTGAGATTCGGAATACAGGATCCGGTCCGCGCGGAGATCCCCTGGTTCGGTCGCCACGGAGGAAAGATCGATCTCCATGCCGAGGTCGCCGGCCAGGGCCATCTTTGACGCAGCCGTGGCAAGGCCTCCCAGACCCAGGCTGGCCGCGGCAGAGATCCGCCCCTGCAGGATGGCCTTGTGGAGGGCCTGGTAGATGCCTGCGTTCCTTTCCGCGTCAACGGTGGGGACCTTCTTTCCGATGAACCTTTCCCCGGTCCGTTTTTCGCCCATCATTGCGTAGTATTCCGAAGCCCCCAACTCGTCCCGGGTCGTGCCCAGCAGATAGAGCCGGTCTCCGGGTGCCTTGGCGTCCAGGGTGACGCTCTGGGTCACGTCCTCGAGGATGCCGAGCGAGCTGATCAACAGGGTAGGGGGCACCGAGATCTGTACGGGCCGGTCGTTTTCGTCGAATCCCTTGAAGTCGTTGTACATGCTGTCTTTGCCCGATACGAAGGGCGTGCCGTAGGCCACGGCAAAGTCATAGCAGGCGCGGGCCGCGCGCTTGAGCTGGCCCAGCCTTTCCGGATCGTCCGAGCTGCACCAGCAGAAGTTGTCCAGCAGGGCGATCCTTTCCGGCATGGCACCGACGACCACCAAGTTGCGTATCGCCGTGTCGATCGCACAGGCGGCCATCCAGTAAGGATCGATATCCCCGTAGGTCGGGTAGAGACTGTGGGAGATCGCGATCCCCTCCGGGCTGTCGAGCAGAGGCCGCGCCACAGCCGCATCGCTGGCCACGTCCTGGTATTTCCCCACCAGCGGCTTGATCACCGAACCTGCCTGCACCTCGTGGTCGTACTGGCGGACAACGTACTCCTTGCTGCAGAGGTTCAGCCGACCGAGCATCTGTCTCAGGGACTTGGCCGCATCCTCGGGCTCCGAGAACTCGGGTTCCGGATGGTCCGGCTCGGAGTAGGTTGTCTCGAAGTTCTTCTGAGGGTTGCCCTCGTGGAGAAACTCCATCTCCAGATCCATGATTCGGCGGCCGTCATACTCGACGACGCAAAGACCGTCGTCCGTGAACTCCCCGATCACGGTTGCCTCCACACCCCTTCTTCGCATCAGGTCACAGAAGGCATCCACGTTCTTCGGGGGAACCGCGTAAGTCATTCGTTCCTGCGACTCACTGATCCAGGTCTCGTACGGCAGGAGGCCTCCATACTTGATCGGCACCCGGTCGAGCTCGACCCGGCAGCCTCCGCACTCCCTTGCCATTTCCGCCACCGAGCAGGAAAGCCCTCCTGCCCCGTTGTCCGTTACCGAGTTGTACAGTCCTAGATCACGGATCTCGATCTGCGCGTCCGCCAACTTCTTCTGGGTGATCGGGTCCCCGATCTGGACGGCTGTTGCCGGGCTTCCCGCATGCATCGCTTCGGAGGAGAAGGTCGCCCCATGGATACCGTCCTTGCCCACTCGGCCGCCTGCCATGATGACCCGGTCCCCGGGTTGCGCTCCCTTCTCGTGAGAAGGGCTGCCATGAAGGGTTGCCGGAAGCAGCCCCACGGTGCCGACGAACACGAGGGGTTTTCCCATGTAGCGGGCATCGAAGGTGAGAAATCCCCACGCCGTTGGGATCCCGCTCTTGTTTCCACCGTGCTCCACACCTTCCCGAACCCCTTCGAAGATCACCTTTGGATGGAGAATGGCCTCTTCTCGACCCGGCAGACGGTAATAGGAGTCACCGTCGTAGTACGGATCGCCGAAGCAGAAGCCGTAGTTGTTCAGGATGAGGCGGGCCCCCATGCCGGTTCCGAGAGGATCACGGTTCACGCCGACGATCCCGGTGATGGCCCCTCCGTAGGGATCGAGGGCGGACGGGCTGTTGTGGGTCTCCACCTTGTAGCAGATGCTCCAGTCTTCATTCAGGCGGATGACCCCGGAATTGTCCCGGAACACGGAAAGGCACCAGTCGTCGCTGCCCAGCCGGGCGCGAATCTTTTTGGTCGCCCCTTGAATATAGGTCTTGTACAGGCTGTCGATTTCATCGATGCGGGCCGCGAAGATGTTGTGCTTGCAGTGCTCCGACCAGGTTTGCGCGATCGACTCCAACTCCACATCGGTCGGGTCTCTCCCGAGTCGGTTGAAGTGGTCGCGGATGACCTTCAGGGTAGGCACGTCCAGGGCCAGCGGCCCCCGTCGGCCGGTCGCGCCGTCCTCGCCCTGCTCGAGGATCCCCTCTCTTCCAAGACGGATCAACTCGTCCTCGTCCACGTTCAGGCTGACCGTACCGATCTCGAGACTCGTGGCGAGCTCGACCTTGGGCACATAGAGACGGCGGTCCATCGGGTCCTCTTCCCACTCCACGCGGCTCTGAATCCAGGCCCTCTGAATCAGGGGGTTGTAGCGGATCGACGCGATCTGCCGAACCTGCTCTTCGGACAGAGGTCCCTCGAGAAGAATCTGCTCGGCGGAGTAGACCGACTCACCGGGCTGGAATGGGAGGCTCAAGAGATCTTCGATCGCCTCCCGGGAGGTATTGCCCACGTTGTCCGTGACCCCGGGCAGGAAGCCGATCTCGATCATCCAGTCGAAGGCCTTGCCGGGCAGGGGACCGAGGGAGGAATCCTGCGTGACCGGGTCGGTGAACAACTCGCGCCGGCACTTTTCCATCTCGCCCGGGTCCAGGGCTTTGTCCACATGGTATACGTCGAGGATCCTGGCGGAGGAGACGCGGATCCCGTAGTCGTCCTGAATGCGCTTGACAAACCGGTTGCCCCGGGGATCGGGGAATTCCGACCGGATAGCTACTTCGATCCGTGTGCCCATGAGATGCGGTCCCTTCGACTCAACCCCTGATGCGCTCTGTGTAGCTCTCTTCCAGTGTCTTGACCAGACCGAGCAGGGTTTCGTTCACCGGCGTGGGAATCGCCAGCTTCGCAGCTTCCCGTACCACGGCTCCGTTGATCTGCTCGATCTCGGTCCTCTTCTCTTTCAGGATGTCCTGAAGCATGGAGGCGATGTTGCCTGCCGTCGCCTCGCAGACGCTGCCCACCTTCTCCACCGGATGGTCGTAGAGCAGCCGAATTCCCAGTGCCTCGGCGACCCGTGCTGCTTCCTCCACAGCAGACTTCATCACGGACCGCGTACCGGCATGTTCGACCAGCCGGCCGTTGTGGATTCGGGTCAGAGCGGTCAAGGCGTTGATTCCCACGTTGATGATGAGCTTGCTCCAGAGCAGACCGGGGAGGTTGTCGGTGAAGGATGCCTCGATCCCGGCGAGTCGAAACAGATCCAGAATCGCCTCGGCACGTTCCGTCCTCTCCCCGCTCGGTTCCCCGATGATCGTCTCTCCCCATCCGGCGTGCCGGATACGGTTCAGGGCGAGAACCGTCGCCCCCATGGAAGTCGTGCCGCCGAAGGCCCGCCCCCGGCCCAGTGCCTCCTCGATCGATTCGAGGTTCCCCAGGCCGTTCTGAAGGGTCAGGACACCTGTTTCGGCCCCGATGAGGGGCTTCGCATTCAGGGCAGCCTCATAGGTGTCAGGGGACTTCACGCACAGGATGACGAGATCTGTCGGGCCGATCTCCTCCGGTTTCACCGTGATCCTGGGACGGACGAGGTGTTCACCACTGACGCCCTCGACGAGCAGGCCGTCCCGCCGGATCTTCTCCGCCCTTTCCGGGTGGTTGTCCAGCAGCAGGATCTCCAGGCCTTCACTCTTGGATAGAAGATAGGCAAACAGGAGGCCCATGGCACCTGTGCCCACGATCGAAATGCGCATGTAAGACCCTTGTGAGTCCTGTTCGGGGGGGTGGTGGATTCGCCTGTCTTCACGGGGTCGCCGGGTAGCCTATTAAGCTAGGCAGATTCGCCGGTTGTGTCAAGGAGACAGGCACTGGAGAAGCGAAAAATATAGAGGAGTCGGGGGCCGGGGATCCGGGGTGGGGGTACGGGCGGCGTGGAACCGGAGGGTACCGGAAGTGTCCAACCGTCATGCGGGTGACGACGTGCTCCCCGGGTGCGGGAAAAATGTGTCGAATCATGGTATAATGGACGATTCGAAGCATTTTCCGATTGCTCAGCCCAATGGGGAGGTCATGTCGCAGAAGGTGGAAGACGAAGCGGACATCTTGCAGGAAATGAAGGGGATTCTTGAGTCCTCGAATTCGGACGGGACCAGTCTGGTCACCCTGCTGCAGGCGGTGCAGCGACACTTCGGATACCTTCCCCGGGAGGCGATGATCGAAGTGGCGCGTGAAAAGGGGGTTTCTCCGGCCGCCGTGTTCGGCGTCGCCTCCTTTTACAACCAGTTTCGCATGATACCGCCCGGCAAGTACCCGGTGAAGATGTGCATGGGAACGGCCTGTCACATCAAGGGCGGGAACGCGATATTGAAAGTCTGGGAGACGAAGCTCGGCATCCGCGAAGGCGAAGTGACCGAAGACCGCCTGTACAGCCTGGACCGGGTGGCCTGCGTGGGATGCTGCGCGATGGCTCCCGTGGCCGTGGTCGGCGAGGTGGTTCACGGCAACATGATGCCGACGACCGTGGACGGAGTCATGCTTGCCGTCGAGCTCGCAGAGAAAGAGGAACAGAAGCAGGAAGGTGAGAGTTCCGGGCAGCAGGAAGAGGCGGCGCAGTAGGGGAAGGTCAAAGATAGAAGGACGAAACAGCATCGCGAAATAGACGAATGAGCTCGAATACGTCAGATAAAGAGTCCAGGGTGCGGGAGGTCTACTCTTCCCTGCAGAAGGCCGTCCTGGATCGAAACGAGGCAGAACGGAAAGACGATCTCCCGGTCATCCAGGTCGGGACTGCCACGTGCGGGCGTGCGGCCGGCGCGCTCGAGACCCTTGATGCGATCCGGGAGGAACTCGAGGCGCAGGGCATACCCGGACGTGTGGAGGAGGTGGGCTGCAACGGGCATTGCTATGCCGAGCCTCTTGTGACGATCCGAAAGCAAGGGTGGCCGCCGATCCTCTACGGTTCGGTAAAGCCCGGGGTGGCCAAGGTCCTGGTTCAACGATTCCTCGGTGAAGACGACCCCTGCTTCGAGTATCTCCTCGGCGGTCTGGAGCCCCATGAGCTCGTTCCGGCGCTCGAGGACTTCCCGCGCAGTGCCCACGAGCATCGATCCCTGCTGAAACATTGCGGTGAAATCGATCCGGACGATCTGGGCGAAGCGGTCCGCGTAGGCGCCTACGGCGGTCTTGCGAAGGCCCTTGCGATGGATCCGGAGGAGGTGATCGAAGAGATCAACCGCTCTCAGCTCAAGGGCCTCGGAGGCGCCGGCTACGAGACCTGGAGAAAGTGGATGACGTGCCGACAGGCAGCCGACCCGGAGAAGTTCGTCATCTGCAACGCGGATGAAGGCGATCCGGGTGCTTTCATGGATCGCTCTCTGCTGGAAGGGGATCCGCACAGCGTTCTCGAGGGAATGGCGATCTGCGCATGGGCCGTCGGAGCCTCCAAGGGCATCGTCTATATCCGGGCCGAATATCCACTGGCGGTCGAAAGGGTCCGCAAGGCCATTGGAATCGCCCAGGAAGCGGGTTTCCTGGGCAAGGACATTCTGGGCAGCGGATTCGATTTTCACCTGGAGGTCTTCGAGGCCGCAGGTGCCTTCGTGTGCGGCGAGGAGACCGCGCTGCTGGCCTCTATCGAGGGGCAGCGGGGCATGCCCCGGATCAGACCGCCCTTTCCGGCCGACCGGGGTCTACACGGCAAGCCGACCGTCATCAACAATGTAAAGACCTTTGCAAGTGTGCAGCGCATCCTGGGGCAAGGCTGGGAGGCATTCGCCGGTCTGGGCTCCGGATCGACCCGTGGCACGACCGTGTTTGCCTTGGCCGGCAAGGTCCTGAACACCGGCCTCGTCGAGGTTCCGATGGGGACTTCCCTTCGCAAGCTCGTCTTCGAGATCGGCGGCGGTATCCCGGACTCGAAGCAGATCAAGGCGGTTCAGATCGGCGGTCCTTCGGGGGGATGTCTCCCCGAGAGCCTGCTGGACACACCCATCGGTTTCAAGTCCCTCCGAGAAGTGGGCGCCATGATGGGCTCCGGGGGCATGGTCGTCCTGGATGAGGACAACTGCATGGTCGAGACCGCCCGGTTCTTTCTCGACTTCACACAGAAGGAATCCTGCGGGAAGTGCACTTTCTGTCGGATCGGGACGCAACAGATGCTCGTGATTCTCGAAGAGATCTGTCGCGGTGAGGGTTCGATGGAGCAACTGGATCTGCTCGAATCCCTTGCCGAGGACATACGACTCGGATCTCTGTGTAACCTGGGCAGGACGGCCCCGAACCCGATCCTGACAACGATTCGTCATTTCCGTGATGAGTACGAAGCCCACATCCTGGAGCAGAAGTGTCCGGCCAAGGTGTGCACCGCACTGACTTCCCACTACATCCTTCCGGACAAGTGCGAGAGGAGTTGTGACGCCTGCGTGGGGAGTTGCCCGACCGAGGCGATTTGGGTGAACGCAAAAAGGATCAAGGTGATCGATCATGCATTGTGCATCCAGTGCGGCGCCTGCATGGATGCATGCCCGCCTCAGTACCAGGCCGTTGTGAAGATCTCTCCCCTCGCGGATCTCCCGGATCGAGGAGAGCGACCGAAGGAAGAAGAATGAGCGAAGAGGTAAGCTTCTTTATAGATGATCAGCCGGTGAAGGCCCGGGCAGGGGAAAAGTTGCTCTGGGCGGCGCTGGACAAAGGGATCGAGATTCCACACCTGTGTGCTGAGATGGAGCTGGAAGAGCCTTTTGGGGCCTGCAGGCTCTGCTTCGTGGAGGTGGAGGGAAGGGATCTGCCGGTCCTCGCCTGCAGCGAGGTGGTATCGGACGGTATGCGTGTGCAGACCCGATCGGAGCGAGTCGATCGACTGCGGAAGACAGCCTTCGAACTCCTCATGAGCCACCACGATCTCGACTGCAAGAACTGCGCGAGAAACCGATCCTGCGAGCTCCAGCAGCTGGCGAAGACCCTAAAGGTTTCGCTCCGGCCGAAGCGGTTCCGCAAGCTTCCGACCGAAGCGCCCATCGACGACAGCCATCCGGAAATCGTACTGAACCCGAACCGGTGTATCCTGTGCGGAAAGTGTGTCTGGATGTGCAACCGGATGGGGAGCAGTGGAGTTCTCGATTTCGTGTTTCGCGGACTTCGAACGCGTGTAGCTCCTTTTCGCCTGGAGCCACTGGTGGAGTCCTCCTGCGACGACTGCATGCGCTGTGTCGACATCTGCCCGGTCGGGGCCCTCACTCGGAAGGGCTCTGCAGCCGAATCACCGTCAGCACCTCCCTCCACGGAAGATCAGCAAGACAGCCCTTAGAGATCAACGTATCGGGCAGGAGCATCAGAACCTGCACGAAATCGAGGGACATCCTGTATGCACGAGGAAGCGAGAGACGCCATCGGACGGTTCTATCAGCCCGAGACAGTGGCTCTGATCGGCGTGAGCAGCAGTTTCGGTTTCGGTCACAACCTTCCCCGGTTCCTGAGTGACCAGGGGTGGGGAGACCGTGTCTATCCCGTGAATCCGAACCTGAAAGAGATCGCGGGCCTTCGTGCCTATCCCTCTGTTCGTGATGTTCCTGTGGACATCGACCTCGCCTGTATCATGGTCCCTGCACAGTATGTGGAAGACGTGCTCAAGGAATGCATCGCAGAGGGCGTGAAGGCCGTCATCGTCATGAGCGCGGGTTTTGCCGAAACCGGGTCGGGTGGAAAGGAACGGCAGGACGCGCTGGCCGCGATCGTACGGAAGGCGGGCATAAGGATGATCGGGCCGAACTGCATTGGAGTCGTGGATGTGCCGAACGGTTTCGCAACCGTCGAAATCCTTCTCAAGGACATGCAGCCCGGAAACATATCGATCGTGGCCCAGAGCGGTGTGTTCGGCAATGTAATGCTCGACGAGACACCGGCACTCGGAATCGGCATCGCCAAGGCAGCCACCATCGGAAATCGCGCCGACCTGGACGAGACGGATTTCCTTTCTTTCTACGGTGAAGACCCTGACACGGGCGTCATTGTGCTTTACCTCGAGAGCATCCGGCGGGGGAGGGATTTCCTGGAGTCGGTTCAGGGGGTGTCACAGAGAAAGCCGGTTCTGGCCTACCTCGGGGGACAGACCGAGGCGGGACGACAGGCAACGAGCAGCCATACAGGTTCAATGGCCGGTTTTCGAAGGATGGACAAAGACGTTCTGCGGCAGGCCGGTGTCTGGATCGCGGAGGATCCTTACGAACTCCTCGAGACAGCGAAGGTCTTCTCGCTCTGCCCGTTGCCCAAAGGCAAGAAGGTCCTTGTCGTGACCGCTTCAGGGTCTCTGGGCGTGATGGCTGCCGATCGCATCGTGGAAGAGGGTCTCGGTCTTGCCGAGCTTCCCCCTTCGAGGCTGTCTCGGCTGCGGGAGAAGATCCCCCCGTGGATGAATCTGCGAAATCCGCTCGATGTGGGGCCCTCCGGTCTCTTCCGGGAGGCCTTGAATGCCGCGCTTGTCTCCCCGGAGGCGGATGCGGTGATCGCCTTCCCGGTGATCCCGTGGGCGGTCACGTCTCATCTCCTTGCGGAGACCCCCCAAGTTCTCGAGTCCATGTTCGTGGATCGTGTCGTACTCGAGAAAGCCGCTTCGGAAAAGCCGGTGATCGTATCCGTTCCCGGTCACCCGGATTGGAGAGATGTGTGCAGCCGGACCTTGTTCAGGGGAGTGCCTGTTGTTTCCACGCCCCAGACGGCCGTCAGCGCGCTCGGCACGCTCTATCGTTACAAGCGATGGAAAGACAAGGCCAAGGGCTGGTAGACAGCTATCTGGCGATCATCAATTGAGCCAACAGGTCCGCCTTGTCCGACCCGACCAGAATGCGGACGAGCTCCAGAGCGAACTCCATGGCGGTTCCGGCGCCGCGGCTCGTCACTACGGATCCGTCGACCACGACCCTGTCCTGACGATAGTCGAAGCCTTTCAAGTCTTCCTCTACGATCGGGTGGCTCGTCAGCGATTTCCCGTCGGCCACACCCGCGGTCTTGAGCACTGTGGGGGCGGCACAGATGGCGCACGTGTGTTTCCCAGCATTTGCCATGTCCTGCAAAAAGGCGATGACCCTCGGGTCCTCTCGCAGATGGTCAGTTCCCGGAAGTCCTCCCGGCAGGACGACCATGTCAAAGCCTTCGGGTTGAATGTTGTCCAGGGTCGTGTCGGGACGGACCGTGATGTCGTGAGATCCGGTGATCTCCCCCTCCCGGAGCCCGGCCACAGTGACCTGAACCTCGGCACGTCTGAGAACGTCGATAACGGTGATCGCTTCGATCTCTTCGAATCCGGGGGCCAACAGCACGGCGACGTTTTTCATTCTACCCCTCCTTGGCGGTCATGGGTTGTGATGACCGCCCCTTGGGTCGAAAAGCCGGCAAAGGTCGCTTTCCTTCCTATCAACCATGAAATATGTTATTAGGAGAAAGCCCTGGAGCGCAAGCCCGTTTGGGCTGCTGCCCAAGTCCGACTAGCTGGGCGCCACAACGCGGGTGGAGTTCGGGGACAGCCACCGATCTCTGATGTTTGCCGCATCGTCCGACGGAGATCGGTGGCTGTCCCCGAACTCAAGAGGCGTGTTCGGTGGTAAGCCGTCTGGGCAGCAGCCCGTGGATACATGAAGCGGACAGGAGGAAACTCTTTATTGGTTGATCATCGCTGGATCCTGTTCACCGATCTGGACGGAACCTTGCTGGACAAGGAGACGTACGATCCGGGCCCCTCCCTGGGGGCTTTGGCAAGGTGCCGGGAGGCGGACATCCCCGTGATCTTCTCGTCCAGCAAGACCGGGGCAGAGATGCGGCTCTACCATGAGAGGTATGCTTCCCACCCGGCAGTTCCCTTCATCGCGGAAAACGGGGGCGGCGTCTTTCTTCCTCTGGACCACTGGGAGGCGCCTCCAGGAGGAGAGCGAGAGGGACGATTCTGGAAGGTCACCCTGGGGGCTCGCCACGAGGACGTGCTCCGCGTGCTCGTGGAGGCAGCCGGGAATCTGGGGTTGAGCGTGCGGCCCTTCTCCGAAATGACACCGGAGGAGATCTCCCGGAGGACCCGCCTTCCCCTGGAAGAAGCGAGGCTGGCGGGGAGGCGGGACTTTGATGAGCCCTTCTGGATCGACGGGGAGGGGCACGGGGACACACTTGCCGCGCTCGACAAGGCAATCGAAGAAAGCGGCATGCGACTCACCCGCGGGGGAAGATGCTTTCACGTCCACGGTGTGTCCGACAAGGGAAGGGCGGCTCGCTACCTTCAGGAGCGCTACGAAGAGGTTGCCGGGAGAGTACTCTCGGCCGCGGTAGGGGATGCGGCGAACGATCTGCCCATGTTCCGGGCCGTGGACCGGGCCTATCTGGTGAAGCAGGTGGACGAGAGCCACGACCCGGACATCCCGAGAGAAGAGAACATTCGTTTCATGCCGGGAGTCGGGCCTTTCGGATTCTCCCAGGCGGTAGACGACCTGCTGACCGACGGTCGAGATGGTCCGGCGTCGACATGAGAGGTTCGTATTGATGGGCACAGATCGCGATCGCGAACAGTCTTCCAAGGACTATCTTTCCGTTGTGGTTGCGCTGGGGAAGCAGCTGAGTACCCACGCACATCCCCAGGAGCAGATCTATGCCTACTCCGGTGCCCTCAGGACGATCTGGCCATGGTCGGAGAGGGTCTATTTCCTTTTCCCTGAAGAGGGGGAGGATCATCCCAAGCGAGTGTCCCTGTGCGAGCGCAAGTCACAGGGCCTCACGATCCTCGGATGGCAGGCGCTGACCCCGGACGAAAGGGAATTGCTCGAAGGCGTGGTCGCAAAGGGCAAAGCAAAGAAAAAGAAGAAGGCGAAAGTCCTTGACACCGCGGGCATTGCGGAAGAGCCGAAGAAGAAAGGGGGCCGCGGCCAGACTGTCGGCAAGAGCACAGGCACAGCCTCCCTGTCTCTTCAAGCGGCCATTCCGCTGTCAGGGGGTTCAGGCCCTGAGGGATGGGTCATCCTTGCCGGGGCGAAGGCGAAGAAGAGCGCCTGGGGTGAAGAGGATCTGAATGCGGTTTCGGTCTGCACCGACATGCTGGCTGCAAGCCTGG
The DNA here is from genome assembly GCA_028277985.1 of bacterium. Classification (GTDB taxonomy): domain Bacteria; phylum Desulfobacterota; class DSWW01; order DSWW01; family DSWW01; genus S015-6. The sequence continues at coordinate 19,141 of JANQFG010000135.1, read as the reverse complement.
ACAGAGCCAGGCTCTTCGAGAACGTGCTCCTCGCGAAGAAGGAATGGGAGAGGACGGCCGACGCGATCCGGGACGTGGTGATGATCATCGACCGGGACTGGGTCGTGCGAAGGGGGAACCGGTTGCTGGCCGAACTCGGCGACGTGCCCGTGGAGGCCCTGCAGGGAAAGAGATGCTATGCCCTGTTGGCCTCTCGAAAGGAGATCTGTGGTTCTTGCCCTGCTGCCGAGACCCTCAAGACAGGACAGGAAGCCACGGCAGAAGTAATTCGCGAGGAGAGGGATGCGATCTTCCAGGTCTGGAGCTATCCGATCCTGGACCCCGCCGGGAATCTCGAGTCCGTGGCCGTCTATGAAAAGGACATTTCGGAATACAAGTGGATGCAACAGAAGCTCGTTCACGCGGAGAAGATGGGGGTCCTGGGTCAACTGGCCGCTGCGGTTGCGCACGAGTTGAACAACCCCCTGAGCGGCGTTATCTCCTTCAGCCAGATCCTTCTGAAGGAGATGGATCCGAACCTGTCCTATGTGGAGGATCTCAAGAATATCGAGCACGCGGCGCTTCGATGCAAGAAGATCGTGGAGGACCTGCTCGCCTTTGCCCGCAAGCCGGAGACAGGCGCCCACGAGCCGATCGGCCTCGAGGAGGTGGTGGACCAGGCATTGAACCTTCTGCGCCCGAAGCTGGAGACGAAAGATGCACGGGTGGAAAAGGAGTTGCCCGCCTCGCTGCCCAGGATCCCGGTCCATCCTGATCCGTTGCATCAAATTCTGGTCAATCTGGTTTCCAACGCCCTGGATGCGATCGAAAAGGGCGGTGTCCTGAAGCTCAAGGCCCGTCAGGCGAAGGAGAAGGGACGAAAATTCGTCCTCCTTTCGGTTCAGGACTCCGGGCCGGGTATTTCCGCGCGGGACATGAAGAAGATCTTCGAGCCCTTCTTCACCACCAAGGGGCCGGGGGAGGGGACCGGCCTGGGGCTCAGCATCTGTCGGAAGCTGATGGAATCTTTTGGGGGCTCGATCGATGTCGCCTCGAGCACGGCCAAGGGGACGACCTTCTCGTTGAAATTTCCCCTGACACAGCAGTGAGGGGGCTCCCGGGAGGGCCTTGGAAAAGAAGGGGCGGTTTCTGGTATCATCATATGGCTCTTGGCCACAGCCTCCTGGGCTAGGTCGCAGACTGCAAAGAGAGGATAGGAATGAACAGGGAAGGTGGCAGGATTCTGGTGGTTGACGACGACGTGGTCGTGCAGAAGGCCTTGCGGCGCCTGTTGGAGACAAAGGGTTTCCTCGTGACCACATGCGGGTCCGGGATGGAGGCCCTGCGGGCCTGCAAGGACGAGGACTTTTCGGTCGCCTTCGTGGACCTGAAGATGCCCGAAATGGACGGGATGGAATTGATCCGAAGGCTCAGGAGCAAGAAGCCCGGCATGAGCATCGTCATGATCACGGCCTATGGGGAGATCACGACCGCGGTGGAGGCGATGAAGCAGGGGGCCTTCCATTTCATGACAAAGCCCTTTGACAACGAAGAGGTCCTGGAGCTTGCGAGCTCCGCCGTCCAGCAGTCCCGGGAGTCTTATGCGAGTCGCAGCACGCAGAAGCGCAAGGGCTCGTCGATCGTAGGGGATTCGCCCGCGATGCAGACGGTCTATGGCCTGATCGAGCGCGTGGCGCCCACGGACTCCACCGTTCTGATAACGGGCGAAAGCGGAACGGGCAAGGAACTGGTTGCCCGGGCCATGCACGAGGGCAGCCCCAGGACTTCGAAACCGCTCGTGCCTGTGAACTGTGGGTCCATTCCGGAGAATCTCCTGGAGAGTGAGCTTTTCGGGCACGTGAAAGGGGCATTCACAGGGGCCCTCTACTCCCGGCCCGGACGCTTCTCCCTGGCCGACAAGGGAACGATCTTTCTCGACGAGATCGGTGACATGAGCCCGCATCTGCAGACCAAGCTTCTTCGCGTTATCCAGGAGCAGGCCTTCGAGCCCGTGGGAAGCACGAAGACCCTGCAGGTGGACGTGCGAGTGATTGCCGCCACCCATCAGAATCTGCGCAAGCTCATCGAGGAGAAGAAGTTCCGTATGGATCTGTACTATCGCCTGAACGTCATCCAGATCCAGCTGCCGCCTCTTCGTGAACGGGTGGAAGACATTCCATTTCTCTGCGACCATTTCCTGAAGATCTTCAATCAGCGTCTTCGCGGGAACATCATCGGGTTCGGTGATGATGCGATGAGCTATCTGAAGGGCTACTCCTGGCCCGGGAACGTGCGCGAGCTCGAGAATCTGATCGAGCGGCTCGTCATCCTCAAAGGGGAGGGGACGATCGAGCTCGACGACATTCAGGATCGTTACCTGGACCAGGGTCCCGATGTCTCTTCTCCCGTCATGTCCCTGCCCTCGGAGGGGATCTGCTTCCGAACGGCGGTCTCACGGTTCGAGAACGAATTGATCACCCAGGCCCTGCAACGGACGCACGGTAACAAGAACAAGGCCGCGGATCTGCTGCGCCTGAACCGGACCACCCTGGTCGAGAAGATCAAGCGTAGACGTCTGGAATCGGAGGAGTAGGGGCTGAGCTCGGCGAAGGAGCAGCTCCCCGCGGGGGACCTCCAGGAGTCAAACCCTTGACGGCGAGATGAACATCTTTGCGGTCCGTCTCGTGGCTTCCCCCCGTCCATGGAATCCAACTCGAATCCGCTTGCCGCCCACGAAACGCATAACAGTCTAAAATAGAAACATTTTCTTTGTCCTCTCCGGATTGCCTCGGGTCCGCTCTCCTGCGGCATAGGTCTTGCAAAATCCTGGCTGGCAGACCCTTGATGAACTGCATCTCACGAAGGAGAGAACGTGCAAATCGCATCCTATGGCAACACTGCGCGGCCCTTTAGCTCCCCTTCCGAGCCTCTGGCCCGGAACAGTCCCTACGTGCTGTCCGTATCAAGCGGAAAGGGCGGAGTCGGCAAGACAAATGTCGTAATCAATCTGGCCGTCGAGATCCAGCGCAGAGGTTTGCGCGTCCTGGTCTTCGATGCGGACATGGGCCTTTCGAACGTGCCGATCCTTCTGGGGCTCGTCCCACAGTACAATATCTCTCATGTTCTGTTCGGCGAGATGCGAATGAAGGAGGTGCTCTTTCCGGGGCCGGAGGGGGTCACCGTCCTTCCTGCGGGCTTCGGCGTGCAGGAGCTGGCCGCCTTGACCGAAGAACAGCAGTTGAGACTGCTCTGCGAGACAGAGGAGCTCGAGGAAGACTTCGATGTGGTCCTGATCGATACGGGCGCGGGAATCTCTCCGAACGTGCTCTTCTTCAACATCGTGTCCCACGATAACATCGTGGTCGTCTGCCCGGAGCCGACATCCATGTCGGACGCCTATGTGCTGATGAAGATCCTGGCCCTCCGCTACCAGCGGAAGAGCTTCAAGGTCCTGATGAATTCCGTCAAGCAGGAGGATGAGGCGGCTCGCGTCCTGGATCGGATCACGGATGCATCCCAGAGGTTCCTGGGAGTCTCCGTGAGGCATTTCGGCAACATTCCTCATGACCGGCGCATTGCCGAGGCGGTCCGCTGTCAGAAGCCGGTGGTGGAGCTGTATCCGGATTCGGCCTCGAGTCAGGCCTTCAGCCAGCTTGCTTCTCAGCTGCTCGGATCCATGCCCGAGGAACTCCCGGTCGGTTCCCTTCAGTTCTTCTGGAAGCGGCTCTTTGCCTCGGACAGTTCCGAGTGGGGCGGTGATCCTTTTCAGTCACGTCCCACCCTCGTCAGCACCTGATCCGCACACAAAAAGAAAGCCCGGTGACGACGCCTTGAATCGTGTCGTCACCGGGCTTTGGTTGTCAGGCTTGTTAAGCCTTCCTGCCCGTTGAAGCCCCTTCTTACCAGCCGCTGGCCCAGAAGATCGTGAGCTCAACCCGCCGGTTCATTTCCCTGCCTTCCTTTGTTGCATTCGAGGTCAGGAAGTTCGTGGCGCCCTTGCCGACCGCCTTGAGATTCTCCGCAGCAACGCCCTTGGCAACGAGCATGTCCTTCACCATCCCTGCCCTCTTCAAGGAGAGGCGCTTGTTCAGTTCCGCGGAACCGGAAGAGTCGGTGAAGGCGGAGATGATAACCCGTACGTTCGGACGGGCCTTCAGCTTCTCGGCGATCGTGTTCACATCGTTCATGGATGCGTCTGTCAGCTCGCTCTTGCCCAGCTTGAAGTGGAGAACGGGCAGTCCGACCGCATCCTGACCGAGGAACTTGAACTCCACCCTTCGGTTCTGCTGCCTGCCCTCAGGGGTGTCGTTCGTGGCTACGAAGTTCGTCTCGCCGTAGCCGACCGCGATGAGTCTGTCCGGCGTGATCCCCTTCAGCACCATGTAGTTCCGCACCGCAAGGGCCCGCCGCTCGGAGAGCCTCTGGTTGAAGACCGCCGAACCGGTGGAGTCCGTGTAACCACCGATCTCGACAACCGCGTCCGGGTGCTTGTTCGCCAGCGCCACCAGGCCGTCGAGGACCCCTTCCGCCTGCTTCGTCAGGGTCGCACTTCCAAGTGCAAAGGTGAGACCCTCTGCCCAGCTCAGGGCAACCGTCTCGGGCCGGACCGGGCATCCCTTCTCGTCGACCGCCGTGCCGAGCGGTGTGTCGGGGCACTCGTCCAAGCCGTCGCACACGCCGTCCACATCCGCGTCGAGCGGGCAGCCGTCCTTGTCAACGACACAGCCCTTGGGTGTGGTCGGGCACTTGTCCAGATGATCCGGTACTCCGTCCTCGTCGAAGTCTTTCCACACGGGCGGGGGCGGAGGCGGCGGAGCGGGCTTGGCTCCCCCGAAGTGGAACGCGGGCCCGATCTGCACGATCAGATTGGCCATGGAAGGATCCGTGTTGAACAGGAAACGGACCTCACCACGGAGGAGAACATTGTCGGTGAAACCGTAATGGACGCCTCCACCGATCTGCCCGAGGAAGCCGGTCGGATCATCGGTCAGGCTCGTTTCGTGGTGGCCCACACCGATTCCCGCCATCGCGTAAGGGGTCAGGCGTTTGTTCTCCAGGACCGGATCGAAGTTGTACAAAGCGTTTGCGGTCATGAAGAAATTGTTCGCATTGAGGCCATCGTAGGGCTCCTGGAAACCTACCAGCACTTGATCAGGCCCGTTATATTGTGTGAAACTATAGTCGATACTCGCTTCCAGGGCCCACCTGTCCGTGAGCACGTAGCCGACCCGCCCTCCGAAGATCGCATGATGATCCAGGTCAATATCGCCGTCATCGAGGTAGAAAATCCCCCCGGCCATGGGGGTGAGGTAGAAGCCACCCTCTCTGAGCGTTATGGGCACGGGTTCCTCTTCGGCGGCTGCACTCAGGGGAATACACATCAGAAATACCGTGATCAATGTCAAACCGCACAGCTTTTTGCTCATCTTCCCCTCTCCTTTTCTTTTCTTATCCCCGGGATATCAAATGGTATTCAGCGTCGATTGTCACCTCTTCGAAGCGCTGTGCCAACCTTAAGGTAGGAAAATTAGCCCCTTTCTAATCATTTCTACAGTGATTTGTCAATACAATTCTTAGGTTTTTTTGGGAACGGGCCGATCCACTCATTAGGGCAAGTCTGCGAAAAATGTTCATAAGAGAGGGTCCGACCGGCAATGAAGATGTTGCCTGCCCGGGGTCGCAACTGCCCTTGATTCAGAACGATCCCATAATGGCCCCTTTTGGCTCTTTCCGGGGGGGGTCTTGCGGGAACGGGCAGGCCCCGAAGAAGGATCGTTTGGGCTTGAATTATCGGAAAGAAAGTTGTACATGTAAGCAAATCGGACCTCTCCTTGGCACCCCGGAGCAAAGAATCGGGAGAAGCGAAATGCTGGAAATGGATCTCCTGCTCGAGGCTTTTCGGCAGCGACGGGAGCGCATCGAAGAGTCGGGTCCCGATGGTGAGAGATCGAAGAAGAACAGAGCATCCCCAAAGGCCCGTATGCAGGAAACCTCGGACATGGAGGTTGCGCAGAGGGCCCTGAATCTGATCGAGAAGGCACCGGACGTTCGCAGGGATCGAGTGGAAGAAATCAAGAAGGGACTGAAGAAGGGCAACTTGAAGTTCGACAGCAAATCCATTGCCGATCGTCTTCTTCAGGAGAGTATCCTGAACGAATTGCTCTGATAGGCAGGTTCGAATCGACGTCATCACCGCCACCCTCCCAGCCTCGTGAATTCCTGCTCCAGGCCCGGCAAACCCGGAACACGAACGAACGCACCCTACTTGCCCGATTGTAGCGCCTATGGAATCTCCTCATCTGTGTCAGCCTGATTCAGGGAAGTCGTGCGGCGCATGCTGCGGTCTGTACAACTACCGGGGAGCCAACCGATCCGACCTGGTCCGGAGGCTGAAGCGCCGGACCGATGCCTTCCGCAATCTCGAACGGTACACGAATGAGGCGTTGAGGAGCTTCACCGCCTGGGTCCGCCGCACGGAGCCGCAGGGAAAGCTGCTGGAGACGATCTACAATTGCGAATTTCTCGGATTCCTGGATCCGCAGTGCCGGAAGGTGGGTTGCCTGCTGCATCCCCGCCAGCACGATGGGAAGGATCTCCGGGGTTGCTCCTTCTATGGTGCGGAGCTTTGCGACGGCCACCTCTGCCTGAGCTACCAGAAGCTCACCCGCACCGAGAAATGGGCCGCGATCCTCAGCCTCGACGACTGGTATCTCTACGGAATCTGTATCACGGATATCGACCTCTGCAAGGGCTTTTTCCACATGGCGGCCGAACGGATCGGGGCCGAGCCGTCCCTGGCCGTACTCTCCCGCCCAGGCGTCCAGGAGGCCCTCAGGAACTTCTTCGCTCTCAAGGTTTCATGGCCTTACCGGTCGGACGACGATGGCCGCTTCGGAAAGTACTGTCTGGCCGAGGATGAGTACCGGGAGGCAAGAATTCCATACGAAGAGATCGGCTGCAGCAAGTCGCGCTACGATACGATCTTTCTGAGTCTTGCCTCTGATTTCTCATCGGTCGAAGAGATCCGTGAGGCGGAAAGGCTCATCGCACTCCGGATAGACGACTTTGTGCGGAGCTGTGAGGGGCCGGATGGTCCGAATCGTGCATGAATCCGAGGAAAGGCGAGCGGAATCCCGTACAGATCGACGGAATGACTAACCCCAGCTTCTTCAAGAAAAACTGCTTTTTAGCTTGACTTTCTTTAAATTTCTCTTTAAATATCAAAGATCGGTCCGGAGTTTCGATATCGTAATCCGTTCCAACATTTTGCGGTAAGAGTCGGACGCATATGGATCGGGGCTTGACCTGGAATTGACGCGAGAAGAGATTAGCTCCCATGAACCGTGACCTGACGGGGCGTTGCGCGCTTCGGGCGGCCATGTTTTCGGCGTGCGCAATCAGCGTTCTAAGCATGTTGTGCCCGGAGGGCGTTTCGGCGCAAGATTCGGACTCTGTGCGCGGACTCGCAAAGGGCGAGCGGGACACCATGCGTGTGGATTTCCGAATGGAAGGCCGCGAGGAACAGATTCTCGACGTCCGCGTCAGCGACCAGAAGATCGGTTACGAGGAACGGAAGATCCGCCTGGAGAGGCGGGCCGAAGAGCTTCTCCGCGTTGAGGAGGAGACGCTGAGCAGGCAGGAGAGATTCGCGAGAGAAGACGAGGAGGCCCGGATCCGGGCTCGTTTGCGACAGGAAGAAGACCTCCAGCGTAAGAAGCGGACCGTGGAGGTTGCGCCGGATTTAGGGGATGACTAAAGTCGTCTCCGAGATCAAGTTGCGGCGCCAAAATGCCGATCCAAGGAGACTGTGGTTCGAACGGATCATAGGGACGGCTGGCGCACCAAAATGGATGCAGGTCCGAGTCGGGACAAGGGAAAGAAGCATACCGAAAACAGGAAAGGGGAGGAACAAACCATGAGAGGACGAGCACTGCTTTCTCTGTTGACTGCGGTGGCGTTTGCTACGTACTCGGTCTTCGGTCTGAGTTCAAGCTACGCAGCTCCGAAGAGTGCCGTGGTTGAAGTGAAGCCAGGTGTCCTCACCGGCAAGGTCATGGACTTGGACGAGCAGCCTGTGGAAGGCAAATCCGTCAAGATCCTGGATGCCGCGGGCAAGGCCAAGTACGTGACGACAACGGGCAAGGATGGAGCCTACACGATCGACAACCTTGCCGCAGGAACCTACACCCTGATCCTGGCGGATATGCAAAAGGTGGCCCTCGTGGTCAAGCCGTCGAGCAACAACACCGTGGTGAATGCCATGGTTCCCACAACGACGGAGCCTTACACAGCGGGCGCCGGAGCAGGCTTGAGCGCTCCTTTGATCGTGGCCATTGCGGGTGGCGTGCTTCTCATCGCCTTCTCGGTCTGGCAGATCAACAAGCACGAATCAGACACCTATGTCCAGCCGCCCTCGGTGAGTCCCTAAGCAAGCATCTCTTGGATTGCACTGAATGGACTTTCATCCCGGCGAGGAAAGGGAAGAGGCCAGACCGGACCGGAGGTTCAGAGGCCGGCTGGCCGGAGGGGTGGAGGAGCCCCACCTGAAGGACTATCTTCGCGTGTTGTTCATGCGAAGATGGGTGGTGGTCGGGGTCTCCCTGCTGGTGCTCTTTGCCACTGCCCTGACGGTATTCATCCTGACGCCCACGTACCGCGCCACCGCTCTGCTTCTGATCGAGCCCACCAAGATCAAGATCACCGACTTTCAGGACGTCTACGACCCTACCCTGTCCCAGTTTGCAGGAAGCGAGCTTGCGCGCCGCGAGTTCATGGAGACCCAGTTCAACCTGCTCACGTGCCGGCCCCTGATGGAGAAGGTCTTTGCCCGGTTCAACTTCGGCGAGCACGAAGCGTACCGGGAATCGATGGATCCGATTCCCGCCTTTTCGAAGAGATTCCGGGTCAGCCCGGTCCGAAGAACGCGTCTCGTCGAGGTCTCCTTCGAGTGGACCGACCCTAAGGTCTCGGCACAGGTCGTGAACTATCTGGTGGAAGCCTATATTCAGGAGTATCGAGAGCGAAGACTCGGCGTGACCGGAGGCGGGCTCACGGCGTTGAAGAGGAAAGCAGAGGAGCTCCGCCCGAAGGTTGCCGAAAAGGCGGAAGCCCTGCAGTCGTTCCGGATCGAGCACGGAACGGTTTCACTGGAGCAGTCTCAGAACATCGTGGTGGAACGCTTGAAGGACCTGAACCGCGAACTGACCGAGGTGCAGAACAAGCGGATCGAGCTCCAGAGTCGTATCCAGTCGATCGGACACGCCCTCGAGAGCAGGACCGCCCTGGAGGATCTTCCCGAAGTGGTGGACAGCCCCACGATGCGGGACCTGAAGATGGAATGGATCCGCACTCAGCAGGAGATCAGCGAGCTGAGCAAGAGGTTCGGATCCAATCACCCCCAGCTGCTCTCCTCTCGTGCGAAGCTGAAGGCGATTCGCGACAAGATCGAGATGGACGTCCGCAGCATCCTCAGCTCTACCCACCTGGAATACCAGCGCTCCAAGGATCAGGAGGCGGAGATTCTCGAAGCCCTTCAGCAGCAGCAAATCGAGGTCATGAACCTGGACAAGCTGCGGGTGGCGTATCAGGAGCTCAAGGATGCCCACGATACGGTGCACAAGACCTATCGGGCCATCATTCAGCGTATCGACGAGATCGAGATCTCGAGCGCGGCCGGAACGGAAGAGGACAATATCTTCGTCATCACCCCTGCGAAGACGCCGGTGTGGAAGGCGAGCCCGAAGCGCGTGCAGGCGATCGGGCTGGCCCTTCTCCTCGGACCGATGCTCGGTATCGGACTTGCCTTCTTCCTCCAGTATCTCGACACCTCTGTGAAGACACGGGATGATGCGGAGCAGGCTACGGGATTGCCCGTTCTTGGCTACGTACCCGCCCTGCGAGAAGAGCTCAACGGAGATGCGCTACTCATGGAGCGGTCGAGTTTCGACATGCTGGCCATCGATCGCCCCCGATCCGCCCTGGCAGAGGCTTTCCGCTCCCTGCGAACAGGTTTGAGTTTCTCGACCGGGGCCCAGGGGGTTCGAAGCATTCTGGTGACCAGCCCCTCGCCCCTGGAGGGCAAGTCCCTGGTGAGCATCAACCTGGCGATCACCTTCGCGCAGGCCGGCAAGCGGGTGCTTCTGGTGGACAGCGATCTTCGGAAGCCCCGGATCCACAAGACCTTCGGCCTCTCGCCCACCGTGGGCCTGAGCAATCTGCTGACCTCGGAAGATGCCATGAGGCTCGGAGACGTCGTGCAGAAGACCGAGCTGGACAACCTGTACGTGCTGCCCTCCGGACCGAGGCCGCCCAACCCTGCCGAGCTTCTGGCCACGGAGCGAATGCGCGGGCTGATGGGCGAGATGGAGGAGATGTTCGACCGGATCATCTTCGACACCCCTCCCGTGGTCAATGTCACGGACGCCACGATCCTGATGCACTTCGTGGGCGGCGGGCTCGTTGTCGTTCGAGGCTTCACCACCCAGCGGGAGCTTGCCCAGAGGGCTTCAGAGCTTCTGCAGGGGACCCAGGGCCTCATGCTGGGCGTGATTCTCAACAACGCGGATACCCCGAAGGGAGCCTACGGCTACGACGGTTACTACTACTACTCGAGCCAGTACTACTACTACGGGGACAGCGAAGAGGACCAGAAGAAGCGAGGCAAGAGGCGGTCCAGCCAGCGGAAGATCGAAGGCGGGAAGACCGCGACCTCCAAACCCTCCAAGAAGGCCTGGAGACCCTGGGTCAAGAAGGGGGCCGAGACTCGCATAGAAGATACGAACCCGCACGATCACACCGATTTACCCGTTTGATCCCACGCGGCATGCCGTGATCGACCTTCACTGTCACATCCTCCCAGGCCTGGACGACGGGCCGGAATCCATCGAAGAGTCGATGGAAATGTGCCGGATTGCCGTGGACGACGGCATCGAGACGATCGTGGCAACCCCCCACATGCTGAACGGGATGTTCCCTGTCGATCGAGCCGCAGTCCTGGAAGGCGTTCGAGGCATGGTCGAGGCCCTGAGCGAGGCGTCGATTCCGCTGAAGATTCTCCCCGGCGCGGACGTGCACATGGACCAGTCGGTTCCGGGCTGTCTGGACCGAGGCGAGTTGATCACCCTGGCAGACCTCGGCCGACACCTGCTCCTGGAGCTCCCGCAGGACATCGTTCCGGACGGCACCGGGGAGCTCCTCTTCCAGGTGCAGCTCAAAGGGGTAACCCCGATCATTACCCATCCGGAGCGGAATATCGCCATTCAACAGAACGCGGCTCTTCTGCACGATCTGGTCGATGCGGGCAGCCTTATGCAGATCACCGCCGGAAGCCTTACCGGTGCTTTCGGCACACGAGTGCGAAAGTGCGCGCTTCGGTTGCTCGGATCCGGGATGGCCCATCTGGTTTCCTCGGACGCGCACAACACGGGACATCGGTCGCCCACGCTTTCGGAGGCGATGCGGGTCGTCGAACGCGAGGCGGGCCGGGAAGAAGCGTTGCGGGTCTTTCAGGAAAGACCTTCCAGGATCCTGGAAGGGGCCCATGTGGAGGTCCCGGAGCCTCTGATCGATCAGGAACCACCCAAGAAGCGAAGCTTCTGGAAGAAACTCTTCTCCTACTCCTAGTGCCCACTGCCTTCCGACATCCTCCTAGGGCAGGTAGTCCTCCCGCACGGGATGAAAGATGTCCAGTGCGACCGAGTCCTCGGAGAATTCAGCCTTGTGGGGTACATTGCCCGGGATACACCAGCTCGAGCCCGGCATGACCTCCTGGCATTCGTCTCCGATCCAGAGCCTTCCCGCACCCTTGCAGAGGTATCCGATTTGCTCGTAGGTGTGCGAGTGTTCCGGGAACACGGATCCGGCCCGAAGGGTGAACTCGACCAACAACATGTTGTCCCCGTAGGTGAGGGTCCTTCGCTCGACACCTTCGATCATGAGTATCGGTTCCACGCTCTCGCTTCTGTTGAACATGCCATTCTCCTTTTCCGGTCCTGCAGCACTGTCTGACGTAGTCTGAAGGAGTCATTGTAACGACCGGCAGAGAAATTGGCCAGGCTTGCGCACGGGGCCGAGCAGTGCAGACTTCGGAAGGGAAGCGGAAGAGAATTCAGGAAGCTTGTGCTTCGCCTTTCAGGATGAACCCGATCCGTTCGCGGGCATCCCGGTAGAAGGGATCGATACGGAGGGCTTTCTGATAGCAGCTGAAGGCCGTTTCCTTGTCGCCCGTGATCTCGGAGATCCTGCCGAGATCGTAAAAGGCGGAGGTCTTCTCTGCCTTCGGGAGCGTGCCCGGCGTGTCCTCGAGTACTTCTCGGCAGAGCCGTCCCGCGAGAGGGTAATCCATCAGGTCGGTAAGAGCCCGACTGACTTTCAGCAGCCCCTTGGCCCTCTCGACGCTGTAGTAGGGGACACTCTCGATGCCTTCCAGAGATTGCCGAATCCTCATGAACCCGCGTTGCCCGGGAAAGGCCTTTTCGAGGAGAAGGAAGAGACCCTTTGCCTTCGAGTATTCCTCCTCTTCCACGTAGATCTTCGCGAGGTGGTACTGGGCCAGAGAAAAAGAGGGTTCCTCCCGGAGCAGATCGTCCAGGGTTCGAGCCGCCTCCTCGAGGTCGCGCAGGTCTCTCTTGTAGACCACTCCCTCCATGAGTCTCACCCAGGGATCTTCGGGGGACAGTTGGAGCGCTTCTTCGAGGAAAGATCGGGACCGGTCCAGGACCCGTTTGTAGGAGTAGTAGGCAGACAGGAAGGCATACCCTCTACCGCACAGTTCGCCTTTTCCGATCGCCTCGGTTGCGGAGCGAAAGACCGCTTCCAGGTCACAGGCCGGGGTAGAGGACGACTCCAGGCTCAAGTAGGCGATCCAGGGTGCGTAGAAATCGCTTCGGTCGCCGGCCTTCTTGCCGCGCCATTCGTCCTTGTTTTTCTCGAGGTACTCGCAGCTCTTCTGCTTGCCCAGGGGCGAGAAGGGCCACATGGATCGATACGTGTAAGGGGGTCGGGTGCGATCCGATTGAACCCCCTGCTCCTTCGCATGTTGAAGGGAAGTCGCCGCTTTCTTCGTTACCTCCTCCGCCTGCTCGGAGAAAGGAGGGGGCGAAGATACGCTTACCGCGGTTGACTCTCCCTTTGCCGTCTGAGTGGCCGATGTGGCGGGTTCCTCCCAGACCGTTGGTGCGAGAATGCCGAGGAGAGCTACGAGAAGCCCCGAGGCGGGGAGAAGCAGCCACATGGCAGAGGGACGTCTTTCTCTGCGGGATTTCCGTTCTCCGGGTGCCTCAGCTTCACTCACAGCGGGCGTTGGGGGGTCCTGAGGTCCGCATTCCACGGGTGGTCCAGGAGTGGCGGGTTCCCGGTTCGGCGCCTCAACGCTCCGCAAGGGGGAGGTGTCCACGACAAAGACGCCCTTGCAGGCCGGGCATTTGAGCTTCGCTGCACCTGCCGGCAGCCGGTCCGGGGAGAGCTTGAAGCGCTTCTTACAGTGTGGGCACGGAAGAACCATGGATGCCTTCTTCAAATCGCAGCCGTCGTTTTCGACGAGGCGTACTCCACCTGCATCTTGATGTCACCGAGTCGTATGACGTCACCGTCCTTGAGTTCCACCACGTCCGTGGCCTGAACGCCGTTGACAAAGCTGCGACCCACGCTGTCGAGGTTTTCGAGAAAGTGCTTTCGCTCCTTGTACAGGATCCGAGCGTGGAAGTTGGCGATGCCGGAGTCGTTCAAGCGGATGTCGATCCCGGGAGAGCTGCCCAGGGTGATGTTCGAGCTGATCATCGGGAATCGTTCTCCCTGCCGGCTCCCCTCCAACGCAACGAGATAGCCGGTGACATACTCGCTGACTTCTGCGTTCGGACCGGATCGGCCGGCAGAGGTCGCCGAATCCTTTCGAGCCTTCATCTTTCCGGATGACAGATTCGGCGGGCAGTGCACGACAGGGGCCTCCGCATCCTCGGCAACCGGGTCCTGCTCGACGATCTCGAAATCCTCTTCAATCTCGGCGGCGGCCGTTTCCGGGGCTTCCGCTTCCTCTGAAGCCTCTTCGATTGAAGCCTCTTCGATCTCCGGAGGCGGAGTCGTGGCCTTCTCCGGCTCGGGCTTCTCGGCCTGGGGTTCCTGCGTCTTTGCTTCCGCGGCAGGCATCGGAGGGGCGGACGGGGCCTGCTCCGAAAGGAGACCTGACTTGGTGCACCGGTCTACGATTTCATCCAGCCGGGCCAACTCCTTCGTCTGGCCTTGAGACCGCTGCTCGATCTCGTTCCGCTCTTCCTTGCATTCTTCCTCTGTGAATTCCCCGACGCGGGTCCGAAAGTCGATCTCCTCCAGCCGCTCCGCGTCCTTTTGACAGAGCTTGTCCAGGTCGGACCGCTTGTCCAGAAGGTCCTTGACCTTCTCCTCCAGGAGATCCTTCTGTCTCTTCAGGTCCTGCTCCACGGCCAGCATCTTCTGCTCGTATTCCGCCTTGACCTTTTCGTAGATGTGGGACTGGACACTCTGGCGCTCCTTCTCGACGTTTTCTCTCAAGGATGCGATCCTCTGGCACTGCTCGCTCATTTCCTCATAAGCTTCCAGGTGTCCCAAAATTTCTGGCGTTGACCCGTTCTCGGAATGCGATTGAGACATACGAACGTCCTCCGTGGTCTTTTCCTTGGTTTCGCTGTCTACCGGCGTAAGGGCCTCGAGACTGATGGAAAGGCAAAAAGGGTGCCAGAGGGCCGGGTTCACGCGGGGGTGGAGAAGGGGAGGCGGGCTGGAAGAGAAAAAAGCTTTATTTTCATATATTTATATGGATATGCCCCCGTCCTAAAATGTGGCCGCCCGGTGCACGAATTCGTCCGTCAGGTGTGCAAAAAGAGACAGAGAAGGGAGGGTGCCGCCAAATAATTGGCAGTTCAGGCGTTCTGGATTCTTTGTACGATTCGAGGCAGGATCTCGCCGGTGGTTCCCTGCAGGCGGATGTCGGCCACACCGTAGTAAGCGCTGTCCCCTGGGTTGATCTCGATAACCGTGGCACCGGACTCCTTCGCCTTTTGCGGGAGAGCGGCCGCGGGGTAGACAACACCCGATGTGCCGAGCACGAGCATCACGTCACAGCTATCCGCTTCCTGGAAGGATTCGTAGAGTCCCTGAACCGCTTCACCGAACATCACCACGTCGGGCCGCATCGGGCTGCCGCAGTCGCATTTGGGCAGCATCTCCATGATCGAAGGCAAATCGAAAGTCGTCATTTCTTCCAGGGCGTTCTTCACGCGCCCCAGGTATTCCTCCCTTCCAAAGGGCTTCTTCGCTTCGCAGGCGAGACAGCGCTGCCGGAACAGGTTCCCGTGCATCTCGATCACGTTCTTGTTGCCCGCCTCCTGGTGCAGGTTGTCCACATTCTGGGTGACGACGGACCGGAGGATTCCGATCTGTTCCAGGGTCCCAAGGGCAAGGTGCCCGGGATTCGGTTGGGCCTGCAGAAACACCCGGATCGTCTCGTTGATGAATGCACGGATCTTCTCGGGCATCCTGGACAGTGTGTTCAGGAGCCCGGGGCCGGTCCCTACCTCTGCGGGGTCGAACTGGTCCCAAATGCCCCCGGGGTCCCTGAAGGTAGGGATTCCGCTTTCGGCCGACATGCCGGCTCCGGAGAAGGTGACCAGTTTGCGGGTTGTCTTGAAGACCTCTGCCGCCTGCTCGATCCCAGCGTACAGTTCCATGGACCCGCTCCTTCGCGCCGGTGGTTTGAGAAAAGGGAGGATCTTGTGGCCTGCCCGGGCCACTCGGAAAAAACTATCACTTCTGTCATGGCCGGGCAACCGGAGAATAAGGGACGAGGCATGTCGAGCCGACCCGGGGCGAAAAAAAACCCGGCGGCAAGCCGGGTGGTTCGTCGGGTCTGGCGGAGAGAGAGGGATTCGAACCCTCGGTGAGGAATTACCCCCACACTCGCTTAGCAGGCGAGCACCTTCAGCCTCTCGGTCATCTCTCCAGGCCGTACGAACTGCTTCATATTGTATGCCCGACAAATTATCAGTAATCGGCGGATTTGGCAAACGAATCTGAATCGAAAACCCGGTGCGAGGAATCAATACCTTTGAAAATCAACCCGTCCTATCATCCTGGAGGAGACCATGTTGAAGAAGGTCTGGTGGAAGTGCAACAGTTGCGGGTACCGGTTTCAGGAAGAGGTCGAGAAAGGGACACCGGAGAACTGCCCCTCCTGCAAAGAGTCTTGCACGTTTACGGACGTGACCTGCTACAGCCCTGACTGTGGTGGGCCGGAATCGGGCAATTTCGATCCCCGCCTGTGAAGGATTTCGACGGTCAATTCCACGGGTCGACTTCCTCCTCTGACCACTCGGCCACCTTTGCCCGAGTCGTGAACTTCTTGCGTACATAGGCGGCAAGGAAGACCAGGCTGGCCAGGAACCACAGAGAGCCCGTGCTCGTCAGCAGAGGAATCCAGGTGTATCTCATCCTGAGGTGCTTGTGCCAGTTCTCCTCGAGAACCTGGAAGCTTTCCCCCAGGACGGTTCTGGACGCATGTCC
Source organism: bacterium (assembly GCA_028277985.1). Lineage (GTDB taxonomy): Bacteria > Desulfobacterota > DSWW01 > DSWW01 > DSWW01 > S015-6. The sequence continues at coordinate 2,632 of JANQFG010000135.1, read as the reverse complement.
GAACCGATATCCTCTTCCCAGAGCCATGATGAAATCGTGGAAGACTTCGCTTCCGTATGACCGGATCAGGTAGTGTACGAGATCGGCACTCTGTGCATAGGCCAGCTGCGCCTGTTTCTCCCCTTCTGGGAAGTCGCTCACGAGACGCCCGAGGGGGATGAGATTGCCCCTCAATACGGCACGCGTAAGGAGAACCTCCCGGTTGGGGGACCATTCGCGGGCGACGTGGATCGCGTAGCCTTCGTGGAGCCACCGCGGCAATGCGGAGGGCGAGTGCGCATGTGCCGTATCCCCTGTACGGCGGACCTCTTGTGCCTCGCGTCTGCACGCCTGATCCAGGGCAATGTGTGCTACCTCGTGAAGAAAGATCTGCTCGTAGCGGGGCTGGCCGCCGAGCAGGAGTTTGGGACTCTTCATCAAGATCTGATCCCTCGAGGGGTAAGCCAGCGCGGCAGCCCACTCCTGTGCTTTCCGGCCGGCGGGCTGGAGCGAACGAAAGTCTTCGTGCGTGGAGGCGATGGTCACCCGGATCTCGTCGAGCTCTTCGAGGCCAAGGTCCTCTGTGACACGCTTCTCAATCTCGACGGATAGGCCGCCGAGGTAACGAACCAGCTTCTGGTCTTCGGCACGGTACTGAAATACGAAGGCTCCGAAACGGCTCGTATTCCATTCGGAGGCGAATGCGATCGATGCGCTTGCGAGAATCACCAGCACCGTTACGAACGGCAGAATCCTTGGTCGGCCGCAGTCTACCCCTGGTCCCTGATCCCTGATCCCTGACCCCTGTTTGTGGATGGTTTTTCAGAGGAATTTTGTTAAACTCCTGGATTGATTCTTCATGAACCGGCCGCATATGGCAAGAGCCGCACCGCAAAAGCGAAGGAGCCGCTCCGATGAAAAAGGGAATTCGATTCGAAAAACATGTTCAGAAGTCCACCTTCCACAACCCGATGCTCGGCAACGAACTGGACACCCAGGAGATCACCATCCGAAGGGACCCCTTGACCGGCTACCAGAGCGCCTTCAACCCATCGCTGGAAGACAAGGTTGCCGTCTTCTTCGGTCCGAGCGACCAGGCCTTGATCGACCGGCTGGCCCAGGAGAGCGAGGCCCGGTGCTTTCTCTGCGGTGACAACTGGAAACTGGCCACACCGACCTATCCGAAAGAGCTAATTCCGGAGGGTCGCATCCAGGTAGGCGAGTCGGTTCTCTTCCCCAACCTGTTTCCGGTGGCCCACGTCCATGCCGTGATTCGGGTCGGGGACAAGCACTACATTCGACTCGGGGATTTCGAGGCAGGCATGATTCAGGAGGCCTTTCAGGCCTCGCGCGAATTCGTGCAAGCCCTTTCAGAGGGAGAGCCGGACGTGCGCTACATCTCGATCAACGGAAACTATCTTCATCCCGCGGGCGCCAGCATTCCCCACCCCCACTTTCAGATAGCGGGCGCGGATCTGCCCTTTACTTATATGGAGGGCCTGTTCGGCCACAGCAGGCGATACCTCGAGGAGCATGGAAGCTGCTACTGGTCGGACCTCGTCGAGGTCGAGAAGGAGCTCGGAGAAAGATACATCGGAGAGACCGGGCCGGCCTGCTGGCTCGCCTCCTTCTCCCCCCAGGGGACGAACGAGGTTCTTGGAATTCTGCCGGACAGGAAGGATTTCCTCGAGTTGAAGGAAGAGGACCTGGGGGGGTTGGCCCGCGGACTGTCGTGCGTGCTGAAAGGCTACGATTCGATGGGGATCTCCACGTTCAATTTTGCGGTCTATTCCGGGCCGCTCGGCGAGAAGGACGAATCACTCCGGTGTTACATTCGGATCATTTCCAGGCAGAACGTCTACGAGAACTACCGCACAGACGACTACTTCCTTCAGAAGCTGCTACGCAACGAGCTGATCCTAACGCCTCCCGAGATCCTGGCCACGACCATGCGGGAGGTGCTTGAATAGCCGGTAGTCATACCAGCGGAGCCTGCCCGCGCTGTCCTCAGGCGGGGGGCAGGAATCCCTGAACATCCTGGGTGGCCAGCACCCGCTCGAGACTGATCCTGAACCACGGCGTGTAGCGATCGGGCCGGTCGCGAACATCCCGCTTGAGATCCTCCACGTCCACGAACTCTTCCTGGGCGACCTCATCCCTGTCCGGAGCCAACGGCCCATGGTGCCGGCCGGCGAACACGTGATCCAGTTCGTGCTCCCCCCAGTCAGCATCGTAACCCGCACGGTATTCGAAGGTGAAGAGAAACCGAAGCTCGGTGGAAATCCCGAGCTCTTCCTCGAGCCTGCGTTGTGCGGCGTCCTCTGTTGATTCTCCTTCGTGCGGGTGGGAGCAGCAGGCATTGCTCCAGAAGCCGGGCCAGGTATTCTTCTTGGCGCTCCGTTTCGTGATCAGCATGCGGCCTTCCGAATCGAAAAGGAAAACCGAGAAGGCCCGGTGGAGTTGCATGGGGCGACGATGGCATTCGTCCCTGGTTGCAGAGCCGACCGGAAGGTCCTCGCTGTTCACGAGAATCAATGTCTCCTCTTGCGAGTGGTGATGCATTGTCGGTCCCCAGAGGATTGTGGAAGCCGCGAGCGAAGCGTGGCAGCCTCCCTGCTCAGCGTGCTGCGGGATTCTTGCCCCCCGCCTAACG
>JANQFG010000120.1 GCA_028277985.1 bacterium | reverse complement strand
TGCGTAGCAATGTATCTCTGAAGCGGAGGCTTAACGCTAGCACGCGCGAGGGCGGATGTCAAGAAAAATCGAGCGAGCGCTCGCTTTTTTTATTTTCCTGTGGTAGACTCTGCTCCGTCAGCGAACTAGAATGCAGCCAACCGAACCGGAGAGCCTCGTGAAGATTCTCGTCTGTGTCAAACAGGTGCCGGATGCGGAGAGCACCTTCCGGATCGATGAAAGCGGCATGGGCTTCGACGAAGAAGGCATCGTGTTCCGCATGAACTCCTACGACGAGTTCGCCCTCGAGGAGGCGGTCCAGATCAAGGAAGAGCGCCCCGGAGTCGAAATCACCGCCCTCTCAGTCGGGCCCCGTCGGGCCGAAGCGGTCGTGCGCAGGGCCCTGGAACTCGGTGCGGACCACGGAGTGCACGTCCTCACCGAAGGCGGCCAAGGCATGGATTCCCTCCAGACGGCCGAGAGGATCGCTTCCTTCGCCAGGGGCCGGGGCTTCGATCTGATCCTCTGCGGCGTCATGTCCGAGGACGAGCAGTGCAGCCAGACAGGCCCGATGACCGCCGCACTCCTCGATCTCCCCTATGCGACCACCGTAGTCGCCGAAGAGATCCAATCCGACGAAACGATCGTCCGCGTGGAACGGGAGTTGGAAGGCGGACGCAGGCAGGTAGTAGAGCTGCCTCTTCCCTCGGTCCTCACCGTTCAGTCAGGGATCAACCGACCCCGGTATCCGAGCCTCTCCAACAAGCTGCGCGCTCGAAAGCAGGAGCTCGAGGAGATCGACTCTACCGGAATGTCCCCGGGCCGGCAGAGCCAGGAACTGCTCCGGGTCTGTCTTCCCCCTCCTTCCAGGACCGGGGTCTTTCTGGAGGGAAGCCTCGATGATAAGGCCTCTGCGCTCGTTCGGATCATCCATGAAAAGACGGATGTGTTGTGATGTCTGCGCTCGAGAAGAACATCTGGGTGGTGGCGGAACACGTTGAAGGGGTCGTGCAGCCCGTTACCTACGAGGTGGTCGCCTTTGCGGAGAAGGTGGCCACGGCGACCGGCGGACGCGTCTCCGTCGTCGTGGTCGGACACCCTGCCCGCCCCACGGCCGAGCAGATCGCCGAGGCGTCGGGCCTGGATGTGATCGCTCTGGACGCGGAAGCCGCTTCATCCGGTTCGGTCGAAATCCTCCGGCGTCTGTTGAAGGGTCTCGCCCTGCCCCATCCACCACGCTTTCTGTTCGTCCCTCACACGACCATGGGATGGGATCTCGCTCCCGGGCTTGCAGTGGATCTCGGCGCATCGAGCCTGAGTTCGGTGTGCGGATTCGAGGGTGACCCTGAGCCTCTGTTTCGACGCCGAATCCTGAACGGCAAATTCCTCCAGGAGGTTCGACCCGCTGACAACAGGTCCGTGGTTGTAACTGTCGCGCCCGGGACGGAAGACCCATACGTGTCAAAGACGAACCGACCGGGAAGCGTTCACATGCACGAGGCCGAAGAGCCGGTTTCGAGCACGAAGGTTCTCGGTCATGTGGACCCACCCGAAAGCTCGGTCAACCTGCGGGAAGCGGAAGTCATCATTGCTGCGGGACGCGGCGTTGGGGACGAGGAGAACCTCGGGTGCATCGAGGAGCTGGCCGGACTCTTTCGGCGTGGAGCCGTCGGAGCTTCGCGCCCCCTGTGCGACGCAGGCGTCCTTCCCCTGGCGTGCCAGGTGGGTATGACGGGACAAACCGTCTCGCCCAAGTTGTACATTGCGTGCGGAGTCTCGGGAGCTCTTCAGCACACCATGGGCATGCAGAACTCGGACATGGTCATTGCGATCAACACCGATCCGAACGCCACGTTCTGCAGGGAAGCGCACTACTCGGTTGTAGCCGACCTCCACGAATTCATCCCCCTGCTCATCGAGAAGATCCGCGGGTTGCGAGGGGAACCTTCGGAATAGCCGTTGTTCCGGGGCATCCGGAACGCCCTCCTTTTTGATTGCATCCGATTTTCTGATCGATTAAGGTAACCCCATGCTGCGTGCGTGGATCAAGCGGATACCGAGCACCCGATGGTTGCTGCTCCTCCTGATCTTCGGTTGCGGAACTGAGATCAAGGATCCGGACTTGGGCAAAGGCACCGGTGCTCAAGGCCCCGAAAGTGCTGCGGAACGGGCGGGCCTCGAAGATGAGAAGTCGACCCGTCGGAATGCCTGCGAGCCGGCAGCATGGCCCCTCTCGTCCCACCTGAACGTCAAGTGCACCGACGACCTGGAAGGCCTCCTCAAGCAGCGCTATATCCGTGTTCTGACCACCTTCAACAGGACGAACTTCTTCGTCTCCGGCAGTCGGATCTACGGCTTCGAGTACTCACTTCTGAAGGACTACGAAAAGTCCTTGAACAAAGGCATCGGAGAAGGGGAGTTGAAGGTCGTCCTGGAATTCATCCCTGTCCCACACGACCAGCTCATCCCACGTCTGGTACAGGGGTTCGGGGACATCGCTGCGGCCGGGCTCACCATCACGCCGGAACGACAGAAGCGAGTCGCCTTCACAGATCCCTATCTGACCGACGTGGACGAGCTCGTTGTCACGAATCGAGCGACACAGGGCCTTACGACCTTGAAGGACCTGTCCGGCCGAAATGTATATGTCCGCAGGAGCAGCAGCTATTACGAAAGCCTCGTCGCACTGAACCGCGAGTTCGCCGAGCAACGAATCCCTCCTCTCAATATCCTGAAGGTGGACGAAAGCCTTCAGACCGAAGATATCTTCGAGATGGTCCACTCCGGCGCTATCCAGATCACGATCGCGGACAGCAACCTGGCGGATATCTGGTCGAGCGTCTTCGATAACCTCGAGGTGCGTTCCGATTTGAAGGTGAGAACCGGAAGCCGTATTGCATGGATGGTGCGGAAGAGTAATCCAGCCTTGCGAAAGAACCTCAACGAGTTCATAAGAGGGCACCGCAAGGGGACGCTTCTCGGCAACATCTACTTTGATCGCTACTTCGGGCAAAACAAGTGGATCAAGAACCCGCTGACAAAGCCCGCCCTGGAAAGGCACCGCCAGCACACGGAGCTCTTCAAGAAGTACGCGACGCAATACGGCTTCGACTGGAAACTGATCATGGCAATGGCGTACCAGGAATCGCGCCTGAACAACAACAAGATGAGCCCCACCGGCGCGATCGGAATCATGCAGGTCCGCCCCTCCACCGCAGCAGACAGGAATGTGAACATCCGGGACGTTCACACACTTGAGAACAACGTCCACGCCGGCGTCAAGTACCTCGCCTTTCTGCGGGATCGGTACTTCAGGGAAGAGACGATCAACGAACGGAACCGCATCCGGTTCAGCCTTGCAGCATACAACGCGGGCCCCCAGAAGATACGCAGAGCCCAGAGACTCGCCCAGGAAATGGAACTGGATCGGTACCGATGGTTCCGGAATGTGGAGATGGCCACTCTGCGGCTCGTAGGGCAGGAAACCGTTCAGTATGTGAGCAGCATCAACAAGTACTACGTACTGTTCAAGCTCTACGAGGAAACCGAGAGGTTGCGCAAGTCGAACAAACAGGGACCCCTCGCCGGCACCGGTTCCGGCTGAATCGTGCATCGCCCTCCTCCCGCCTCCAATCGAACCCGGCATGGGAAATGCATAATCCCCCTCATGAGGTTCTGAAGGCAGGTTTCAGCATCGCCGAAGACTCCTGAAAAGACTGCGAATTCATTAGGGAGATCTCGATCGTGGACGTGAACAGGGTAGACCAGGCATCGGTAAAGTGCGGGGAATCCAAGAAAACCCGTCAAGAAATTGACTTCTCAAAGGTTCTCAAGGAGCGGCAGGCAGCCGAAGGCGGCCGCTCTCAGCAAGTGGGGGCGAAGCAGGAACAGGGCCTCATATCGCTGGGAAAAGTGACTCGACAGAACCCGAACGTCTCCAGCCTCCTGGTCAAGAATCCGGTCTACAAGAAGGACTGCTGGCGCATCCTGTTCAGCCAGCTCAATCGGGACAAACCCTACACCAGGATTCGACCCGGAACCGAGATCTTTCTCGACCCGAAGACCCGGGAAGTGGTCTGGGGGAAGATGCGTCCCGCATCGGAAACATCCAACGCCGTCGCCAGCTCCAAACCGCCCACCCAGGCGAATGAACCCAACTGCCCCACTACAGAAAAGGCTTTCTCGGAAAGGCTCGTCGGGGCGGTCAAACCCTACTACGGAAAACCCTACGGAGAGATCAACTGCTACGAGCTCCTCGTCAAGGGCTTGACCAATCTGGGTGTTCGCTATCAGGGGGCCGGGGGCCTCGGAAGGAAGCTCATGGTAATGGCCCGAGAGCAGGGGCTGCCCATGAATGCCTACTTCAACGGCGAAGGGCTGATCGCGGCATCAGGGTCACCGGTTTATTCCAAGACCCTTCTCAGTGTGCGATCCCCGGAGAGGCAGGCAAGCCAGGTGCTCAAAGAGATCGAGCCCCACCTTGCGAAAGGCCAGATCCTTTCCTTTTCCATTCACAGCCGGGGCCACACGGGCATCATCTCACGGGAGGGCAACACCTGGACGCTCATCAACTCCGGTGAGATGGATCACGCGCTGAATGCGAAGGATCTACCCAAGGGCGTCGGGGAAGAGGCGCTGGCGGCCGAAATTCGGAACTGGTTCGAAATGGCCAAGGACCGGCGGGAGTCGCTGCGCATTACCCTGGGCAGCCTGAGCGAGAAGAAGCTCCTGACCTACGCGGAGCCCCGGACCGAGACGCCGAAGAAGGTGTGAATTGCGGACCCGGGAAAACTCTCAGACTGTCTCAAGCCGGGTCCTCCTCTTCCATATCAGCACAACTGCAAAGGGTATCACAAGAAGGATCAGGCATCTCGCCCCCCCTGCATCAGACTCTGAACCAGTGGTCGGGATTGAGGCCGCCGCCCAGTCCGGAGGGTCAGGGATGTCTGCAAACCAGACGACCTGACCACTACCGTTTATCCTCCCCTCAACGTCTGCATGCGAGTTGTACGTGAGTCTCGATATCTCGGCGCCGTCGTAGAGGAAGATCTCTCGATCCTCATAATCCCCGCCCCCAGCGGACCAGACGACTTCTCCTTCATTGTTGATCGCCGGACCGTGCTCTTGATAAGGTGTATCTGTTAGCCGCGTGGTGTTCACTCCGTTGTAGAGAAAGATCTCGGTCTGGTTCGGATCAGCAGGCCCCACCCAGACGACCCACCCATGGTCGTTCATCCTCGGATCCAAGCTCCCGCTGTCGGTCAATCGAACTATGTCCGTGCCGTCAAAGAAGAAGACATCGGCCGATCCGGGGTCGGCATGTCCGGTCCAAACGACCTGACCGGTCGCATTCACCTGTGGCTGGATATCCGAATAGCTGTTTTCTGTGAGCTGGATCGTGTCCGTGCCGTCATGGAGGAAAATCTCATAATCCGTTCCGTCATGTCCTCTCCAGACGACATACCCGTTCTCGCTTATGTCGCAATCCCATTCATCATACGCGTTATCCGTGAGCTGAAGGATGCTCGAGCCGTCATAGAGGTAGACCTCATCGTCTGAACCGTCATATTGTAGCCAGACCACGTGGCCATCGTCGGAGATGCGGGGAGAATGTGCAGGGTGCGGGGTGGCACTCAATGGAATGATGGTGGCCCCATCATAGAAAGAGATCCCGTCCGCCCCATGCCAGACCACAGCTCCGCTGTTGTTCACTCGGGGATCCAGGTCCGCGCTCCCGTTGTCCGTCAGCCGGGTTGTGGTGGTGCCGTCGTAGAGAAAGATCTCCCAGTCTCCATCCGAGCCTACCCACACGATTTCGCCATAATCGTTCAACCCTGGGGGGTAGGAGGTGATGATGTCTTCTGTAATCCATTTCGTCTGAATGCCGTCGTAGAAATAAACCGGATGAGACGCGGCCCACGCAGAGTCTCTGGACTGGCTTACATAGAACATGACGAAGAACATGACAGCCATTGGAACGATGAGCGACCCGCATCTCCTCATAGCGCTCTCCTCCTGGCAAGGTTTCCCTGCGCCGATGCCCCCTGCGTTCGGCATCTCTGCCACGGGACCTCCACGAGCAGGAATGACATGACAAATAATTTGCTAACACGGATAACACATCGAGTCAAGAAAGAAATCACTGTTGCTTTCTGAGCCTCGCCACACCACCGAATCCAACACGTCTTGACAGATCAGAGGCCGGCTCCTTAAAGTCGTGTAGGTTTCCGGGTCGTGTAGGGTCTCGAGGGTGGATCTTTCGGAGTTGCCCGAATCGTAATCGGGCCTCACAAGGAGATGGAATGGAATCTTCCCATTCGTCAGGGACGTTTGAATCGAGGGACGGGCTCAAGCTGTTCGAGCAATGGTGGAGCCCCGGGGGCACGACAAAAGCGGTCGTCGTGATCGTCCACGGCTACGGTGAGCACAGCAATCGCTATCTGCACGTGGCAGATGGTTTGATACGAAATGGTTATGCGGTAAGCACGTTCGATCTGCGGCGTCACGGCCAATCAGAAGGACAGCCAAGGACCTTCGTTCGGTCTTTTGATGAACATCCCGACGACCTCGCGGAGTATCTCGACCGCGTGAGAGACCGGCATCCCGGCCTTCCCCTCTTCCTTTTCGGGCACAGCATGGGCGGAACCATCACGACCCTGTTCACAATGACGAGGCAGCCCGACATACGTGGCCTCTTGCTCAGTGGTGCGACGCTCAAGCTGAGCGACAAGTATTCTCCGGCACTGATCGCGCTGGCCAAGATCGTCTCGCTCCTGTTGCCCAAGCTTCCGCTTCTCAAGCTCGATGCAGGAGCGGTTTCCCGCGATCCGGAGGTGGTGAGTGCTTATGAGAGTGACCCCCTCGTCTACCGTGGTGGCGTTCCTGCCCGGACAGGGGCGGAGATGAATCGGGCCATGGAGCAGATCCAGCGGGGCATGGAGGCGGTAGCAGTCCCTCTGCTCATCATGCACGGGACAACCGACCTGCTCACGGATCCGGAAGGGAGCAGTCAGCTCTACGATCGCGCCGGATCCGGCGACAAGGAACTCAAGCTCTACGAGGGCCTGTACCACGAGATCTTGAACGAGCCGGAGAAAGAGCGAGTCCTGGCGGATATGGTCGATTGGCTGGAGCGCCATTGAGAGGCTGGGGAGAAACCCCACCCTTCGTGGGCCTTCCCGGTCGATGCTGAGGGCTGTCGCCGGCAACCGAACGAGCCCCTGCATTCGGTTCGATGCGAATAGACTCGGAACGCGAAGACGACGAGCTTCGAGATCGCAGGAAGCCGGACCCCAAGTAGCGGATCGGGTCCTGACAGGGTTCCCATGCTGCCCTGGGAATCATGGAGGCAGCACAGGATTACCTATCGGAACATTTCTTCAGGCAGGACCTTCGTGACGATAACAGGCGTGCTGACCGATCCTGTTACACTACGGTCACGTCGCTGGCAGCAGGTCCCTTCTGCCCCTGGGTGATCACAAATTCGACGCGGTCACCTTCGTTCAGGGTGCGGAACCCGTCCCCTCGAATTGCAGAGTAATGCACAAAAACATCATCCCCCGATTCACGAGCGATGAAGCCATAACCTTTGCTTTCGTTGAACCACTTGACCGTTCCTTTTTCCCTTTCCACTTTGCGACTTCCTCCTGTTGATGATGAATCTCTCTTGCTCCCAGTTCCGTTCCGGTCCCACATAAGAAAACCGCCCAGACAAGAACATCTGAGCGGTCGTATTACGCCATCCCAAACAGAACTTCCTGAGTCAAATTGCAATTTTAGCCCGATCTCTTCTTTCTTGTCAATGAAAATCTTTCGCCAAATATAATGGTTTGGATTCCACCCCGTTTCTGGTATCTTTCCCCTCAGGATGCCCTGCCGGGGAGGATCCGAATATGCCTCTCAAAACGCACGAGCTCGAGCCGGTCCTCGACTCCCTTTTCGACCAGATCCTCATCATCAACCAGGACTTCATCGTCGAGCACGCGAACCGATCCTGCGCCGAGGCCCTGGGGTACACCGACCCAGAAGAGATGATTGGAAAGCACTGCTACGAGGTCTCCCACCACCTCGACCATGTCTGCAGCGATTCGGAGCATCCCTGCCCGCTCACGCTGGTTCGAAAGCACGCAAAACCCCTCACGGTCGAACACATTCACAAGGACAGGGACGGCAACCCGGTTCACGTGGAGATCAAAGCGATCCCCCTCCGGGGCGAGGACGGAAAGGTGTCCAGGATCGCCGAGGTCCTCCGGGACGTCACTGCGGAGAGGCTCCTGCAGGAGCAGCTGAACCAGATGACGCTGGAATCGGAGCAGCTCTTCCAGAAGGCCGGGGATGGGATCCTCGTCATGGACAGGGAACTCAAGATCAAGCAGTCGAATCGAATCGCCTCCGACCTGCTCGAGGTCTCGCCGGATCGTCTGCAGGATCAGGACTTCCGACGATTCATGGAGGAACAGGACGCAAGCTTCCTGGAGGGCATGTGCAAAGAGGTCGAAGGCGACGAGGTGAAGCGGCTGTCCACGGAAATGCTGCTCGTGGCGGCTTCCGGCGAGCGCAGGGACGTGGAGGTCCGCCTGAGCGCAACGCAACAGAACGGTCGGCCCAGGGTGTTTGCCAGCCTCCGCGACATCACGCACCGCAAGCGGGTGGAGAACAAACTCTTCGAGACGACCCGCAAGCTCCAGAAGATAGCCGAGATGGGGGAGGACGCCATCCTGGTCCTGGACGACAGGTTCAACGTGGAGTTCGCCAACTCCATGGCCCTTGACCTCACCGGCTATTCTCAGAAGGAGCTGATGGGGCTGGACTTCCTCTCCCTGCTCGATGGGGGCGACCGAGAGTTCGTGCTGGATCTCCACGATGACGGCAAAGACGCTGAAGGGCGACGCGTCTGCATGCAGATGGAATTGAACACGGCCTCTCAACAGAAGCGCCGCTGCGAAGTCTGCATCAGTGCGACGAGCTTCGCCGGCGGGGCCAAGAAGACCTACGTCTACATCCGGGATCTGTCCGAGCGGCTTAGGATGGAGAACAAGCTCCGCGAGGCGAACGAGTTCCTGTTCAATCTCATCGAGACGTCCACCGACGGGATCATCGCCTCGGACATGAAGGGAAGGGTCATCATTTTCAACAAGGGCGCCGAACACCTGCTCGGCTACCAGGCCGAAGAGGTGATCGGCAAGATCCATGTTTCCAATTTCTATCCGCCGGGCGTGGCCCGAAGCATCATGCGGAGATTGCGCAGCGACGACTACGGCGGTAAAGGCAGGGCCCTGCCGTACCGTATCATAGGCGTGTCCAAGACGGGCGAGCACATTCCGATCACATTGTCGAGTGCCCTCATCTACCAGGGCGGCAAGGAATACGCCAGCGTCGGGATCTTCTACGATCTCAGGGAGATCCTGATGGCCCAGGAAGAACTGCTTGCCTCGGAGGCGAAGTTTCGGGAGCTCTTCGAAACGGTTCGGCACGGTCTCTACTTCAGCACCCGGGAGGGGAAATTCCTGGAGTGCAACCAGGCCATGGTGGATATGCTCGGCTACCCGAACAAGGAGGAGGTTCTGGCCATCGATCTTGCCCGGGACCTGTACCTCGAAGCGTCGGACCGGATCGAGTTCCAGCGGATGATCGAGAGCCAGGGATTCGTCAAGGATTACGAGGTCGAGTTCAAGAAGAAGAACGGCGACCCCCTGACCGTTCTGTTGACCGCCCACGTACGGAAGGACCGGGCCGACAAGGTCCTCGGTTACCAGGGCCTGTTTCTCGACATCACGGAGCGGAAGCGGCTCGAGCAACAACTCTTCACATCCGAGAAGCTGGCCGCCATGGGACGCTTGACGGCCCAGATCGCCCACGAGTTGAACAACCCGATCTACGGCGTGATGAATTGCCTGGACCTGCTCAAGAGCGAGGTGCCGGAGACGAGCAGCAAGCGAAGATTCCTCGACATGGCATCATCGGAAACGAAGAGAATATCCGAGCTCCTGCGGGGCATGCTGAGCTTCTTCCGGCCGGACGAGGATGTGAAGAGCCAGGTTGACCTGAACTCGGTGATCGATGACGTGATCCTCTTCGTGGGCAAGCAGCTTCAGGAGTTCAAGATTCAGGTGAGCCTGGAACTGGCCGAAAACCTGCCCAGGGTGTTTGCCTCCGGCAATCAGATGAAGCAGGTCATCCTCAACCTGATCATGAACGCCAAAACCGCCATGCAGCGCGGAGGAACGTTGACGATCGCCACCGCCTCTGCAGACGGTACGGTACGGTTCAGTGTGTCCGACACCGGGACCGGCATCCCGGAAGAGATACGAGACAGGATCTTCGAGGCCTTTTTCACGACCAAGAGCGACGTCAAGGGCGTGGGGCTAGGACTCTCGGTCTGTTTCGGGATCATCCGCCAGCACAATGGAGAGATCGCCGTCGATAGCGAGATCAACGTGGGCACCACCTTTACCATCACCCTGCCCCTGCAATCGTAACCCAGCATCCCGCCCTAATTCCCGTCCCGGCACCCCTGCCCTCCCTGATGGCGAGTGGCCAGTGGCAGGTGGCCCTCCCCGATTCCCTACCAGGATACGTGCCCGTGCCCGACCGCGAGGACGAGGACGATGCCTCGTGGGGCATGGATGGGACTGACACCTGATACCTAACAGCTAAAGGAAAGCAGATTTAGTCTTCTATACCAAATAGTTAGAGAAGGTCGCTCTGACGCCTAGAAGGGGTATCCGTTTTTTTCTTGACAGCATTCTTTCTTTTTGGTTATTTTGGATATTATAGAAACTATAGTTTTTTGGCTTATTATAGGACAACTCGAACAACAGGAAGAGCATGGGCCCTTTAGACACGACTCTAACCGTCTTTACGGTAAATCAGGTCAGCGAGCTCCTTCAGGTCTCTCCGCAAACCATCGTCAACTGGATCGAGGCCGGCAAGCTGGAGGCATACAAGACTCCGGGCGGACACAGGCGTATCAAGAAGTCCGACCTGGAAGCGTTCGTGAATGCGCACGACATGCCTGTCTTCGGCCTTCCGCCGGGTCCGGACGAGGGGGGCAAAAAGATGAAGAAGATTCTCGTGGTAGACGACGACCAGGTGATCGTGGCGACCATCACCGCAGGACTGGAGGAAGATCCTCATGAGTACGAGGTGATCACCGCGGCAGACGGCTTCGAGGCGGGCATCCAGGTGAGCCACTTCAAGCCGGATGTGCTGATCCTCGACATCATGATGCCGGACATAGACGGTTACGAAGTCTGTCGGAAGCTGAAGTCCTCAGAGGAGACGAAGCATATCAAGATCATCGTCCTCTCGGGTTACCTCGACGAAGAGAGCTATAACAAGATGCGGGAGTACGGCGCGGATCTCTGCTTCTCCAAGCCCCTTCCCCTCGATGAGCTCAAGCAGCAGATCGCTCGCCTGCTCTATCCGGAAGAACGCAGCAGTGCAGCCGCAGCCACAGATGACCCGAGTAGCCTTGGGATGAACCCTCTGCCGAAGGGGGCCACTTGAAGCACGGCCCCGGCACGACCGAGAAGGAGGCTACCTCATGGCATTACAGGAAAAGATCGAGAAGAACCCTTTTGTCGTGACCATCGAGATCCAGCCCACCGTAGATGAAGAGATGCACAAGCTTCTCACGGACCTGGACTGCATCCGGGGGCGTGTGGATTGCCTGACCATTCCGGAATTCAAGAAGCCCCCACAGTCGGTCGACTCCCTCAGCATGGGCCAGAGCTTCAAGGAGAAGAAGTTCGATACCCTCTACCAGACCACGACCCGGGGAAAACACCGGCCCAACCTGGAAGCGGATCTGATCAAGGCCCACCAGCTAGGCATCGACAACGTCCTCGTCTTCAACGAGGACTACACCCTGTCCGGTGTCTCCAAGGAAGAGAGAATGTTCTTCCACGTGGACTCGGGCAAGCTCTTCTCGGTCATGGAATGCCTGAAAGACGGCCGGGACATCAAGGGCCAGGACATCGGGCAGTCCGTCTCCTTCTTCCTGGGTGCAGGTGTGGACGCTTCTCAGGGAAAGCGAACCCCGGACCAGGAGCTCATGGAGATGGAGACCATGATCGCCCATGGGACCGGCTTCTTTCTCACGCCCCCGGTGTTCGATCTGGAGGAGTTCAAGGGCTTCATGCGAAAGGTGGAGCCCTTTCGCGTGCCGATCATTGCAGGCGTCATGTTGCTCAGAACAGGAGAGATGGCCCGCTTCGTGCGAAAGAACATGAACGTCAATGTCCCGGACCACATCATCGACAAGCTCACCCGGGCGCCCGACAAACTGAAGGCGAGCATCGAGATCTTTGCCGATCTTGTGGCCGGTCTGCGGGACCTGTGCCAGGGCATACACATCATCCCCGTAGGATGGTATTCCAAGATACCCAAGTTTTTGGATGCAGCAAAACTGTCCACCCTGTAGCTCAACCAAAGAGCCGATGGCCCACATCCGGTAAAGGGAGAAACAACGAAAGTTGATGCGAACGCACCCGTGATAGAGTGATCTGCACCCTGGAGACTCCTGCGCGCCTCACCGCGACCTTGGATCTTGCACGAAGCCGGCGGTCGGAAGCCAAAGGCCACAGTCAAGCCCTTGCGAGGAGGAGGTCAGGTGGAACCCATCACCATCACACTCGACGGGTCCGAGGTGTCCGGTCATCCGGGGATGACGATTCTCGAGCTTGCCGCCGAAGTCGGCATCGAGATCCCCACCCTCTGCTACGATTCCCATCTGAGCCCTCTCGGCGCGTGCCGCGTCTGCCTCGTGGAGGATGAATCCACCGGGAGGCTCCTGGCCTCATGCGTCACACCGATTACTGCGGGTATGGTCATTCACACCCGATCGCAGCGGGTTCTCGAGAACCGGCGTGTCGTGGTGGAGTTGATGTTGGCCAGCCACCCGGACACCTGCATCGTCTGCGACGAGGGGAACCGATGCAAACTCAGGAAGATCGCCACCGACCTCGGCATCGGGCTTAGCAGCCTGGAAAGGATCCCAACCTATCATGCCGTGGTGGACCTGAATCCGTTCATCCGGCGGGATCTGAGCAAGTGCATACGCTGCGGCCGCTGCATCCGGGCCGACCGGGAGATTGCAGTGGTCGGGGCAATCGACTACACGGACAGGGGATTCGAATCCAGACCCGCCACCCTCCTGGATGTTCCCCTCGAACAGACCGAATGCAACTTCTGTGGGATCTGTGTTTCGGTCTGTCCCACAGGCGCCCTGTCCGAACGCTCACGGGTATCGACCAACACCGCGAGCCAGGCCACGCGGACCGTGTGCCCCCTCTGCGGCATGGGCTGCGCGATCGTCCTCGAACACAGAGACCCTCTTGTCCTCGGGTCCAGGCCTGCCGAGGACAGGAATTCCGTGAATCATGTCTCTCTCTGTGTGAAGGGGCACTATGGGCTCGACTTCGTCAACTCGGACGGGCGACTCTCAACGCCGCTCATTCGCCGCGAGGACGAGTTGGCCCCTGCCGGGTGGGAAGAGGCGCTCGACTTCGTGGCTCGTCGCCTCACCGAACTCAAGAAGCAGGGCGGGGGCGGGACGCTGGGCGTGGTTGGAGCCTCCCGTGCCACCAACGAGGAGAACTATCTTCTCCAGAAATTCGCTCGAACGGCCCTGGGCAGCAACCATATCGATTCCGGGGCACGCCTCCGCGGCGCCGCGCTCTTCGCGGGCATCGAGAGCGTGCTCGGTTGCGGTGCGATGAGCCATCCCATCTCCCACATCAGGGAAGCGGAAGAAATTCTGGTGGTCGGAGCGGACCCTCTGGCCGTCAGCCCGATCGTCGGACAGATGATCAAGCAGGCGGTGAAGATCGAGGAAGCCCGCCTGACCCTGGTCGATCCCCTGCCTCGATCGCTCAACGGAGGGTTTGCCGACACCTGGATCCGTCCCGCACCGGGAAGCCAACCCATCTTCCTGGCCGGCCTAATCCGTGAGATGCTGACGATCGAAATGCCCGCACGGCTCGAAGAGGTCCTCGGACGGGAGGGCCTGAACAGGATACAAGGCGAGATCGAAACGTTAACGCCCGAAAGAGTGGAAGACCTGACCGGGGTTCCGGCAAGACTGCTCAAGGATACGGCACGAAGGTTGTCATCGGGCAGGCGCCTCGCAATCATCCCGGGCGCAGGGATTGCCCGGGAGCAAGGAGCCGCGCAATCCGGAAGCCTGCTCGCCATCCTGCTGCTGCTGGCCGGAGATCCCGGCAAGAAGGGGTGCGGTCTCTTCCCGGTGGCTCTTTCCTTGAATGATCAGGGCGCATTGGACATGGGAGCATGCCCGGACAGGCTCCCAGGCCATCACCATGTTTCGGACCCGGAGGCCAGGGCCGGGTTCGAAAGCGCCTGGTCCGTCTCCCTTCCTTCCGAACCGGGCATGGACTACATATCCATGATCGAGGCTGCCCTCACGGGGACCCTCAAAGGACTCTACATCGTAGGGGAGAACCCCGTCAGGGACTGCCCCTCTGAGCAGAAAGTCCGTGAAGCCCTCTCCGGACTCGAGTTGATCGTGGTGCAGGACCTCTTCCTCACCGACACCGCAAGCCTTGCCCACGTCGTTCTTCCTTCCACGAGCTTCGCTGAAAAAGACGGGACCTTCACGAACCTGGAGCGCAGGGTACAAAGGGTTCGGAAGGCAATCGAGCCGCGAAACGAATCGCGACCCGACGTCGCGATCGTGACCGAATTGATGGACCGCATGGGCTGCGAGGTCTCCGGCAGCACACCCTCGGAAGTACTCTCCGAGATCAACGAGCAGGTCCCGGACTACAAGGGTATCACCCTCCGCAGGCTGGAACTCGAGCGGGGAGGCCTCTTCTGGCCCTGCGTCGATGAGGAAGATCCGGGCGAGCCGATTCTGCACGCCCGCAAGCCACCTCGGGCGCAAGAAGGCCTGGCCCTTACCCTGCCGGAAGGCGTCGGCTCAGCGCCTCCAGAGGAGTTTCCTCTGTGGCTCATGACCACGCCGACTCTGTTCCATTCCGCGGACGGTGTGAGGACTCTGCATTCACGACTTTTTTCTGATGCCGCTCCCGAGATGGGCGTCATGATGAATCCCTTCGACGCCGGACCCCTTGGAATCGAGGACGGGGACATTGCCTGGGTAAGGTCTTCGCAGGGTTCCCTTCGGACCCACGTGGCCATGTCGGAACGAACCCCAAGAGGGATTGTGGTCGCCCAATCCCCGGGGGAGCAGTCGCCGGAAGGGCTCTCCAGTATGGACGCCCGCGACCTTGGAAACGGTGCGCCCCAAACGCACCGACTCGCCGTCAGGGTGGAGGTGGACCATGGCAGTCAATGAGGTGCCGCAGCAGGAAGTGTCTCTGAACGAACTGGAGCCGATCCTCGAGGGATTCAAGGGGGAGAAATGGGCCCTGATCCCGCTCCTTCAACAGGTCCAGGAGAAATACGGGTACATTCCCCCGGAAACGATCGAGCCCATCGCACGCTCCCTCCGCCTCTTCCCGAGCGAGGTGCAGGGGGTCGTCACCTTCTACTCCCAGTTCTACACGACCCCGCGGGGAAGGAACATCATCCGGGTGTGCCGCGGAACCGCCTGCCATGTCCGAGGGAGCGGATCGGTGCTGAAGATCCTGAAGCAGAACCTGGAGGTCGAGCCCGGGGAGACCACGCTGGACCTGAACTACACCCTGGAAACGGTCGCCTGCCTCGGTGCCTGCTTCCTGGCTCCCACCATGATGGTGAACAGGGAGTATTACGGAAAGCTTGCGCCTCCCAGGGTCATGAGCGTGCTCAAGCAATACGCGCCTTCGAAAAAGGAGAAGGGACATGGAGAGGGTTGAGTCGATCATGGGGCTCGAGAAGGTCCGCAACGGGATCGTTCAGCGGATCGATCATGACAAGCCCGTCATCCGCATCTGCATGACCGGATGCCGTGCCTACGGCGCGGCGGACGTGCGCGATGCCCTCTCCGAAGAGGTGATCCGCAAGGGCCTCGCCGACGACGTGGAGATCCGCGAGACCGGGTGCCACGGCTTCTGCGCCAGGGCACCGGTCTTGGCGATCGACCCGTTGCGCCTCTTTTACCAGCAGGTCGACCCCGAGGACGCGCGGGAGATCGTGAGCCGAACGATTCTGGACGGACAGATCGTCGAGCGGTTGCTGTACCGGGAGGAAGACAAACGGGGAAGGCTCTGCGTTCACCCCGGGGATATCCCCTTCTACCGTAGCCAGCATCGCAGAGTGCTCGCCAACTGTGGGAAAATCGATCCCACCAACCTTGCCCACTACATCGGCAATGAAGGCTACAAGGCCCTTTCCCAGGTCTTCGCCGCCATGAGCCCGGAGGATGTGATCGATCAGATGGAGCGGGCCGGGCTCCGAGGAAGGGGTGGTGCAGGCTTCCCGGCAGGCCGGAAATGGCGATTCGCACGTTCCGCCAGCGGCAATCCGAAATATGTGGTCTGCAACGCCGACGAAGGGGACCCGGGCGCGTTCATGGACAGGGCCGTTCTGGAAGGCGATCCACACAGGGTGCTCGAAGGCATGCTGATCGCCGCATACGCGATGGGGGCCTCCAAGGGCTACATCTACGTGAGGGCAGAGTACCCGATCGCCGTCGAGAACCTGAAGATTGCGGTTCGGGACGCATCGGCCATGGGGCTGCTGGGCGAAAACATCCTGGGCACCGGATTCTCTTTCGATGTGAAGATCAAGGAGGGGGCCGGCGCCTTTGTCTGCGGCGAGGAAACCGCCCTGCTCGCATCGATCGAGGGGAAACGGGGCATGCCGAGACCCAGACCGCCCTTCCCTGTCCAGTCCGGCCTGGACGGAAAGCCCACGAGCATCAACAACGTCGAGACCCTCGCGAATGTCCCGATCGTCATGCTGGAGGGTCCGGAGAAGTACGCCGAGATAGGAACCGAGGAGAGCAAGGGAACCAAGGTCTTCTCCCTGGCAGGAAAGGTGCAGAACACGGGCCTTGTCGAGGTTCCGATCGGTACCAGCATGCGGGAAATGATCTTCGACATCGGCGGAGGGATCCCCAAAGGCCGGAAGTTCAAGGCGGTCCAGATGGGTGGACCCTCCGGTGGGTGCGTCTCGGAGCGCTATCTGGACCTTCCCATCGACTACGGTTCCCTGCAGGAGATCGGTGCCATCATGGGCTCGGGCGGCATGGTCGTGATGGACGAAAACACGTGCATGGTCGAGATCGCCCGTTATTTCCTGAGCTTCACCCAATCGGAGTCCTGCGGTAAATGCACCCCATGCCGTCTCGGCACGAAACAGATGCTCTCGATTCTCACACGTATCACCCGGGGGGAAGGCAGGCCCGGAGACGTGGAGGCCCTGCGCAGAATCGGCAACACCGTGAAGGACGCTTCTCTCTGCGGCCTCGGCCAGACCTGCCCGAAGCCGGTGCTCTCGACCCTGCAGCATTTTGCCGACGAGTACGAGGCGCATATTCGAGACAAACGCTGCCCTGCAGCGGTTTGCGACGCCCTGATGATCTCACCGTGTCAGCACACCTGCCCAGTGGGCATCGATGTGCCCCACTACGTGGCAGCCGTTGCCGACGGGGATTACGAACGGGCCGTGGAAATCATCCGCGAGCGGAACCCCTTCCCGTCGATCTGCGGACGGATCTGTCATCACCCGTGTGAGGTCAAGTGCCGGCGGGGCGAGTTGGATGATCCGGTGGCCATTCGCTCCCTGAAGAGATTCGCCGCAGACCACTATTTCGGAAACGGCCACGAACCTCCGGAACCTTTTGCACGCACGAAGTCACAGAAGATCGCCGTGGTGGGAGCCGGACCGACCGGACTCACGTGCGCCTTCTACCTGGCTCGAATGGGATACGGCACCACCGTGTTCGAGGCGCTTCCCGTGGGCGGAGGGATGCTGGCCGTGGGCGTGCCGGCCTTCCGCCTCCCGCTCGAGGTGATCGAGGACGAGATCGAATACATCCGCGGGCGGGGCGTGGAGATCCAGTACAACTCGCCCGTGAACATGAACTTCACGATCGAAGATCTGATGGCACAGGGCTACGAGGCCGTCTTCATCGCTGCAGGGACCCAGAAGAGCCAGCACATAGGGATCCCCGGCGAGGTAGACGGACTCACCGGACTCACCTATGGGCTGAGCTTCCTGCGGGACGTGAAGCAGGGGCGGGACGTGTCGGTGGGCACCCGGGTCGCAGTGATCGGTGGAGGAAACACGGCCGTGGACTCGGCAAGGACCGCCCTCCGGCTGGGGGCGGAACGCGTGGAGGTCTACTATCGCCGGTCCAGGGATGAGATGCCTGTCACGGACGTCGAGTTCGACGAGGCGGTGGCCGAAGGGGTCCAGTTCCATTTTCTGACCACCCCGACCCGGGTCCTTTCCGAGCGATGGAAGGTCTCCGGCCTGCAATGCATCCGGATGCGATTGGGCGAGGCGGATGACAGCGGCCGGCGCCGTCCCATCCCGATTCAGGGGTCCGAGTTCTCCACGGATGTGGACACCGTCATCCCTGCCGTGGGCCAGGCACCGGACCTCTCGTTTCTGCCCCCTGACTCCAAGCTGGAGCGAACCAAGTGGGAGATGCTGAGTGTGGACCCGGACAACCTGGCAACAAACATCCCGGGTGTGTTCGCAGGCGGCGACTTCGTGACGGGGCCTGCCTTTGTCATCACGGCGATTGCCGCCGGAAGGCGGGGGGCGGTCGCGATCGATAAGTACCTTAGCGGAGACACGAGCCGCGTGGAGCTCTACGACGTGAGGGAGGCAGCACCGCCGACAGAAGAAAAGGTCGACGACCTCGAGGAGGATCTCGGCGAGAAGCCCCGGGTGGTCATGCCGGTGCAGCCGCCCAAGAAGAGGGTGAGCAGTTTCGAAGAGATCGAAATCGGATTCTCCGAGGACCAGGCCCGAAAGGAGGCAAAGCGCTGCCTCCGGTGCGATCTGGAACAGTAACCATCCGGGAAAGGAGCTGTCATGAAGTCCATCACCCGCGCTAAACCCATGGAGGCCGTATTGAGTGGGCTCGAAGGGTACGACCGCGTGTTCATCGCCGGGTGCGGAACATGTGCCACCATGTGCCGCACCGGTGGGATCAACGAGGTGGCCGCCATGAGCCGGGCCCTCGAGGAAGCGGGCAAGCTCGTCACCGGCACCCTGGTCATCCCTACCGCTTGCGACACGCTCACCCAGGAGTGCATGGACCAGAACCGGGAGGCGATGGAGGACGCCCAGGTGACCCTGGTCATGTCCTGCGCCTTTGGCGTGCAGACCGTTTCCGGGTATGTGGGCCGGCCGGTCCAGCCTGCGCTGGACACGCTCTTCTTCGGCCTCGAGACCGGGCCCGGCCATTTCTCCGAGGTGTGCATGCAATGCGGCGACTGTGTCCTGGCCGACACCGCGGGGATCTGCCCGGTGACGGCCTGTCACAAGGGGCTCCTGAACGGACCCTGCGGAGGCACGAACAACGGCAAGTGCGAAATCGACAGTGCCATCGATTGCGCCTGGACGCTGATCTACAACCGCTTGAAGGAGATCGGGCGGCTCGATCTGATGCGCGAGTACTGCAAACCGAAAAACTTCCAGGCGATGGCAAAGCCAGGCCATGTCGACATCATTATCGAGGGAGGGTGATTCCGATGGAACATGCGTTCAGGGAAAGCCTCAAGTCCGGCAAGTTCGTCATAACCAGCGAAATAGGCCCTCCAAAGGGCACGAACATAGGACCGATGCAGCATCACATCGACCTGCTCAAGGACCGGATCGACGGGATGAACGTGACCGACAACCAGAGCTCGGTCATGCGGTACCCTTCCTTGGGCGGCACCCTGTGCATCAAGGAAAGAGGGGGGGAGCCGATTCTGCAGATGACCTGCCGGGACAGAAACCGGATGGCCCTGCAGGGGGACATCTTGTTCGCTTACAGCCGGGGGGTGCGGAACATCCTCTGCCTTACCGGCGACGCGGTGCCGGTGGGGGACCACAAAGAGGCGAAGGGGGTTTTCGATCTCGACTCGGTGACCCTGCTGCGCACCCTCCGCACGATGGAACAGGGAAAGGACATGGGCGGCAACGACCTGGACGGCAATGTAGACTTCTGCGCCGGGGCGATCGTCACGCCCGAGGCGAACCCGATCGAGCCTCAGATGATCAAGTTCGAGAAGAAGGTGGAGGCGGGCGCCGAGTTCATCCAGACCCAGGCCATCTACGACATGGACAACTTCAAGGAGTTCATGGACTATGCCCGGAAATTCGACGTCAAGATCCTGGCAGGAATCATCCTCCTCACTTCGCACAGGATGGCCATCTACATGAACAAGAACGTGCCGGGCGTATTCGTTCCGCAGAACCTGATCGACGAGATGGAGGCTGCCCCGAAGGGAACCAAGGTGACCAAGGGGATCGAGATTGCGGGACGAATGATTCGGCAGCTCAACGAAGAGAAGATCTGCGACGGCGTCCATATCATGGCCATCGGAAAGGAGGAAGTGGTGCCGGATATCATCGACGCCGCCGGCCTGTAGAAGCCGAAAGCCTTCCCATCTTCGAAAGGCCCCCCTGCGCATCCGTCGCCCGGCAAGCAAGCCGAGCACTCGGATTCAGCTCCCTCGACGGGGCCGTGACCCACTGACAACAGCAGGTTTCGCCTCCCATTCTGTACCGGTTTGCCGCACATAACCGATTGCCTTCCCACCACATCCAATGTTTATACCGATAGCGCGATGCTCGGACATTCGACGATCACGGAACAGCGCCACCGGAAGGCGGAAGACTCGGAGACATGAATCGGTTTCTGAACGGCATGGAGTTGAATCCGGAAAAGAAAGGCGAAGACCATGAGCTGCGAAAACGGAAATGGGTTCTTAGCGGGCAGACGGTTGTTCATCAGCCTGATGATATCCGTACCGTTTCTACTCGGAATGGGATACTCCGGCTGCGATCCTTGCGACGTCACGCACTGCGGCCAGGTTCCTCAAGAGACCCGTACGCACAAGATCCTGGCGGTAGGCGATTCCTTTACCGCCTATTACAGCAACAACGTCTCCGGATGCTGTCAGTCCTACACGGACTACGCATCCATTGAAATCGACGAATACATCCAGAATGAAGCGGTCGGTGGGGCCCGGATGAGCGGTGGAAGCTATCTGCCCATTCCTCAGCAATACGCAAACGCGAAGGCCGCAAACGGAACGTATGACCTGGTCATCCTGTCGGGCGGGGGAAACGACCTGATGCAGGAGTGCCCGGTTGCCGCTCAGCCCTGCAGCGTCGCCTGTGCGGGCAAGAAGCAGGAGATCGCCCAGGAGACCATCGCGCTCATCACGCAGATGGTAGCGGACGGGTCTCATGTGATGATGGTGGGTGGCGTGTTGACGAGCAATTTCTCACTGTTTCCTGATACCGACTACTACAACGAATGCTGGCTACTGGACACGTCGGCCCAGGACTATGCGGATTCCCACCCGAACGTTTCGTACGTGAACGCCCGGGATCTGGCGGACCAGAACAATCCGGCCGACTATGCCATCGACGGATTGCATCCGAGCATCAGCCTGACGCAGAAGATCGGCAAACGAGTCGGCGATGCGTTGGAGCCGATCCTAGCGGGCATTCCTTAGAAAGGCTTCCGTTCTCAGGGCGGCAACAATCTCAGTTTCTCGATCGGCCGGAACTTGTTGAGAAAGCTCTGGTACATCATCTTGATTCCGGTCGAAAACAGGCTGCTCTTGAGGTATTTCTTGAGTTCCTCGTTGGTCCGGAACTGATCGATTTCACGTTCCTGGTTCTTCTTGGTCTGGGTCGTGATCGTCTTGGCCAGTTTGGCGTACTCCTCGAGTGCAGTGGTCCCCTTCCGGTCCGATTCAAGGATCGCCTTCGCCGCAAACCTGCCGGAAAGTGCGGCCGCATCCTGACCGACCCCTCGAACGCCGTCGAGCAGGCCGGCCGCGTCGCCGACCATCAGGATCCGTCCCTCGCCCAGCCAGACCCGCTCGCTCGACTTGATGTCGATGGCAGTGAGAAACTCCTCCGTCTCCACGATCTTCCCCTGGACGTTGAACTTCTTCTTTACGAAATCATAGAACAGGTCCTGACGCTCCCGGATATCCCCCGCGACACAGCCCGTACCGATGCACCAGTAGTCCTTCCCATCGTCCAGGGTCTTGGTGTAGATCCACGCGAACATGGCGTCGCTGAACGCGAGGTCCCAGAACTGGTACAGGGTTTCCGGGTCGATGTCAGCCTCCCCGTCCACATAGTAGTTCATCCCTCCCCCTGAGGCCTTCTCGCCGAAATCCTGGGGCCGCAGCTTTCTTCTCAGCGGCAAGGCGCTCAAACCGGTAGCGTCAACGGCGTACCGGGTCTTGATCTTCTCCGGAGCCTTGCCCTTGGACTGAATCGTAACGACAACACCGTCCGGGACTTCCTCGAAATCAACGAACTCGCATTCGTCTCGGAACTCGGCCCCGCTCTCCTGGGCCAGGATGTTCAACCAGTCGTCAAAGGTCTTTCGCATGTAGTTGAACACCTTGAAAGGAGCGCTGAAACTCGTCCCGTCATGGTAATACATCTTCGTCCTGGTGATCTGCTTGTTGCACAGGCGGTCCGGCGGAATCTCGACACCAAGGATCTTCTCGAAGTAGGGGAACTGGATCCCGGAGCAGGGCTTGGTTCTGGGAGTCTTGTACTTCTCGATGAACAGCGTCTTCAGCCCGCCCTCCGCGGCAAACCTGGCAACTGCCGAACCGCTCATCCCTCCGCCCGCCACGAAGACATCGTACTGTTCCATCACGACTCCCTTTCATGAATCGTAAGACTACCTTCCCTTCTTCCTCAGAGCCTGAACCGTGAAGATGTCTTCCTCCAGGCCCGTGTCATAGATGCCCAGCAGGGTTTCGTCTGTGCGACACCCTCCCTGGAGTTCATATCGCCCGGATTCGAGGTTGAGGTAGATAATGGCCGGTACGACGCGCATCTTCTGGCAATAGTCGTACGCCGTGTACACTTCCATCATACGCCACAGATCTCCGCGCGTGTCGTATCGATCCGCTACCGCGGGCTGCCACGCGTCTTCGTCGTAGTAACCTACCCTTTTCCCATACGGGTGGTTCAGCCCCTCTCGGGGGGTTCCCTCCACCACCCAAACCCGGCGCAATTCATAGCGCAGGCGGGTGGGATTGATGTCACCGGGCAAGCACTCTTCCTCGTCGGTGGTGCCGATTTCCCACATATCGTAGTTGTTCACCGGGATGTATAACTCCTTCTTCCCCAGGAGCTTCCAGTTCCAGTCGTTGACGGGCCCCCGAAACTCGAAGCCCAGATCGTCCATCGTACTCTCTCCGTCCAGCTGGCCCCCTCCCGTAAGTGTGGGGGCGCGTCGAGTTCTCCGCAGGGTCGGAAGATAGATCCAGGCATCCTCCAGCCGATCGTCATCCAGGTAGCCGTACGTCAGATAGGTCGTGCCCTTCTCATCTGCCGGATAGGAATAGTAGGCGAGGATCTTGTAGGAGAGCTCATCCGGGTTTTCGAGCTTGCTCTTGATCCTTCTCTCGTCATAGTTGAGCACCTTGGTCGTCCTCACGGTCTTCTTGATCTTCCCGCTTCGACTGACGACGCGACGACATTCCGTGGCTATGGCATCGTCCCCGGTATACGGCCGCTTCACATTCCATATGGCTTCCGTGCCGTTCTTCGGATCCGGAAAGGCAACCCCCCCGCTGAAGTCCTGGAGGATGTTCCTTTCGTCCAGGCGGGCGGTGCCCTTGTTCTTCTGGGTGGCGATATAGAACTCGTCGCAGAACTCCATGTTGCGATGCGTCGGGTAGACCGTCATGTAGAAATCCTTGTTGGTTTTCAGACGCTTGATCTGCCCCGGTGCCAGACGTTCCTTGTATTGATCCACATTCGTATGGTCGATCCGGAACAGAGGCTTCTCACCCTTGTACGGGTTGGGCAGATACTGTCCCAGCTTGTAGTCACTCGGACAGGTGAGACCTTTGGCTCCTTCGAAAGCGGTGATCTCACCCGAAGCATTGCCGTTCATTTCGGCGCCCATCCGCGTGTACTCGTCCGCTTCGCCTTGCCGACAGGAAAGAGCTACCACGAAAAAAAGAACCAAGATGCATGCAATGGATTTCTTCACTGGCTTCCTCCTTCTCACGGTTGGGGTGTTCTCGGGGGTGACCTGTGTCGTCCGCGCAAAACCGGCATGATCCTAGGTCTAGTCCGTTTTGACCGATTAGTCAACTTTTGATTTGACCGGATAATCAATGGTTCTCCCGGCGGATTCCTGCCTGGGGGACCTGCTGCAGATTCGAAGGAGGTCAGAGCACCCTATGGGTAATCCACTCTGCGATCTCCTCGATGGACCGGTCCGTCACGTCGATCACCCGGAGAGAGGGGACCTTTCGGAAGACCTCCTTGCTGTATTCCAGCTCCTCGAAAACGTGCTCCTTGGATGCATATTTCCGCAATTTCCCGGACGGCATCCGGCGCATCCGTTCCCCCCTGAGCTGGATCAGCCGTTCGGCGCTCATGAGGAACCCCACCTTCTTGGCGGGCGCCCTGGAAATCGATGCGGAAGGGGGAACCTGATGAATGATCGGGACGTTGGCTACCTTCAGCTTCCTGCAGGACAGGTAGATGCTCGTCGGGGTCTTGCCGGTCCTGGAGACGCCCAGGATGATCAGATCCGCCTCGTCCAGCGTCTCGAGCCCCATGCCGTCGTCGTGGGACAGGGTGTAGTGGATCGCCCCGGTGAGACGATACATCTCCTCCTGCTCGTGCCGGAAGATCCCCGGCCTCATCTTCGGGGCGTGTCTGAGGATACCGGAAAAGGTGGAGATCAGGGGGCCCATCACGTCCACCACGGTCAGATTCTTCGACTCCCCCCGTTCGATCAGGAGCCCCCGAAGGGCTTCGGAGACCAGGGTGAACACGATGACGCACTTGCCCTGAGGTGCCTGATCGACGATCTCCCCCACCTGCTCCTCGGAGCGGGTGAAAGGGAAACGACGGATATCGAACTGGACCCCCCGGAATTGAACGACCACGGAGGCGAGCACCGATTCGGCCGTAGTGCCCGTTCCGTCGGATACGAGGAAGATATTGATCTTCTTTCTCGCTGCCATCGTCCGGATCCGTTTTCCCTGGGGGCTCTTCTCCGTTCAGTTTCTCATCCTGCCACAAAAAACTCCCAAGTTCCAAGAGGAAACGAGGTCGTGGGTCTGTTGAAAAGTTTTCTCAATAGTTGTAGCCGTTTTCACGATTGTCCGGCCCCGAAACACCTGCCGGACCTCCGGTCCGGGGCCCATCATCCTGATACCGAACACATATTTGTCCCGACCTTCCCTTGGCACAAAAAATGCCCTCTGATACCTTACTTACGTCAATTGAATCTATGACTTGTAACCGATCGCGCAGAATGGGACCCGAACATGTATCGTTCTCACTACGACCTCAGGGACAGGCCGTTCGAGATCAGCACGGATACCCGGTTTCTCTGGATGGGGGAGAAGCACAAAGAGGCCCTCGCCATGCTGAAATACGGCGTTCTGGCCCGGAAAGGTTTCCTTCTCCTCACCGGCGACGTGGGCACCGGCAAGACCACGCTGGTCAACGCGCTCCTGGAGAGTCTGAACGAGAACACCCTCGTGGCGAACATCACCGACCCGCTTCTCGAACCGGTGGACTTCTTCAATTTCATTGCCGCCTCCTTCAACATGGGGGAGAGATTCGACAACAAGGTGGATTTCATCCTCAGGTTCGGCGAGTTTCTGCGACAGCAGAACGCCGACGGAAAGAATGTGCTGCTCATCCTCGACGAAGCGCACAGGTTGTCACCGGAGAGTCTCGAGCAGTTTCGGCTCCTTTCGAATATCGAGCTTCCCGAGAGGAAGCTGATCAACATGTTCCTTGTAGGCCAGAACGAGTTCAACCAAACCCTGGCGTCAACCGACTGTCGGGCCCTCCGCCAGAGGATCACGCTCACATACAACATCAAGCCCCTGACCGAAGAGGAGACCCTCGAATACGTCCGGTACCGCCTGAAAGTCGCCGGAAGCGAGGCGGAGATCTTCGACCGAAAAGCGGTGAAAGAAGTCCATCGCTTCTCGCAGGGCTACCCGCGACTGATCAACATCATCTGCGATCATGCCCTGCTGACCGGCTTTGTCAGGCAAGTCAAGAAGATCACATCCACCATCATCCAGGAGTGTTCTCAGGAACTCTGCCTGATGGGCGACACGATACGGATATCCTCTTCCGACTTCTTCGAGGAGCCGACCCAGCCATCAGCCTCGCCTCCGGTTTCAGCGCCCGCACCAACGGTCACCGTACCGACAACGAACGAGCCCGGACAGGCGGGCACTGAGGTGCCGCCGCCCGGGGGGAATCCTACGAAGGGAGTCGGGACCGGCTCACAGAGTGTGGATGTCGATCCGGCCGGCTCCACGTTTCCCGGCGGGGGTGCAGGCCAGACGCAATCAAAGACGAGGTACTGGTTGATGGCGGCACTGGTCATGTCGATCGTGGTCGCATCCGCCCTCCTGCTTCAGAAGGACCTGCTCATGGGCACCTCGGACATGGACCGAACCGCTTCCCGGACGGCTGTCCCCCTTCCGGACCCGCGTGCAGTCGATTCCCCCGACCTGCCGACGGGGGGACCCGAGACGATCACACTGGACCCGACGGAACCTCTTGCAGCGGTGAAGAGGGACGGCGAGGTGACGCTTGCAAAACGGAGTCCCTACGAACGGGCCCTGGAAGAGATCGACAAGGGAAACATCGATCAGGCGGCGAGCCTGCTCGAAAAGGCGATTGCGAAGGGCCCGGCGGATCTGCCGAGGCTCCAGGTCCTCTATTCTTCTACCTTGCTGCGGAAAGCGGACCTCCTCTCCGGCCGGGACGACGCTACGGCCGCAGCGCTTCTGGTAAGGGCCGTTGAAGCCGACCCGACGAACATGGAGGCCTATTTCGACCTTGGCAAACTCCACACGAAAGGCAAACGGTATCCTGATGCGATCAAAGCGTACCGGAAGGCTGCGGAACTGGACAGCCGTTCTGCGGACACGTTCTTCAATCTCGGCTTCGTCTATGCAGCCAGCGGAGACTATCCGAACGCCGAAAAGAGTTTTCTCCGAGTGACGGCCCTGCGACCTCCCTATCTGGACAGGGCCCTTTTCAATCTCGCCGCAGTCCAGCGCAAACAGGGCAAGACGGGGCAATCCATCGAAAGCCTGGAGGAAGCCCTTGCGGTGAACCCGAACAATGATCGGGCGCGAACGTACCTGCGTCAGATCAAGGCCCGCCCATGACGATCCC
This sequence comes from bacterium, assembly GCA_028277985.1. Taxonomy (GTDB): domain Bacteria; phylum Desulfobacterota; class DSWW01; order DSWW01; family DSWW01; genus S015-6. Next base: position 27,310 of record JANQFG010000120.1, on the reverse strand, counting down.
GAAATCACCGAACACAGTTATCAGGCTCCTCCTGGTCCTGACCCTGCTCTGGAGCATCCAGACATGTGCGCCGACGAGCACTCGACATCGGCCCGTCCAGGCGGGTAAGCCATCCAAGATCGTGGTCCCGCCGGAACCCTCTCCTGCCGTAACCGCGACACGGCCGGAGGTCTCAGCGGAGGTCCAAACCCCGCCAGCGGTCGAAACGCCGGTGCAGGCCGAACCCCCGGTCGCAGTCGAGACCCCCGCGGTAGACGACACCCTGGTGCGGGTCGAGACCCCTGCGGCAACCCAGATCCCGGCGGCGGGCGAGACGACAGCATGGGTCGATCCGGAAGAGGCTCCACGGGAGACCGAACCCGCCAAACCTGCCCTATCCACAACGATCGAGGAACCATCCCCGGAGCCTGCGAGCTCGGCAACCGACACGCCTGAGGCGCCTGCCCAGGTCGCGGCCCTGATGCCCATCCCTCAGGAAGCCAGCGAAACCGTCCAGCCGCCGGCCATCGAGACGGATCCCACACACTTTGTCCACGTTGTTCGCTGGAAAGGAGAGACGCTGTCCCTGATCTCCCAGTGGTACACCGGTACCTGGCGGAACTGGGAGGCGCTGGCAGACGCCAACGCCGGGATCGATCCGGACAGGATCACGATCGGAAACAGAATTCGAATTCCTGAACGGCTTCTGAAGACGCGGGACCTGCTCCCGACCGAATTCATCCCTGCTCCATCCGGGCCATTGCAGCCGAAGAACAAAGAAGAGAGATCGGTCGAGGCTGGGACAGGGATCGACCTCTTCGGACCTGTGGAGGCGGCTGTGAGGCAGGAACCCGATCCGGAGGAAATGGAACTGTACGAGCCCGAGGAGATTGCCGAGGCATCGGCAGGGGTTCCCGAGGAAACCGGGCTTTTCGGCCCCATGGAATAAACAGAGCGGTGCCCTAGATCAGGGCGGTGCTGAAATAGCGCTCCGCGCGGTCCGGCAGGACCGTGACCACGCTCTGCCGCTTGTTCGAAAGGCGGGACGCGCACCAGACGTTCGCACCCGAGGAGGTTCCCACCAGGACCCCTTCCTCCTTGGCGACCCTTCTGGTCATCTCCACCGCGTCTTCATCCGAAACCGTCATCACGATGTCAATCATGTTCATATCGACTACATCCGGGACGAACCCGTCCCCGATACCCTGGATCGTGTGCAGGCCGGGCTCCCTGCCGAGCAAGGCGGCGCTGTTCTTCGGTTCAACCGCCGCGATCTGTATGTCCGGGTTCTTCTCCTTCAGATACCTTCCCACACCCATCAGTGTCCCGCCGCTGCCGACCCCTGCTGCAAAGATGTCCACATTTCCGTTGCTCTGTTCCCAGATCTCGGGCCCGGTAAAGAGGTAATGGCATTCCGGGTTCTTCGGGTTCGTGAACTGGCCGGGAACGAAAGTGTCCTGGATCTCCTCCCGGACCTCGTCCAGCTTGCTCAGACACCCTTTCAGGCTGAGCTCGGCAGGTGTAAGAATCAGCTCCCCCCCCAGGGCATTGATGATCTTCTTTCGCTCTTCACTCATGTTCTCCGGCATGATGATGATGACACGGTACCCCTTCTGAACGCCCACCAGGGTAAAGCCGATTCCGGTATTTCCAGAGGTCGCCTCGGCGATCACGCCACCCGGCTTGAGCACGCCCTCCTTTTCGGCCTGCTCGATGATGTACAGGGCGATCCTGTCCTTGATACTCCCTCCCGGGTTCAAGAACTCCGCCTTTGCCAGGATCTCGCCCCTGGCGATACGGGAAAGCCTCAGCATCGGCGTGTTGCCGATAGCGCCCAGAATGGTCTGTGTGGAATCGGTCATCGTCTGCCCTTCTCCAGGAACACGTTCGGTCGCCAGGGACCGAAAAAAAAGGAATGCCGGAAAACGCCTCGCGTTCACTCTGCCTGGTAGACAGCTTACCAGAACGGGGCGCTTTTTTTAAGTCGCCCGGGAAAGAGATGGGAAGGCCCGAAGAAGAGTCGCCTCTGTCCCCGTCCATCAAGAGCCGGTGCCGATGGGGTGGAGCTTCCTCTCCTTGGTCGTGAGGAGCTCCCGGCCGTTCTCCGTGATCAGCACGATGTCTTCGTTCTGGATGCTCCCAAAGCCGTGTGCATAGTAGGGCAGCTCGACGCAGAAGACATTTCCCGGCTCCATCGGATCTTCCGAGACGGCGGAAAGGAGGGGCTGCTCTTCGATCGTCTGGTCCAACCCGACGGAATGCCCGACGTGCCCACGGACGTAGTCCGGAAGGCCTTCAGCGCGGGCGACTTCCATCGCCCTGTTGAACACATCCCTCGGTATGGCACCCGGCCCCATCATCTCCACAGCCGCTGCATGAGCGGCGACAAGCGCGTGGTTCACACGTTTCTGATCCGGGGAAGGCTCACCTGCGATGAAGGTCCAGGCAGCGTCCGCCCCGTACCCGCGAGTCACCAGGGCGCCATCGTACTTGATCAGGTCGCCCTCCTGTATCTCCACTTCGTAGGGAGAAATCGTGGGGGCAAAAAGAGGCCCCGCGGACACGAACATGAAGCGGATCGAGTCGATCCCTCTGTCGGCCAGCGCCCTGGACCTGAGCCTTGACATGAGTTCGGCATGGGACATCCCGATCTGTGCCTCGGCCATGGTCTCGAAGACAATTCTTTCCTGGACCTCGGATGCGTAGCGCAGGCAGTCGATTTCGTATTCCGTCTTCACCAAGCGGGCCTTCTGAAAGACCTGGCTCCCATCCACAAAGGTCGCCTCCGGCAGGGTGCCCTGGAGCGAATCCCAGACCGGTGCCTGAATCGACATCATCTCCACGCCGAGCCTGCCCTTGTCGAGGCCGGACGCACGCAGGCGATCGGCCAGCACGCCGACACTGGAGCCGAGGGAAAAGAACTCCTCCTTCTCCGACTCCTTCTCCGGTTTTTTCTCAGAGGTGAACTGATCGTCGATATAGACCCAGACCGGATAGTCGTGCCATTCACGTATCATCCCCCCCGCCTGAACGGCGGGACGTTCGAAATCGGGGCAGATCCCAAGCACGTCTCCCTTCTTCGGAACGAGAACCATGGCAACGCTCGCGAAGCCGGACTGGGTAAGAAAGGGTGACGCCGCCGTATTGATGTAGGTGAAATTCTCGTTCTTCAGGGCGATCAGTCCGTCCAGGTCCGCCTCCTCCATCAGGGTGCGAAGCCGTTCAACAACGATCTCGTGGTGGGCATGCCTCGACCGGTCCTTCATGTCCCCTCCTGTTCCAATGGAATCTCCAAGGGCTGGTCATCCTCCGTGAAGTAGGGGTGGTATGCCTTGGGCAACTGTTGAAAATCGATCTTCCCTATCTTGTCTCTGAAATCAACCGAGTTGTACGTGTTCCAGAAGAGCGTTACCTTGCCCGCGAGTCTCCCCTCGCCGGCATCATCGATCAGGGCGGCCATCGCCTTTCCCGTATAGGTACCATCCAGTCGGATTCCATCCCGTTCCGCTGCCAGCTTGACTGCCCCCATGCCCTTCTTTGTGAAATGGGCGTACCCGTCACCGAGATAGTCATGGTTCACTTCGAAATCCTCGTCTGCGAACTCCACCGACGGGAAGGTAGGCAGGAGCCTCCTCAGGTTTCTGGCCGCACCGTCGAACAGAGCCCGTGCAGTCTTCCTATCGGCCCCTTTTCGCTCCGAAACCCGGACCGCCCTTATCTGGGTCTTCCACCCAAGGGCCTTTGCGCCCAAAGCAATGCCGGCGGCGCTGCCGCAAGAGCCGAGAGGCACGTAGACGACATCCGGTTCCGGCATGAGACCCTGCTCGATCTGCTCCTGGAGCTCCAGAACAGACCCGACCATCCCCATGGTCCCGACAACATTCGATCCGCCCGGGGGAATGAGATAAGGGAGCTTCCCGGTCTTGAGAAAGGACTTGATCATCACCAGGACTGTTCCCACATAGATGGATGTCATGTTGCTGTAATGATGCAGCTCCGTTCCGAGGCAAGCCTGAAGCAGGAGGTTCTTTCGGACGTATGCCGCGTTCGGCTGGGGGATATGCAGGGAAATGGGCTCCAGACCGAGCCTTTTTGCAAACACGGCCACTGCGAGAGAATGATTCGACCCGGCGTAGCCGAACGTGACCGTCTGCTTCTTCCCTTTCGACACCGCGTCTGCCAGGAGGAATTCCAGCTTCCTGACCTTGTTGCCGCCGTAATCGTACGAGCTCTTGTCGTCGCGCTTGATGTAGAGACCGCTCGCTTGAAGGGCTCCCTCCAGTCCGGAAAGTTTTTCGACCGGCGTCGGATACTCTCCGAGAGGGGCGAAGGGGATTCTCTGTTTCAACTGCTCGTAGGCGATGAAGAGCGGATGAGGCATCCCGGATCCCTGTTCACGGTTCATTGTCTGCACCGCACCGTAACTGTATACTATGCCACGCTGCTCGTTGCAATGCTCCGCTCCATTCTTGCGGGTTGAACCGATGACGAACACGATCATCCACGCGGACAAGAGCTGCCGGAGAAGGATGCTCCCGCTCGACGTCCTCCTCTGTTCGCAACATCTCCTCGACGGGTTGTATCGAAACGAAAACAGTACTGAAAGCATATACCGAGAAGGGAGCCTGCCATGAAAGTCCTCGCCATCAACGGGAGTCCACGCAAGAAAGGCAACACGACCACCATGCTGGAGCAAATCCTGGCAGGGGCGGCCGAGGTGGGAGCTGAGACTCGCATGATTGATCTCAACGCGCTCAAGATGCGAGGATGCCAGGGCTGTCTCGCCTGCCGCGAAAACATCGGAGAGTGCGCCTGCAAGGACGACTTTCAGGATGTGCTCGAGGCGTTGAAGACGAGCGATGCCATCGCCTTCGGGACCCCGATCTACGTCTTCAATGTGAGCGGCCAGTTCAAGTGCTTTCTCGACCGCTGCTATTGTCTGGTACCTGACCCGGAGGGGGAGGCCGGCTACGAGGCCGCGATCCCTCCCGGAAGGAAGTTTACGATCGTCACCTCACAGGGAGACGAGGACCCGGAGGCGTACCGTCATGTCATCGAGTACCTCCGTATGATCTTCTCATTCCTCGGCGGAACGATCCGGGTCATCACGCAGGCAGGAACAGAAGACAGGGACTCTGCACGGAACGACGAAGCCCTGCTGTCCAAGGCTCGAGATGCAGGCCGGTGGATGGTTACCTGATCAGCCGATCAGGTCGGACAGGATTCTACGGTAGCGCCCGTAGACTTCCCACGGGACCTCCTCGCGCACCCGACCGCCGGCAAGCGGTATGTAGCGTCCGGTTTCGAGAAGGGGCTCGACGATTTCGCGGAGCCTTGGTTCCATGTTCTCCGAGGATTCGGATCGCAGGATGCTCAGAGGGATGCCGCCGATGAGGCCCAGCTCGGGCCCATAGCGACGACGAAGACTGCGGTAATCGATCTCCGGGTCTTCGGCAGCCTCCGAAACCCACAGGATCGTGACTCCGACTTCGATCATCATGGGCAGCAAGCGGGTCGTGTTGCCGTACGTGTTGACCAGGACTTGCTCGCACCCGTGCGCCCTGGCGACGGAGACGAGCTTCTCGTAGACCGGAATCATCAGGTCTTGGAACATTTCGGGCGAGATCAGGGGTCCCTTGTTGTCCGAGATAGGCTCGCTCAGGTAGATGAATTCCGGGTCCAGATCCTTGAGCGCCGTTTCCAGCATACGGGCACAGAAGTCCCCGTACATGGCCAGGCGGTTGCGCATCTTTCTCGGATGATCGATGACGCCGTCCATGACTTTCTCGAGAGTGGGCCAGTCTCCCACGCCCAGGGCCTGAAAGAACCCCCGGGAAGCCCAGATGCCGACAACGTGATCCCGGTCTCTGAGCCGTCTCACCGTCTCCTGCCAGTCCTCTCCGAAACGTGCAGGAGACGGATGAAACGCGCGCCGGTACCCTCTCGCCGGGAGATCCAGAAGCCTGCCGAAGTAGTTCGGCAGAAGCCGAAGATCCGGTTCAACATTCTCGTGCGGCGTCAGCCCGAAGATCTCTACATGGGTCTTGCGGGCCGGCAAACCCTGGGTACGCCATCGATCGATCACCTCTTCTCGAATCCCTTCCTCGAGAAGCGGGGGCCTGTCCACCGGATCTCCGCGAAAGATTCTACGAAAACGCTCTCTTTCGTTCATCGCTCCCCCTGGTGTAAAGGATGGACTCCCGCGCGATCGCCTTCCGTACAGACGAAAGATAGGAGAGGATGCATCCCGAGGTCAAGACAGACGCCTCCGCCGGGAGCCGCCCTGCCCGGTTTTCGGGAAGAGAAATTACTTCTTGTTATCTAATTTAGATTCATATTATAATAGCTCTCCCGTAGCGGTCCCGGTCGGCCACGTACCCCAAGAGGAGTGGCAGCGGTGGGCAGGAAACCGACTTACGAAGAGCTCACGAAGCTGGTCAAGGACCTGGAGGCGGAGAACCGCCTCGGCAAGAGGGCCTTGGAGGAATGCAGGCTCGAAGCAGAGCGATTTCGTGAACTCGCAGAACTCCTGCCCGAGATCGTTTTCGAGGTGGACGACAGGGGAATCCTCACGTTTGTCAATCAGAAGGCCTTCGAGATAGCAGGCTATTCCCGGGAGGACCTCGACAAGGGCTTCGAGGCTCTGAACCTGTTGACTCCTCAAAGCAGGGGCAAGGCGGAACAGAACGTCCGGAGAGTGTTTGACGGGGAAGAAGTCGGCATGTCGGAGTACACGGCGCGCCGGAAAGACGGAAGTACCTTTCCGGCGCTGGTTCGCTCGGCGCCCGTGATCCGCAACGGCAAGGTGGTCGGCCTTCGGGGGATTCTCCTCGATACCACAGAGCAGAAGCGGGCCGAAAAAGTATTGCGCGAAAGCGAGAAGAAATACCGTCGCCTCTTTCTGACCGAATCGAAGGCATTGCGCGCGTCCGAGGTAAGGTACCGTTCGTTGGTCGAACAGATGCCCGCAGTAACCTACATCGCCCGAATCGATGATGTGCGCACCACGGAGTACGTCAGCCCCCAGATCGAAGATGTCCTTGGGTTCACGCAGGAAGACTACCGGCAGGACCCGGACACGTGGCGCAAGGCACTTCATCCGGACGATCGGGACCGGGTGCTCGTGGAAGTGGCTCAGGCCCAGGCGAAGGGCGACCCGCTGACCACCGAGTACCGTATGATCACCCGCGACGGCAGAACCGTCTGGTTCCGGGATCACGCCCGGATCGTCCGCGACAACCGCAACAAGCCTCTCTTCCTCCAGGGCGTAATGCTCGACATCACGACGCACAAACAGGTCAGGGAGGCCCTGCGAGAGAGTGAAGAGCGTTTCCGGACGGTTTTCGATGGCTCGCTCGACGCGATCATTCTTGCTGACCCGGATACCGGTGAGATTCTAGACGTGAATCCTACCGCATCGGAGCTGGTGTCGATGCCGAACGAGGAAATCGTCGGCCTCCCCTATTCGATGTTCGTGGTGCCGGAATGGAGGGACTATGCAGAAAAGATGTTCGGAAGAGTAGCGCGAGACGAGGCTCTGGGGTTACCAAGAGAGATTCCGGTCAAGAACGCTGATGGGGACAGCATCCTCTTCGAAGCTCTCGGTCAGCTGATTCAGATCGACGGCAGGCCGGTCATTCTTGTTGTTCTCCGCGACGTGACGGAGCGAAAGCGAGTGGAGAATGCTCTGCGCGAGAGCGAGGCCAGGTATCGCCGCCTTTTCGACGAATCTCCTATCGCCCTGTGGGAGGTGGATGCCTCGTACCCGAAGAGGTATATGGACAACCTGCGAAAAAGGGGAATCGAGGATGTCCGGAAATACTTCGAAGCCCGCCCGGAGGCGGCCCTGGAATGCGCGGCCGAGGTGCGGGTGACGGACGCGAACAAGGCGAGTATGGCGCTCTTCGAAGCCGGCGGGAAGGAATCGTTTCAGACGAGTACACAAGAGGCCCTCATCGATGAAGAAGAGGCGCTCCGGGTGGCCTCGATCGAGTTTGCAAACCTGGCCGAGGGAAGAACGGGATCGGAAGTCGAGGATGTGATCGTCAAGACTTTTCGGGGCAATCGAAAACGCGTCTTCTACCGATGGATCGTTGCCCCGGGCTACGAGGCGACTTTCGAGAAGGTCTTGATTTCGGTCATGGACATCACAGAACGCAAACGGATGGAACTGGAGCTCCAGAAGATACAGAAACTCGAGTCTCTCGGCATCCTTGCAGGGGGCATAGCCCATGACTTCAACAACATCCTGACCGCAATCTCGACAAATCTGTCGATGGCCAGATTGTACGGCGAGCTTCGGGAAGATATATCGCAAATGCTGTCGGACGCCGAGAAGGCATCCCTCCGGGCCCAGGGTCTCACGCAACAGCTTCTCGCCTTTGCCAAGGGCGGGACCCTCATCAAGAAGACGGTGTCGATTCCAGGGTTGATCCGGGACACGGCCGAGTTCGCGCTCAGTGGGTCGAACGCCAGGTGCGAATACGCCCTCGCCGATGATCTCTGGCTGGTGGAAGCCGACGAGGGCCAGATCGGCCAGGTGCTCCAGAACCTGGTCATCAACGCGGACCAGGCGATGCCGCGGGGAGGAACGATCCGCATCGTTGCGGACAACGTGGTGGTCAGCGGCAAGGAATTCCTCCCCCTGAAAGCGGGACTGTACACGAGAATATCCGTGGCCGATCAGGGAATCGGCATATCAAAGAAGGACATGTCGAACATCTTCGACCCTTTCTTCACGACAAAACAGAGAGGGAGCGGCCTCGGACTGACGACTGCCTTTTCCATCGTCAACAACCACGGGGGACACATCGAGGTGGATTCGGTGGTCGAGGAAGGCACCACCTTCAACATATACCTCCCGGCTCTTGGCAGGACCTCGGCGGAAAAGGAACCGCCGGGACAGATGCTGACCAGTGGAGACGGAAGGATCCTGCTCGTGGACGACGAGGAGATCATCTGGAAGGCCACCGGCGAGGCACTGACCCGGATGGGGTATGAAGTCAGGTTCGCCGAAGACGGTGCCGTGGGGATCGAGCTCTACCAGGAGGCGATGAACGCGAACCGGCCGTTTCACGCGGTCATCATGGATCTCACCATCCCGGGCGGTATGGGAGGGAAGGAGACGATCGGCAAAATCCTTCGAATGGATCCATGGGCCAAGATCATCGCTTCGAGCGGCTATTCGAACGACCCGGTCATGTCCAACTACCAGGAGCACGGCTTCTGCGGCGTCATCACGAAGCCCTACCGAATCCAGGAACTGGGCGATCTCCTGTCACGCATCACGAACGGCTTGTGACGCCCCCGATCAGGAACAACGCAGCGACGCTTTGAACTCCGGCTCCGTCCAAAAACCAACCTACATTCGGCCACTCAGGGGATTATTTCTTGAACTCCGGCTCCGTCCACCAGCAACCTACATTCGGTCATACAGGTGGACTATTCTTTGAATTCCGGCTCTGTCCACCAGGGATAAAACTCCGGCAGGTCCTTGCTCGGCTTCATCTTGAATTCGGGCAGTCGCTTCTCGAGAAAGGAGGCGACGCCTTCGTTGCTGTCATCGGAACGGGCCGTGTAGTAGATGCTCTTGGATTCCCATCTATGGGCTTCCATCGGGTGATCCGCATCCAGCATCCGCCAGAGGAGTTGTCTCGAAAGGGCAACCGAGATGGCGCTCGTGTTGTCCGCGATCTCCTTTGCGATCTCGTAGGCCGTGGGAAGGACCTGATCCGGAGGCACAACCCGGCTCACGAGGCCTCCTCGCAGGGCCTCCTCGGCAGAAAAGACCCTTCCTGAAAGAACCCATTCCGTGGCCTGGCTGATTCCCACGATGCGGGGCAGAAACCAGGAGCTACAAGCATCGGGTGCGATGCCTCGTCGAGCGAAGACAAAGCCCATCTTCGCCTTCTCCGATGCGATGCGCACATCCATCGGCAGGGTCATGGTGATGCCCATACCCACGGCCGGGCCGTTGATCGCTGCGATCGACGGTTTCTTCATCTGGAAAACCCTCAAGGGAGGAAACCCACCCGCGTCACGGAAGTCATCAATGGTCTTGGAGGGGTCATAGAAGGAATCGCCCGCCCCGCTGCTCAGATCGGCCCCGGCACAGAACCCCCTCCCCTCCCCCGTTACAACGAGAACCCGGACTTCGTCGTCCTCGTCAACCTTGTCAAAGGCCTGGACCAGTTCATCTCCCATCCTCGGCGTAAAGGCGTTCAGCTTGTCGGGCCGATTGAGCGTAATCGTTGCGATTCTGTCTTTCACTTCATAACGGATCTGTTCGAACTCCATTCGGGTTCCTCCCTCTGGTTGAGAATCTAACGGAAAAACCACCACATTCTGAAAGCAACCCTCCTCCGTGTCAATCCGGCAAGGCCCTCGCAAGTTGACATCCCATGACCCCGTCGGGGATATTGTGGTGGCCCTGCTCCGTTTCATCCGACCACCCGAATGTGCCGGGCCCGTATCCACCCGGAGGATAAAAGCATGCTTGACCAGCCTTCCCTGAACGTTTCGGATCTCCTGTCGACCCACGCAAAGTTCCGTTGTGCCCGGACTGCTTTCGTGTGTGGAGAAAGCCGCGTTAGCTGGGGTGAATTTGACAAGCGTGTAAGCAAGGTCGCCAACACTCTCCTCGAGTCCGGTCTGAAGAAAGGGGACAAGGTGGCCCTCCTTGCCCTCAGCAGCATCGAGGCCCTCGAAATCATCTTCGGCACCATACGGGCAGGAGGTGTGATCGTTCCCATCTCCGCTCTGCTCCAGCCGGACATGATCGCCACGGTGATCGAGGACTCGGGTTCCAGTTTTCTCTTCGTCGCCTCACCGCTGCAGGCCCTGGCCACCCCGATGCTCGACTCGCTCCCCTCCATACCGAAGCAACATCGGATCGCGGTCCATTTCGAGGATGACGGCTATCAAGCGTATGAAGCCTTCATCGCGGCGGCTGCAGAAACCGAACCGTCGGTCATCCTGCGAAATGAAGACGAGTGCAACATCATCTACTCGTCGGGCACGACCGGAGTGCCCAAGGGCATCGTGATCACCCACCAGGCCCGCTCCTTGATCGCCCTGGCGGCCGCGGTGGAGTATCGCGTCGACTCCTCGTCGACTGCCCTGATCACGACGCCGCCTTTCACAAACGCGACCTGGGTCATCCTGCTTCCTTCGGTGGCTGCGGGCGCGGTCACCGTGCTCCTACCCTCCTTCTCGGCCGAAGGCTTCCTCGCAACGGTCCAGAAGGAAAGGGCCACCCACACGCTGATGGTTCCGACCCAGTACCACGTAATCCTCGAATCGCCCGGTTTCGAGCAATCCGATCTGTCCAGCCTGCGCATCATGATCTCGGTGGGTGCTATGCTGCCGCTGCCGCTCAAAAGACGGATCCTGGAGAAGATGGGCCCCGGTCTCCTGGAGTTGTACGGCTTGACGGAAGGGGTCGGCACCACTCTCAAACCGGAGGACATACAGGTAAAGACCGGATCCGTGGGCACGCCTATCGGTGCCACGGACATGCGCATCATCGACGATGAAGGGAACGAATTGCCGGTGGGAGAGGTCGGCGAGATCATCGGATACAGCCCGATCATGATGAAAGAGTACCTCAATCGACCGGATGCAACAGCGGAAATCATCTGGAAGGACGAGAGGGGCCGCACCTATATCCGCACCGGGGACATGGGCCGCTTCGACGAGGACGGCTTCCTCTACATCATGGACCGAAAACGTGACATGATCGTTTCGGGTGGGCTCAACGTTTTTGCCAGCGATATCGAAGAGGCCTTTCTCCAGCACCCCGAGGTCCTGGACGTGGCGGTGATCGCCGTTCCTCACGAGAAGTGGGGGGAAACACCGCTTGCCCTCGTGAGACCTCGTGTCGGTGCAACGGCCACTATAGATGATTTGAAGGAGTGGGCAAACCGCCGCCTGGCAAAACACCAGCGAGTGAACACTGTGGAGCTGCGAGAAGAGGACTTTCCCCGCAATGCCCTGGGCAAGGTGCTCAAGAGGGAGCTGCGTCAACCGTACTGGCCCTAATGCAACCAGCCCGAGCGCTGGATGAAGGAGATGAAATATGATCGAGAACCTGAGCGGAGAGCAGATCAAGGCCATGTTCGACGCGCTTCCGTTCCAGATGGTCTTCATCGACGCAGACGACAAGATCCAATGGTGGAACGATTCGAAAGCCCGGCTGATGGAAGCCCCGAAAGACCGGCTCGGAATGGATGTGAGAGACTGCCACAAGCCTTCCAGCCTGCCTAGGTTGGAGAAGATGCTCTCCGACTTCAAGAGCGGCAACGCGGATGAGGCGGAGTTCTGGGTCACGGTGGAGGAGATGGGGCTCAAGGCCCTGAACAGGTTCTTTGCCATACGGGATCCGGAAGGCAAATACCTGGGTACCATGGAGTATCTGCTGAACTTCGGCTACATCGACCAGATCGCCGAAGAGAAGAAGGACGCCCACGTGTTCCAGTCCAGTCCGGAGAATTACAGCCGGGAATCCGACTGAACGGCCCGAAGGTCGCCGTCACCCCGTCGAATTCGAGAATCGCCCCCCCTGGTAACAATCCTGGGGCGGCGGATGACGATTTGGGGGAATCGAGCACGGCTGGGCCGCACCAGCGATTCCCCTTTATGTTCAACAAATTCAGAATGTTAAATCCTATCCGCCCCGCCTCCTCGACTTGGCACGACTCTTGTACTCCTCCGGGACGTCCCAGTTTGCGCATTCTCACATCAACCACCCGACGAGGAGGCAGAACATGAATGCGAGACTCATCTGCGCCACCCTGTTGATCATCGGCATGGGGACGATCGGCTGCGGCGCCCCCGAGCCGCCCCTGGCGTGCATGGACGAGCCCTTCCCCTGGTGGGAGGAAGGCGACTTCGTGCTCGAGTACTGCAGTGAAATGGACATGGTATGCAACGAAGCGGTCACCCTGGCCGACGAGTGCCCAGGGTTCCTCGAGGAGCTCGAGGTGTATTTCCGCGAATTCTTGATCCCCCAGATCACGGAGCGACTGGAATATCTTCCCTGGGAGGTCGACCTCGAAGGCCTGGTGGACTACCTGTTTATCCGGCTCTCGGGAGGGTGTGCACAAGTCAACGCCCTGGCCGAGCTCGGAACCTGCCAACCCGCAGGCAACGAGGAGGATCCTTGCCTGGAAGACGCCGACTGCCGCGAAGATCTCGTGTGCCTGGAAGAAATGTGCCTCCCACCCCAGCAAGAGGAGTGCATGGACGATCTTGATTGTCCCGAGGAGCTCGTCTGCCTGGAAGGGGAGTGCGTGGTCCCTGAACCGGGATGTGAGACCAACGACGATTGCGAGCCGGAGCTCTGGTGTTGGGAAGGAGAGTGTGTGCTGCCCGGTTGATCCGGGTGCATTGCCCTAGGAATCTACGATCCGCCTAAGACAGGGGCCCCTCCGATGACGGACGGGGCCCCTGCTGTTTCGGGGGCCCGCCTTGAACCGGTCTACACGGTCTCCAGGGTAGCCTCCGGATCGATGCCCCTCTGCTTGAGCCACATGGGCAGGAGCTCTTCATCCACCTGACGGGCGATTTCCGGGGCTTTCGCTCTCATGGCCTCCGCAAGCGAGGGGCTCAGGTTGATGTGACCGAAGCTGCCGTCAAAGAGGATGATCTTGTCGGTCTCTGCAATTCTGACGGCAAAATCCACGGCCGTCTCGAAATCCTCAGCCGTCACGATCTTGCTCACGCCGAAGAAGGGCGGCTCGTGTTTGCCCACCATGATCGTTGGAACACGAAGCTCCAGGTCCCAGAAAGCCTGTTTCCAGGTATTGTTGACGACAAAAGCCTTAATCGCCGGGTTGAAATCACTTCCGATTTCGTTCTGTGCGGAGCCGAGGCGAAGGTCCAGAAAGTCCAGGGGTGCTTTGAAGAGATTGCCGGACGTGATGCCCCCGGCATGCAGATACCATGGCCACTTTCCACCATCCAACACCACGACGCACTCGTCGATCTCGCAAATGAGACGGTAGATCTTCCCATAGGCCCTCAGCGCGGAAAGGATCACCCTTCGATTGAGCTCCCTCGTGTCATTGTCAGCCTCCACCCCCGTGATTCCCGCAGGCGAGGACATCTGGATGCAACTGAAGGCGTACTTTTCCTGAACAAAGGGTGAGTTGAAGATAGCTCTGGGAATAAAATTGCCGCTCCGATTGCCGAAATTGGAGTGAAAAACCGACCGTGTTTCGAGTCGGGCATAGCCCATTCCGAAGGCTTTCAAGGCTCTGTCGATGAACCTGTGAAGGTAGATCTCTCTCGGGTCATCATAATGAACGTGAACGATCCGGTCCGCATCGTACGCCTTCGCAACGCCATAAAGGGTGCCGATTTCTGTCTCGATCGCCACGCCTCTATCCAGGGGAACGACTCCTGCCGTCTTCCCGTCAAAGTCTTGGTCGAACCTGTAGTGTTCGACCAGCTCTTCGGCTTCGTGAAATGCTACGCCCGTACCGATTCGCAGACGGATATCCTCGCAACCGGTCCTCTCCTTGACCACATCCTTCGTTGTCCGGAGGATCTCCGCATACGGCTCACCTTCGCAAATGATGAAGGAGTGCTCACAGCATAGGATATTGACACTGTCATTTGGCCGGATCTTGTCCATGTTGACATTGGCCAAGGCCCTCTCCGTTGCTTTTCTCACCCTGGACAGGTCGCCACGCTGAGAGTAGATCGCTTCGGGGATGTCCGGGAACAGCGCCCTCACATCCAGAGAAACGAACCTGGGTGAAAGGGCAGCACGCGGGAGCAGATCCCTTGCATACACGGAAGGTACGAGTTCCGGTGGTGTCACCGCTTGATTCATCATGGCTCCCTCCTTCCTACAACGACCGATGCGAATGTTTCCAGGGTGCCCCGTCGTGAAAGCTCCGCGTCCTCTTCAAGGAAATATTCGGGGTACTTCTTCACTACTTCATCAGGGAGTTCCCACACCGCCGGCTCTATGTCGTACATCCGGTACCCCTTGGGAAAAACCACTTCGACGTCGTTCGCCTTGAGTATCCTCAGAATGGGTGTCGTGCACCACATCCCGCACCCTGTTCGGACTCCGGTCATGAGAACCACGTCTTCGGGAGTTTTGGCACCTTTCAGGACAGCGGCGGCAAGGTCCTTTGCCAGGGTTCCATGACAGAGACAAATGGATTCTTCCGGGTCGAGATTCGCCTTTGCGCACAACTCATTCAGCCTTTTCTGATCCACCGTGGAAGGATCGATTCCTATTTCCAGTGGTTCAGAGCGAGGTGTGAGCGTGACGGCCAGCTCCGGGCAAGCGTCCACACATTTCAAACATGCCAGGCACCTGTCTTGATCAACGCGTGCCTTCTTGTTGATCATCCGGATGGCTGCGGTGGGACACACGTTTTCGCATATTCTATCTCCGTTACACCGTTCCTCGTCGACCTCGGCAAGGAATAGAATTTCCAGTCTATTCATATGCATCCCTCCGAGTTGGATCTCGTGGAAATTGTATTCCGGAATGAAGCGTTCACCCTTGCTCGCGCCATACGAGAAGCATAGCACATCCATGGGTCCCGGTACACGAACGGACCGTGGTTCAGGGACGTGCCGTAGCGGCGGGTATTCTGGTAGTCAAACGTGTTGTCTGAGGGGCAACAGGAGAGGGTTGGAACAGGCAAATCGATGCAAATCTGCGGAGGAGCAGCACGATTGTTCTCAGCCGCGCTGCTCGGTCTCGACGAAAGGTTTGAGCTAGTTCCTGGACGCGGACGTCTTGGATCGCCTGGCGAGCCTTCGGGCGATCGATCTCTTCAGATCCTTTTCCCCGTGTTCCATCGCGTATGCGATATCGCACTCTGCACAGATCACGTAGACCTGCCCTTTATAGAAATGGGGCGCAGTGGGTCCCTGTTGTTTGCACAGGATGCAGCCGTCCATCCACGCCTGTTTGATCTTCTCGCGTGCCTTGATTCGAGATATCTTCAGGTGCGCAGAAACAGCATCGGCATGATCGTCCAGCCTCTGCTGGAGATATTTGACTTCCTCGTGGACTCGATTGACCATCATAGCATCTTCTCTTATCTGCTCGTTACGGGTTCCAGTTACCGGGTTCTCCTCGATTGCAGCCCGAAAGGCAATCAAGCCCTTCTGCTGTCGCGGGCGACTCTGCGTCAAGTAAGACCGAAAGGGGACGGGTTTGGTTCACGAAGTGACTTCAAACTCGGCGATACTCGGAGCTTCTTACTTCGAGGCGGGGTCACGCGTGAGCGACTATTGTACCGATAGATGCCCTGTCTTGTCCATAGGGTTCCGGGGCAGATGTGACCCGGGGCGGACTTCGGGAACTTTCTAGTAATTTTTGTATATATTTTTCAATATATTATAGAAACTTCGGAGAATTTACTTGAGATAACATCTCGAAGGCCCCTCAGTCGGGCACGACGCTGACCCTGGGCTCGCCCGTGGGGGGGACGATCTCTCCGATCGCATCATGGGTCTCCACTCCATGCTCCCCCAGGCCCTTCTTGAGCCGCTCTGCACGATCTCCCGGCACCGCGATCAGGAGTCCGCCCGAGGTCTGCGCGTCCGCCAGTGTGAGACGATCGATCTGCTCTACCCCCTCTGCCCAATCCACATGCTTACCGTAATAGTCCAGGTTCTTTCGGGTGCCGCCCGGATAGATTCCGGCTCGGACACGGGACCGGACACTGGGAAGCACCGGTACCCTGCCGGCATGGACTTTCGCGCAAACGCCCGAGCCCTGGATCATCTCGATGAGATGCCCCAGGAGGCCGAACCCTGTCACATCGGTGCATGCGGAAACGCCCACCTCGACCATCGCCTCGCAGGCATCCCGGTTGAGCCGCGTCATCACCTCCACGACCTCTCGGATCTCCTCTTCAGTAGCTTGGCCCTTTTTGATTGCATGGGCCAGGACGCCGCTGCCGAGCGGCTTTGTCAGAATGAGGATATCTCCGGGCCTGGCGGAGCTGTTGCGGAGGATTCGGTCCGGGTGAATCACGCCCGTGACGCTCAGTCCGAATTTCGGCTCGTTGTCCTCGAGGGAATGTCCCCCCACGACCTCGATCCCTGCCTCGCGCGCCTTGTCGATTCCGCCCTTCAGGATCTCCCTCATGTCCGAGAGCGGCAACTTGTCCACCGGGAAGGCTATGACCGAAAGGGCGAGGATGGGCCGCGCACCCATGGCGTAGATGTCGGACAGAGAATTGGCGGCTGCCACTTGCCCGAAGGTGTAAGGGTCGTCCACGACAGGGGTGAATACGTCCACGGACTGGACCAGAGCGGTCTCGCCGTTCAGGCGATACACCGCGGCGTCATCGCGGGTGCTCGTCCCCACGATCACTTGCGGGTCTTCAATCGGAGGCAGTCCGCAAAGAACGTCGCCCAGGTCCCCTGGGCTAACCTTGCAGGCTCAACCCCCTTTGTGGCTCAGCGAAGTGAGCGGAATCCTTTTGACCTTTGACATATTGCACCCTACCCTGCTTCACGTGGTCGTCTTCCGGGCTTCACCGCTAGGGAAAACCCCTAGCGCGGATCGGCCCTTTGCTTCAGAATGGCAACATCGTTGCTGAAAGCCTTGATATCCCCGCTCCCGTCTACAAACCCGCAATAGAATATGACCGGGCCTGTACCCGTCTCCGGGGCGGTCCAGGTCCATTCCCAGTCCAGGTCGAAGTTGAAGAAACCGCTCTGCATGGTGGTTCCGTCCAATGAAAGAACCACGGGGTCGAACAACTCCTGGATCGGGTTGGTATCGAAGCCCACATCAAACGTACCGGCGGTTCGTGCCCTCGTATCGAGCACTTCCACACAGAAGTTGTTCGTGCTGAAGATCTTGATCGGCGGCTTCTTCAGCTCTTCGAGCAGGGACAGCCGAACCGTGTATTCTCTGCCCGGCTCATAGCCGACCTGAAAAATGTTGTCCGGCTCGGTCCACAACCGAACCCGGATCTCGCCCGGATCGCCCACGTGACATAGCCGGCAGTCGTAGTTCTTGTAGCGCGGAGAGCCTGTGAAGTAACGGTTCCCCCCCTCTCCCGAGTTCGAGGGGCCCTCGAAAAAGAAATAGAACTGAAAACCGTGGGCCGTGGTGACGGGAAGAGCGACCAGGGCGGCTACGGTCATGAGCGCCAGAACGGCCCTTACCGGATTCCCGCCTTGTTCATCCTTACGATTCACACCCTTCATGGCCGGCTCGGGTCCAAGCCAATCCCCTCTCATTCGTCTTTCTTTCCCCTTCATTATTCTGCCTCGGGCAGACGCGCCCCCCGGGCCCATCTGAGAAGGGTCTGGTAATCCGGGTCCTGACGATTCAG
Source organism: bacterium (assembly GCA_028277985.1). Taxonomy (GTDB): domain Bacteria; phylum Desulfobacterota; class DSWW01; order DSWW01; family DSWW01; genus S015-6. Next base: position 9,005 of record JANQFG010000120.1, on the reverse strand, counting down.
GAACACGTCCGGCCCTTCGAACAGGGTCGACCCTGCGTGTCGTGTCCCGCTCGAGAGCGGCTTGGAGAAAAGAGGGCTGTTCTCCGGATTGTCGAACCCGAACAACATCCCTGCGGTCTGCTCGAAATTCCTGCGCAACTCCTCGTAGGTCAACGGCGCGGGGGCCTCGAGTATCGGATCCGGGTCCGGAATCTCCCTGAGCCGCGCCTCCTGATAGATCTGGAAGAACCTGTCCTTGCCGCCATGGCAAGCGAAGAAGGCGCAGCGATGCTCCAGGATCGGCTGGATGTGCTTTACATAATAGTCGAAATCCACATCCGGAAGACTCGCCGATTCCGAACCGGCGTGCTCCGAGCATGCCCAGCCAAACAGGAGCACGATAGCCAGGGCACAGGCCATAGAAGGATTAGGCATTCGATCTCGGCTCGACACGGATCTCAAGGCTGACTCGCTTCCTGTTCTTTCAGAGGGAGATCACTCTTGTTTCCACCCGATCCGGCAAACAGCTCCTCGATGTCCTTGATGTATTTCTCTATGTATTCCTTCTTGAATCCCACATAGACCTTTTCCACTTTGCCGGTCGGTCCGATCAGGTAGGAAGCCGGGACCCCCACCGGGGCGAATGCGTTGATCACCTTCTGCTCGTTGTCGAAGAGCACGACTAGATCCAAACCGGCCTTCTTAAGGAACTTGTCCGCCGCCCTTCTCTTCCGATCCATGTTTACGGCGAGGAGAACGAAGGGACGGTCCTTGTACTTCTCCCGAATGGCCACCAGCTCCGGGAGCTCGATCTTGCATTCGGGGCACCAGGAGGCCCAGAAATTCAGGAAGATCACTTTCCCTTCCGCATCGGCCGGGTAAGAGAAGGCGCCTCCATCCCCCTTCTCCAGGGAAAAGGCCTCTACCGGATCGCCTTCCTTCAGCCCTGCCATCGCAGGGACTACATACACCAGGGCCGCAAGTACCAGAGCGCACCCTATACGGCCTGCAGCAAGCAGATTCTGTTTGTTCCTATCCATGAACTCCCCTCCAGCAGCAGGGTTCTTCTGTCATACGGCCCTAATAGTAGAGATGCACTCCGGTACCGATCAGGAGCCCCTCCTTGTTCTCGAGCAGGGCGTAATCCTCGTAGTTTATATAGAAATACTCCAGCTTCACGTCAATAGTGGCCAGATCGAAGATCCAGAGCCCCTCGGTCCGGTACAAGAGCTGAGGGCCGAGAAGGTGGGACACGAGCGTACCCAGCTCTCGATCCCGGGACATGAACTCCTGCTCGTCATCGTAGATCTCACGGTAGAAGTCCGCATTGCTCTGGTTGTGAAAACGGTAGCGAAACCTAAGTGTAATAGGGTCGGAGGCCTGAAAGTAGGCCTGCAGCAGAACCGTCTGAGCCGCCATCCCCCATGTGTCGAAGTAGAGCCTAAGGGATTGCTCCAGGGTCCACCGCTCCGCAACGTTCTCCTTGAGCCTGCCGGTGAAGGCGTTGCGAAAGCGCGTAGACGGGTGGGTCTCGGGCACGCTGAACTTGGCATCTACGGGTAAAGCCGCCCCGATCGGAACCAGTCGGTAGGGACTCGCCTGGTAACCACTAAGATACTCCATGGAGTAGACGAATTGCGCAATCCACCGGGGGGAGATCAGCTGGGTCAGGGAGATGCTCGTGTTCACCCCGGTCAGGTTCTCGAACAACCCTTCGTTCACGCGCCCGATTTGGTCCCATCGGACCGAGAGGTTCAGACCCACGGTAAAGTTTCGCTGAAACAGCTCCTGGGACAGGTTGGCCAGAAAGGCGTGGGAATCGTAGTCGTTCTCCGTACTGTAGGCGTAGCCTCCGCCTATAGTGGTCAGGTCCCTGCGGTGTCGGAGCCCGAAGGAGACACTGTGCCTCGTCTCCTCATACCCCATGCTCGGCGAGGCGGTGCTCACCACATCAACGGAAGCGCAGCTCTGAATATCGGCAAGATACTGGAAGCTCAGGGAGGTTTCCTGGAAGATGTCCTTCTCAATAAGAACCATGGGGGTGTAGACCGTCGTGGAATCGTCATCCACATAGACGATGAGGCGTGACAGTGCACGGTCTTCAGCCATGGAGAGGTTTCCGGGGAGAAACAGGACCACCAGGAAAACCAACAAGAATGCCGGTGCAGCATCCCGAGCAAGGTTGCACAACACAGTCGCCGCTTGCCTCCGCAGTCTATCTCTGCGCTTCAATTGCACCCACAGCCACCACCACCCGACTCGAACCCGCCGGCCGCGCCCTCCCGCGCATTGTAGTAGCCGTGATCGAGTGCGCTCTCCACCGCCTCCGCGTCGAAAGTCATCACGTCTTCTGCCAGAATGTCACGTTCCCAGGGCTTCACGCGGACACAGCCCGCGCTCAAACCAAGCACTGCCAGGATCGTGAGGGCAACCATCCATCGTCTCATACCCGTACTCCGTCGTGACCCGCGCGTCACCAATAAACGCCTGCCTGAAAGATGAAATATTCGCCCACGAAAATCATCGCCATACCGAAGATCTTCTTGATCCACTCCATCCAGCCCCCGGACTTCGGCAGGGAGGAGAGGACCCCGGAAAAGGTCCCTGCCACGATGATCAGGACACACATCCCCATGGCAAAGAGGAACAGGATTGCACCGCCGAAGACCACGTTCCCTTGCTGCGCGACGTAAGTAAGAATCGAGGCGAGCACCGGGGCGGTGCACGGGCCCACAACCAGGCCAGAGGTCACCCCGATCGCAAAGGCACCTAGAAACCCTTTTCTCGCCTTGGCCGGGCCGCCCCCGGTCAGGAACCCGGGCAGGGGCAGCTCGAACACGTCCAGCATGCTGAGTCCGAACAGGATGATGATGTTCCCCACGGCCAGGTACACATAGGGGCTCTGTGTCAGGGAACCGAAGATCCTTCCGCTCAGGGCGGCGAAGACCCCCAGGGCGGTGTAGGTCACCGCTATTCCGAGAGCATACAGAACGGAGAGAACCAGGGCCTGGGCCCGAGACTGGACCCCCCTTGCACCGATGAAGGTGACCGTGATCGGGATGATCGGGTAGACGCAGGGCGTAAAACTCGTAGCCAGTCCGCCGAGGAAGGCCAGACCGAGCGCGAGCAAAGGCGCGGTTTGCAGGGCTTCCGCGATACCTTCTCCCATGGCCTGTCCTCCTTCAACGCAGAGTCTGCCTCAGGGTGCGGCCCATGAGGATGTCACGGCTCACGCAGGCGCCGAAGCCGACAGCCTGCCTTCTTTATATTCTTTCCAGAAGGGTGAAATGTTACGGAGGTTTTCGATAATTCCCGGCATGTGCTTCAGGAGATGGTCGATCTCCTCGTCCGTATTGTGGATGCTGAGGCTGAGCCGCACCGATCCGTGTGCCGCGGTAAAGGGAACGCCCATGGCCCGCAGCACGTGGGAAGGCTCCAGCGAGCCGGAGGTGCAGGCCGAACCAGACGAAGCACAGACGCCGATCTCGTCGAGCATCATCAGGATCGACTCTCCCTCAACGTATTCGAAGCATACACTGCTCGTGTTCGGAAGCCGGTTCGCAGTATCGCCATTGACGATCGTGTTTGGAATGCTCTCCACGAGCCCCTTTTCCATCCGATCCCTCAGGGCGCAGACCCGTGTGTTCTCTTCTTCCAGGTGCGAGAGGGCCGACTCGGCCGCCTTGCCCAAACCCAGGATGTAAGGGACATTCTCGGTTCCGCCTCTTCTGCCCTTCTCCTGATGCCCACCTTTCATCAGGGGGGAGAATTTGGTCCCCCGCCTCAGGTAGAGCACGCCGATCCCTTTTGGAGCGTGCAGCTTGTGGCCGGAGAGCGAGAGCATGTCGATGGGCTGCTTGCTCATATCGAGGGGAATCTTGCCGACCGCCTGAACCGCATCGGTGTGGAAGGGAATCCCGTGGGCCTTCACGATGTTGGCGATCTCGTCGATCGGAAAAATCACGCCGGTCTCGTTGTTCGCGTACATGATGCTGACCATAGCCGTATCATCACTCAGCGCCGATTTCAGCTCCTCGAGGTCCAGCTGCCCTTTCCCATTGACCGACAGCTCCGTGATCCGGTAGTCCTTGCTCCTCAGGTAGGGACACAGGTTCCAGACGGCCGGGTGTTCCACCCGGGTTGTCACGAAATGACGTTTTTCCGGGTAACGGTCCAGGGTGCCCATGATCGCGGCATTGTCGCTCTCGGTTCCGCAACTCGTAAAAATGATCTCGTCCGGCTTCGCCCCGATCAGGGCGGCAACCTTTGCCCGGGCATCTTCCACCTTCCGGTTCACCTGCCCGCCGAAGGTGTGCATGCTGGAGGGGTTACCGTAAAATTCATGAAAATAGGGCTGCATCTCCTCCACGACTTCCGGGGCGACCTGGGTCGTAGCGTTGTTGTCGAGGTAGACCGTCTTTGTCATGGCGTCATTTCCTCTACTTCGATTTCAGGGCTGACGAATTCCCGAAGCTTTTCCTGCACGAATCCCTTGAGGGTGAATTCGGAGCTCGGGCACGAGGTGCAGGTTCCCCGGAATCCGATCATGACCTTGTCGCCTTCCACATCGACCAGGTCGATATCCCCGCCGTCCTGTTTCAGAGAAGGCCGGATTTCCCGATCCATGGTCTCTTCGATCAGCTTGATCTTCTGCAGGTTCGTAAGCTTCCTTCCGGACTGGGCCTCCCTCACCTTCTTCTCCCGCTCCGCTTCCTCGGCGATCTCGCCCAGGATCAACTGGATCTCCGGATGGCACGTGCTGCAGCCCCCTCCGGCCTTCGTATAGTGGGTCACCTGCTCCACCGTGGTCAGGTTGTTGAGCTTGACCACCTCTCGGATCTCTTCCCCTGAGATGCCGAAACACTTGCACACGACGTCTTCGGGGTCCTCCCGCTTCGTCTCTCCCCGGTAATATGCGATGGCCGCGTCCAGGGCCTCTTTGCCCATGACCGAGCAGTGCATCTTCTCTTCCGGGAGCCCTCCGAGATAGTCGGCAATGTCCTGATTGGTGATCTTCTCCGCCTCTTCGAGTGTCTTGCCCTTGATCATCTCGGTCAAGGCCGATGAGGAGGCGATCGCGCTGGCACACCCGAAGGTCTTGAACATCGCCTCTTTGATTCGCTCGTTCTCGTCCAGCTTGAAGGTAAGGTGCAGTGCGTCGCCACACGCCAGGGAGCCGACGTCCCCTACCCCGTCCGGGTTCTCCACCTCACCCACATTCCTGGGATTCTTGAAATGCTCGAACACCTTCTCCGTGTATTCCCACATGGTCTTCCCTCTTTCTTGGTTGTTCCAGCCTGTTCGTCTCTCTAGAGAATCAAATGCTTCATATCTGGAAATCGATGACCGGCTCCTTCTCCTCGACTTGTCCTTCCCGGACCTGCAGTCGGGGAGGTTCGATCACCACCTTTGTGCCGGCGGGGATCGTTCCCGTGAGCCATACGTTTCCTCCGATAACGGATCCGGCACCGATCGTCGTATCGCCGCCGAGAATGGTGGCACCCGCGTAGATCGTCACGCTGTCCTCGACCGTCGGATGCCGCTTGGTCCCCCGGACCAGTTCGCCCGACTCGTCCCGCGGCAGGCTCAAGGCTCCCAGCGTCACCCCCTGGTACACCTTCACGTCGTCACCGATCAGACAGGTTTCCCCGATGACCACCCCGGTCCCGTGGTCGATGAAGAAGCGCTTGCCGATGTGTGCGCCCGGGTGGATATCGATTCCTGTGACGGTGTGCGCGTACTCGGTCATGATCCTTGGCAGGATAGGGATTTCCTGGTGGAACAGTTCGTGGGCGATCCGGTAGATCGTCATCGCCTTGACCCCCGGATAGCCGAAGATGATCTCTTCGAAACGGGACACCGCAGGATCCCCGGCCATCGCAGCCTCCACGTCGCCTCGCAGAAGCCTTCGGATCTTCGGGATTTTCTTCATGAAATCGATCGTCTGTTCCCGTCCTCGCCTCATGCAACGATCACACACCCGATGGGCGCCGACACAGTTATGACGAAGGCTCTTGGCGATCTGCTGGCTGAAGCCCTCGTAGATCTGGTTCATCTTGGTGCCGAGGTAATACCTGTAGTTGATTCGGTCCGCCCTCCAGTTCCCGAAATAGCCGGGATAGAGGACTTCCTGCACCTCGTTCAGGATCCCTATGATCTCCTCCCGGGACGGCATCGGATAGTCGCCCACATTGGCCAGGATATCGTCCTGAACATAGGTTTCCGCCACCTCGTCCACGATCCCGATGATCTGCTCCTTCAGATCGAGATCCGACTCGCGGGACATGACCTCCTGTTCTCTGCCGGCCTGCATGCTCAGAGGTCTCCACTCGCTTCTTGATTGTGCAAAAAGGCTTGAGGCTTCATAGATCTTATCAGATATCTCACTCTATCTGAAAACGCAAAGATCGACCGGCCGGCCTCCCTTCATCCGGGCTCGATCGCCCCCCGCGATCGAAGGGTTGCGATCACTTCTTCCGCTTCTCCATCTGCACGAATCTTCTGGGCAGCTTGCCCACGAACTGGGACCTGGGGCGCATCAGCCGGTTGTCCGCATGCTGCTCCATCACATGGGCGGTCCAGCCTGCGATGCGCGAGGCAGCAAACACGGTGGTGTAATAGTCTACAGGAATCCCCAGAGCGTGCTGAACCGTTGCGGAGTAGAAGTCCACGTTCGGGTAGATCCCTTTTGTCTTCTTCACCTGCTGCTCGATGCGGCGGCTGATGGCATAGTACCGACTGCAGGCCACATCCCCCCCGCATACATCCTCTGAATACTTTCGAAGATGCCGGGCCCGGGGATCTTCGACCTTGTAGACCCTGTGGCCAAAGCCCATGATCCGCTCCCGCCGTGCCAGCAGGCCGTTGATGTAATCCTCGACATCGTCGGGCGACCCGATCCCTTCGAGCATCTCCATGACCCTCTGGTTGGCCCCTCCGTGCAGGGGCCCCTTGAGCGCACCGATCGCCGCGGTGACCGCGGCGTAGATGTCGGCCAGCGTACTGGCCGTCACCCTGGCCGCAAAGGTGGAGGCGTTGAACCCGTGATCCGCATGGAGGACGAACATCAACTCGATCGCCTCCCTGGACTTCTTGTCCGGCTCCTTGCCCGTGAACATTCTCAGGAAATTGACCGCAATACCTTTCTTGGGATCCGGCTCGATCAGGTCAAGCCCATTGTAGATACGATAGAAATTGGCGATGACGGACGGCACCTTTGCCACCAGGCGGGCAGCCTTCCGGCGATTCGCCTCCAGGGAGTTGTCTTCGGTCTCCTTATCGTACAGGGCGAGGTCGGAAATGGCGGATCGTAGCATGACCATCGGATGCACGCCCCGCGGGACCCTCCTGAACCACTGTATGAGAGGGCGCGGCAGGGTCATCTCCGGGATGATCTCCGCCCGGAAATCCATCAGCTCTTTCTTGGTGGGCAGCCGGTCGTTCCACAGAAGAAACACGCATTCCTCATAAGAGGCGTGCTTTGCCAGGTCGTTGATCTCGTATCCCGCGTAGTAGAGCTTTCCGTTGGCCCCATCCACGTATCCGATGCGGGTGTCCGCAGCGATTACGTCTTCGAGACCTCGAACAGCAACGGGTCTCACTTCCGGTTCCATGGCTTCGTTTCCCCCCTTCGAGGAACGGGTTGAACACTGGATTTTTGTTTTATTAATATCCTTTTGTATTATGCTTTGGATGCGAATCGGGCCGGTTCGGTTTCTCTTTCGATGCGCGCTCACCCGTCCCGGCCAGGCCCGTGGAAGGCGTGATCTTCCCTTGCGCATCCACGACGATTCCTTCCACATCCGGGAGTTTTTCCAGCAGGGCCAGCCCTGCCTCCGGGCCCAGCACAAAGACTGCGGTTGCCAGGGCGTCTGCCTCCATGGCACTGACCGCAGAGACCGTCGCACTCATACACCCTTTGCTCGGATAGCCTGTCCGAGGATCGGTGATGTGATGGACCCGCTCCCCCTCGACCATCCTGTAGCGCTCGTAGTCACCCGATGTCGCCACGGCCCGGTCGGACGCGGGAAGCACACAGATGTTCTTCTTGTGGTCCCTTGGGTTTCTGACCCCCACCTTCCAGACCTTGCCGTTCTCCTTCCGGCCGAAGGCGATGAGGTCCCCGCCCGCGCTGACGATGCCGCTCTCGATCCCGGACGAACGCAGGATGCCCACGGCCCGGTCGGCTGCATACCCCTTGGCAATCGCCCCGAGCGAGATCCTCATGCCCTCCTTCTCCAGGAAGACCGACGAATCACTCTCATCCAGGCGAATCTTACTCCATCCCACACGCTCAAGGCCTTTCAGCACCCGGTCGGGTCCGGGCACCCGAAAGCCGTCCCGGCGGAAATCCCAGATCTCTGCCATTCCCTGGACCGTTATGTCGAAAGCCCCACGGCTCATCTTTGAGAACCGCAGGGACTCCTGGATCAGTCGGTACGTCTCCTCGTCCACCCGGACAGGCCTCTTCCCTGCCGATCGATTGATCTCGGATATCGCGGAATCCGCCCTTCGGACCGACAACAGTCTCTCGATTCTTTCGATTTCGCCGTAGGCCCTTTCCACGGCTTTTTCCGCGGCACTCCGATCGGGGGCCAAGACAATCAATTCGACCGTGGTACCCATCAGGTACCTCTCGAAGGCAAACCTCTCCGCCCCCGCCACGCTCACAAGTGACAGCGAAATCGCCAGCAGAGTGAAGAGAGTGCTTTTCTTCAGCCGGTCTTTCTCACACATCGTTCTGAACCCCCCTGTCTTGCCGGGGACAGGATACCTGCAGAACAAATCCTAGGGCAACCCCAACGTAATTGGCGGATAACCGCCAATTACGGACAAAAGTACGACGTAATCGAGGACACCCTCGATTACGGACCCAAACGAGATCTGTGGGTATCCCTACACTCCGAAAATGGTGGTTGTCACCAATTTCCTCGCGAACACTCCGGATTACGGACCCGACGAGATCTGCGGGCATCCGCAGATCTCGGAGCCAATCCAGACGAAATCGGGAACACTCCCGATTACGG
>JANQFG010000115.1 GCA_028277985.1 bacterium | reverse complement strand
AAATCACCCTCTCCGAGGCGCATATCGTCCGCTTGATCCAGAGGGGTGTAGAAATAGTCGTCGATCACGTTTGCCCGGGTCATGTTCGGGGCCCACCGGGTGAACCTCTGGAGGAATCGATCGTTGTAAGTGGCCCTTATTTCCTCCCATTCTTCCCGGGTGTGGGTGCTCGCCTTGGGGAAGAAGAACCAGCCGGCCAGGCTGTGCTTGCCCGGGGGGGCGTACGTGGGATCCCAAAGGGAGTTGACCCAAATCCCGGCACCCGGAATCCTGGGGATTTTCCCCGTTTCGGCTTCCAGGCAGTATTCGTAAACCTCTTCCGGCGTGTCGAAGCCAACGACCGTATAGAATGTCTTGTTGATGTCCGGATTATGGCGTGCGCTCTTGAAGTCGGGCGCTTCGTGGAGAGCCATCCCGGTGGAGGCCAAGACGCACGAGGGTCCATACCGGAAATCCTTGGTGCGCTTCACCCATAGGGAGCTCAGGTTTTCCTCCCCCACCATGCCGAGAAGGGTCTGTTTGATGTCGGCACTCGAGGCCACGAGCTTCTTTGCTTTGATTTCGGTTCCGTCGGCGAGTCGGATGCCTGTGGCCTTTCCCTGCTCCAGGAGGATGGTTTTCACTTCGCTCGTTTCATGGATGTCCACGCCTTCTCGAATGCATGCCATCGCCATGGCGTGTGCCAGGGTATGGGTCCCCCCAACGCACAGGCGCCAATTCAGGCTGATGAAGAAGAGAGCCAGCACTGCAGTGAACCCCAGGTTCATCACGTCGAGCGGGCAAGCCCATTCCACGAGCATCCTGTAGAGAAGGGCTCTGAGTTCCGGTGTTTCAAACAGATAGTCGACCAGGGTCTTTCCGGATCCCTTGGCAAGATGACGTGGCAAATCCAGCATGTCCATCAGTGCGATTCCCATTGTGTTCAGCGGGTCCGGGTCCTCTTCGGTGGGCATCTGAGGAGGGCTGTACAAGAACCGAACAGCCATGTCCTGATTGGGGAGAGCCTTCTTGTGTAGGCCCACAAAGGTGTCCGCGTCGTGCTTGGAGTACACGGCAATCGATTTGTGGGTGCGCTCGAAGTGCTCCTCATTCTCAACGCTGTACAGAACGATCGGTGGTCTGCCGTCCGAGAAAGCGATCCCGGATTGGGCCTCCGGGTACATCATCCGGCTGCCCAGTTCCTCGAGCCCGAAATCGTGGTAGAAAGGCATCCAGTCGATGAATTCCATGTACTGAGCATGCAGGTTGTGTATGAACCCGGGAGCGGTACACTCCGAGGAAAAGATGCAACCTCCCTCTTCGTTCCTCCGCTCGAAGACGGCGACCTCCATTCCGCTCCGTTGCAGGTACGCGGCAAGGGAGAGACCCTGGTTACCTGCACCGACGATGATGGCATCGTATTCCTTCCTTACCATGGCCAGTCTCCTTCTTCTCTTCCGGCAACTATATTTCGACCCACCACTTCTCCAGTCCGAAATCATCCGCAATGACCTGAAGGGCATTGTAGCCGGGCCCGAATGTGATGAAGCCGTGCGGATGGGTCGTGGAGCCGCAGAGGTAGAGGCCCTTGACAGGCGTCCTGTACTGGGAAAGGGAGTTGCTGGGCCTGTTGGCCATGAGGTTCGTGTCCGCGATCTTGCCCACCATCCAATCCCCGTTGACCATGTTGACGAGTTTCTCCGAGATATCCAGGGGCGTATAAGGCTTTGCTTCGAGGATATCGGCATCCGAGAAACCATCGCAGTAGGCCTCCAACTTCTCGATGCACCGCCGCATGTAGACTTCCTTGAAGGCGGTTGCCCAATATCCGGAACCCTTTCCGTTCACCGAATGGGGGGCGAACACGCGGATCAGCCCGGTTGATTTCCCTTCGGGAGCGTCATAGGGGTCGAACATGGAATTGATTGCCACGTTGAGTCTCGGCTCTTCCGGGGGCATACCGTTGCGAATGTCCTGCCAATCCCGGTTGAAGTCCTCCAGGGTTTCATAGCCAAGGTTCAGGACCCACGCCTGGTTGATATCCGGATCGAATTCAGCGGCTTTGTATGCGGGGGCTCTGTGCAGAGCCATGTGGACCGAGAAGAGGCTTCCTTCCTGGTATTCGTAGGCCTCCACTTCTTCCTTGGTCTCGGCGGGTACCACCTCTTGCGGCAGCATCTTCTGGAAGGTCTGGTTCACATCGATGCTGCTTGCAACGAGCTTGTCGGCGTAGTACTCGCGGCCGTCATCGGTTTGCACACCGACTGCTCGCCCGTCTTTGACCAGGATCTGCTTCACAGGGGAGGAGGGGAGGAGGGTCACGTTGTTCCGGCGCATCTGCCTCCACAGGGCGTGTGCCAGCCGGTGGGAGCCGCCGCAGGCGATCTTCCAGTTGTCGATCTTTCCCAGCATGAAGGGGAAAGAAATGGCAAGCCCGACACGATCCGTGTAGTAGCCGCAGACCGCGGCGTGGAAGGCGAGCATCGCCTTGACCTTGTCGTTCTCGAAGTGCTTGTTCAGGAAATCGTTGATACTCATGGAACGAAGCTTGGCCCGGAAGAACTCGGTCTTCTCCTCCACCTTCCAGGTGCTGAGCGCCTTGGTAATGTCGTTCACGTCGATGGGGGGGGCATACATGAGGGTGCTGATCATCAGGTCCTGGAACCCCTTCACTTCCTTGTAGAGCCGTTGAAAGGTGTCTGCATCCTTCCGGCTGAACCGGCTCATGGAGGCATGGGTCTTGTCCATGTCCGTGTGGATCGTAAGGGCCGTCCCGTCCCGGAAGATGGAGCCCATCTGCACGGGTGGGTGGACATAAGTTACCCCGTCCGGCTCGCCCACCAGGTCGAGGTCATCGTACACCGGGCACAGACCCACAAAGGTGTGATAGTTGCTGTGCATGTTGTGGAGGAATCCCGGCCGGGTATAGTGTTCTGTGGAAAGTCCGCCGCCTTCTTCCAGCCTTCTCTCCAGGACGAGTACCCGCCATCCGCTCTTGCCGAGATAGGTGGAAAGGGCCATGCCATTGTGTCCCGCACCGATGACAATGGCATCGAAGGTGTTGTTCCCCATGGTTACTCTCCTCTTGATATTCATGCTATGGATTCGGGCTCTGTTTCACCTGCCGGGTTCCCCCCACGGAGGCGGCATCACGGCTTGTCTACGGATATACGGATCATTCATAGGGAGGCTTGCCCAGGGGCCATTCGGTCACATCACTCTGGGTGTACACGTCGAAGATCACGTTCACCATTTCGGCATGCTGCATGAGGAGGCGCATGTCACCTCGGATCGCAACCGTGCCGTTGAGGCCGATCTCCACAGGATCCACGGTGCCTGCTGCGACGCCGTCGAAGACGCTCGCAGCGCCCGTGATGCGGTAGTTGAGCCCCTTTCCATTGATCTTCTCCGGAGACTCCCGATACTCGGCCACCTTTCCGTCCAGGAACCGGATGAAGAAGTGCTTCGTCCTCCCCTCGGGTACGTACGGAGATGCGGCATCCCCCACGACCTCCACGGCGATCTTCCATTCGCCTTGCGGCACTTTCTCCGAGATGTCGTCACGGCTGTTGGCCAGGTCGAACATGGCTTCGTACCACTCCGCACTGTAAATGGCCGGCATTGTTATATTCCTCCCAAATATGTGGCGGTTGACGATCAGAGGGGGCCAGGGTACCCTCATAAAGTGAAAGGTTGTACATGCTACAAACGAATCTAGAGTATTTGGGTAGGAAATGTCAAGGATTTGTTCCCTTTCCTTCTTCGCTTCATTGTAGGTAAACTCAAGTCGGGTGAACCCGAGAAGAGAACATCCGAGCTTGGGTTTCGGAGGGGAAGAGGACGAAATATCGGTAAAATGAAAGGTAAAAGAGTTTATTTTTATGGTCCAGTGAAGTCCGCCTCGAGCCGCTCGAATTCGACACGGCTCGATCTTCTCGACATGAGCAAAAGGGCGTGTTACGTATAGGGTTCAACCCGGGTCCACAGAAGGAGAAGCCAATGGAATTCGAAGACATTCTGTTCGAGAAGAAGGACGGAGTCGCCAAGGTCATCATCAATCGTCCCAAAAGGGGAAACGCCCTTCGGACCCGGACCCTCCTGGAGATGATTGATGCCCTTCAGGATGCTGCCGACGACCATGCGGTGGGTGTCATAGTGATCAGCGGAGCGGGCGAAAAGGCTTTCTGCACCGGGGGGGATTCTGCGGACGCGGGTGAGGGAAAGGCGGGATACAGCCGCGGACTCAAGAAGATCTTCGAGGTGGAGAGGCTCGTCAGGATGTGCCAGAAGCCTGTCATTGCCGCGGTCAACGGCTGGGCGGTTGGAGGCGGACACGTTCTGCACGTGCTGTGCGACATGACGATCGCGTCTGAAACGGCGAGATTCGCTCAAGTCGGGCCCAAGGTCGGCAGCTTCGAGGCCGGGTTCGGTGCCGCCTACCTTGCCCGCCTCGTTGGAGAGAAGAAGGCCCGGGAGATGTGGTTTCTCTGCCGGAACTATACCGCTCAGGAGGCCCTGGAGATGGGGCTGGTCAACAAGGTGGTCCCTCCCGACAAACTGATGGAAGAGGTGGATGCCTGGTGCGAGGAGATCCTGCAGAAGAGCCCCACGGCGCTTGCCTTTCTGAAAAACTCCCTCAACATGCCCACAGACTGGATCTACGGGTTGCAGCGACAGGCGGGCGAAGGGCTCTGGCAGTACTACGCGAGCGACGAGGCACTGGAAGGACGGAAATCCTTTCTGGAGAAGCGACAGCCCGACTTCAAACAGTTTCGCAAGTAGAAGAAAGAGGGAGCGATGGAGACGCAAGACAGAGCGCTCGAGAACGTACTCGTCACGAGAAAAGACAGGGTGGCCGTCGTAACGATGAACCGGCCGGACAAGCTGAATGCCATGAGTCCGGATCTCATTCGCGACCTGATCGAGGCGCTGGGGGAATTGGCGGAGGATGACACGGTCAGGGCCGTGGTCCTGACCGGGGCAGGGCGGGCCTTCAGCGCAGGCGGCGATATAGAGCAGGATATCGCCCCCCTGGCAGAGATGGGCGCAACGGATTTCGAGACCTACATGCAACAATCGCCGAAGCTCTACAAGCTGCTCATCAACGCCGGGAAACCGGTGATCGGAGCCCTGAATGGCCATGTCGTCGGGGGAGGTCTTGACCTGGCGGTGGCGTGCGACTTCCGGATCGCTGCGGACGATGCGCAGTTGGGTCTCGTTTTTGTGAAGATGGGCCTTGCCGCTGATGTTTCCCTCTATCTCCTGCCTCGGCTGATCGGCCTGTCCAGGGCGAAGCGCCTGGCCCTGACCGGACAGATCGTCAAGGCCGCAGAAGCGGAGCAGATGGGACTCGTGGATGAAGTAGTGCCGGCGGACGAGTTGATGAAGTCTGCCGAGGCATTCGCGCAGAAGCTCGCAGCAGGGCCGGCGGCGATCGGAATCACGAAGCAGATCATCAACCAGTCCCTCAGAATGGACCTGGATGCATTCATGGAATACAAGGTGCAGAGGCAGTACCAGCTGTTTCATACGGAGGATCACAGGGAAGCCGTTCGGGCCTGGGTCGAAAAGCGCAAGCCTGTCTTCACGGGGAGGTGACCATGGAAGGGGCGAAGAAGATCGAGGTTCCGGTTCTCGACTGGTTCGAGAGGTACAAGCGGCTGATCGACCTGGCTTACGGAAGTATAATGAGTGCTGATGAATATGTTTATCACCGCTACGGGGAAGAGGAATGGCTCGAGTATCTCGAAGCGACCCGTCTGAGATGGACTGAGCCGGTCGCGAGGAGGATCGTCGAGAAGCACGGCTTGAAGCCCACGATGGAGGATGCGCTCGAGCTGTGGGGAATCTACTGCCAGGAGGTATGGGGCTACGGTGATTCGAGGTTTGTGAGCATCAGGATGGAATCGGAAACGCGTGGTGTTTTGACCGCTATGGGGGGATGCCGGATATGGGCGCTCACCCCCGAGGAAAAGCGGGGGGAGATTCCGTGTCACAAACCGTGCACCTATGAAATGCAGGGCGTCACGAATGCTCTGGCTCCTGACTGGAAGGTTCACTTGCCGAAAGCGTGTCCCCTTGGTGATGATTCTTGTGACTTCGTATTGACGTGCTAGGATCCTGTGTCCGACCCGACCTGCCAGGAGACCGGAGATGGCGAAGAGGAAGCGTGACTCGAAGCTCATGGATGCTTACTACGAGAAGCCCAGCGGGCTGAACTCCTGGTCCGGTCTCCCCCTGAAAGACTTCTACGGCCCGGAGGATCTCACCTCCCTCGATTATCCGAAAGAGGTGGCGGACCCGGGCGAGTACCCCTACACTCGGGGCATCCATCGAGACATGTTTCGGGGTCGGTACTGGACCCGAAGGGAGGTGACCGGGTACGGGACCCCGACGGAAACGAACGAGCGGCTCCGTTTTCTGATGGATCACGGTTCGAGCGGGCTGAATGTGATCCCGGACAACCCGAGCATCATGGGGCTGGACTCGGATCATCCCCGGGCAGAGGGCGAGGTGGGTGTGCAGGGTGCCCCCATGTGTTGCCTCGAGGACATCGAACTGCTCATGAAGGACATCCCCCTTGACAAGATCAGCATGTCCCTCATCGTCTCTTCCACCCAGACACCCGTCACCCTCGCCCAGTACATCGCCCTGGCCCAGAACCAGGGGCTCGATCCGTCCGACCTGGCCGGGACGACACAGAACGACCCGATTCACTGCCGGTACGCCGGTTTCCGGATCTCGTCGCCTACTCACCTCGCCCTGAAGACGGGCGTGGACGTGATCGAGTACTGTGCACTCAACATGCCTCGATGGTACCCGATCAACGTGAACCTGTACGACCTGAGAGAGCAGGGCTTGAGTGCGCCCGAGGAGGTCGCTTTCGGGTTCTCTGTTGCCCTCATGTACATCCAGGGCGTTCTCGACCGTGGGCTTGAGATCGACGCCTTTGCCCCCCGGTTTGCATTTTACTGTTCGGCCCATATGGACCTTTTCGAGGAGATTGCCAAGCTCAGGGCTGCCCGGAGGATCTGGGCCAGGATCATGAAGGAACGCTTCGGGGCCAAGTCCGAGGCCTCCCTGAAATTCAAGTTCGGCGTTCATACTGCGGGCTGCTCGCTCGTGCCCCAACAGCCGGTCAACAATATTGTCCGCGTGGCCTACGAGGCACTGGCGGCGGTGCTGGCCGGCGTCCAGTCGCTGCATTGCTGCTCCTACGATGAGCCGATCGCACTTCCTACCGAGGAGTCGGTGAAGCTGGCCATTCGAACACAGCAGATTCTCGCGTACGAGACGGGTGTGGCCAAGGTAGCCGACCCACTCGGCGGGAGCTACTATATCGAGTCCCTGACCGAACAGGTGGAGAGCGAGGTTGCCTCCATCATGGAGGAGATCGAGAACCAGGGGGGGATGCGCACCGCCCTGGATTCAGGGTGGGTGGACAGACGCATCGATGAATCGGCACTCAAGTACCAGCAGGAGGTGGAGACGGGGGAGCGGATCGTGGTGGGCCTGAACAAGTTCCAGGAGAAGGAAGAAGAGGCACCGGTCACGAACGTGCATCGGGTCTCCGAGGCCTCGGAAGAAGAGCAGAGGAATCGAATCAAGTACCTGAAAGAGTCACGGGACCTCAAGAAGGTGAAGGATGTGCTTCTGGCCTTGAAATCGAGAGCCGAAACCGGCGAAAAGGAAAACCTGATGCCTGCCATGATCGAGGCTGCGAAGCACAAGGCCACCCTGTCCGAGGTGCTCGGTACGGTAAGGCAGGTGATGGGCGAGTCCTATGACCCCCTCGGGGTGTGGACCCATCCGTTTTTCTGATCGAGAAACCGGAAACTTCATCCGCCTTCGCGTTTGAGGGCTTCGGCGTGATTTCGCCCCAAGGGTTGTGAAGACAAGGGCTCCGCCCTTGGGGCTCCATCCGCAGGTGAGCGAGGAGAAGAGCATGGGCAGCGAGAGCTACGACGTCATCGTGATAGGAGCAGGCGTGGGCGGGCCCACCGCAGGGGCGATCCTTGCACAGAAGGAGGGGATGAAGGTTCTTGTCCTTGAAAAGGCCTCACGCCTGGGTGGCAGGGACATCTCCTTCGATTTCTCGGATGAAGGCGAGAAGAGCTATAGAAAACTCATCTCGGATGCGGCGTCTACATGGTACATGAAGTCCGAGCCGGGCATTCCAGAGCTTTTCGAGGGAGGACATCTGGACGGCTATACCTTCGAGGCGGGCATCCATACCCTGCAGATTACGGAAAAGGGCCGCACCAACACCTGCCTCGAGTACCTGGGTAAGTCGATGAAGCTCTACCCGGCCGTGAGCGCGGGATGGTGGCACAAGGGCGAGCTCTACCGTTTCGAGAACGGCTCGGAAAAGGGAGGGAACTTCCCCTGGATGACCGATGATGACCGGGTGGAGACCGGGAAGATCAACCGGCTCATGGTCAAGATGTCTGCCGAAGAAGCACACGCCATCGATCACGTGAGCCTCAAGGAGTGGGTGCAGTCGTATACGGACAACGAGAAGACCCACGAGTTCCATTTCGTGAACGGGACGATGAACTGTACGATCAACGACCCGGCGAACATCTCGGCCGGAGATTGTATCCTCATGAATCGCGGTGTGGCCCGGGCCGGCAAGAGGTTCTCCTATGGGGGATGCTCCACCCCGGGGGTGCCCGGCTTCGTGCAGATTCCAGGGAAGCTTTGCGAGGTGATCGAGGAGAACGGCGGCAAGGTGTTGACCGGGGCCCGCGTGAAAGAGGTTCTCATCGAGAATGGAAAGGTCGAAGGCGTGCTGGCGGAGATCAACGGGACCGAGGAGAAGATCGAGTGTCCGGTTGTGATCAACTCCGGTATGGTGAACGAGATGTTCCGCTACATCCCTGAGAGGCATTTCCCCTACACCTTCGTGAGCCAGGTGAAGGGCTTCTGGCGAGCCGGGATCGGAGCGGTCTATTTTGCCCTGAACGAGAAGGTCGTGAACGAGCACCTGACCTTCATCCCGAAGATCGCGGGCAGAGAGGACGGCTTCGACAGCGACGTGCGGATGGGCTTCTGGGACAGCTCCGGCATGGATCCGGATCGGGCGCCCGAGGGCAAACAACTCCTGGATGCGTACGTCTCCCTTACAGACGAACAGGCCCACGATCGAAAACTCGTGGACCTGGCCTACGACAGGATGAAGAAATACATGGAGGACCACTATCCCGGCTTCAAGGAAGCCCTCGCATGGACTCTGTACACCGTTTCCGACAGCCTGGTGCCGGTCGCACAGGCGCCCTATCAGGTGGGGACGGCGAGGCCGAGGGCGAAGTGCAATTTCGTAGAGGGCCTGTATATGGCCTCGGACAGTTCCGAGTGCTCCATGGCGGCCAACGACGCGGCGATCCACGCAGGGATCATTGCCGCAAGCCGGGTGAGCGGCAAGGATTACGTGGCCGAAATCCTGCCCGATTACCTGCAGGACTGACAGGGGCCAGGGATCAGGCCACGCGCAAGTCCTCCTCGTCCTCGGAGCGAGGATAGGGCAAAGGACAAAACGCAAGGTGAAGGGTCAGGGATCATGGGTCAGGCTCCACACCACGTAAAAGTGAAGATTCCGGTGTTGTTCGCCCTGGTCGCAATGGCTGTGATCTGCGTAGCAGGGTGTAATCCTCAGACCCGAATTCTGGTGGCAGGGGACAGCTGGGCATGGATCATGGAGCTGCTCAGAACCTTTGAGAATCCCCTGGCCTACGACGTCGCCTACATGACGAGCCCGGGAGACACCGCCCAGAACTGGAATCTCTACAGGGATGGGGAGGTGAGGTCCTTGTTGGAGGGGGTCGAAGACATCGACATTGTCGTGCTCAGCCTCGGCGGCAACGACCTGATGTACAGGGCGAGCATCCATCAGACCGAGGAGGAAAA
This sequence comes from bacterium, assembly GCA_028277985.1. GTDB lineage: Bacteria > Desulfobacterota > DSWW01 > DSWW01 > DSWW01 > S015-6. The sequence continues at coordinate 5,583 of JANQFG010000115.1, read as the reverse complement.
GGCTGCCCTCGTCGATGAGATTGGCGGGCATCTGGAGGGGGTCATCGATAACATCCTGTCTGTTCGTACAGGTATGAAAATTGCTCTTCTCAGCTATGATTACCCGAACTGGGACGAATCCATGGAATGGCCGGTTAGTTACGAGTTCTACCATCATGACTACGAACGTATCGGCGCTCCGGAATTCCCGATCGAGGTCAACAGCTACCTGCAACGGCTGGGCGTGGAGAAGTGGAGGATTGCCGAAGAGAGGGATCCTGTAGCCTTTGTGAACAACTTCGGACGGATGCAGTGGAAGTACGGGTACGAGAAGCACGGGATCCTTCCCGGAAGCCTGCCTCCTCCAGGCTATTCTCCTGACGGCCCGCTTTTCGGCGGAGATCCGGAGTACTACTCCCCGCCCGAGGGGATGGTGAGCGTCCGCCCGGTCTATTGCGATGCCTATCATCTCTCCCCGGCCGGCTATCGACAGATCACGCTCGAGACGATGGAGAGGTACGTAGGGGGCTGGTTGATGCGGGCAGATGGAGGGACTCCATAAACAATGAAGAAGACGCGCATACTCCTCTCCAAGGTCGGCCTGGACGGCCACGACCGGGGCGTAAAGGTGCTGGCCGCACTCCTGATGAAGGAAGGATTTGAAGTCACGTACCTTGGCCTCTACAATACCCCGGAGATGGTGGTGGCGAGTGCCCTTGAGGAGGACGTCGACGTCATCGGCATCAGCTTTCTCTCCGGGGAGCATCTGACGCTGACCCCGAAGATCGTGGCCGAGATGAAGAAGCAGGGGCTGAAGGATGTCCTCCTGATCGTGGGAGGGATCATCCCGGCGGTGGACGAGGAGGAGCTGTTGAAAATGGGCGTCGAGAAGATCTTTCGCGGATCCCTGGTGGGGGAGGTAGTTGCCTATCTCAATCAGTGCTTCGCTCGAGCGTGACGGAATCCGAAACCATTTTTTCGCGAAGAGGGAGGGAGTGATGGCTGGCATTTGTTCTTTCGGAGGATATGTGCCGCGGTATCGGTTGAATCGCGGCATCATGTTTGGGGCCATGGGCTGGGTGAACGCGGCCAATATCGCCAATGCCCGTGGCGAGAAGGCGGTTGCCAATTTCGACGAAGACAGCATCACCATGGCCGTGGCTGCCGGCATCGATGCCCTGGCGGGAATCGACCGGTCCCAGGTCGGGGGGGTCTATTTTGCATCCTCCACGTTGCCATACAAGGAGCGCCTGAACGCGGGCATCGTGAGTTGCGCTCTGGGCCTCGAGGACCAGGTGAGGGCCGCGGATTTTACGGGGGGGCTCAAAGCAGGGACCACCGCACTTCTCTCGGCCCTGGAGGGTGTGGAGAGCAAGCGGGTGAACAACCTGCTGGTGACCGCTGCGGACTGTCGGCTGGGCAAGCCTGCTTCCCCTCAGGAGATGATCTTCGGTGATGCGGCTGCTTCCGTGCTCGTGGGGAGTGAAAACGTGATCGCGGAGTTCAAGGATTCCTATTCCGTTACCTACGATTTCGGGGATCACTTCCGCGGCGCCCACGCGAAGTTCGACGGCCAATGGGAGGATCGGTGGATTCGGGACCTTGGGATCGATCGATTCATTCCGGAAGCGGTCAACGGGTTGCTGCAGAAGACGGGTCTCAAGATGAGCGACTTTGCCAAGGTGATCCACCCGGTTCACTATGCGGCGGCCCGAAAGAAGCTCGCCAAAGTGCTGGGGATCGCCCCGGAGGCGGACCAGCCGAATCTCCAGATGGAGGTGGGCGAATCGGGCGTGTCCCACTCGCTGGTCATGCTGGTCCACGCCCTGGAAGAAGCGAAAGCGGGGGACAAGATCCTCGTAGTGAGCTACGGCAGCGGCTGCGATGCCCTCTGCTTCGAGGTGACCGGTGAGATCGAAAAGATGCGTGACGGAAGGGGCATCAGCGCCGCCCTCGCCAACAAGGCGGACCTGGACAACTACACGAAGCTGCTCGTCTGGAGGAACATCCTGCCCGCCGATTTCGGCAAACGAAGTGAAGAGGACAAGTGGACCCGGTTCTCGGCCATGTGGCGAATCCGAAAGATGCTCCTCGGCCTCTACGGCGGAAAATGCACGGAGTGCGGCACGCCTCAAATCCCTGCCCAGGACATTTGCGTGAATCCGGAGTGCGGGGCCCTCGACACCCTGGAACCTTACCGCTTCTCCGACAAGCTGGGACACATCGCAAGCTTCACGGGTGACAACCTCGCCGCTTCGGCCGATCCGCCAGCGATTTACGGCCAGGTGGAGTTCGAAGGGGGTGGAAAGTTCCTGTTCGATTTCACGGACTGCGTTCTGGACGAACTGTCGCCAGGCATGCCGGTCACCATGAGCTTTCGAAGAAAATACTATGACGAGGCGCGGGATATCTCCGGCTATTTCTGGAAGGCCGTTCCGGTCAAGGAGGTGAAATAAAATGGCTGACGGAATCAGAGACAAGGTTGCCATTCTGGGAATGGGATGCACGCGGTTCGGCGAGCGATGGGAATCGAGCGCTTTCAACCTGATGGTGGAAGCATTCGTCGAGTGTCTGGCGGACGCGGGGATCGAGAAGAAGGAGATCGAGGCTGCATACCTGGGCACCCATTTTGACGAGGTGAACGTCTCCAAGGGCGCCACGCCTCTGTCCCTGGCGTTGCGGTTGCCCTTCATCCCGGTGACGCGAACCGAGAACTTCTGTGCCACGGCCACCGAGGCCTTTCGGGCCGCCTGCTATTCGGTCGCCGCCGGTGTGTACGACATCGTTCTGGCCCTGGGCGTGGAGAAGCTCAAGGACACGGGGTACGGCGGTCTGCCGGACATCGGTTCCGTGGACGGCCACATGGTAGGGGCCAACGTAACGGCGCCGGGCGCGTTTGCCCAGCTTGCGACGGCCTACAACAAGAAGTGGGGCACGCCCATGGAGACCATCAAGGATGCCATGGCACGCGTCTCCGCCAAGAGCCACGCCAACGGCGCGATGAATCCGAAGGCACACCTGCGCCGCGCGGTCAGCGAAGATCAGATCAAGGCGGCGCCGATGATCGCCTACCCGTTGGGATTGTTCGACTGCTGCGGTGTGAGCGACGGGTCGGCCGCGGCAATCGTTACCACGCCTGAAATCGCCAAGAGCCTGAAACCGAACCAGGATATCGTGAAGGTGAAATCCCTGCAGGTATCCGTCAGCTCGGGCGAGGAGGCCGGATACACGTCGTGGGACGGCGCACACTTCATGACCACCCGTATTGCGTCCACCAAGGCCTACGAAGAGGCGGGCATCAAGAATCCGAGAGAAGAGATCTCCATGATGGAGGTGCACGACTGTTTTTCCATCACCGAGCTCGTGACCATGGAGGATCTTCACATCTCCCCCAAGGGCGGCGCTTGTGAAGATATCCTGAACGGCTTCTATGACCTGAACGGAAAGGTGCCCTGTCAGGTGGACGGTGGTCTCAAGTGTTTCGGCCATCCGATCGGAGCTTCCGGCCTGCGCATGATCTATGCCATGTACGAACAGTTGCTGGACCGCGTTCCGGAAGAACGGAAGGTGAAGAACGCCCGAATGGGACTCACCCACAACCTGGGCGGCATCCCCTCCTGGAACGTATGCGGCCTTTCGATCATCGGCAAGGACTGATCAAGGCGAAGCGAGGACTCAAACTGCGGATGAGGGAAGAGAATGGACGCGAATGATGTGGTTGTCGTCAGTGCGGTGCGGACCCCTATGGGGAGTTTCGGGGGCAGCCTGCGGGACCTGCCCGTGTACGAGATCGGAAAGCACGCGATTATGGAAGCGATCCGTCGGGCGGACGTGCCGGCCACCGACATCGATGAGGTGCTCTATGGCAACACCCGCCAGGCCGGCAACGGGCCGAACCCGGGCAGGACGGCCGCTCTGCTTGCGGGGATCCCGACCCCTGTGCACGTAACCACGGTGAACAATGCCTGCCCTTCATCGATGAAGGCGACCATCATGGCAACGCAGATGCTGTGCCTCGGAGATGCGAAGCTCATGCTCGTGGGAGGCATGGAGAGCATGAGCACGATTCCCTATCTGCTCAAGGGGACCCGGTGGGAAGGCTTCCGGATGGGGGACAAGGTCCTTCAGGATGGGTGGGGGGATTCCGTGGATCCGGTCGTGGGGTACGGGATGGGGATCACCGCGGAGAACCTGGTGGAGAAATACGGGATCGGAAGAGAGGAGATGGACGCTTTTGCGGCCTCCAGCCACCAGAAGGCGGCCCAGGCCCAGGACAACGGCTGGTTCGACGAAGAGGTCACTCCCGTAGAGGTTCCGGCCAAGGGAAAGAAGCCCGGATTCGTGTTCGACAAGGATGAGTCGATCCGGCGAGACACGAGCATGGAGAAGTTGGGCAAGTTGCGGGCGGCCTTCAAGAAAGAAGGCTGTGTCACTGCGGGAAATGCCTGCGGAATGACCGATGGGGCGTGCGCCATGGTGATGATGACCCGGGAGCAGGCTAAGAGCCGGGGCCTCGAGCCTCTCTTCTCGGTTGTTGCTTACGCCTCTGTGGCTGTGGACAACGCGGTCATGGGGGAGGGGCCCGGCGTCGCCATTCCGGCGGCCTTGGACAGGGCGGGGATGAGCCTTTCGGATATGGATCTCATCGATGTCAACGAGGCCTTCGCGGCACAAGTCATCGCCAACGAACGGGTTCTCGGATGGGACCGGGACAAGGTGAATGTCCATGGGGGTGCCATCGCCCTGGGGCACCCCACGGGATGCAGCGGTGCCCGCATCGTGATCACCATGTACCATGCTCTCAAACGCATTGACGGTGAGCTCGGAGTCGCCTCGATCTGTGGGGGAGGGGGCGTGAGTTGCGCCCTTGTCATCCGCCGCGAGACTTGATGCCGTCATTCCTGCCCCGCCTGAGAATTGTGGGGGCAGGCTCCGGCAGGCTTCCCTTGGCACAAAATGCCAAGCTGTCGTTTTTGCCGGCCCTGAGGAGGCGGTTCATTCTGCCCGGAGCACGGCTGAAAACCTATCATGTGGAAAGGGGAATAGAACATGGCTTATCTGGACGGCAAAGTAGCGGTCGTAACCGGAGCGGGACGCGGTATCGGGCGGGAGATCGCCCTGATGATGGCCAAAGAGGGGGCCAAGGTGGTCGTGAACGATCTGGGCGCTTCCGACCGGGGAGAGGGAGAGGATACGAACGTGGCGGCCCAGGTGATCGAAGAGATCGAATCCGCCGGCGGAGAGGCGGTGAGCAACCCGGATTCGGTGGCATCTTGGGACGGGGCGCACAGAATCATCCAGACGGCACTCGATCATTTCGGGAAGATCGACATCGTGGTGAACAACGCCGGGATCGCCCGGGACCGGATGGTCTTCAAGATGAGCGAGGAGGAATGGGACGCCGTCGTCGGGGTGCACCTGAAGGGTGCGTTCAACTGCATCCGAGCCGCGGCCCCTCACATGAGAGAGCAGAAGTCCGGGTGCTTCGTGAACTTCGCGTCCACGTCCGGGTTGATCGGGAACATCGGCCAGGCCAACTACGGTGCGGCCAAGATGGGGACCGTTGCTCTGAGCAAGATCACGGCCATGGACATGAGGAAATAC
>JANQFG010000099.1 GCA_028277985.1 bacterium | reverse complement strand
CAGACAGTGGCGTAGAACGCAAGGTGGGGGTTGTTGTTCTTGGGTTGGCGGGGGCACCCCCTCGGAGGGGATTCGGCGGAGCCGAAAAGGGGCCGGGGGGTTTATATAGCTCCCCCCGAGCCCTCGTCGAGACTAGGAAGGCCGACGTAGTCGGCAACGTCCAAAATTTGGACAGCCGCCCTATGGGCGAGGGTAACTACTAAATTGGATGAAAAGTTGCGGTGATCGATAGATGGGTCCAGCAATTTTCATGCCACCCCCTAGGGGGTCCCTAGGTGCCCCGCCCTTATCTGTCGTTACACTCCCGACTGTAGAGTACGCACCAGTGTGTACCAACTACACCCTTGTGTAATACGCATTAGTGTGTATTACACACCCAGCTGTAGTACACACCCTACTGTTACAGTTCTCTGTTGCAAGAATCATGCCAACAATCTTCTAGCAGGGGGTTGACATGGTGTAAGGGGGTGCTATGATGGGGTTGCTGGTGGGAGGACCATCGGCGACACACCACGGCCCCATGCACGGTGGGGCAACAGGAGGAGCGCTATCGCTAGCATGGGGCCATTACCCCACGGAGTGGGGAAGGGGCTCTAACAATGCCGAACACTAATAATCCGAAGCTCGACGATGTTCTGTCGTTCGCCCTCGATGGGCACGTCATCTCGACCAATGGACGCCTACGGCCCCATGGTTCGCAGAAGGATCCGGGAGGCCCGTCGAAGCGGTTCAGCCTGAGCATCAAGCTGGACAGGATGACCGTAGCCGAGTGCCTCGGCATCGTGGCGGAGGCGGCAAAGGTCAAGTGGCAGAACAAAGTCCGTGGTGATTTCTCTAGCCTCGACGATGGAGTGGAGCACAGCGTCACCCTGAGGGAACTGGGGCTCAAGGCTGCGCCGGTGACGAAGGAAGCGGCTATCGCCACCCTGAGGGCCAAGGTCAAGGCTGGTGAGCTCACCGCTGAGGAAGCGATGGATATGATTCTCGGTAACTAGCTAGGTCGTGGTGACCCTACCCTGGGGCATGGTGTCAAACTGCCCCACTTCCCAATCTCAACGCATGCATTGCATATGCATGCATGGGGTATGGCATGGGTTGGGGGTGCTTTGGGGTGCTTTGGGGTGTCTTAGAGCACCACCACACACCCCACCCAGTATCCCCCGCGGGGACCTCTTAAAACACTTCGTATTCTTTATTTATTTTTTTTTTTTTCTATATATAATATATAGGGGGGTCCAGGACCAGGTGTCGAGGGTATGGATCTGTTGGGGGTGTCCTATGGTGTGTGGTGGTGTATGGTGGTGCTATCACCACCCCCCGCGGCATGGTACCCCATGCATCGCATTGCAATGCATGCATTTCGCCATACTTTTGTGTGGTATTTCCCCACGCCGGCTTCGCCGGCGCACTCTTCTCGCGGCTGCGCCGCGGGGTCTAACAATGCGAAAGTTGAAAGACGGGGTGGATTTGCTATTCTCCCATAATAGCACATGGCTTAGGAGGACCAACCAATGCGCCTTGTTAGGGATACAGCCACCTTCGTGGCCCTACTAGCCCTCTGGCTGCTCGCCGCCTTGGTGGATTCGGCAGCCTTCGACCGCTGGCTGAGGTTGGTGCTATGACCCCCTTCCGACGAAGCCGGAGAGCACCCCGCAAAGCGGGGCAGAGTGACTCGCCCCCCTGACTTTGTCAGGGCAAGCTGTGAGGATATTATGTCTATCACTATCATCACGGGTAGAAGTGCATACGAGAATCATTGTGGGCATGAGATTCTCATAGGGTCATTCTATTGTAGGACGACAGGGTTGTATGATGTATGGCAGATGGATAGTATCACAGACCCGAACCGCAGAGCATACTGTGTCCGCTACGGCCCTGAGCCGGCACACTACTATAGCTCGGTGGATGAGTCTGAGCTACTGAACCATGCCAAGAGGCTCAAAGATAACCACCTAGCGAACCTATATCTAACCATCTACAGGCACATCACTGCATGAGACAGCACACCCGAAGGCAGCTAGCCTACAAAGCCCGCCTTGTGGCTAAAGCCCTTTCTTCGCCAGACCTCGCCGACGAGGTGATCGGCCCCCTCTCCCGTAGCCTCGAGGCTACCCTTACCAATATCCTGTTGACCTGCCACGCTGCCATGAGCGAAGCGAAGGCGGAGCGAGAGGCAGCTGAAGCCGCCCTTGAGGCCCATCGCGAGGCTATTGAGAAAGCCAAACGCCATGACACCCTCGCTAGCTATCTACAAACACTGCCGCGGGACGCGGCTAGGAGCCTGTTGGCCGAAGCTCTCGGCGGCGACTCCGTCGCCCTAGGCGACGCCGCCAGGAGGACAGAATAATGGCCCATGGAGTAACACCGCGAGAGAATCTCAGTGAGGATGATGCCCGCCTCCGCGTGATGGACGCTCGGCTAGGATGGCGGAGCGAGGCAACGACGATATACCTGCACAGGCTGCGTAAGGAGGTTGCGCTATGGCTTCGGATAATAGACGAAGAGTTAGTGCAACGTGGCCAGATAATAAAGCGCGGCTAGGTTGCTAACCCCACAAACGAGGATGTCATGCATAAGACGCCCGCTACCAAAGAGTTCGCTGCAAGCTACTTCACGACCGAGCACGTTAGCTACGATAAAGCCCGTGAGTTAGTATTCGAGGACTGTGGAAGGTTGGGGCTAATACAGGTCGTTCGCCCGGTATTCGGCCCTACCTTCCTCTGCGACGAGGAAGCCATCGTCTACGGCGACCGGAAGTTCAACCCCCTCGCAAGCGCAGCCTACGGCTACCGTCTGAAGCACGACCACCCTGTTATGGGAATAGCCGTCTTCCTCCTTGGAAAGGAGGCTGAGAAGGGCTGGACTTGGGATCCCGACGAGGGCTAACCATGACCAATCGGCTAATAGCGACGATCGAGGATCTAGAAGACTTCGGCGAGGCGGTGGGGGCAACCCTTCAGATTACCCGCCGCACCACGCTGACGCCGTGCTGGCTTGTTAGGATACAGAGGAAGGGTAACCGCGACGGCTCTACGGTATACCGCCAAGCTGTGGATGACAGTCTAGCCGAGGCCCTTGAGCTTTGCTACGAGGCATGGCTTGAGGATGTTGAGGCCCAGAGGGCGGGGCGACGCTCGACGACGGTGGTGGAGGACTAGCTATGCAAACCTTCCTCCCTTACCCCGACTTCTCCCGCTCGATGGAAGTCCTCGATTGGAGGCGCCTCGGGAAGCAGCGGGTTGAGGCCCGTCAGGTGTTGACAGCCAACCTCCTCGGGCCCGGCGCCGCTTGGTATAACCACCCCGCGACGAGAATGTGGCGTGGCTACGACCGAGCCCTGATCGCCTACGGTAACTGCGCCATAGCCGAGTGGATAGCCCGTGGTTACCGGAACAACATGCCGCTTATTCCCCTTGAAGGCGATATACACTACCCCGAGTGGTGGGGTATGGCCGAGCTTCACGAATCCCACCGCTCGATGTTGATGTACAAGCTCCCCAACCACTACGAGTATCTGTTCGCCGACCACACTCGTCCCGGCCTAAGCTATGTGTGGCCAACCCCTGTCGGCGAAGCCGACTAATGGGAAAAATGCGCTAGAGGAACAAAAAACCCTTGACAACTAGCCCACTTTGTGATATGTTGCCCATGTACACAAATTGCATGGATCGCCCCCTAAATGGCCCCCCATAACCGCCTAACTGTTAACGCCGTTCAGATGATTAAAGAGATGCTCTACAATGGGAAAGCCTCTCAGGCCAAGGTGAGCGTCCTTTTCGGCGTATCCCAGGGTACAATTAGTCGCATCCAGTCAGGCCACACCCACCCCGCCGTCCCGTGGCCCGACGGCTCGACGGGGGCGATGCCCGAGGTTATCGACCCGATAAGCGAAGGAGGTTGGTCCCAGAAGGCGCGCCTCTACATGGGCCTGAGCGATGAGCTACAGGGCATCATCATCAAGCGCGTTAATGAGGAGCGAGAGAGGGTTGGGATGGCAACTATCCCCCCCGCCGACGAGGGTTACCTGAAGTATCTGTCGCGTGGCCTAGATGAGGAGGAGACAGAGGAGTTCAGCACCTCCGAACTGAGCAACGCTATAAAGAAAGAGGACGACCGCCTCTCCCTCATCATGAGTGAGTTCGAGGACATAGTCGAAGGGGAGAGACAGACAAGCCTTGATGAGGACCTGAGAGCTGCGGTCGAGCTGGGGGTTGGGGCTGAGACCCCTAACCTCCCCCCTCCCCCGCCCAAAGGCCCTCCTAGCTATAACGCCTTCGAGTGGGGTAAGCTAAAAGAAATAGCGGCAGGTAACCGCTATGTTGAGACGGCTGAGGCCGCCGGTGACCCCGTCACCAAGGAGGCGGTCTGCGCCGCCTTTTGGGCTACCCGCAAGACGAGGGATAGCTGGACGGCTGGTTACCTCGCCGCCAGCATCGCGCAATTCGAGGCGGCCTTCCGGCGGCACCCTGAGTTGGTAGCGACTATCGAGGCTAAGTACACCCAGAGCGAGGGTGGTGAGAAAGCTGACGAAGTCAGCGAAACGGGACGGGGGTAGTTGGCCCCTTCCGACGAAGTCGGAGTGTGGGATGTCCTCCCTCTACCCCCGTCCCAAATTTGGACAAGCCGAGGAGGACGGCGTGTCTCAACTCCCGCGACGGAGCCGTAAGAACATAGTAATGCTCTGTAGGGCTGTGATAAAATACGCCGAGGGGCCTGGAGAAATCGACTCACTGGTAAACTCTCTCTGTGATACTCTGGGCGACTTGGCCTACGCCATGAGAGGTGCTCATGAGCGGGCCCTGGCTGAGCTGCTGGAGGCAGAGAATCATCGGGAGATGCGGGAGAGGGTGCTACTCCAGGCCCCCTCCTCCCTCCTCGACGCAGCCCTCCTTGAGGAGCTAGAAGCGAGGGGGCTGCTCGAAGAGGTTGAGATACCAGAGGGGTGGGATGAGCTGGAGGAGGTAGTTGGCTAACCCCAAACAGCCCTGGCTGCTAAAGATTCTCGAAAGAGCCCTAGACCTAGTGCTCAGACTCGAGAGCAACCCCCGCTCGGTGGGGATAACAAGTCGGCGAAGCCGACAAGAGAGGTACGAAGGAAAAAATGGCACTCGCACAGGTGGAGGCGAAGACCACGAAGGGGACCCGGGCCGGCCAGGTCTTCACCGTCAACTACGACATCCCCGAGACCCTCGATGAGGCGAAGGAACGCTTCGGCGAGGAGGTCGTCTACTCGAACTTCCGCCAGTCGATGACGATCTCCCTTCAGTCCGTGATGAGAGGGGCGATCCAGGCCGACAACGCCACCCCCGAGTCCGTCCAGGAGGCCGCCGACAAGTGGCAGCCAGGCGTCAAGCGGCAGGGGAAGAGCAAGGCGGAGAAGATCTCCGATCTGTTCGCTGACCTCTCGGACGAGGAGCGCCAGGAGCTGCTTTCGCAGCTTAGCGGCTAGCCCTCAGTGGGGTTGGGAGGCTAAGCCTCTTTTCTCTTCGGTGGAGCCTACGGCCCATCGGGGCAGTCTCCCAACCCCCATATCCCCCCTCCAGGAGGACAGACCATGAAGCTTTGGATCACCATACCCTTCCTCGCTATGTTGGTAGGCGCTAGTTGGCTAGCCCTATCTCTCGCCAACGAGGCAGCTTGCTACAGCGGCTGCTCTGAGCACGTCTGCGTCCCCGGCAGCTGCGCAGGAAACTGCGTCTGTGTAGGGGCTGGTAACGGAGAAGGCCGCTGTGCCCCCCGTCGCTAG
>JANQFG010000207.1 GCA_028277985.1 bacterium | reverse complement strand
CCAACCGTTGAGCGATGGCCCAGCCGTGCATCGGCTCGAGGGAGAGGGCTTTGAGGATGAGGAGATCTAGGGTACCGCGCACCACATCGTGGGAGTGGGATTGGTTCTTGGATGAGGAAGGGGACATGAGTGCCTCCGAGCTATTGCTGTCGAATACCGACACCAATATGGGAGGGCCTTTTGTCGAAAGTCAACAACAGTCGAATCAGCAGCCTGTCAGGATCACCCTCGGTGATGAAGTTCCGGGATTGAACCGGTTGGAGGGGGCAGCAGGCCGGATGAGCTATCTGAAGGCCGGCGCGGCAACCGAAGCGCCTATCTTTTTAAGTTGTAGTGGGTTCCGTCTTCCGAGGCAGGCTACACACGCCTAACCAGGATTCCCGTAATGACCTAGGCCAAGTTTTCTTTTTGAACAGAAAGCAAACGAAAAACGGCCCTCCCGACACATTGTCGAGAAAGCCGCTTTTTAGTGGGCCTGGGTAGACTCGAGTCGGGGGCCGCGCCAGCGGCCGGAGACGACCGAGGATCGGCCGTAGGTCGACCGTAGGTCCACCACCGACCTTCTATGAGGCCCGAAGAGTCAAGTTTTTCGTCACCGGACATACGGATCCCTGGGGCCAGTAGAGTGTTGTTCTGACCTTTCCCATGGCTTTTCCTGGTCCGGCGGCTCCGCGTTGCGGCGTCGAGGGTTTCTTTGCCCTCGCACTACCTTCTATCCGTGTCGGCACGATCTGTTTGGCCGAGCACCATATTCCGTGTTCGCTCGAGGGCGACTCAGGGAGCCTGGTGGGGGCGGCTCCATCTCACGCTCGGTCGAGGCGACTTCCCTCGTGACCCGGTCGGCTTACGACACGCCCCCTCTCCGCACCTTCTTTTCCCGGTCTTCCTGCTGGTCTGCTCCAGCTCAGGCTTTGGTGACGGCTCCCTCCGGTAACGCTCCGGTCTCCAAGTAGCGCCACAACTCCACCAGGAGCCTCCTGGCCAACGCTACGATCCCGATCCGCCTCATCCGGCTACTCCCCCCGCCCCACTTCTCCTGATACCATCGGGTCAGGGCACTACCCGGCTGATACCGGAGCCATCCCCAGGCGATCTCTATGGCCATGGCCCGAACATGGCGATTGCCCGCCTTGTCGATGCCCTGCTCCTGTTTCTGCTCCCCGCTCTGGTTCGGTGTCGGCGCCAGCCCCGCCAGTCCTCCCACCTCCCGCCGATTCCGGAATTTCCGCCACCCAAAGAACTCCGCCACGAAGAGCCAGCTGCTGTTGTGACCAATGCCCCGAACCGCCTGAAGCTGCCGTACCATCTCCACCGCTGGGTCTTTTGAGCTCTTGAGGAGGGCGCGGCGCTCCACCTCCACCTCTCGGATCTGCTCGTTCAGCCACTGAACCTTCGCCCAATCTCGCTTCAACCGGCTTCTGAGATGACCCCCGAGCCGCTGCCCGTCCCAGATCTCCATCGAGTCCAAGACCGGCTCGAAGCCTGACCGCAACTCCACCTCCAGCACACCTTGCCCGGCCAGGTGGCCTTTGATCCGGTTCGTCACCCGGGTCCGGTCCGCCTTCAGCGTCTCGAGCTCCCGGTGAAGGTGCCTTGCATCCTCCGCTTCCGGACTCGGTACGTGAACCACGCTCCACACCTTCTTTTCCCCGCCCCAGTACCGGATCAGAAGACGAAGCAGGGCCCCCAGGTCCAGTCGATCGGTCTTCCGTCGCTTCCCTCTCCGCTTCACCTCGATACTCGCCGAATCCACCACGTGGCTTTCCACACCCACGGACTTCAGAAATCGGTGGATCCAGAACCCGTCCCGTCCTGCCTCGTAGCAGCACACGACCTGGGCGTCCTGCCTGAGACCGAACCGCCGCCGTGCCCGCCTGATCTCATCCTTCAGGCCGTGGATGCCCCCGGCCTTCACCGTCCGCTCCCGCGGCCGCTTTCCCATTCCCGTCGCGAAACCCAGCTTCCATTCCCGCCGCCCCAGCTCCAGCGCCAGATAGAGAATCCTGGTATCTTCCCCACTGCGGGCCGTCTCTGCCTTGTTCATCGCTCCTCCCTGGTTGATTTGATCGCGCAACGAGGAGCTTAGCAGAGGCGGTCCGCCACCGCCCCTTCTCTTCAGGTCTTTCCATAGAATCTCACGCTTATCAGGCCCCTACAAAAGAGGCCAAATCACGGCATTTTGCCGTACTTTCACGGGTAGGACGCACGATCTGCCGTACTTTTCCGGCAAACATGCCGGATTATGCCGGGATTAACCGGCCCAATGACAGGCCCAAACCACTGCCACAACCAGTAGAACTCGGGTCGATGGAGGCCCCCGATTCAATTGCATGAAGGTTCTGCGGAGCTTAGGCTGCCGTGTTGCAGCAGAAAGACTAGCTAGGCGGCCCTTGAGAGAGTGGGGGGGTCCGTTTCATGGGGTTGTTTGACACAGAGTCGAAAAGACATGCCAGATCCCGACAGAACCGTACGATTGCTCCGGTTGGCTGACCGGCTCCGAAAGCCGGCCATTTCGTCGGCCGTGGACAGTCTCGGGCTCCCTGCCGGCGGCCATGGTCTGGATGTCGGGTGCGGCATCGGAAGTCACACGGAGCTTTTAATCCTGGCCACCTCCCCGGGGGGGCAGGTGACCGGGGTGGATTCTTCCACGGCCCACCTCGCGGTCGCTGAACGCTCCGCACGAGAGAAGGGATTGATCGATCGGGTGCATTTTCAGCTGGGGAGCGCTGAGAACCTCCCGTTCGGGTCGGATTCCTTCGATTGGGCGTGGAGTGTGGACTGTGTCGGCTTCATCCCGGGCGACCCGGTAGAGATGATCAGGGGTTTGGCTCGGGTGGTCAGACCACGCGGGGCCGTGGCGCTTGTCCTGTGGTCCTCCCAGCTCCTCCTTCCAGGCTATCCTCTTCTTGAGGCCCGATTGAATGCTACGACGGCTGGACTTGCTCCCGTAGCTGCCGACTGGCCCCCAGAACGCCATTTCCTCCGCTCAAAGGGATGGTTTTCCCAAGCGGGTCTTCTGAACCCCTCCGCGAGCTCCTTCATTGTTGATCTTTGTGGCCCACTTGAGGAGGACGAGAAGGAGGCCGTGGCGTCGATCATCGAAATGAGATGGGGCCAGCCGGAAAGGGAGTTGTCTGAAGCCGACTGGGACCTATTCCGGAGGGTCTCTGACCTGGACAACGCTGATTTCGTGGCCGGTCAGAGCGATTTCTTCGGGTTCTTCACTTATACCATGTTCTGGGGATTCGTCCCCGATAACCCGGAATTCGAAGAGGCCCCCTAACACGCGATTGCTGCTGACGGTGCTTTCTACGAAGGGCATCTGTCTGCTGCTTCCCTACAGGTACTTTCCGAACCAGCCCAGAATCGGTTCCGGGTTCTCCCCGAGCCAGTCGTACGCGGCCATCCGGTTGAAGTTGGCGGTCTTCTTCTTGGGGACCTCGATCCAGAGCATCTCCTTTTCTACGGCGAGCGTTTCCAAGTACTCGTTGACGAGATCCTCGTCGAGGTACCCGTCGTTTCGATTCTGGATGACAAGGGTCGGCACGCTGATGTGCTGGACGTTGGGTCGCCAGGTGTTTTCCTCAAAGTCCATCCCGGTGCGCTTCCGGATCACCTTGCGGGTGCTACGGGCCATGAACCCAGGCAGTCCCATTGCGGCGATGAAGTGGGGGTAGTCCATGGGCTGCACCGAGATCATGCACTTGATGTTCG
>JANQFG010000022.1 GCA_028277985.1 bacterium | reverse complement strand
CCCCTGCCTGCCAGGTGTAGGGCACCTTGATCCGGCTCTCGTAGACCCTTGGTTCCACATCGTCCCAGACGTTCGACATCTCTACCCTCCGTTGTCATTGGTCTTGCGTTCAAGGGGGCAAAAAAACAAACAGATTCAATAGATTGCGGGCATCTCGCGGGGATGCGGGTTAGTATCACTTACCGCACGAAAATACACTCTTTTTCCCATTTTTTCAAGAACTATTGGGCGTTGAAGAGACACGGTTGACCCGGCGTTGCCTTACGCGCCAACACGGGTAACCTTTTTCCCCAGGAAGCGTACTACTGAACAAAGATCGAATTCGCCAAAAACGAATGGAACCTGATTCGCGGAAAAGGAACGATTGTGACCAAGAAACAGCAAAGCCTCTTTGTAGCAGCAGGGCTGCTTCTCGCGATGGGAGTGACAGGCCTGATTCACACACACGACAGCCTTGCCTCGGGGCGGGCGACCTCCTTCTTCCCGCCGAACATCCCTCTGCACATGAGGCTCACGGGCGTACTGCACCCGTACGAGGCAAGAAACGAGATCGGCGGGCTTCACACATTTCCCGTGACGATGCACCGGAAGCAGTGGATCTTTCAGACCGAAAAGGCTCAGACCTTGACGGGATCACAGCACGGCTCCTCTGTCCTGGCGCGTCTCTTTCCAACGCGTCTCAGGTTCGTGGGCCGCGACGAATTGATCGGCACGCTCATGGATCCGGGGACCGAGGGCAAGACGGTGGTGGTCACCGGGTATCTGTATTTCTCGAGCAACCGCTTCTGGATCACGGAGATGGAAGAGCCTGAAGGGGCCGCCGAATCGGGTAGCAGCGACCCTGGACCCGAGCCCTAGAAGTCTGTCACGGCTCGGTATGCTTCCTTGGGCCGATAGCTCTCATCGAAGAGCAGCGGCCAGTCCTCACGTTCGTCCGGTTGTGTTCTCAGCCAGGACGTGGGATCGCTCAACCCCCAGAACACGACTGCGGAAAGGCGGTCGCTTAACCTCCGGAAGACCCGAAAGAACTCCTCGTATCTTTCTACCTGCTTACGCTCGACCGAAGGCGTATAGGCGGCGTGGACCGGAACAAGATCCGGAAAAGCCCACCGAACAATGGAATAGGTGGACATGTCCAGCTCTGTGATCTGCACATCCAGCCCGAGGGAAGAGAACATTTCGACCGTTTCGATCAAATCCCCTGCCGGCGGGTAGTCCTGTGCCCAGTGGCCCTGAATGCCGACGCCGTGAAGGGGAACCTCCTTTTCCAGCAGGCCTTTCACTATATTGAAGAAGTTCTTCCTCTTTCCGCTCAGGATTCCGAGGGCGCCGACAATGTTGTTTTCGTTCACGTAGAGCCTGGCATCCGGATCCGCTTCGTGGGCAAACCGCAGAGCGAGCTCCACGTGTTCCTCTCCGATGATCGTGTACCATTTGGTCCGCTTGTAGGTATCGAAGATGGAGCTTGGCTCGTCACCCAGGTTGAAGAAGATGTCGGCCGTAGGTTCGTTCACCACGTCCCAGTATCGGATCCGGCCCCGGTAGCGTGAGACGACCGTATGTATGTGATCTCTCATCCGCTCGATGAGAACGTCCCGCGAGACTTCCTCCTGCCCATCCTGGAAAACCCATTCCGGATCGACGGTCCCGAACAGCAGCGGGTGACCCCGTATCTCCATTCCCTTGTCGAAGGCGTAGTCGACCCGCCTGTCACCCGGCTCGAAGTGATAGACGCCGATCTCCGGATGAACCACCCTCCAGTAGAAGTGGTTCACCGTTACGATGGAACAATGCCTTTCCACGACCTCGGTTGCATCCGCGATGTCCACATCCTGGATCATGGACCCAACGAGGAAGTGCTGCTCATATCGATCCTTGAGCCCGGGGCTGTGAGGGGGGACATGGGCAGGGGATGATTCTCCGCATGCTCCGAACAAGGGAACGAGGAACACCAGCAGCACCGAGAACGTCTTGCACGCTTCGGTCATCGCTTCCTTCCCTCAAGGCCGACAGATGCGTCC
>JANQFG010000001.1 GCA_028277985.1 bacterium | reverse complement strand
CTTCAAGAAGACAACCATAGAGGACATCTGCACAGAAGCGAGGATCGCAAAGAAGAGCTTCTATTCCCTTTTCAAAGACAAGGAAGACCTCTTCGTTTCCCTGTTCATCAAGGAAATCCGGGCTGCCCGAAGACGGGGCCAAATGGCTGCAGACAAGGTGGATCATGCCTTGGAAAAGCTCAAGAGGACGGCCCTGACTTCCTTCGAGTATCAGAGGAAGGAGCCCTTTTTCGCAAGCGTCCTAAACGATGATACAGGGATGTACGCCCCCTATCTCCAACACAAATTCAGGGACTTCCTGCAAGAGGAGATCATCGAAGCCATTTCCGACATCATCGAGGAGGGTATGAGGAGGGGGGAAATACGGAAGTGTGACCCGAGACTCACATCTTACTATCTGTTTAAGGTGTTTCAATCCATGACCTATGCGAGGTCCATTCCCCGGCCAAGAAGTATCAAGACGGAAAGGGCGGAGGTCACGGAAGTGCTTGATCTCGTATTCACCGGTATCAGCAAGCAAACCTGAAACAGGAGGATTTCCATGGGTAAGCTTATCATCACCGCCGCCGTCACGGGTTCCGTTCATTTCCCGTCGATGAGTCCGTACCTGCCCATCACACCGGACCAAATCGTGGAGGATGCCGTCAAGTCCCACGAGGCCGGGGCGGCCATCTCCCATATTCACGTGCGTGACCCGGAAAACGGAATGCCGAGTGCCAGTGTGGACCTCTTCCGGGAGGTGCACACCAAGGTCAAGGAACGATGCGATCTGATCCTGCTTCCCACCACCGGCGGCAGCCCCAACCAGACCGCGGAAGAGAAACTCCAGGTCATCAGGGATCTGCGCCCGGAGATGTGCTCCTTTGACCCGGCCCCCTTTAACTTGGGTGTCTTTCAATTGGCAGAGAGGTTCGCGGGTCAGTTCAAGTACGACTGGGAGCCCTTCATGATGGATTTCGTGAAGAACAACCTGGGCATGAACATGACCTTCCAGGACGACCTGACCTATGCCGAGACCTTCATGGAACTCGATACAAAACCGGAATTCGAGTTGTACGAGCTGGGACATCTGAGCTACGTAACCTGGCTGATACAGGAAGGCCTGGTCAAGAAACCACCTCATCTTCAGTTTGTGTTTGGACCTATGGTCGGCTGGATGACCCCGTCGGTGAAGCACCTGATTCTCATGCATGAGGAAGCTGTCGAGAGGCTTGCTGGAGTGGGTGTGACGGACTTCACATGGTCCGTGGCCGCAGGCGGTAGGTGGCAGATTCCTCTCGCTGCAACAGCCTTGGCCATGGGTGCCCCGAACGTCCGCGTCGGAATGGAGGACTCCCTGTGGGCCGGAAAAGGAAAACCCGCCACGTCCAGTGCAGATCAGGTACGGATGGTGGTCAATATCGCAAGGGAGTTCAGCCTCGAGCCGGCCACCCCGGACGAGGCGCGCGAAATCCTGGGTCTGAAAGGTCTCGACAAGGTGGCTTTCTAAACTTTCAGCCGGCATGGATTAAAGCACCCCGTTGGAAAGGAGGGTTTGTCATGAGCCTTTGGGAAATCAAGGTACTGTACTACGGCAAGATTACCGTCCCGAAAGGAGCAGCCACCCCGGGGCTGGATCCGGACCTGATTGTTGACAGTCCCTACTTGGGATTTCTCCTGCAGGACGGAAAGCGAAACATCCTGGTCGATACGGGCATCGACGAGAACTTCTTCATCGACGGCAAGGCCTGGGGAGCTTTTCCGGCAGAGGGCGGCCGAAGTTACGTGGAGAAGGCTCTTCAGGACGCCGGCGTGGATCCTCTGGAGATCGACACCGTCCTGTACACCCACCTGCACAACGATCACGCCGCAAACGCCACCCTCTTCGCAAAGGCACGGCTAGTCTACCAGAAGAAGGAATGGCAAACCCTGCTCGACCCGCTGCCGGTCATGAACGTGCGGCGAGACTACGATCCGAACCTGGTGGATGATCTCAAATCCATGAACTGCGTAGTTGTGGACGGAGACTTCCAATTCACAGAGGGCATCTACTGCTTCCTCACGCCGGGGCACACACCGGGCAGCATGTCTATCGCGGTGAATACGAAGAAAGGAATCCGCATTCTGGTCGGCGACCATTGGCACAGCCTCTGTATGGGCTTCGGATGGATGGACGAGGCCATGGGCATGGACGGCAAGACGGAGAGGATCACGCCGGCACCAGAGGTTCTGGGCCGATTCATTCCCTCGTCGCTCATCTACAACTACTACGACTACTACGACAGCTGTTACAGGATCCTGGCCATGATGCCCGAGGACAAGCCAGAGCACGTGGTGCCCGGGCATGAACCTTCTCTCCTGGTCACGGGGATCTGATCCCCAGGTATACCCGAGCAGTTGCGTGGGCAGCATTCCCACCGTGCGCCTGCGACTGTCTGGACGAGGAAGGAGACGGTATGGACTGGGAGGCAGACCTCAAGCGGGCGATCTGCGAGGGCGACGAAATCAAGGCAGGCGAGATCGTGGAGCAAGCCCTCCAAGAGGGTGCAAAGGCGCTGGAACTTCTGGAAGGAGGCGCGGTGGCGGGGATTTATGAGGCAGGCCATCTCTGGAAGGCGGGAGAATTCTTCCTCCCAGATATCATCCTCGCCACAGAGGCCTACAAGGAAGCGATGAAGGGTATAGAGCCCCGTCTTGCAAATGAGGAGAGGGCATACAAGGGAAAAGTGCTCATCGGCACCGTGGAGGGAGATGCACACGACATAGGAAAGAACATCGTCATCGCTATGCTACGCTGCTCGTCGTACGAGGTCATCGACCTGGGTATCGACGTTCCCATGCAGGAATTCCTCGACAGGACCGGGGCTATCCAACCGGACGTATTGGGCGTGGGTGCGTACATGTCAACGACCCTGCCCAAAATGGAGGAACTGGTCCGCTCTATGGAGTCGTCCGATCTCGGGAGGAAGCCAAGAATCATCGTGGGCGGCGCTGCCGTCACCAGCGACTACGCAGAAAAGCTTGGTGCCGCCGGATACGCAACCAACGCTGCAGAGACGGTGGAACTGGTGGATCGTCTCATGGGATCCCGCTAGATGGGTACTGCAGGGGAACTGGCTAAAGGCCTGCTTTATGCAAAAGGGCTCCGAATAGGCGACCTCGGCGGGTTCGCGCGGATGATAGCAGGTATCTACGGGACCCCGGACAGGGTGCCGATCATTTGCCAGCCCTATACCTATGCCATGGGAATGCACGGGCTATCGGCAAAGCGCTTCTTCACTGAACCGCGCACATTTGTGCACGCCTCATACAACATGGCCAACTACTTCGGCTTTGATTTCTGGTCTCCGGTATTCGATATCTACAACATCGAGGCCGATGCCCTCGGCCAGAAGCTCATCTGGCGCGACGGCAGTGAGCCGGACGTGGACACCGCCGACCCCCTGATAAAGGAGGAAGGCGATCTCGATCGGCTGCGTCCGCCCGTTCCGGGGAAGGACGGGCGCATGCCCTATGTCCTGGATGCGTACAAGCGGTACATGGAGATTATGGACCTGCCCCCGATGGGTTACTGCTGTTCCCCTTTTACTCTGGCCGTATTGATCCGCGGTTACGTCAGCTTCCTGAGAGACATGCGGCGAAGGTCCGCATTTGCTCATCGCCTGTTGGATTTCTTGAGCTCGGAGGTTGTGGCCCCCTGGATTGTAAAGATCGCAGACGTAACCAAGGCTTCCGTCATCGTCATGTCCGACGCTTGGGCCTCTCAGCCAAACATGACCGTGGAGATGGTCCAGGAGTTCTGTCTTCCTTACATCGAGAAGGTCATCCGAACCACATCGACCCCGAGACGCACGGTCGTCGCCGCGGGCAGTTGGGGTGAAAGAAGCGTGAAGAACCCAAGGGATGTGCTGGACATCAAGATGGACATGATGCTCCCGGGAAATCGATTCAAGGCGATTCGTCCCTTCTTTCTGCTCGTCTGGAGCGAAGACTATGAGGAGATCGGTATCCCCGCGGTTCGATCCTATGCCGACGAGAAGAAGGTATGTCTCATGCTCAACCTGCGCCCCGATCTCATCGAAGCAGGCCCTCCACAAGCACTCGTGGATGCGGTACGAAACGTGATTCATCAAGGAGCCGGCACGGGCAGGTTCGCCTTCCTCGTCAACCTCGTGCCCATTCGCGCACCGGCTGAGAACGTGCACACAGCCGTGGCCGCGGCCAAGCAGTTCGGCCGTTACCCCATCTCCGCGCACCTCGAAAGGCTCCCCTTCCGGCCTCCCGAATTCGTCCCCTTCGATGAGTGGGTGAGAGAAGAGGGCCTCCCCACTTGAACGGGTCCGGCTGGACCTACACGGGACGGAGGCAGTTCGGAGGTCCCATTGGCCTGCATAATCATATTCTCCTTGACATTGTTATCTACCGTTGGTAGACTATCTACCAACGGTAGACGAATCCCGTCACACAAGGGAGAGGTGTCTTGATTGCCGTCGAGCAAAGGCAGGAAGTCACTCGCGAGCGTCGAAGGCAGGAAAAAGAACGGCGCATCGAGAGCATCATCGAATCCGCCAAACAGGTGTTCTTCTCAAAAGGCTATCTCGGGGCGACCATGGATGAGATCGCCTTAGGAGCCAGGATAAGCAAACCAACGATCTATCACTATTTCAAGACCAAGGACGACCTGTTCTTTTCTCTGATGAAGCCCGTGGTCGAGGACATCGGAAAACAACTCGAAAAGATCGAGCAGCGCTTGGATGCACAGAAATACAGTGGTGGAGAGGATCTCTTGAGGGATTATTTCAGGGCCTTCTACCACAGCTATGAATTGTCTCCGGATGCCTTCAGGATAGTCCAGCTTTTTCAGCAAACCGGATTCGTAGCACAGTTTGATCCGGAAATCCGGGAGACTCTGAACAATAAGGGTCGGCACAACTTCGAATTGGGTCGGAAGATACTGAGGAAAGCAATCAAAGAAGGATTGATCAAGAGGGTGGGTCCCTACAGCCTCGCAGATCTCATGTGGGGGCTGACCGTTGGGGTGATTCAGCTGGAAGACATCAAAGGCGATGACAAACAGAGACACACATACAAGAAAGCAGCGCTCAAGCTGGCCGAGCAGATTTTCGTTGATACCCTGTCACGATGACGGAGGAGTACTCCGGTTGAATCCTTGATAATCAGGGGGCCGCACCCTATGACCTCCGGACGACCTCTCTTTGCGATACATGGCGCCCACCGTTGTTGCCAGAGCATTTCCCCCATAGAGCCTGACGGCGATCCTCTCTCCATTACGGATCCAACCGTAGAAATCGGCCACGATCCGTGTCGCATATATACTGCCGAATAGGCACACCCGAGAAGTCCCATCTCTTAACCCCGTCCATGACCTGAGAAACGCCATCCCAGGGCCGCGGACGTTGACCCATGAGAGGAGGGCCCCACCATGGAGAAACGGAAGAGGACCTTTCTCAGCCTTCTGGTCCTGGCCGCTTGGAGCACAGCGTTGTGCGCATGCAATCTGGCAACCATTGATGCCCCTCTGGGAGGACAAAGACACCCCTCCGAGCCCGTCGACATATCCCTTCGCCTCGAGGCGGGTGCGCAACCTGAGACGTTCCGGGCCTTCCTGAATGAAGGCAACATTACCGATCTCTTTGCATTCGATGCAGATCACAACCTAATGCGTGCTCAGGTGGACTCCGGGGATGGGCTGCTCATTGGGGTCAACCAGCTTGCAACCGTGATCACCGGTCAAGCGCAGGGCATTTCCTTCAAAGATACGGATGGGACGTGGTTCGTGGTGGAGGAAGGGGGTGTAGCCACCAACCGTGATGAAAAGGGAATCTGGTTCATTTCAGGACCCGAGGAGGCAAGTGTCTACGACGTCTTCGAAGCCATGGGCTACGCGGTAGCCACAGACCGCCTGTGGCAGCTCGAGCAGTTCCGCAGGACGGGCCGGGGAAGACTGTCCGAGATCATGGGCCCGAGTATGCTCGAAACAGATATCTACCTCCGCACCGTTGGTTATTCCGATGAGGAATTGTTGGCCTACTTCGACGCCCTTGAACCGGATTCACGAGCCATGGTCCAGGGCTATGTAGCCGGCATCAACCGGAGGATCGCCGACCTTCGCAGGAATCCTTCGCACATCCCCCTCGAGTTCACTCTCATCGACCTCAACAGGCTTCTGAGCTTGGACCTTACGGGGACACTTCAGGATTGGTCGGTCTTGGATCTCTTCGGGTGGATCGTGGTGCTCCAGAGGAATTTTGACGGCACGGCGCTGAGCCAGACAGAGGTCCGGAACGCGGCTCTGTATCAGGAACTCAAGGAGGCCTTCCCGGACGACTACACCGGCATGTTCGAGGACTTGCGATGGCTCAACGACCCGGACGCCTTGACGTACATCCCCCCGGATGCGGGACCCGCATCTTCTCGAATGACGATGGAGGGTCTACCCCGGTCCCGGGGGGAGGCCGGAGAGTTTCCGGATCTGAGGGGAGTCGCCTCCAAGATGTCGGAAATGCAGAACCGGGTCGTGGAACGACTGAAGAGCATTAATGCCTACGTGAAGCTGGGGAGCTACGGCTGGGTCGTTTCAGGGGAGAGAACCGCCTCCGGGAATCCGATCCTCTACTCAGGGCCCCAGATGGGCTTCTCGGTCCCATCCATCATCTTTGAGGGGTCCATCCGGGCGGGCGGGTTCAACGTCTCAGGGATGACGGCCGCAGGCATGCCGATACTGGTCGTGGGCCGCACGCCGCATCATGCGTTCGCAATGATGACGGGCCACGCGGACACCGAGGATTACTACATCGAAGACCCCTCGGACCTGTTCGTGCATAGAACGGAAGTGATCAAGGTTCTGGGCCAGGACGATGTGTCACTAGATGTCTACAGAACGGCCCGCGGTCCGGTCATCAGTCCCCTGCCGTACGATCCGGCAACATACGATCCTGTTTCGGACGGGCCGATTCTCTCATGGAAGTACGCTCACTGGGGGCATGAGTTTGACAGCATGCGCGCACTTCTTCAATTGCCGCGAGCCACCAGCGCAGATGAATTCGGAGAGGGGCTGGAACGTTTTCCCGCATCCTTCCATATTCTCTATGCGGATCGAGACGGGAACATCGCCTACTGGATGACAGGCCGGGACCCGTTGCGGCCGGAGGGAGAATGGCGTCTGCCGCAGGGGTTCTTCGAAGGCGTGGACCCCCTTGAATGGGATTCGGAGGTGCTGAGAGAGCGCTCCACAGACCGTAACACGAGCCAGGGCTTCTATTGCGGATGGAACAACAAGTCCAACCAGCAATACGGAGGAGCCTGGTTCAGTGACTGGTCCTATGGCCCCTTCCACCGAGCACAGGTGATCTACGATTATCTCTCTGGGCAAGACAACCTGGAATTCGACGATGTTAGGGATCTGGCAATAAACATTGCCACCACGGATTCCTTCGCCATGGGAGGAAATCCGTGGAAATCCGTGGAGGACCACTTCTCGGCTGTGGTCAGCGCAAACCTTACTCCGGAACGTACGGCTGCACTCGCCCTTCTGGCCGCATGGGACGGCCACTTTGTCGACGGTGGGGAGCCGGCCTGGGCCTGGGGCGCCAACCGCGCAGACGCCTGGGTTCTGATGGACACGTGGCTCCGGGAGGTCATCCGCTTGACCTTCGAGGATGAACTTGGCTCGGACGAGAGCGAGTACACGCTCTTCAATGTCCTTCTTCACAGCCTGCCCGGGACAACGATCGACAACAACTACAACTGGTTCAGGAATCTGACGGATCCGGGTGCACCACAGACTTCCGACACGATCATCCTTGCAGGCCTGGACAATGCTCTGGTTGAACTGGGAGGACGGCCCTGGGGGTCGGGTGCACGAGGAGAGATCACTTTCAACCACCTCGTGCTCGATGTGTTGGGCTCAGGCCATGTTCATACCATGCCGTTCTCGTCACGATCCACTTATGCTCAATGCGTGGAATACGGCTCCGAGGGGCCTGTAAGAATCGAAAGCATGTTCCCTCTGGGGCAGTCCGGAATGATCCACCCGGATCCCACGCTGACCCCGGTGTTCGATCCGCATTTCCTCAGCATGACGGATGTATATGACGGGTTTGCCCACAGACCTTTCCCACTCTTCGACTAGACAGGAAGCAAGACGAGGATCCCTGCCCCCAGAAAGAGTTAAGGCGCGTACTTCCTCTGTACGCGCCTTAGCCATGATACTGTTGGCGTCCCCAAGGGGATTCGAACCCCTGTTGCCGCCGTGAAAGGGCGGCTCGCAACCCCTTCACCCTTTTCCGCAAGCGCCTTATGTGCAAGGTTTTCTAGTGTAAATTGTTGATTATAAGTGTTATTCTCTGTGATTCGTCCGTGTCATAAGGGGACATGAGGTATCAGGAAGAGTCAGCGAGCGCCGCAAGAAACGTGACGAAACGTGACGAAGGCGATCCTTCCATATGTGATGTTGAAGGGTGAGGTTGTCAGACTATGCAACATCATCGTTGCATTACTCGCGCCAAGCAGTGAACTATTTCTTTGCCATGCTCATAGGCTTTGATGGTCTCTGCATATGTTGGAGTGGTCGGTATCGCCCCCTGGTGTGCGAACTGATTTCTCCACTCGATCAAGTTGTTGTAGGACGAGAGTATGCTCACACCGTTGGCACGTAGGTTTTGAGCTTCGGCGTTCTGCACGTGCCGCTCATATCTCCGCACGTACTTCTGGCCGAATCTCGGAACGTGGGTCCTCCGAAGGTCACGGGTCTTGATGCGCCCGTTCAGCTTCTTGAAATGCGACCCAGCGTACTCTCCAAACACCTTGTGCTTCTTGTTCGCAAACTCAACGAATATCTCGCGAATGGCGAGTTCATACACTGTCGTGGCGGACACCGCTACGAAACCAATGTATCGGGACTGGATAAACGGGTCCTGAATATTGCCAACCACCGAGTCAAGGTGGGTGATTAGGTCATCAGCTAGTATGAAGTGGTCACTGTAGGCCATTTACCCAACCAAATGGCTTCGTGCAATCTTGAATCTTGACCTTAGTACTTTCGTGTCCGTTGTACTCTTGTATGTCAGGTCCAGGAAGTCCTGATCGATGATCAACCTCCTGTACCTATCAGAAATATCCTTCGGTAGGTTCTGGAAGTTGTCAAGCACGATGCAGAAGACCGAGTCCAGCACTGAGCTATTGAGTGGGCCACGGATATGAAAGGGGCGAGCACCAAGCTCCTTCACGATAAGGGCGCAGACTTTTGGAAAAAGATCCTGAAACCGTAAAACGTCCGAAGAACTTGCCACTTTGTTCTTCTTCATCGAGACATTCAAATACTCTTTCATGGGCTTGTCATATTTCTCCCAGGTCCGACTCAAGGCAAATACTCGGAGAACGAGTTCCACGTCTCGTTGGTGTTTATCTTTGGTCGGCTTCCCCATGATGTTGCGCCAGTTCTTGTCTTCATTCAGTGTTTTGATGAGTTTGGCAAAATCCCCCCGAAAGACACAGTTTCGGATTTCTTGTGGCTTGAGTGCTGTTCCCCCAGTGTTCAGTCTCTCAAAGATGTGATATATGGACGTATTTTCTCTGCTTGGACTTAGCTGCCTGACGTTGATCGCCCTGAGTACCGCGTTTTGGAGTTTTCTTTGGTCCGACTCTGACAAATCGGGATAGCGAAGGTTATGGTATGGGCTTCTCTCATCTAACCCAGCCAATCGGAACACTTGTCTTCTTCCATGGATGGACTCCTCGCCAAAGTACCCGTCGAAGAAGTACACGCAACTCAGGATGCGCTGTTGCCCATCAATGACAAGGTTCTTGTTCTCCTCGTCTATATAGAAGAACACTGGTGGTACGGGAAGCCCTAGTAGAAAGGATTCAATTAGGAGCGAAGATTGCTGGATCTTCCAGACGAACTCCCTCTGAAACTCGGGGATCTCTATACCTCTTTCGTGCCACATCTTGTGGATGATCTGGAGGGTGAAGTCTGAGGGATATGTGGCAATATCGTAATCGACAGGAGCTTCATCTTCCTCTTCTTGGTCTTCTATCTCTAATTCTTCGGAGTCCTTAACCATGTTAGCCTCTCCTTATTAATGGAACTCCTGCTTGACGCGTTCTTAGATTCCTCCCCCGCTCAGAGGGCCTTCCTCATCGTATGGATCACTCTTACATCCGAACTAGCACGCGAGTCAACTACGTCACGAGAAGCAAAACACGGATTTGCCTGGATGGGGCATTGCTACGGGAATCCCTGATTATCGGTAGCAAGATAATCGATCTGGCACGAAGGGTCATGGTCTGCACTTCGAAACGATCACGGATGCGCATAAGGTCTGTCTGAAGCGAAAAGGAGTCCGAAGATTTGCCTCTCTACATTTTTCTCCATTGCTGCATAATGTATGGAAGAATTAATTTCTTTGACGAGTCTTGGCACCTGGAGGGCGGCGTACTGGAATACCCAGGGGACCACAGCGGGCCGCCGGAAGAGATTATAAGTTGCCGGTGTGTCGAGGTTCTAGACCCAGACAGTCACCCGGCTTTATGAGGGCGTTTCCGGTCTTTTTGCGAACAGAAGCGCAATTCAGCCGGTACTGGTTCGAAGAAAAATGATGGTGTAAGTAACTAGGATCGAAGCACTAATTCGATTGCCTAGTTTTTACCCCCTCCCTTCAAATCGAAAATGCTGCATAATGTAAGGCATAGGACGAAGAAATAATTACTTTGACGAATCCTTGCACCTGGAAGGTGAGGTTGCCGAGTACCCAGGCGATTCACGGATCACCAAAAAAGACAGAAATTGGCTCTTTTTCAAATTTTGGACCCTAGAAGCCTACCGAAACGGTAGGAATCTAACCATTTAGAATCAAAATGGTTTTCGGCGTTTTTCAGATTTGGTCTTCCATTTCGTCGCGAATGCTGATATAATAGGCGCTGAAAGAGAAATTTTTCTCTGATGGCCCTAGTGGGGCGGTGGTGCGGATGAGTGGGATGGGTCTTCTCTATTTTCTGGACATCGTGAAGCTCGGCTTGGAGTCCGCGTACGGGACTGCCAGGACCGGGCTTTTTTTCGTTTGACCATTAAACACAGGAGGAACTCGATATGGTGAATTGGGAGTTGATGCGTGTAATCGAAGACAAGGGCCTCAAGAAGAAGAAGGTGGCCGAGAGATCGGGTATGAGTCCCGTACGGTTCAGCCAGTTGATTCACGGGTACGTTGAACCTAACCGAGACGAGAAGCGCAGAATTGCAAAAGCACTGAAGCGCCCTCAACGGGAGCTTTTCGGGGAAGCAGTAGCGAGGTGAAGGAGGTGACGCAGATGATAATAGATAAAGCAAACAGAAAAGGGAGACTGATCACTCCACGCCAACTAATTGACGAATACGAGTGGCAGCAAGCCCGCAAACAAGCGGAGGCTGCTCGGAGGCGGCCCACGCCGTGCATTTTCACAGACGACTATGCGGACCAGAACCGAGAGCAGGAGGAGGAAGAGCGCAAGCGTAGACGAAGGAGAGCGTTCGCTCTGTACCGTGAGGTTAAGAAACGAAAAGAGGAGCGAGCAATCAAGAAGCTGCTCAGAGAGGCCAAGGACGAGGTTATGCTGCGAGATGTTGTCCACAATGCGCGGCGGCTTCTGAAGGGAGGTTGAGGCCATATGAAAGGATTTGAAAGGAAATGAGCGGAGAGTTGACTCCAAAGCAGAGATCACTCATTAGACATCTGCTTCAAGCGCCTACTGTCAGTGAGGCCGCGCAGTTGGCAGGGATCTCTGAGGCCACGGCGTTTCGATGGATCAAACGGGATGAGTTTAGACAGGCGTATCAAGATGCGGGACGACGAATCTTCGACAGGGCCATTTCGCAGCTTCAGGCTTCGATTACAAAGGTCCGTAGCATTCTTCTCGCGATCGCAGAAGACGGGGATGTATCGGCCACCGCACGGATTGCCGCGTGCAGCAAGTTGATTGAGTCTGCCTTGAGAGGGACAGAACTACAGGACATTGAAGCGAGGCTGGAGGCATTGGAGGAAGCATGCGGTCTCGCTCAATGAGAACCGTTTGGAGGTAGTTGTGAGAATCGAACAGAGGATACAGAGGATTGCACGGGAAGCAAGAGAACGCTTTCCGCAGGAGGGCAGTGTGGTATATGAGGCCTTCTTTGATGGCGAGTTGTCAGAGGAAGAAGTGGAACAGATGCGACGGGATGGAACGCTCGTTGCGGAGTGGACTGAACAGTCACCATGTGACGCGGTGGAGGTAGTGGAGCGATGAAGGTAGGAGTCAAGTGTTACAGGGACACATGCGGCAAGAGCTTCAAAGTAGACAGCCCCCCGAGACAATGTCCAGAGTGTGGCTTCAGGGATCTCGGGATTGAGGAAGACGAAGGAGTTCACGAACTATCGAAGCTTCTCGCTTCACGGCGCGATTTTCGCCAAACGGATTCAGAGAAGAACCTCGCGCAGTTCTTCGTGCAGCATCCCGAGGTTCTGCGTGAATGGGAAGCGGCCAGGGAGAAGTTACTTGACCCGACAGCGGTGAAGCCTCCCGAGGGCGGAGACAAGAGGCAAGCACTCAGGGCTTTTCTCTCGTTGCCGAATACATGGGCATCCGCCCACACGCAAGATGAGCTTCTAGGACATTATCCAGCCTTGAAGAGACTCGCGCGCGCGTACCTCGACCATTGGTTTCCGAAGCCCAAACTCAAAAAGGCGAAGAAGCAGGCCGAGCCGAAACCGCTCGAACTGGACATATCGTGTGTGTGTGGATGGAGTCAGAGGAAAGCCCGAATCGCCCCTCAGTACTGCCCTGCCTGTTCTCGTCGTTCGGCTATGTCAATTGAACAGGGCGACAAGTGGCGGAGGTTGCTTGCTACCTTCGTAGCGAACCGGGGGTGGTCAAGGCATGATTCGCGCCTGGTGGACTTTCTCTTCAAGAACCCCGAGCAAGTCGAGGCTTGGAGGGATACGAAGCGAAAGCTCACAAACCCGAAGCTTCTGAAACCGGATCTGTCGAAAGGCCCGGCACGTGCGCGGCAGAACTTCGTCCGGCTCCTGGTGCCTCATTGGGTGGATAGTCACGATATGCGCTCTGCTTCGTTTTTCGGTCAGAGGCCGCTTCTCCAGAAGCTGGTTGGCCAATACATCTCTTACTGGACCGAGCGATTCCAACGGGAAGCGGCGTGACGGACGAGGGAATCATGAGCAGAACACCGTGAGTTCACCGTTAAGGAACGGGGACAGTACGGTTTGTATAGATGTTGCTGTTGCAGCAGGAATCAAGAATCGGCGCGCGGGTTCCCAGTGTGGCGGGTTGATAGACCCTCACTTCGCCGCTTCTCCTTCGGGACGCGCGTGCCCAGTCTTTTTCTTGATTTATTTGTAGAGGGCGTTTGCTCTCCTCCATAAGAGGTGGTCGATGAGAAGGAATTGGGGCCTTCTCTCGGCCATCTCTCCCCCTTTTATCGGAGGAGGCACAACGAAGGAAACCCCAAGAAAATGGAATGGAGATCAGGGGACTGGAGGAAGAGGAAATGGGAAGTTCCAATTCTGTGAACGCAGGGCGAGAACCGGGCTACGTCATGTTGGCGAAACAGATGTTGTCGAGTGAGGTTATGAAGATGCACCCTATGTACCTGGCACTCTGGGTTTGGATGCTTCTAAAGGCGAATTACACAGACCAGGGCACGCTGGGAAGGGGGCAACTCCTAACGTCGATCGAAGAGATGCAGGAGGCGATGTCCTACTATGTTGGATGGCGAAAGGAAACACCCTCCAAGGACCAGATACGAAGCGCGTACGAAGCCCTCAAGAGGGCCACGATGATCACCACAAGGAAAACCATACGGGGGATGGTCATAACCATCTGTAATTACGACAAATACCAAAACCCGCGATTCTACGAAGCCCACAGCGAAGCCCACGAGGAAGATGCGACGAAGTCCACAATGTCCCCACACTATAAGGAAAGAAGTATAAGAAGTAAGAAGAAAGAAGAGGAAGAGAGTCGGCCTGACGGCCTTTCTCTCGATCAAGTTATCGACTCCTTCAACGAGATCTGTACTTCGTTGCCCAAGGCAAAGGTTACGGAGACTGGCAAAAAGAAGTTCCGTCCAGAGGTCGAAAGGACACCGGACCTGGCGGAATGGGAAACGGTCTTCAGGAAGGCGGAGGCTTCCGATTTTCTCTCGGGCCGGAATGGGAAGTGGACCGGCTGCTCATTCAACTGGCTCCTGTTAGAGGAAAACCGAACGAAGGTCAAGCAGGGGAACTATGATAATTCTCGGCGAGAGCGAGAAGAGCCACGGCTTGTTTTCGATGAGGAGAAGACTAGGCGCGTGAGTGCCTCGATGTGGTACTCAGGCCTTTCGCAAGAAGAAAGCGCGACAATCGAGAGGGAACTCGAAGCAAAAGGCCGAAAAACCTACGATGGAGAAGCCCTGTTGCCATACTGGGAAGAAGCCAAGAACGCGAGAGACAAGAAGGTTGTCCCGCTCGAAGGCAGCGACAAACCCTGCCTGCGCGCGGTCGATCTCTGGGAGGCAAGCCAATTCCTGGCTATGGCTGCATGAGGCTCTTCCCCTGATCAGCTTTCTCCTTGACTTCGGATTGATCCTGTAGGACCATTGCGGAGCCAAAAAGAGACCAGAGGACTCTTATCACACCTGGAGCCTGGGAGTGAAGAGGGTTCTGTGACTGGAATCAGGATTGCACGAATCTTGCCGAGTGTTCGCGGTCTGGTGTGAGCCGCTTGCTCGGCATTTCTCTTTTTGGAGAGGAGGTAGTCATGAAAGACGAAGGAAAAGCGTTTGGGCCTGTCTACGATCATCTGCACGCGGTCTTCTGTATCAAGGAGATGCTCGAAGCATCTCTGAACGAAGAGGGCGACTTGGAGGACTTCAGGGTCAAGTTCGGGATCTTGGGCGAAGCCATGCAGAGGACACTGACAGAACTGCATGAGGCTGTGAACGGCCTGGAGGAGAACCTGAAGACTGTGGCCCAAGTAACACAGTGAGGTTGTGAACATTTGGACTGGGGCGGGGTTAAGGCTTCCCTGCCCCCGGTCCTTGCCCCTGAGAGACACGACAGGGGGTCAAATTCTCCCGATCCTGATATGACGTGTGTACTTCCTATCCGAATTTGTTCTCGCACGTTATTTGCTACGAATAATGTTTATTGAAAATACCAAAGACTCCTTGACAGGATTCCCCGAGCCGCGCTATGATTAATGCCATCACGAAGGCATGAAGCCAAAAAGTGGAGGATGTCATGGAATCAGCGGCTCTCGTACAGATCCAGCCCACGGGAATCGTGTCGGGGATCTCGCCCGACCGGATGAGGGAGTTGATCGAGGCTTTTCTGATGGACCGAAGCCCAAGGACGATCAAGGCATACAAGGCGGACCTGGAGGATTTCCGCACGTTCCTGGGCGCGGATGACCTGGACGGGGCGACTCGCGCCCTGCTTTCCCGAGGGCCGGGGGAGGCGAACCATGCCGTTCTCCGGTACAAGAGCGGGATGATCGAGCGCGGCCTTCAACCCTCCACGGTAAACCGCCGCCTCGCTGCCGTCCGCTCCCTGGTGAAGATGGCTCGCACTCTGGGCATGGTTTCCTGGGGGATCGAGATCAAGAACCAGAAGGCCGAAAGCTACCGGGACACGAAGGGGCCAGGGCGTCGGGTGGTCCGTAAGATGCTCAACCGGCTCGACCAGAAGCGGAACACGAGGAAGGCGAACAGGGACCGGGCGATCCTCCGGTTGCTCTACGACCTGGGCCTCCGCCGCTCGGAGGTTGTCGGCTTGGACGTTGAGGACGTGAACCTGGAGGCCGGAACCGTGGCCGTCTTGGGCAAGGGCCGGACTGCAAAGGAGCTACTTACCCTACCGAAGCCCACAGGAGAAGTCCTGCGAGCGTGGCTCGAAGTTCGAGGCCAGGACCCGGGGCCGCTCTTCGTGAACTTCGACCATCGGCCAGGATCGACCGGGAAGAGGTTGACAGACAATGGGCTATACTCCCTGGTCAAGACCCTTGCGAAAGAGGTAGGATCTGAGACCAGGCCGCACGGTCTGAGACACTCAGCCATCACGGAAGCCCTAGACGCGACGGGAGGAGACGTTCGGGCCGTGCAGAAGTTCAGCCGACACAAGAACATAAATACGCTGCTCCTATACGATGACCGGAGGGAGGACAAGGCCGGGGCCGTGGCTGCGATGGTTGCAGATCGTCTGTGAAAGGGGGAGAGCAGATGGCACAGAAGAAGAAACGGACGGCCAGGGCGAAGCCATCCACAGAGCCACCCGAGAAGAAGACGGGCCGTCCTAAGCGGCTGGAAGAATGGGACAAGCACACGACCATCCTCTACAAGAGGCAGACCGCGTGGCTCAGGAGGGTGACGGCGGAGATCATGCTGAAGGCTGGGGTTGAGGTGAAGCAAGCCGAGATCGTGCGCGGCATCCTCGACGCGATCGTGGAGAGCGGCATCGACGTGACGAAGGCCACGAGCGAGGAGGACGTGAAACAGATGGTCCTCAAGAAGATGAGGAGGACAGCATAGTGCAGCGACCTATCGTCAGGTATCCTAGCCGAACGACGATTGGCACGATTGACGACCGATTTCCGTTCGAGATCGAATGGACTGAGAAGTCAAGCCAAGCGGACAAGGACACCTTCGCCCGATGGCTCACGGACGGGATCACGACTACGGAGGGAGGGCGTACAGAGGATGGCACGTTCTATACGGAGGTAATAAAGGCCACGCCTAAGCACGAGAGATTCTTCGACATCCTGGAGGCAGAGGCTCGGCTCAATCGATACTGGATTCAGGAGCGGGAAGACGAAGCAAATGCGGATTGGCTCAACAGCCACTGACTTCAGAATCGGGCCGAGGCCGGAGACGAGAATGTGCGGAAGCAGCCAGAGAGGCCATTCGCGAGAAGCTTTCGGAGAATGTCGAGAAAATAGTAAAGACAGACAAGCTACACCTCGGGGCTTACAGGCCGGATGTGTGGTTCTGTCACTTCGGCCGCGCAAAGAGTTCAAGTTGTGTAGCTTGCCCGTCTTTCACAATCTGAAAAGCGTAGTCTTCAGTGTCCTTCTGAACTAACCACTCATACACGCGCAACGCGTTCCTGATGACTTCTGCCTTTGTCACGGCGTCCGTAGAAGACTGCAACGCCTTGAGCCTAGCCAATGCTTCTTCTGTAAACTCAAACTGAAGCCGCACCTTCTCTTTCTTCTCTTCTGTCGCGGCTTTCTTTTTCTTAGGTGCCATGGCTACATGCCTTTCTGTATCAAACGCCCATTCAAACAGACGCTGCGTCAAACTGCGTCTTCTGAAAGGGGGGCGTAATTCTGTTTCGGATAATAGCTATTTCAATCCTTCAATCTGGTTTAAGAAAATCTGTCGTTGTCTCTGCAACCTTTTCTGCAATTGTCTCGAAGACGCTGAAATCGCCCGTTGTATACCCTACGACAACGGCCGCGATGACAACCACAAGAACAATGACAGTCACTGCATGTGTTTTCGACCACGTCTTCCCTACTACTTCCGTAACCTCTTCAATTTCCTCGCGCTCTTCCCAGGCCACGAGACCCCCATCAATCACGGGAGGTTCTGAAGGCTCTCCCGCCTGTCGGGGTAACACGTTCTGTTCATCAACGTCATGTACCTCCCAAGACTTTCCCACAACAACCGAAAAGCCTCTTTTCTCCTTCAGCCGTTTCTTGGATTTCTTTGTTTGCGTGGCCATTCACAACCCTCCTCGCCGGACTTCCGCCCGAGCCTCGCCCAAGCTCGGACCAGAAGCCTCCTCTGGTTTGCGCCATTGCCCTTTTCATGGTTTTCCTCCTTTTTGCCGTGCCACCGGCCTTCGTGGTGATCGGACACCTGTCCTTTCATATACCCTCACTCTACTATAGGCGCTTCCGCAATGCAAGAAAAAAATGTAAAAATGGAGGAAAAAATCCTCTTGGAAGATGAAATTTGATGTAACACCTTTTGCTGCAAAATAACGGGCGCTAACGGGCCAACAGCGAAGCTGCCTAACCTCCCGGAATCTCGGGGCCACCAACGAGGCAACACAAACACTGGAGCCGTTCAGAGTGTGGGATGTCGACATGTGCCCTGCACCAGATTATTAATTTTCTTAAAGGGTTACAGAGAAGGGCGAATTGCCCATTTCAGGGTTCCTTGCGTTTGTGCCATGATGCGAACTGATCGACGAATGCGAGGGAGCCATCAAGAGGATGGCGGTGCACTGTTCGGGAGACAGAGGAACCAGACCAGAATTGCACCGGACAGAACTCCACCCTAGTTTCTAGAGGTCGAAAGTGCATCGGGATATAGACACCTCACAATTCCACTATGTTGATAAGGTCCCAAACCTGGCATCGTGGCAGTTGCGTCCTATCATGCTTAGTCACGGCTGGATCAACCTTCCTCCGTTTGTGCGGTTGCCGAACGGCTTCCTATACTCCCTGTTGTTTGAGAACAGGAAGCCTGTTTCGCTTCTCATCAAAACCGGTAGAGATGGTGTCTTGTGCTTTTCCGACACTTGGCTATCCTCTGGCGAGAAACGGAATGTTATGAAATGCGTTGAGAGAATCTTGTCTCTGGATTTCCCCCTGCATAAGTTTCGCGCTATGTGTCGGAGGCGAAACGAAGGAAAGCTGCTGCACCTATCAAGAAGAGGTTGGGGAAGGATGCTACGGAGCGCCACACCCTGGGAAGATGCTGTCAAGACCCTCTGTACGACAAACGCGTCTTGGGCAAATACCGTTCGGATGTGTTCCGGGATAGTTGACGGCGCTGGAGACACCACGCCATGTGGACTTCGAGCGTTCCCCTCTCCCCGCAAGCTTGGAAGAATCCTCTCCAGATCTCAAGACGGCGCAATGTCCCTAGGGTACCGGAAGGAGTATCTTCTCGCTCTAACGAGAGAGGCCACTTTCGACGGTTCTGCCCCTCTGCTCACAGATGTCTCAACTGGAAGCGATGAATTGGAAAGGCGCATTTCTTTGTGGAAGGGCTTTGGCCCTTATGCCACCCATCACCTGATGGTGTTGCTGGGAGATCACTCGTATCTCCCGATAGACCGCGAGGTGGGAAAGTATATCGGGGTACATCTGCCGGGGAAAAGGTTCAAGCACAAACCCATCACGATGTACGAGGATTGGGGTGAATTTCGCTTTACTGCCTACAAGCTCTTACGGGTTGCAGCTAGGTCAAATTGGATAGGGGATAGACTGTACCAAGCGAAACCGAATGGCCCTACTATCCCCAGGAAAAGAGCTATTCGACCAAGAACCGTTTGATGCGTTTCACAAGACGATCAAACCCCTGTGGTTTTGTCTCGCACTCCCAGACCGTGAGCACCTGCCAGCCGAGCCGGATCAATTCTCTTCTGTTGCGGGCATCACGTTCGCGATTTCGTTCACGCTTGGCTTTCCAATACTGGCTGTTCGTCCTCGGCGATCTGGTTCCTAAAGGGCACGCGTGCATATGCCAGAAGCATCCATATACCTGAACTATCTTGTTATGTCTCGGAAGCACAATGTCAGGAGAACCCGGCAGATCTCGTCGATGGAGCCTGAAACGGTAGCCCATCCGATGGACCAGAGACCTGACAACCATCTCGGGCTTGGTGTCCTTCGATCGGATGGCGCGCATTATGTCAGACCGTTTCGGGTCCACACCGACGAAGTCACCTTCTGGAAGAAGCTGCCGAAGTGTCTTATCCATCTGTCTTAGAATCCAGCCATTGATCGACTTCCACGCGAAACATCTCCTGAAAATCACGTCGCCCACACAGCTTTGGCTGACAAAGGTAATCATATGCCATGTTCACAGA
The DNA here is from genome assembly GCA_028277985.1 of bacterium. Classification (GTDB taxonomy): domain Bacteria; phylum Desulfobacterota; class DSWW01; order DSWW01; family DSWW01; genus S015-6. Next base: position 8,258 of record JANQFG010000001.1, on the reverse strand, counting down.
TTCTCGGAGTTCGGTGGGGGTTAGTTCGGCCGCCATGACCATTAGGACATCGTGTATGTCCACCACCGCTATGTCGCGCCCGAATGGCTCAAGAAAAGTAATCAGTCTGGCAGGTTCCGCAAGCTCTTCATCAGAGTTTACGTTAGCAGCTATAATCACATACTTCTTCAGTTTGTGTTCGTCCATCTTGCGCTTGAAATTCGTAACGCGGTTCTTCCAGTCCGTTCGGACGGTCACCTCATAAGATCTGACAAGCTGATCGTCATGGAACTCTTCAATGTCACCTGCCATTGCATCGAACCGGTCCGCAGCATGTGCATGATGCGTTCTCACTTCGATTCCATGGCGTGCACGGTGAACACGCAACAGGGCCGCAATGAGAAATTGTGGAACGTGACCCTCGGTAGGTAGCCCTAGCAGGGTTGTGAAAAGCTCTTTCGCTCGGGCAAAGGTAAGTACGTCCTTCCCAACTGGTGGCAAAGGTCGCATCACCTGTCGTGATTCCGCGAATCTCATGGCAAGGTAGTTTGCCATCTTGACACGTTCCCCCTTTTTGGCCTCTTTCAGCCCTAGGCAGAATGCAGCAAAGCGGGGATCGTTTGGAAGCTGCACGTTCTTCTTATTCCCTTTCCAACCAAGGTTTTCTCCGAAAGCTGTGATAGCGTCGTGCAATGTAATGTCTCGCTGCGTCAACTCCTCTGCAAGGAGTTTGTCACCATATTTCCCTCGGTAACCGATGGGCAACGCCTCGCAGTCCCACGACGAGTCACTCAGGGAATAGAAGGCCAGAAATAGAGATGCCACCCTAACACTAGCCGCCTGCTTCAGCTGGCTGTCGCAAAGCCGACGGTTCTCGGGACTGGGTAGCGTCACTGAGCTACCCGCTACAAATGTGTCAATAGCATCGAGGGAGCCAGTGACGGCCTTTTCCACTTGAACATTTCGTTTGGCACGCGCCATTTTTAGGTCCTACCACAAAGTCCGTTGGGTTTCGGGTGGAGGATAATGGGTTTTCTCGTCCGGCAACTCTCCTGTGAGTTGGCTTGCCAGTGCCTTGCCAAGCTGCTCAGCAAGCAGGGGAGGCACCGCGTCACCTACCTGTGTATACTGAGAGCTTCTGGACCCTGCAAACACCAAGTCCGGCGGAAAAGTCTGAATCATGGCCGCCTCCTCCACCGTTATCCGTCTCGCGCCGGGAACCTCCCCTTCCCTAGGTTTGCCGCCGCCCATTAAGTGTTCATGGTACTCCACGACGATTCCCAGCGTGTCAACCCAATGGGTTTTGTATCCTCCGGAGGAAGCCAGGATAGTATGGCACGGAGCTTCTAAGTCGATTGGACGCCCGCCTCCGTTATATACGTGTCCAGCATAGGGGCTGCGCCGCAGGTCGGGGTATTTGGCATATACCACAGGGCAGTTTGGCGGCACACCCTTCGGCTCGTGAGATATGACTGTTTTGCTCGCCACCACGGGCCGGTCCGTTTCTGGGCCGTGCGTGGCGCGCGGAAACCAAAATTGGCGGTCACGAAACGCAACTACAAAAAGTCTGCGGCGCTTCTGGGGGACTCCGTAGTGATCTGCCCTCAGAACCCTGCAGGAGACATGATAACCCAGTTCTTCAATCTCTTTCATTATGGTGTGAAGGTACGCAACACGGGACTTGACCACTAAACCTGGCACGTTCTCCATGAAAACTGCTTGTGGTTTCAGTTCTTCGGCTGCCTCAAGAAACGCAGGAATCATGTTCCTGTTGTCTTTTTCCCCCCGCCGGAGTCCTCCGGTAGAGAACGGCTGACAGGGAGGCCCCCCGTACAGGACATCCACTTTGCCTCTGTATTTGGAGAGATCAACTTCTCGAATGTCCTCGCAGAAATGCTCGGCTTCAGGAGTATGTCCAGAAAAGGTGTCCACAGCGTCCTGGCGTTTCTCTACTGCGCAGACCGGGAAGATTCCTGCCCGTTTGAAGCCTATTGTCAGCCCACCAGGCCCAGAAAAGAGATCCATCCCCTTTAGCAAGTTCGCGTTACCTCCTCAGAATCGTCAGGGACTTGACTGAGACCCGCCCTAATCTTTGTGTATCTAGTCCACCTGCTCACGGCAAATAAACAATACTTCCTTGAAAAACTCAAGTGTGGATTCCTGTGTTAGCTCGTCTCGTCATGATCAGGTTGCCATGCCCATTCAGTAAGGCAGTAGGCTGACCGCATCGTGGAAGTTCGACGGGGCTAGATGGCTGTAGATCTCTGTCGTCTTGATCGAACTGTGCCCGAGGAGCTTGGACACAACGTAAAGCGAAACGCCCTTCTGGACGAGATGGCTTGCATAGGTGTGGCGTAGGTCGTGGATCTTGGCTCGCGGGATCTCCAGGGCCTCCAGGACACTCTGAAATCTCCTGCGGAGGTCTGTCGTATCGCAGATCGGCTCATCCTTCTTGTTTGCTTTCCGAAGAACTGCCGCAAGATTCTTCGGCAGCGGGACTCTACGTGTTGCGTATTTCTGGTTCTTCTTTAAGGTCATTACCTCCACAGACCCCTCCGTGAAATCAATATCCTCCCAGGTGAGCCTTTCAAGCTCTCCTTTGCGCACACCGGTCGATGCAAGGAAGTAGATGGCCCGGTAGAATCCCGAGTCGCGCTCTCTGGTTGCCAAGAATATCCGATCCAACTCCTCCTCGGTAAAGAACCTCGGGGGTTTACTCGCTTTCTCAGCAAATCTCTTGATTGACTTGCACGGACTTGCTTGTAGCCGTCCAAACTCAACAGCAGTATTGAAGGCATTACGAATGGTGTTCAGGTGTCGATTTGCATTTGAGGCGGAGGTATTCTGCTTCAACTCGTTCAAGTACTTCTGGATGTGTCGAGGCTGTACTTCAGGTATGGTTTTGATTCCCTTCGCACGCATCCAAGGGACGAGTAACCTGAAAATGTCCTGGTCTCGCTCGTGTCCGTCTTTGGTCTTTCGTGCTTCACTGTGCTGAAGATACTCCTTCCTCCAATCCTCCAAAGTAAGGCCGTCCTTCTTCAGCAAAGAGAGAAGCGGGTCTTTCGCCGCCACCTTCTTCACCACCTCTCGAAGAACACGTTCCGCCTGCCGTCTATCGGTCCCGATCTTACGTTGAACTCGTTTTCCATCGACTGCATAGTTCACGAAATAGTGTTTCTTGCCGTTGTACTCTCGAACATAAATGGTAGCCATGCGTTTTGGTCTCCTGTTCCAGACCGGATTGGATCCAACGAACCGCCAAAATCTCGGGCGGCTCCATCACTTCGGGGCGTTGGGGTAGCCTTGGCCCACAGGGGAGATTACCAACTTCTGAAGGGAGTGACAACAGAAAGCGTGACGCAGGCGTGACGAGCAAAGAAGAAAGGGGCTGCGAAAACTCCGCAACCCCTTGATTTTGTTTGGCGTCCCCAAGGGGATTCGAACCCCTGTTGCCGCCGTGAAAGGGCGGTGTCCTTGGCCAGGCTAGACGATGGGGACGCTCTGAATTTCTTATCTATTCAAAACGGGCTGTTCTCGACTCCTCTTTCTGACTGGTGGGCCGTGCTGGACTCGAACCAGCGGCTCTCTGCTTAAAAGGCAGATACTCTACCGACTGAGTTAACGGCCCTGTTCTAAACCTTTACATCTTAATGTGTCGGGCGTGGTTTTGCAAGACTTAAGGCTCAAGTTTCAAAGGGATTTTCGATAACGATGCTCTGCGCCCGCTGCGGCCCCACCGACATCAGGAAGAACGGTACGCCTACCAGGGATTCGAGCTTTTTGACGTACCGGCGCGCGTTTCGAGGCAAGTCCTCGACCTTCCGCGCACCCCGTATATCCTCTTTCCAGCCCGGCATCTCCTCGTAGATCGGCTTCGCCTGCTCCATCTGCCGAATATCGGACGGGAACTCCGTGATCCGTTTCCTTCCCACCCGGTAGCCCGTGCAGATCCGGATCGGATCCAGGCCTGTCAGGGTGTCGAGCTTCGTCAGGGCCAGGCCGGTGAAGCCGTTCACCCTCACGCCGTAGCGACCCACGACCGCATCGAACCAGCCACACCGCCGTGCCCGGCCCGTGGTGGCGCCGTACTCGGCCCCTTCCCTGCGGAGGTGCTGGCCCACCGCGTCGGTGAGCTCAGTCGGAAACGGTCCTCCCCCGACCCGGGTGGTGTAGGCCTTGATCACACCCACGATCTCCTGGAGGAAGTAGGGAGACACACCGCAACCGGCCAGAACGCCACCAACCCCCGCATTCGAGGAGGTGACGAACGGGTAGGTGCCGTGGTCGATGTCCAGAAGCGTTCCCTGGGCCCCCTCGAAAAGGATCCTCTTGCCCTTCATGAGCATGCCGTCAAGGAGCTGGGAGACATCGGTTACGTACCGCTTCAGAAGCCGGCCGTAGCCAAGGTATTCCTTCTGCACGGCGGCAAAAGAGAACCCGCGCTCCTTGAAGACGTGCTTCAGATAAGCGTTCTTCTCCTTGAGAACGGCCCGAAGCCTTTCCTCGAACACCTTCTCGTTCAAGAGATCGACGAACCGGATCCCGGCCCGGGTCGCCTTGTCTTCATAGGCCGGACCGATCCCTCTCCCGGTGGTCCCGATCTTGCCCTTCTTGCTCTTCGCCTTTTCCCGGGCCAGATCGATCCTCTTGTGATAGGGCATGATGAGGTGGGCCCTCTCGCTGATGAAGAAGTTCTTCGACGTGAGCTTGATGCCCTTCTTGCTCAGGCCCTCCATCTCGTGCAGGAGCACAGCAGGATCCACCACCATGCCGTTACCCAGCACGCCCACCTTACCCTTGTGGAGGACACCCGAGGGGATCAGGTGCAGGATCGTCTTCTCCCCCTTCACCACGATCGTGTGGCCGGCATTGTTTCCTCCCGCGTACCGTACGATCGTGTTCGCCTGCTTGGCGAAGTAGTCGACGACCTTCCCCTTGCCCTCGTCTCCCCACTGCGCGCCTACCACGACGACACTGTTCATTCGATTTTCTCCTTCAAATCGCACAGACCTCCCCTGCATCAGGGAATCGAGCACAGGGGATTCGGGTCCTTTTGAAGTGGGTCGGATGCGGACGGACGACGAATGCGAACGCTCACCCAAAGGTAATGTGTTTGACGGAAAGGATGTGCGGAAGCTTGGATGCCTCCTCCAGGACCTCCTTGGGAACCGGAGCGTCCACGTTGATGAAGGCAACCGCTTTACCGCCTTCCTGATCCCGTCCGAGATGGAAGCCTGCGATGTTGATCTTGTTCTCGCCCAGCAGCACGCCGATCGCGCCGATGATGCCCGGCTTGTCCAGGTTCTCCATGATGAGCATGTTGCCCTCCAGGATCGCCTCGCCGAAATACTGGTTCCATCGGACCAGGCGAGGAGGGCCGTCCTTGCCGAACACGGCGCCCACCAGGCAATCCTCTTTCGAGCCGGAACGGAGAAAGATGCTGACCTTGTTCGTGAAGTTCACGTCCCTCTTGGTCGAGCCCTCTGTGACGCGGATCCCCAGATCCTCTGCCATACCGGGCGCGTTGACGTAGTTGACCGTCTCCTCTTCGCGCATCGGTGCGAGCAGGCCCTTCAGCAGGGCGACGGTCAGCGGTGTCGAGTCGTGGTCGGCCAGGTTCCCGGAGTACTCCGCCCTCACCTCTTCCACGGCCCCGGGGGACATCTGGGTGTAGAGGCTTCCGATCCGTTCGCAGAGACGGATGTAGGGACGAAGGACGGTCAGGCTCTCCCTGCTCACGGACGGGACGTTTACCGCGTTTCGGATCAGGCCCTTGGTCAGATAGTCGGCGATCTGCTCGGCCACCGCAACCGCAACGTTCTCCTGCGCCTCGGCGGTGGAGGCACCCAGGTGGGGCGTGCCGATCACGTTGTCCAGGGCCAGCAGCGGGTTCTCCCCGGGGGGCTCGGTCTCGAACACGTCCAGAGCGGCGCCCGCCACTTTCCCGCTCTTCAGTGCCTCTAGAAGAGCCTCCTCGTCCACGATGCCACCCCTGGCACAGTGTACGAGCATGACTCCGTCCTTCATCTTCGTGAAGGCTTCCGCGTTCAGCAGGTGCTTCGTGCCCTGGTTCAGCGGCACATGCACGGTGATGTAGTCGGAGCGGGCCAGCAGTTCGTCGATCGTGACCGCTTGCACTCCCTTCTTGTTCGCAATCTCTTCCGTAAGAAAGGGGTCGTAAGCGATCACTTCCATTCGGAGGCCTTTGGCCCTGTCCGCCACCACGCTTCCTATCTGCCCCAGACCGAGAACGCCCAGGGTCTTGTTGAAGAGCTCCCGCCCCTGAAACTTCTTCTTCTCCCACTTGCCCGACTTCAGAGAGGCCGAGGCCTGCGGGACATTCCGGGTCAGCGAAAAAAGCATGGAAAGGGCATGCTCGGCGGTCGTAACCGTATTTCCGCCGGGCGTGTTCATCACGGCGATACCCCGCTTGGTCGCCGCCTCGATGTCCACGTTGTCCAGGCCGGTACCGGCCCTGCCGACCACTTTCAACCTGTCCGCCTTCTCGATCAGCTCGGCAGTCAGCTTGGTGCGGCTTCGAACAACGAGGGCATCGAAGTCCTTCAGGCTCTTCGTGAGCTCCTCGGCCGAGATCTCGTGGTCCACCACGGTCTCGATCTCAGGGAACTTCTCGAAAATATCCACCCCTTTGGGTGAGAGGTTGTCCGTGACCAATACGCGATAGCTGCTCATACCTTGTCCTTTTCCTCTGCCTTGAGCCTAAGAGACCAGAACCTCCAGGGCGGCCTGAACCGATGCGCCTGTCTCGAGAGAATAGCCGAGATCCCTGAGAACGAATTCGAGGGCCGCCAGCCCGCTCAGGATATCATACGCGTTCACATACCCCATATGCGAGATGCGAACGATCTTGCCCTTCAGGTGCGCCTGACCTCCGGCAATGGCCACGCCGTATTTGTCGCGGATCAGCGAGGGGATCTTCGCTCCGTCGATCCCATCCGGGATCTTGATGGCCGTGCAGGCATCGCTCGGCGATTCCGGGGAGAGCAACTCCAGGCCCAGGGCCTTCACACCCGCCCGGGTGGCCCGGGCAAGCTTGTCGGTCCTGGCGAACAGGTTCTCCAACCCTTCCTCCTTGATCCGCGCCAGCGAGGCCTGCAGCCCCACGATCAGCGACACGGAAGATGTGTACGCGGTCTGGTTCTTTGCAAGGTTCTTCTTCTCCTTGGCAAAATCGAAGTAGTACTTCGGAAGGTCGGACTTCCCCACGAGACCCCAGGCCTTTTCACTCAGGCATGCGAAGGCAAGGCCGGGGGGCAGCATCAGGGCCTTCTGTGAGCCGGTGACCACCACATCGAGCTTCCACGCATCGGTCTGAAGGTCGAACACACCCAGAGCGGTGATCGCATCCACCACGATGACCGTGTTCTCCCGAGCGGCCACGATTTCGGCGATCTCACGAACCGGATGCCGAACGCCGGTGGAGGTCTCCGAAGCCTGCAGGTAGACCGCCTTCACGTCCGGATCCTCGTCCAGGGCCGCTCGCACCTGCTCCGGATCCACGGCCTTGCCCCATTCCACGTCGATGGGGATCGCCTGCACGCCGTAGGCCTCACAGATCTCGGTCCATCTCTCGCCGAACTTTCCTGCCTGCACCACGATCGCCTTGTCGCCGCGGCAAAGAAGGTTCGCAACGGCGCCTTCCATGGCACCGGTGCCGGTGGAGCCCAGGATCAGCACATCGTTCTTGGTCTGAAAGAGATACTTCAGGTCCTCCTTCACCTTCTCCACGACGGCCCGAAAAGGCTCGTGACGATGGTGAATCATCGGCCTGGCCATTGCCTCCAGCACGTCTTCCGGGACCGGAGTCGGGCCGGGCGTGAGCAGCAGTGTCTTCTTCATGGAATCACCTTTTCTTCTCCCCGAGGGGGATCTTGTCAATCACGGCGTTGAAGCCGCGCCATACGCAAACCTGATATTGTTAGCACAGACTCTACAATTTGTCAATCATAAAGAGGAGTTAGCGCCTTCTTCGGCCCCCGGGGCACGAAACCATTTGACAGGGCCAAGGAGATTTTGCAAAATGGAATTGTATTTGTTTGTCTAAAATTCACGGCCTTCCCGACCAAGGAGAGATTTCATGCGAAGCCAAGAGATTCAACAAGTCCTGGAGAAGCTCAAGGCCAGTTCCGGCGACATCGAGGCGGCCGCCCTCGTCAGCCAGGAGGGCTTCATCATCGCTTCGGTCCTGTCCGACAACCTGGATGAGGAGCGCGTCGCAGCTCTGACGGCGGCATTCCAGGGCCTGGCGGAACGGT
>JANQFG010000197.1 GCA_028277985.1 bacterium | reverse complement strand
TTCACCAGGCCAGCCAGCCACTACTCATACTCCTCAACGAGATTTTTCCACACTCGATTCTCCAACGTTTGACAAGGAGGCCCTCATAGGAGCGACAGTGACATCAAACGGTATCTGCCTCGGAGTCGGAACCCGAGTCTGCATCTGGATCTGGATCGGAATCTGTATCTGATTCTGTTCCTGCTGCCGATCCCGGTTCCGGCCTCCGGTTCGCGGCTGCGGTTCTCGCTCGCCCCTGGCCCCCCAACCCAATGATCTCCTTCATCATCAGAACGGGTGACCGGATCGACGCAGCTGGTTGTTCACTCCCCGGCTATGACCTTCTGATTTTCCAGGTATCTATTGACTCAAACGACCGTCGATCTCCGGGACCGAGATCCGGGATCTGTCTCTGTCTCTGTCTCTGTCTCTGTCTCTGTCTCTGTCTCTGTCACCGAATTGTGGTGTCCCGCCCCCCGCAACGGTAGGATATCTACCTGGAGGCTGCCTTGCAGATAACAGTCTTGGGTGCGGGTCGTTGCGTTACGGGATCCAAGTACCTGCTCGAATGGAAGAAGTTCTCCGCGCTGCTTGATTGCGGGCTGTTCCAGGGAAAGAAGAAGATGCGGCGCCGCAACTGGGAACCGTTGCCGAATCCTGCACACACCATCGATGCCGTCGTTCTCACGCATGCGCATGTCGACCATTCCGGCTATCTCCCTCGCCTCGTTCGACAGGGGTTCTCGGGCCCGGTCTATTGCACACCTCCCACAGCTGCACTGTTGCGCGTACTCCTCCCTGACGCCGCGCATATTCAAGAGGAGGAAGCGCGCTACGCGAACAAGAAGGGCTACTCGAAGCACAAGCCTGCACTACCACTATTCAAGGTCGCCGATGCTCGCGCCGCCCTGAAGATGCTCGAACCGGTCGGTTTCGACCAGTGGAGAGAGCTGCATCCCGGAATCCGGTTCAAGTACAACCGCCAGGGCCACATCCTCGGCGCCGCGGCCGTTGAGCTCGAGTCCAAGGTAGCCGGAGGGCAACGAAAGTCAGTGTATTTCTCGGGCGACGTCGGTCGGTTCGGGGTTCCTATCCTCAAGGAGCCTGTCTCCTATCCAGGATCCGATGTGCTCTTCATCGAAACTACCTATGGGAATCGAATTCACGACCCCAGAGATCCACGGACAACGCTGTGTCAAGAGGTCAGGGCCGGCCTCGAGCGTGGAGGAATCATCTTGATTCCTGCGTTTGCGGTGGACCGCACACAGGAAATCCTCTACATGCTTCACGAGCTCATCGTTGAGGAGGAAATACCTGAGGTTCCGGTGTACCTCGACAGCCCTATGGGTATCCAGGCCACGGCCCTCTACACCCGTGCGCGTGGCGAACACGACGCTGAGATGCGCCAGTTCTTTTCAGAGCAGGTCAATCCGATCTTCGGCTCGAACGTGAGCGTCACGCCGAAATCGCGCGACTCGATGAAGCTCAACAGACTCGATGGACCCGCAATCATCATTTCCGCATCCGGCATGGCAACCGGGGGCCGAATCCTGCACCACCTCAAGCTGCGCTTGCCCTATCCCCAGAACACGATCTTGTTCACCGGCTATCAGGCAGCAGGGACGAGGGGACGACGCATCATCGAGGGCGAAGAGGAGGTCAAAATCCACGGCGAGTGGATTCCGGTCCGTGCTCACGTGGCTCGAGTCAGCGGCCTATCCGCGCATGCCGATGCGGACGAGCTGATGCTGTGGCTCTCCCGCCGGGAGAAGGAACCCGAACAGGTCGTGCTCATCCACGGTGAAGAGAGGGCCCAGGAGGCCTTCGCTGAGCGCATCAAGGACGAGTTCGGCTGGGACTCTGTCATTCCAGAGATCGGGGATACGATCAGGGTGTAGGGCCGGGATCCGGAAGCCGGAAACCGCAAGCCGGGATCCGCGGCAGTGACAGATGCTATGAGGGTCGCCGCCGGGGTTCCGGTAACCCGGTAGGCTTACTCCAGCGAGAAAAGGAGGAAGCACGATGGCCCACAAAGCGAC
>JANQFG010000204.1 GCA_028277985.1 bacterium | reverse complement strand
CCGAGCCGGGAGAACAGGGCGATCCGGGCCCTCAGGCCCATGGTGCACGACGCGGTTCTCGAGGAATTGCTGCACCTCTAGGATGCATGGGGAGAAGGGTGGGAGCTGCGTGAGGGATCAGGGACCAGGGGTCGGGGGTCAGGCCCAGCCACGCATCGCCAGGACGAAGGACAAATAGGGAAGGAGGAGAGTTGAGCAGGATACCCGACGATGTTCCGAAAAAAGTGCATATGATCGCCGCCTGCGGTACGGGCATGGGAGCCCTGGCCCTGCTGTTTCGGGAGATGGGTGTACACGTGAGCGGCTCGGACGTGCAGGCATATCCCCCCATGGGGGGGCTTCTCGAGAAGGCCGGGGTGGAGCTCTCCCTCGGCTACCGGCCGGAGAACCTGCCCCGGGATGTGGAGTTCGTGGTGGTTGGAAATGCGGTCTCCAAGGACAATCCGGAAGTACAGGAAACGCTCGCAAGGGGGCTTGCTTACGGTTCGTTCCCGGAATCCCTCGCTCACTTCTTTCTCTCGTCCCGGTGTCCTGTCGTCGTGACCGGCACCCATGGCAAGACGACTTCCACGGCCCTGCTCGCCTGGCTGCTGGAGTGCTCCGGCTCGGAGCCCGGGTTCCTCGTCGGGGGGGAGCCGACCAATTTCGGCCTGAGCAGCCGGTTGGGCCGGGGGAAGCATTTCGTGATCGAAGGGGATGAGTACGACTCCGCCTTTTTTGACAAGGGGCCGAAGTTTCTGCACTACCGGCCCCAGGCCGCCCTGTTCACCTCTCTCGAATTCGACCATGCGGACATCTACCCGGACCTGGCTTCGATCCGCAAGCAGTTTTCTCGTTTTGTGGAGCTCATTCCACCGGAGGGGCTCGCAATGGTTTGCAGCGAGTATCCTGAAGCAGTGGAAATAGCCAGGAAAGCCTCGTGCAAGGTGGAGACCTACGGCTACGGAGAAGAGGCCGACTGGGTAGGCGTACTGGAAGAGCCGCCCGGGGAGACCGGATCGCTCGAAGTCTCCTGCAGAGGCGAAACAGTGGGGACCTTCCCCATGCCGTTGACCGGCCGCCACAATGCCCTGAATGTCCTGGGAAGCATCGGCCTTCTGGCTCACCTCGGCTTCGAGCCCGGGGGGTTGAAAGCCTGCGTCGAGAGGTTCGAGGGAGTACGTCGTCGGCAGGAGATCGCCGGGGAGATAAACGGCATCTTATTGATGGATGACTTTGCGCACCATCCCACCGCGGTCAGGGAGACCCTGGCAGGCATTCGAAGGCGGTATCCGGGTCGCAGGATCGTTGCGGTTTTCGAGCCGAGGACGAACACGAGCCGAAGAAACGTATTCCAGGCGGATTATGTGGACGCCTTTTCCCTGGCGGATATCGCTCTGTGTGCGCCCATCTTTCGGCCCGAAACGGTCGAGCCGGAAGAGAGATTCCGACCGGATCTCTGGGCCGAGGACCTGCGGAAGCGTGGGAGGTCGGCCGATTGGTTTGAGGAATCAGAAAGCCTGGAGCAGGCGCTTACCGACACGTGCAGGACAGGGGATGTGGTCCTGTTCATGTCGAGCGGGAGCTTTGCCGACCTATTTCGGAAGCTGAAAGAGAACCTGGAGCAGACGGATCGACCATGACCCTCGAGGAAGAGAGAATCGAAGAAGAGAAGAAGATCCGTCAGCTTCAAAGGATCGTCGACTTCGCCTGCAGCGTGCTGCAACAGCAATCCATGTCCCTCGAAGAGGCGCAGGGAATGATCGCGGGCGTCAAAAAGATGGCACTTCGCTTGTTTCCTGACAAGGAAGAGACCTTCGATTTGATCTACGGTTCGAGGTTTCGGAGGATCCTGATGGAGAGATTTCCGATCCTTTAGACCGAGTCGAAGAGGTAGGGTATTGCAGGCGAAGGAATCGCAGAGGGCTCAGCCGTCGGTCCCGGTGCGGAGCCCTTCCCCCTCGGCCGGGTACCCGGCGCCTTCAGCCTGCGATGGCATGTTTCGCAGTGATTGAAGCTCTTCCGGCAGCAGCAGGCCCAGATCGAAGGCCTTCTTCGCCTTCAGCTGGTCGTAGCACTGCTGGTATCTTTCCAAGCGATTCTGGTGGAATTCCACCATTCCCTTGGCTCTCTGGATGAAGTCTTTGAGTACCTCCCGTTCCGCCATGGTGCGGGAGAAGTTTCTTTCGGCAAAGAGGAGATCCAGGAAACGCATCTCTCTTTTGATGTCGTTTGGTATGAGCTTCAGCTCCTTCTTCAGCTGTCGCAGTGTAACCCCAGTCTGATTCTTGGCCGACTTTCGATTGCCTCGTGGCCTTCCCATGATCTCTCTCCAGTATCGGTTTTCTCTTCTCCGACAGATCGATCGGGTCAACGGGGAACTCTTTCCCTCCTGCCGGTGAAGCTACTACAGCAAAACCCATGCCAGCATTACGGTTCTGTAATTGTCTCGATGATTCGTTCGATTTCTTGGTTCGAGAACGTACCCGCATGCCCTGTTTCGTCAATTTAGATGACAAGCAGGGGACACACGTTCCCTTACCGGAAGAAATTTCCCACAGGTGTTTTCCAGCGAATGGTTCGGGCTACCGGGCTTTGCCCGGTGGTGGCGTCAGGATTCCCGTCTCGAGCAGGGCGAGATGGTCCGGAGGATCGAAAGAGCGCATGACGGGGTCTTGCGGAGAGAGCCTGTATCTGTCTACTTCTTGATCGCCTTCTTGATCATCACGAGGGAGTTGCGAGCGCCGGGAAGACCCCCCTTGATCATGAGCAGGTGCTCCTGGTCTCTTACCTGCACGACCTCCACGTTCTGAAGGGTTACGCGGGTCGCGCCGTAGCGTCCCGGCATCTTCTTACCCTTGACCGTGTGCTGAGGCGTACACCCGCCGATCGACCCTCCGTGCCGGAAGTACTCATGGACTCCGTGGCTTGCCTTGGACCCATGGAAGTTGTGGCGCTTCATGACGCCCGTGAACCCCTTGCCCTTGGAGGTGCCGGTCACGTCCACGATGTCGCCCGCCTTGAACTGGCTCACGTCCACTTCCTGGCCCAGGGCGAGCTCTGCCATGGCCTCTTCCGGTACGCGAAACTCTCTGAGGACCTTGAGGGGCTTAGCCTCCGCCTTCTTGAGGTGTCCCTTGCGGGGAAGATTCAGCTTCCGCTCCGGCACTTCATCGAACCCGAGCTGGACCGCTGTGTACTTGTCCCGTTCCTGGGTCTTCATGCCGGTCACATAACAGGGACCCGCCTGGATAACGGTCACGGGAATGCAGTTCCCTTCCGGGTCGAATATCTGGGTCATTCCCATCTTTTTCCCGAGGATTCCAACAGGCATTGCTTGTGATCCTTCCGTTCATGGTATCGCGAAAGTACGTAAACTCACCCATTTTATGAATTTCCACGGAAAAGTCAATTTGACTCTGATTTCCGGTTCAAACCGGGCCGGGGCTCCACACCTTTCTCAATCGGGGACAGCCACCGATTTCCAGACACTACCTTTCCAGCCGGATCGGTTGTACACTGGGGGCTTTACTCGATGCTGCTCACACCCACCTCCCCGGAATCCGGCCGTGGCGAAACGAAAAGACCATTTCTACAGGAAGGCGAAGCAGGAGGGCTTCCGGTCCCGGGCAGCCTACAAGCTCCAGGAAATCCAGAAGAGGTTCAAGATCTTCCGGAAAGGGGACCGGGTCGTGGACCTCGGCTGTGCGCCCGGGGGGTGGCTGCAACTGATTGCCGCAGAAGTCGGGCTCAAGGGGCGGATGGTCGGTGTAGATCTCCAGAAGACCCAGGCCCTGCCTTTCCAAAATGTGGCCCTGATCCAGGGGGATATCACCCGGCCGGAGGTCCAGGACCGGGTTCGAGAGGCCCTGGGAGGGGCAGCGCACATCGTTACCTCGGATCTTTCGCCCAATCTGACCGGGATCGCTTTCCAGGATCATCTGCGGAGCTGCGAGCTCGTGAGGATCGCGCATGACGTGGCCCGTGGACTGTTGCGGCCGGGCGGCACCTTTCTGGCCAAGGTATTCCAGGGCGAGGATCTCGAGTCGGTCGTCCAGGAGCTGAAGCAGGATTTCGGGCAGATCAAGCGCGTGGTTCCGGGTGCCTCCCGGAAGGCCTCTTCCGAGATCTATCTCCTTGCCAAGGGCTTCCAGGGGGCTGGACAGTGAGGCGCGGCGGTTTCCCGGTTTGAGTTTCTGGTGATCAGACTAGTATAATCGGGTTACCCCGTGTGGGTGCCAAATGCAAAAAAAGCTCAGAGAATCCCGGTTTGGGGCCGAAAACGTAAGTTGTGGGTTTAGACTCCGTTCAGATAGAGGAGAGCCATCGTGCGCCATCATGACCGTCTCGTAAATTGTCTTCCCTCCCTCATTCTGCTCCTGTGCGGCCTGTTGCTCACCTTGCCGTGCAATGGATGGTCCGATGGGCCGGCCAAGATGGACGCATCCCTGTCCGGTGCGATGAGCATGCAGTCGGACCCGGTCCGTCTGATGAACACGATTCCGGGTGTGACGGTCGTGGGAAGCGAACCGTACATCAACGCCTTCATTGAGATGGAACCTGTCCCGCCTTCTCTGGGAGATCACGGGGTCGAGGTTGTCTCCAGGGCCGGGAGCATCTATCTTGCCCGTCTGCCCGTGGCGAGCCTGGCAGACGTTGCGGCCCTTCCCGGAGTGGTCAGGATGGAGGGGGACGCTCAAGTGGAGTCTTTCCTCAACCTGAGCGCACCCGCCATCCGAGCGAACGAGGTGTGGGAGTCGACGAAGTATGGGAACCTGCAGGGCGCGGGGGTGATCGTGGGGATGGTCGATACGGGCATCACTCCTTCTCATCAGAACTTCATAGAATTTGGCGGCACGCAGAAGAGCCGTATCGAGTATGTCTGGGATATGAGCGACAGCTCCGGTCCCCCACCGTCCGAGACCTGCCGGGACTATACCCAGGAGGATGCACCGGAGGTCTCGTGCCAGGGCACGGAATGCAGCCCTGCAAGCGGTGAGGACTGTGCAGTGGAAGACGAGGAAAGCCACGGGACCCTGGTTATGGGTGCGTTCGCCGGGAACGGGCAGGCGGATTGCAGAGAGGACATTCCGTGCTCGGGCATCGCTCCGAGGGGGGAGATCGTTGTGGTCAAGCCCAACTTGTTCCTCGCCTCAGAGGTCCTTCAGGGGGTGGACTACATCTTCCAGAAGGCCACCGAACTGGGCAAGCCCGCCGTGGTGAACCTGAGCCTTGGGTGGTACACGGGATCCCGTGATGGGAACTCTCTGCTGGAGAGGCATCTTTCGAATCTGATTCAGGGCGAGGGCCGGGTGGTGGTCACATCCGCCGGGAACACGAACCTGGAGATGGCCCACGCCCGAATTGAGTCCGGCGCCCTGAGGAGGACGCTCTTCATCGAAACGAACTGCAAACCCCAGGATGATGATGTCGTGCGCTTGCATGGTTGGTATGACAATCCTGATTCGGGCTCCATCCAGGTCAGGGTCCTCTATTTCTTCGAGGACGAGCCGACCGCGTGGGTTTCCTTCAATGACCCGATCGAGGTCCTCGATTCGACCTACGGAAGAATCACCATCCAGCACGACGAGACCTCGGTAAACGCCAGCGGATTCACGATCACCCTCGATACAGGGTCGAACACCCTGAGGGACGGACAGTGGCACATCGAGGCCCGGAACACGCAGGGGAGTGCCCTCGGCACCACGATGGATCTGTGGGTGGACCGGACGTTCAAGGTCGGGCCTTCCGATGCCCCGTGTCCGGAACCCGTGCCGGCGAGGTTCACAAAGGACCACCAGGAACGTGAAGGCACGATCGGCCCGCCGTGTACCGCGGACAATGTGATCTGTGTCGGGTCCTACAACACACGGTGCACGGTTCTGTCACAGAACTGGTGCACGGGGTGTTCCCTCGACTACGAAGACTTTGGTGTGAACAACTGCGTAACAGACGTTCCGGAGCAGGAGGACGACATTTCCTCGTTCAGCAGCCAGGGGCCGACCCGGGACGGGAGGCAGCGGCCCTGGATTACCGCGCCCGGAAACGCGATCCTGACGGCGAATACCCAAGGAGATTACAGCTACGTACAGGGGACCAGCCTCTCTTCGCCCCACGTGGCTGGGACCGTGGCGCTCATGCTGCAGGCCGACCCGACCCTTACGTCGGCAAGGGTCTTCGAAGCCCTTAGGTTCTCAGCCAGTTCTCCGTCCCTCTGGGACGAGGCTTGGGGATGGGGCATCGTAGACGCTTTTGCCGCCGTGGAGCGGGTCGCCTCAGAGATTCCCCCTCCTCCTCCGCCGGTGCCCGAGGGACTCGGAGAGGGAGACGACATCTGCTTCATCGCCACGGCCGCCTTTGGCGACATCGACGCGCCGCAGGTCAGGCTTCTGCGGGAAATGAGGGACCGCACGCTCATGAAGACGTCTCTGGGCCGAGGGTTCGTGAACCTCTACTACCGTTGGAGTCCCCCGGTGGCATCGTGGCTGAAAGAGCACAGCGCAGCTTCCCGGCTCGTCAGGGCCTCTCTGCTGCCCGCGGTGGGCTGGTCCGAGATGGTCTACCACCGAAGCCGGGGCGAACGCGCACTCCTTTTCGCTTTCGGACTTTCCCTTGTCGGTGCAGTGTGCTATTTCTCCGTCAGACGGCGGACCCGTTAACCCTTCGAGGAGCTGACTGTGAAGGCGATTGCGAAGACAGGTTGTTTGTTGGTCGCGGTTCTCCTGGTTGCAGCCGGCAATGTTGCGGCACAAATCCCCTACGAGAGCCCTTACGAGCCGGATGCGGAGAAGATCCCCTATCCACATCGTTTCTCGATTTCAGGGAAGGTCACGTACCACACCTTCTGGAAGCAGGGTCTCCTGAAGAACGGGGCGGATTTCGGGCGGCCCGGCCTCGGAGTGAGCAGCCTGTCCGGTGTGGGCGGGGAGTTCGAGTTCGACTATCACCTGAAGCCCTTCCTGGTCCTCAGTGCGACCGTTGGCGGCTATCAGGGAAAGACCGAGCAGTACAAGATCGACATCATCACCGGATATGTACTGGCCACGGCCAAGATCCAGAAGGTCACACGCCTGGCGGACTACTACGTGGGCGCCGGCCTCGGGGGCTACTTCAGCCGCATAAAGGCGGAGGGAACCTCCAATGCTCTCAAGCCCGGAATTCACGGGTTGGTCGGGATCCGATTCCACGTGACGCCCAAATGGTCGATTCTTCTGGAAGACAGGCTTGCCCTCACGATGCGTGCAGAAGAGGGTTTCGGAGACCTCGATCTGGGCGGCAACTTCGTCATGCTCGGAGGCTCGCGTCACTTCTAGCTCCATATCAACCCCATCCTTGTTCGACCGCATCTCTGTGTCACCAGAAAGACCAAAATGCACGAGAACCGAAATCAGGAATTCCGGGTGACCGTCCTGCCCGGGGACGGCATAGGACCCGAAGTCGTGGGAGCCGGTGTTAGCATCCTCGAAGAGGTGGCCCGTCGCTATTCGATCTCACTCTTGCTGGACCGGGATGACATCGGCTGGGCCGCCGTAAGGCGATACGGGGTGCCCCTGGCCGACGAAACACTCGATCGTGTCAAGAAGAGCGATGCCGTCCTGCTGGGCGCAGTGGGCGGTGCCGAGGCAGAGAGCAAGGACTTCGCGATCCGGCCGGAGGCAGGCCTTCTCGCCCTGCGCAAAGGCATGGATCTCTATGCGAACCTGAGGCCCGTTCGAGTTTTGCCCCCGCTGCTCGATGCGTCCCCTCTCAAGCCCGAGATCGTCGGGGCGACCGATCTGCTCGTGGTCCGGGAACTGGTCGGAGGGATCTACTTCGGAGAGCCCCGCGGAAGAGACAGGACCGAACAGGGAGAGGAGAGGGCGCTGAACACGATGGTGTATACGGTCCCCCAGATCGAGCGAGTCGTGCGAATGGCGTTCTCGCTTGCCATGGGAAGAAGGAAGCGGGTCATCTCCGTGGACAAGGCGAACGTGCTCGACGTGAGCCTGCTCTGGAGAGAGGTCGTGACCCGCATCCATGAGGAGTTTCCGGAGGTGGAGTTGGACCACCAATACGTGGACAACTGCGCCATGCAGTTGATTCGCGCCCCGGAACAGTTCGACGTGATCGTGACCGGAAACCTGTTCGGTGACATCCTCTCGGATGAGGCGGCCGTGCTGGCGGGTTCGATCGGCATGCTCCCGTCCGCCAGCCTCGGGACCGGGGGGGCCATGTACGAACCGGTGCACGGGAGTGCCCCGGACATCGCGGGCCAGGACAAGGCAAACCCCCTGGCCACCATCCTGAGCGTGGCCATGATGTTCCGTCACACCTTCGGCATTGGAGAAGCCGGAGACCTGATCGAGCAGGCGGTCCTCTCGACTCTGGAAAAGGGCGTTCGAACACCCGATCTCCACGCCGAGGAGGCTCGCTACGTGGGAACCAGGGCGATGGGCGAATGCGTGCTCGAGGAGATCGACCGGATCCGCCCGGATGGCCGGTGATGAGAACCCTCCGTCTCGACCTGGAATATGACGGAACCAACTACCACGGATGGCAGGTCCAACCGAACGCCCCGACGATACAGCAGACCCTGGAAGAGGCCCTCCAATCGATCCTGGCGGAACCGGTTCGAGTCACCGGCGCGGGCAGGACGGACGCGGGAGTCCACGCCCTCGGGCAGGTCGGGCACCTTCGAACCGAGAGCGACCGGGAAGTCGGAGCCCTGCTGCGGGGGTTGAACAGCCTGATCCCGGAGGATGTCGTGGTCAGGGCGGTCCGGGAAGTCCCCGCGGAGTTTCATGCGAGAAAGAGCGCGCTGCGCAAGCGCTACGAATACTGGATCCTGAATGATCCCACACCTTCCGCCTTCCATCATCGGTATCGCTGGCATGTACGGTACGGCCTGGACCTGGAAAGGATGCGAAGGGCCGCTTCGGTTCTGGTCGGGAAGCACGATTTTGCCTCCTTTCAGGCCTCGGGCGGCGACCCGGGAAGACACACCGTCCGCCACCTGTATTTCGTCGAGATCCAGGAGTTGGCGGGCGGGGTGATTCGCATCGCAGTGGAGGGTAACGCCTTTCTGAGGTGCATGGTGAGGATCCTGGCCGGCACACTCGTGGACGTGGGGCGGGGGAGGATCCGGGAAGATGCCGTGCTCGGCATCCTGGCCGCAAAGGACCGGAGGGCCGCGGGAAGGACCGCACCCGGAAAGGGCCTCTTCCTGAAATGGGTGCGCTACCCGGAGGCCTTTGAGCAGGCCTCGGGCGGAGTGTTCGAGGAGCCGGAATGGCCCCCAGCGGGTGCGAGCCCTGAAACCCTATTTGACAAATCGTGAAGAAGGCACTAATGTAGTTAGGTTTTAGTGTATTTGTACGCTTCCAGACTCCTAATCACTCGTAACCATTGCGTGGATCGAAATGAAGACCTACTTTGCAAAGAAACAGGAGCCCATCGAGAAGAGATGGGTGCTCATCGATGCGGACGGCAAGATCCTGGGCCGTATGGCAACCGAGATCGCCGACATCCTCAGGGGAAAGAACAAGCCGGTTTACACACCCCACGTGGACACCGGGGATTTCGTGGTCGTCATCAATGCGGAAAAGGTGAGGCTCACCGGGAAGAAGTGGGACCAGAAGATCTACTACCACCACTCCGGCTACATCGGCGGTATCAAGGCCCACCCGGCAAAGGAATTGCTGGAGAAGAAACCGGAGGAGCTGGTACGGCACGCCGTCAAGGGGATGCTGCCCAAGAACCGGCTGGGAAGAAAGATCCTCACCAAGCTGAAGGTGTACCGGGGTTCGGAGCATCCGCACGAGGCGCAGATGCCGATTCCACGTTCCGTCTAGACGGAGCGGGGTTGATCCATTTCCACAGGAAACACACAAGAGGAGAAGGGACGCAGCATGGAGGGTGCCGACAAGGAGATCCGCTTTCCGATTCATACGGTAGGAAAACGCAAGACCTCAGTGGCCCGTGTCTGGATGAAGCCGGGAACCGGTAACATCCTGGTGAATCGGAAACCGTTGGACGAGTACTTCGGTCGAGAGACCTTGAAGATGGTTGTCAGACAACCCCTCGAGCTTGCCGAGATGACCGGACGTTTCGACTTTCTGGTCAACGTGCGAGGAGGGGGAAGCTCGGGTCAGGCAGGTGCGATCAAACACGGGATCTCGAAGGCTCTCCAGTTGTCGGATCCGGTGCTCCGGCCCCAGCTGAAGAAGGCCGGGTTCCTCACCCGGGATTCACGGATCAAGGAGAGAAAGAAATACGGAATGAAGGGAGCGCGGGCCCGTTACCAGTACTCGAAGCGATAGCCTGCCTTCCGGGACAAGCAATCCGAAGCGTTTCCGTCTACACAAAAGGCCTCTTGGAGGCCTTTTTTCATTTCGAGATCTGCTCGGGAATCCAACGTGAAGCCAGTGGCCGTCATCCCAGCACGATTCGGTTCGACCCGCCTTCCGGGCAAGCTCCTGCTCGATCTGTGCGGCAAGCCGATCATCCAGAGGGTCTATGAAAGGGTGAAGGCGGCGGGCGTGTTTTCAAGGATCCTGGTGGCGACCGATTCGGAGAAGATCGCGCATCGGGTGGAGAGCTTCGGAGGAGAGCCGATGCTCACTTCGCCTCACCACCGGAGCGGTACGGAGCGAATCGCAGAGGTCGCGGAAAGGATCGAAGGGGACATCATCGTCAATGTGCAGGGGGACGAGCCCTTTGTCCACCCGGAGACTCTGAAAGCTCTGTGCGCGTCCTTCCGGAAGGAAGGGACTGCCGTGATGGGCACGCTTCGCCATGGGATCGCCGACCGGCCCGAGTTTGGGAACCCGAACGTGGTGAAGGTCGTTGTCGACACCCAGGGCTTTGCGCTCTATTTTTCCCGATCGGCCATCCCGTATTTGGAGCCGGGTGCCGGTGCCGAAAAAATTGACGGTGCAAGAGCGCTGTGGTACAAACACGTGGGGATATATGCGTATCGAAGGAGCTTTTTGCTCCGCTATCCGGCGCTCGAAAGGTCTGCCCTGGAGGAGGCGGAAGGATTGGAGCAGTTGCGGATCCTCGAGCACGGATACAAGATTCGCGTGTACCCGACCGAGTGGGAGACCCTGGGGATCGACACGGAGGAAGACCTGCAGGAAGCAAGAAGGCGATGGGCGGCCGAAGCTGGAAGCCCGTCTTGAACCTGCCTTCTCCGTGTACCGGCCAGAGTTTGGAAGACCGACCGGGCAAGTCCGGCGACTCCTCCGGCAGCTTCTTCTGACCCCTTCGAAAGAGAGTTTTAGATTCTCCCTGTCATGACCCGTTCTATTCGCATCGGAGACTGGACCTTTGGGCAGGAAGTGAGCTTCCTGCTGATTGCAGGTCCTTGCGTGATCGAGAGCGAGGCCCACGCAATGGGAATGGCCGGCTCGCTCAAGGATTTTGCCGAGAAGGCGGGCGTTCCTTTTGTCTTCAAGGCTTCCTATGACAAGGCGAACCGCACCTCCCGTTCGTCTTTCCGGGGACCGGGACTGGATGAGGGCACCCGGATCCTCGCAAAGATCAAGCAGGAGATCGGTGTGAAGGTCCTCTCCGACGTACACGCAGTCGAGGAGGTCCAGGCGGTGGAAGAGGTGCTGGACGTGCTCCAGACTCCGGCGTACCTCTGCCGTCAGACAGACCTGCTCACCGCGGTGGGAAGGACCGGAAAGGCGGTCAACGTGAAGAAGGGCCAGTTCCTTGCGCCCTGGGACATGAAGCACGTGCTCGACAAGGTCCGTTCGACAGGGAACGAGAACATTCTGATCACGGAACGGGGATCCTGTTTCGGATACAATCAGCTCGTCAGCGATATGCGGTCCCTTCGGATCATGCGGTCCCTCGGGTTCCCGGTGGTCTTCGATGCATCTCACAGTGTACAATTGCCGGGCGGCAAGGGGGATGCGTCGGACGGTCAGAGGGAGTTCATCCTGCCCCTGGCCAGAGCTTCGGCTGCCCTTGGCGTGGACGGGATCTTCCTCGAGGTCCACGACCGGCCGGAGACCGCCCGGTGCGACGGCCCCAACTCGTTGCCCCTCGACCAGATTCCCGAGTTTCTGGATCAGGTCCTTCGTATCCATGAGATGGTCAGAGAGTGGGAGGGAAGGCCCGCCGGAGAGTGATGGTCGATGCGGAGACGGAGCGGATTCCGAAAGGGGCTGCGAAGATTCCGGAGGAAGAGGCGGGACGATCTCATCTACGCACTCGCCCTGGTTGCGGTCTGGTTCTTTCGGTTGCTTCCCCTGTCGTTTGGCATACGCGTCGGCGGCTTGCTCGGACTTGCAGCCTTCGGCGTGGTGAGGCGAGAAAGAGCGAGAGCCCTCGAGCACCTGGAGATCGCCTTCGGCTCCGAACTGAGCCGTTCGGAGAGGAAGAGGATCGCCGCGAGGTGTTTTCAGAACCTGGGGAAGAACGCCGTGGAACTCGTGAACTTCCCCCGGCTCAAGAAGGACCTGGATCGATGCGTCACGCTGGAGGGACGCGAGTTTCTGGATGAGACCCTTGCCAGGGGCCAGGGAATCATCTGGATTACGGGACATCTGGGTAACTGGGAACTGATGGCCTGCTACATGGCCTCATTGGGTTACCCCTTCCGCGTGGTGGCACGCGAGATCTATGACGAACGCTTGAATCGGCTTCTCCTCGGTTTCCGAAGCGAGGCTTCGGTTCGGGTCATCTTGCGGGATTCCCCGGCCGCGGGCAGGCAGATGCTGAAGGCGCTCAGGAGCGGCGAAGTGATCGGCATGCTGATCGATCAGGACACGCAGGTGAAAGGTGTGATGGCCGATTTCTTCGGCCGCAAGGCGAACACGCCGGCAGGCCCGGCAATTCTGGCGCGGCGTCGCTCCATCCCGGTGCTGGCAGGGTTCATCCACCGCGAGTCGGACCGGAAGCATCGGATCGTGATTCATCCGCCGATCGAGATCACTGAGACGGACGATCAGGACCGTGACATCGTTGCGAATACCGAGAGATTCAACAGAGTGCTCGAACAGGAGATTCGGCAGGACCCCGAGGGGTGGGTTTGGATGCACCGAAGATGGATGAGGGAAACTGCGTGGGAACCCGCCGGGGAGGGTGAGGATGCGAGAGTCTAACCCCTCGAATTCCTTTACACCTTTCGGCAATCGTTGCTATACTCGGACGATAGAATTCGAAGGTTCGCATTGAAGGTCGTCAGAGGCGTTTTTCTCGCCTGCATCATCGGGGGATTCGTGGTCCTTTTCCTGGCGCTCAGCACTCCCCAGAGGTTGCAGGAAGGCCGGGAAGAAGCCAGGGGCCTCGAAACCGAAGAAGACGTGCTCGTGGAGGGGCTCCGCTTCTCGGAATGGCAGGAGGGCAAGCAGATCTGGTCGATGAATGCGGAGCGCACACGGTACCACCACAAGGAGAAGAAGGCGAGCTTGGACAAGGTCGAAGTGACCTTCTTCGCTGCTCAGGGCGGAAGGATGCGCATGTGGGCGGAGACCGTGGATTACGACCTGCAAACCAAGGAGTTAGTGGCCCGGGATTCGGTGCGGGGAAAAAGCGACCAAGGGTATGATTTTGCTACCGAAAGTCTGCTCTATCGGGGTGGCGAGAGGGAAGTGACCACAGACGATCAAGTTACTCTGGAAAAAGACCGACTAACCATACAGGGGACGGGTATGCAGGGTTCTCTTTCGGATCACAAGTTCCGGCTCCTGTCGAATGTTCGAGCCGCGTTCGTTCCGCAGGGGGCGGTTCCGTGATGAGACGAAAATGGATCGCCTGCGCGTGTCTTCTCGCCGTTCTGATGATCGGGGCGGTGCCGGGTTGGGGAACCGAAAGTGATGAGCTTGCTCCACTCGACGAAGAGGCCTTGGGCAAGGGCCTGAAGAAAGAAGACTGGAACCGGAACGCTCCGGTGGATATCCATTCGGAGGAGATGAGTGTCGATTTCGAGAACCACAGGATCGTTTTCAAGGGGGATGTCAGGGTCGTGCAGTCCGATTTCTCCCTCACCGCCGGCGAGGTGACCGCGATCTTCGGTGAGTCGGCGGATGACATCAAGCGTATCATTGCTGCGGATGACGTGAAGATCCGCAAATCGGACAAGATGGCTTCAAGCGAAAAGGCGGTCTATGACCGGGAGGGTGCAACGATTCTGCTGACCGGATCGCCGGTTCTGAAGCAGGGCCGTAACCATATCACGGGAGAAGAGATACAGTTCAGCCTCGAACAGGACCGCATGGAGGTCAAGGGGAGCGTGGAGGCCGAGTTTCTCCTGACAGAACAACCGGAGGCACTCGATACGAGGGGTCAGGGAGAGTAGGGAGCAGGAAGGGCAGGGATGGCCGAGGGGAACGGAAGCAGAAAACGCCTTGTAGCGGAATCGCTCACCAAGGCCTACCGCAAGCGGACGGTCGTGGACGGCGTGACGATCGAAGTCGAGGCGGGCGAGGTGGTGGGGCTTCTCGGGCCGAACGGGGCGGGTAAGACGACGACCTTCAGCATGATCGTGGGCATCACGCGTCCGGACCGGGGAACCATAAGGCTGGATGGGGAGGAGATCACCGAGCTGCCCATGTACCAGAGGGCCCGGAAGGGGATCAGCTACCTCCCACAGGAGACGTCGGTCTTCCGGAAGTTGAGTGTTGAGGAGAATATCGATATCGTTCTAGAGTGCCTCTCGATCAACGGGGAGGAACGGAGAAGGCTTCGAGACACCCATTTGGAGGAGCTCGGAATCGATCATCTTGCCAAGAGCAAGGCCGCGCAGCTCTCAGGCGGCGAACGCAGACGGGTGGAGATATGCAGGGCCAGGGTGATGAATCCCTCGTTCATGTTGCTGGACGAGCCCTTTGCAGGCATCGACCCGATCGCGGTTGCCGATATCCAGGGGATCATTGCGGACCTGAAGCAGAAGGGGATCGGCATCCTGGTCACTGATCACAACGTGCGGGAAACGCTCGGCATATGTGACAAGGCGTACATTCTCGACAAGGGGATTGTCCTGGAAGTGGGAGACAAGGAAACGATTGCCTCGAGCAAGAAGGCTCGAGAGATCTATCTTGGGGAGCAGTTCGCCCTCTAGGGGTCTCGCTTAAGATTAGGGAGAAAGATGGCTTTCGAACTGAAACAGAGCATGAAGCTCGTTCAGCAGCTTGTGATGACACCCCAGTTGCAGCAAGCCATCAAGCTGCTTCAACTCTCCCGTCTGGAGCTTGTCAACCTGGCGAGCCAGGAACTGCAGGAGAACCCTCTGCTCGAGGAGTCCTCCCTGGTGGACATGGAGAAGTCCCTGCTGGAGGCGGAGGACAGGGAGAAGCAGCAGGAGAAGGGGCCGGAAGAGGTCAAAGGTGAGCTCGAGGGCGTCAAGGACATCAACTGGGATGAGTACATGCAGAACTACGAGTACTATCCCAGACCGATTCCGCCGAAGGAGGATCCGGGCAGGGGTGTCGAGGCCACACTGACCAAGAAGACTTCCCTGGTAGACCATCTCATTTGGCAGCTTCGGTTGAGTCACCTCTCGGACAAGGAGGTCGAGGCGGCGGAGATGATCGTCGGCAACCTGAACGACGAAGGGTACATGGACTGCTCGATGGAGGAGATCGCTCACGCATGCGGCATGGAGATCCCCTTTGTCGAAAACGTCCTCGCACGGGTACAGGAGCTCGATCCTCCCGGTGTGGCCGCCCGAAGCCTGCAGGAATGCCTGCTCCTTCAGATGAGACGGTTCGGAGTGGGCAATACGATGGTCGAGACCATCCTCAAGGATCACATGAAGGAGCTCGAGAGGAGACGCTACGATATCATCGCGAAGAAACTCGGCGAGCCTCTGGAGGACGTGCTTGCCGCGGTGCAGGTGATCACGAATCTCGACCCGAAACCGGGCAGGGCCTACACGGGTGAAGAACCTCTCTACATCATACCGGATGTGTACGTTTACAAGGTGGATGACGAATACGTGGTGGTCCTGAACGAAGACGGTCTCCCAAAGCTCCGAATCAGCGGATACTACAAGAACATCCTATCCAAGCGGGACATGGCGGGAACGGACACAAAGGAGTACATCCAGGACAAGCTTCGATCGGCCGCCTGGCTCATCAAGAGTATCCATCAGCGGCAGCGCACGATCTACAAGGTGGCGGTCAGCATCGTGAATTTCCAGAGGGAATTCCTGGACAAGGGAATCTCCTGCCTGAAGCCTCTCGTCCTGCGGGACGTGGCCGAGGATATCGACATGCACGAGTCCACCATCAGCCGGGTGACCACCAACAAGTACATGCACACGCCCCAGGGCATCCTGGAGATGAAATACTTCTTCAAGAGCAGCATCACACAGAGAGCCGGCGAAAAGATATCCTCGGAGACCATAAAGGAGAGGATTCGACAGATCATTGCCCAGGAGGATCCGCAGAAGCCGATCAGCGATCAGGAGGTGGTCGGCATCCTCAAGGCCTCGGACGTTGACATTGCGCGGAGAACCGTTGCGAAATACCGGGAGAGCCTGGGCATCTTGCCCTCCATGAAGCGAAAGAAAGTGTTCTGAAAGCCCGCATATTGCGTGCATCTTCCTGCAATATAGGGGCGGGGGCCCAGCCGAGGAACCAAAACAAAAGGACGAATGGAACTGCGTGAAGAAAACGCACCCCTTGAGGTTTTCTTGTGCCGAGCCGTTCGGTTGCCACGCAATGAGGAGCCGGACAGGGTGGAAGCGGCAGGGGCGCGAAAGGGATGGTGATCGGTAATGAAGATGTCAGACTTTTTGGATGCGAAAGCGGTTGTCAGCGATTTGAAGGCGACGAACAAGAAGGAGGTCCTTGAGGAGCTGTGCACCGCCCTTGTCTCCCTGCATCCCACTTTGGATCGAGACAAGATGGTGGGCATCCTGCTGGATCGCGAGAGACTGGGTAGCACCGGTGTGGGAGAGGGGGTGGCGATTCCGCACGGGAAGATGGGTGACCTGGCCGGTCTTATCGCCTGCTTTGGTCGGAGTGAGGCCGGCGTGCCCTTCGAGGCGGTGGATGACAAGCCTGTTTCCCTTTTCTTCCTTCTGTTTGCACCCGAGAATTCCGCCGGCGTGCATCTGAAGGCCCTCGCCAAGATCTCCAGGCTGCTCAAGCGACCGTCCGTGCGTGAGGATCTCCTGAAGGCGGGCTCCAAAGAGGATGTTTATGCGATCCTGACCCAGGAGGACGGGGAAGAACTCAAGGCCTCTGGGAACTGATTTCCTTTCTTGCGGGCGACGTTCTGATGCGATTGTTGATCATTACCGGGTTGTCGGGTTCGGGAAAGACCTCTGTGCTTCATACGCTCGAGGATATGGGGTTCTTCTGTGTCGACAGCCTGCCGGTGACGATGCTGCCCGGGCTGGTAGACCACGTCGCTCGGTCGGGGGAAGCCGAGAGAGGGCTGG
The DNA here is from genome assembly GCA_028277985.1 of bacterium. Classification (GTDB taxonomy): domain Bacteria; phylum Desulfobacterota; class DSWW01; order DSWW01; family DSWW01; genus S015-6. The sequence goes on along the minus strand of JANQFG010000204.1, from coordinate 16,446 downwards.
CGGTGGGCCTGGATATGCGAGACAGGCTCTTCCTCAAGGAATATGCCCTGGCGTTTCAAAAGATCCGGGAAGGGGGCGTCAAGCCGGAGGTTTTCTTTCTCGAGACCACGACGCAGGTGCTGGCGCGGCGCTTCGAGGAGATCCGCAGAAAGCACCCTCTTTCGGTGGACCGGACGTTCCTGGAAAGCGTCGAATGGGAAAAGGAGCAGTTGTCCGGGCTGCGGGAGGAGGCGGACAAGGTGATCGATACCTCCTCCTTCAACATTCATCAGTTGCGCAACTACATACGGGCCCTCTGTGGTCCGTCCGAGGGGAAGGGCGCAGGGCTTCAGATCGAGATCATCTCTTTCAGCTATGCCAAGGGCCTTCCCTTTCAGGCGGCTCTGATCATGGATGTCCGGTTTCTTCCGAACCCCTACTACGATCCTGAATTGAAGGATCGAGACGGTCGTGACCCTGCGGTGCAGGAATACATTCGGAAGGACGCGAAGGCGGGCCGGATCCTTGAGGAGTTCCTGCAGATGATCGAAGACGTGGTGGAGTTCTACGAAAAGGATGACAGGGCCTACTTCGTTCTCGCGGTGGGCTGCACCGGAGGGAAGCATCGGTCCGTGGCGGTGGTCTGCGCTCTGGAGGAGCGTCTGCGCGCCCGGGGGGTTGCCCCGATGGTTTTTCACAGGGATATCCGGTCGGGGCGGGACCCGGTTCACTAGGATTCAGGCCGGGACCTCACCGACGAACAAGCGAAAGGGTTGGGTATGGTTGGGCTGCTTCTCGTTTCTCACGGAAGGATAGCCGAATCGTTTCTTTCGGTTTCACGGGAAATCGTCGGGACCGTGGAAGGGGTGAGAGTCGTCTCCCTGGCGGAGCCGATCGATGAAGAAAAGGTCATGGAGGATATCCGGAAGGCAAGGAAAGAGATCGATCAGGGAAACGGGATCCTGATTATCACGGATATGTTCGGCGGCACCCCGGCGAATCTCTGTTTTTCACTCCTCGAGGATCCCATGGTCGAGGTCCTCACGGGTATGAACCTGCCGATGATCCTCCAGCTTCTCTCCTCCCGCGAGGACGCAAGCCTCAGCGAACTGGCCGGGATCGCCATGCGATGCGGTCGGGAGAACATCTATCTGGCCAGAGAGATCCTCGAGCAGCGGGACAAGACGTCAGACGCTAACCGCTCGGGCTGAACTTGAAGACGGCATCTTTTTGTGAGAAGGCGTCATGGCTGTAAGGGAATTCACCATCAAGAACCGGCTGGGGATTCACGCGCGCCCGGCTGCGAAGCTCGCCAAGGCGGCGAATGAGTTCGAGAGTGAGATCAAGGTGATGAAGGACGGCCTCGAGGTGAACGGGAAATCGATCATGGGCATCATGATGCTGGCCGCCGCCGAGGGGAACGTGATCGAGGTCGAGGCGAAGGGGCCGGACGAGAACGAGGCCTTGCAGGCCCTGGGTGACCTGATAGACAACAGGTTCGACGAGGAATAGATGGCAGCGGGGCGAAAAGAGAGAAGGATCTGGGGCATCGGTGCCGCCCCCGGCATCGCGGAGGCGAAGGCCCACGTCCTGGACCGCAGAAAGACCAAGTTCACCAAGCGCTACATCCCCGCCACACAGGTGAAGAGGGAAATCCAACGGGTCCGCACGGCGATCGAGAAATCGAAGGCGGATCTGGTGAAGATCAAGGACGCCCTGGGTCACGAGGAAATCCACGAACACGTCTACATCTTCAACTCGCACCTGATGATCCTGGAAGACCCGATGCTGCTGGACGCCGTCACCGAGATGATCTTCTCGGAGAGGAAGAACGCGGAATGGGCCCTCTACACCGCCTTCGACAACTACAAGAAGATGTTCGACACGATCGAAGACGAATACCTGAGGGAGAGGAAATCCGACTTCGACTACCTGAACAGCTGGATCTTGAAACACCTTTCCGGAAGCGACGAGGATTCCCTCCGGGAGGTCGATGAAAAGGTCATCCTCTTTGCCCACTACCTTTCCCCTGCGGATACGGCCCGGATGAACCGGGAGAAGATCATCGGGTTCGTCACGGACATAGGGGGAACCACCTCTCACACCGCGATCCTGGCCAGAGCACTCAAGATACCCGCCGTGGTGGGTGCGGAAAGGGCTTCACAGCTGGTCTCGAGGGGCGACCGGATCATTCTGGACGGCCGGGAAGGCCTCGTCATTGTCAATCCGACCGAGGAGACGGCCAATCATTACCGGGAAAGGGGTCTCCAGTACGACCACCTGGAGAAGGCCCTCCTCAAGGAGAGGGACCTCCCGGCGGAGACAAAGGACGGCCGGCGGGTTTCTTTGACGGCGAATGTCGAAATGGTCGAGGAAGTCGGTGCGGTACGGGAGTACGGGGCGGAGGGAATCGGGCTGTATCGAACCGAGTTTCTCTGTCTCGGCCAGGGGAGGATCCCGAGCGAGGCGGAGCACTTCCAGGTTTACAAGAGCGTACTGGAGCGAATGGCGCCCTTGCCGGTGACCATACGCACCTTTGATTTCGGATCGGACAAATCCCCCAACATCAATCACCTCCAGAAGGAGATGAATCCGGCCCTCGGATTGCGCTCGATCCGCTATTGCCTCAGGGAGACCGAGATCTTCAAGGACCAGCTCCGCGCCATCCTGCGCGCGAGTCACCACGGCAAGGTCCAGATCCTTTTCCCGATGATTTCCGGCCTGGACGAGCTCCACCGTGCCAGGGCGCTTCTGGAAGAAGCGAAAGAGGAGGTGGCGAAGAAGAACCAGCCCTTCGATCCGGACCTGGAGGTCGGCATCATGGTGGAAGTGCCTTCCGCCGCCCTCATCCCGGATGTCCTGGCCCAGGAGGTGGACTTCTTCAGTATCGGAACGAACGATCTCATCCAGTACTGTCTCGCCATCGACCGGGTCAACAAGGAGGTTGCCTACCTGTACGATCCCCTCCATCCGTCCATCCTGCGGCTCCTGAAGACGATCGTGGAGGCGGGGCACCGGCAGGGGATTCATGTGGGGATGTGCGGGGAGATGGCCTCGGACCTCCGCTATACCCATCTCCTGGTTGGGTTTGGATTTGATCACCTGAGTATGGTAGGGTCGATGGTTCCGTGGATCAAGAAGGTGGTTCGTTCCATGGACTATTCAGAGACCCAGTTGCTGGTGGAGACCCTGCTCAAGGGCAAGGACAGCCAGGAAAACGAGAAGATCCTTTCCTCCTGGATTCAGGAGAAATCCCCTGACATCACGGAGAAGGTTCTGAGCGCTTTTTGAGCCAGCAGACAGATTCCCAAGTTGACGGCCCCCGACAGAGGCTTCTCGTTTCCGGGTCTTTCAGGATTCCGGGCAACGGACGGCTGAAGACGGCGGGCTGAGAATGGAAAGGAGGAAGGGCTGATGCCGCTGACGAATTTTATGTTTACTTCAGAGTCGGTCACAGAAGGACATCCGGACAAGATTGCGGATCAAATCTCCGATGCGATCCTGGACGATCTGCTTTCCCAGGACCAGAAGTCCCGTGTGGCCGCCGAGACGCTCGTCACGACGGGTATGTGCCTGGTCGCCGGAGAGATCACGACCGAGGGATACTGCGACATTCCTGCGATTGTTCGCGACACGATCAAGGGGATCGGCTACAACGACTCTTCCATGGGGTTCGACTGGGAGACCTGTGCTGTGCTCACCTCCATCGACCGGCAGTCCCAGGACATCTCGGTCGGCGTGTCGGAGGGAGAAGGGCTGCACGAGGAGCAGGGCGCCGGCGATCAGGGCCTGATGTTCGGTTATGCCTGCGATGATACACCCGAGTTCATGCCCATGCCGATCGTGTTTGCCCACAATATCACCCGGGGCCTGGCGGATGCGAGACGGGAGGGTCTGCTGCCGTTCCTGAGGCCGGACGGGAAGAGCCAGGTGACGATCGAGTATGAGGACTCTTCTCCGAAGAAGATCAACACGGTGGTCGTGTCCACCCAGCATTCTCCCGATGTAGCCCACGACACGATCAAGGAAGGCGTGATCGAAGAGGTCGTCAAGAAGGTGTTGCCGAAGGAGCTCCTGCAGGAGGACGTGATCTATCACATCAACCCGACCGGTCGATTCGTGCTGGGCGGGCCTCATGCGGACTGCGGCCTGACCGGCAGGAAGATCATCGTGGATACCTACGGGGGGCAGGGCAGCCATGGTGGCGGCGCCTTTTCCGGGAAGGATCCCTCCAAGGTGGACCGAAGTGCGTCTTACATGGCCCGGTACATCGCGAAAAACATCATTGCCGCTGGCCTCGCGGAGCGGTGTGAAGTGCAGATCGCCTATGCGATCGGAGTGGCAGAGCCTGTGTCGGTGCTCGTGAATCCCTTCGGGACCGGCAAGATCCCGACGCCGCAGTTCGTCGAAATTGTCAGAAAGCATTTCCCTCTGAAGCCGAGGGGGATCATCGAACACCTGGATCTGTTACGACCGATCTACAAGAAGACGGCAGCCTACGGCCATTTCGGCCGTGATGAGCCGGAGTTCACCTGGGAGCGCACGGACAAGGCGGAAGAGCTGAAGCAGTACCTTCCCTAGCACTTGCATCGGCGTGTCCGACAAGGTCTACGGGGTGTCCCGGACGACCGGTGAGCGGATTGCACAACTCGAGCTGGAATCTATGGGCGTCCGCATCGACGCCCTCACGGAAGAGCAGAAGACCTATCTTGCCTCCTCGGAACAAGGCACCTGACGCGTCAGTATCCGGGCACGGCCGGAAGACCGTGCCCGCGCCCCTGCCCAAAATGCAAATCCAGCCCGGAGGATTCCCATGATTCCGATCCTGTCGATCGTGGGCAAGTCGGACAGCGGGAAGACGTTCCTGATCGAGCGGCTGGTTGCGGGACTCACCTCCAGAGGATACCGGATCGCGACGATCAAGCACGATGTCCATGGGTTCGAAATGGACCGGGAGGGCAAGGACAGCTTTCGGCACAAACAGGCGGGCGCTTCGACCGCTGTCATCTCTTCACCGAACAAGATCGCCTTGGTCTGCGATGTGGATGAGGAAGAGAGCCTGGAGACCATACGGGACACGCGGATTCGGGACGTGGATCTGATCTTGACGGAGGGTTACAAGCGGGCCGATTTTCCCAAGATCGAGGTTTCCCTCTTCGCGGGTTCGGATCGACTTCTGTGTGGAGAAGAGCACCGTCTCGTCGCCGTGGTGGCCAACCACGAGGTCACGCAGGATGTTCCGGTCTTTCAGGAAGTGGATATCCCTCGACTGGTGGACTGGATCGAGGAAAGATATATCAGGGATCAGGATGAGCAATGAGAATGGGCCGATTGCCTGCAGCGGCGCCGTCCTTGCGGGGGGAGAAAGCCGGCGTTTCGGCCGGGACAAGGCCCACGCCATGCTGGGCGGCAAGTCCCTCATCTCCTATGTGGTGGAAACGCTGCAAGGCCTCTTCGAAGATGTGCTGATCGTAGCCAATCAGCCCTTGGTTTACGAAGGTTTCGACGTCACAGTGGTCTCCGACATCGTGAAGGGAGCCGGCTCCCTGGGCGGCCTCCTGACTGCCCTCGTCCACGCGAAGGAGGAGCACTGTTTCGTGGTGGCCTGCGACATGCCCTTCCTGAAGGCAGACTTGATCCGGACAATGATCGGAAGGTGCGAAGGCTTCGACGTTGTCGTTCCGACCGTGAGGGGAGACTTGCAGCCTCTTCATGCCATCTATTCCAAGAGATGCGTCGGCCCGATTCAGGAGATGATTGCAGAAGGGGAGTTCCGGATCTTTGACTTCTACCCGCAGGTTCTGACCCTTCGGCTCGAGGAGCGCATATGGGCGGAACTGGATCCGGAAAACCGGAGCTTTGCGAACATCAACACCCAGGAAGAACTGAAGCGGGCCCGGCGATGGATCGAAGGCCTGGAGCCAGGAGAACATGACCGACAGGGATGACCGGCCCCGGAAAGGGCGGGGCGCCATAGGCGTGATCGGGGGAAGCGGCCTCTACGAGATGGCGGGTCTGGAAGGGGTCACATCGGTGAACGTGGACACGCCTTTCGGCGGTCCGTCCGATGCGCTGATCACGGGCACCCTCGATGGCGTGCCCATGGTGTTTCTTCCCAGACACGGCAGGGGCCATCGGATCCCCCCTTCTCACTTGAATGCCAGGGCAAACATTTTTGCCATGAAGAAGCTCGGCGTTTCCTCGATCATTTCGGTCAGCGCCGTGGGAAGCATGAGGGAGGAGATCCGGCCCGGGGATATCGTGGTGGTGGACCAGTTCTTCGACCGCACGAAAGGCAGGCCCGGCAGCTTCTTTGGCGAGGGGATGGTGGTCCACGTCCTTTTCGCGGACCCTGTCTGCTCGGTCCTGAGCGAGTGCCTGTTCGACTCCGGTGTCGAGGCAGGGGCCAGGATGCACAATGGGGGCACCTATCTGGTGATCGAAGGGCCTCAGTTCTCCACGCGCGCCGAGTCGAGGATCTACCGCCAGTGGGGCGTGGACGTGATCGGCATGACCAATCTGCCCGAGGCGCGACTCGCCCGGGAGGCGGAAATCTGTTATGCCACGCTCGCCCTGGCTACGGACTACGACTGCTGGCACGAGGCCGAGGAGGATGTCTCGGTCGAGGCGGTCCTGGAGGTCTTGCGAAACAATGTCGAGAGGGCCCGTGAGATTGTCCGCTCTGCCGTCCGGAAGATTCCTCAGCAGAGGGACTGCTCCTGCTCCCGTGCCCTGGAGAACGCAATCATCACCGATCCGGCGTGCATTCCGGCATCGGTGAAAGAGGATCTGGATTTGCTTGTTGGGAAGTATATTGGCTCGGAAGGTGAGGGTTGAAAAGCGAAGGAACGAAGTAGGGATCAGGGATCGGGGGTCAGGGGTCAGGCCCCGCCCATCCGCCCATAGAACGCGTGACGGGAAGCGCTCGAAGCTGAGGATCATAAGGGTACACGAGAGGTGTCCTGGGAGAGGTTGGGACCTGTTCCCTGCCCCCTGATGCCTGTCCCCTTGATAGCTGAAAGCGAATCACCAAGAAGCTTAGGGAGGCGAAAAAGTGAGTTTACTTGTTGTGGGTTCCGTTGCCCTGGATTCCGTGAAAACCCCTTTCGGAGAGATTCGGGAAGGATTGGGAGGATCCGCGACCTATTTCTCGATTTCGGCGGGGTGTTTCACCAAGGTCAGGCTGGTGGCCGTTGTGGGAGAGGATTTTCCTGCGAAGCACGTGGCTTTCTTGAAGTCCCGGGGCGTGGATCTGAGAGGCCTCGCCCGTGCCAAGGGGAAGACCTTCCGGTGGGAAGGGTTTTACGGCGACGACATGAATGAGGCGAAGACGCTGAAGACCGACTTGAACGTCTTCGAGACCTTCAGCCCGGAGTTGCCGTCCCCTTACAAGAAAACACCCTTCGTGTTCCTGGCCAACATCGATCCGGATCTGCAGCGGAACGTGGTCGACCAGATATCCGACCCATACCTGGTTGCCTGCGACACGATGAACTACTGGATTTCGTCCAAGCCGCGGTCCCTGCGCAAGACCCTTTCCCGGGTGGACATCCTCTTCTTGAACGAGGGGGAGGCCCTCCAGTTGGCCGGGGGAAGCAACCTCATGAAGGCGGCCAGGCATCTCCTGTCGCTGGGCCCCACGACGGTGGTCATCAAGAGGGGGGAATACGGGGCGCTCCTCTTTCGCAAAGACAGCCTCTTCTGGGCCCCGGCCTTCCCGCTCGAGAAGGTGCGGGACCCTACCGGTGCCGGCGATTCCTTTGCCGGGGGCTTCATGGGTTATCTGAGTCGACGGAAAGACCTCTCCGAGGCGAGGCTCCGAAGGGCGCTCGTCTACGGAAGCATCATGGCTTCCTTCAACGTGGAGGCCTTCAGCCTCAATCGGCTCAGAAGAATCAAACGCGAAGACGTGGACCGAAGATACAAGGCCTTTCGCGGGCTCGTTCGGTTCTGACAGGAGTGGGGCGAGCCCCCGGGGGTACACGTGGAGAAGCTGGGAGAATACCTCAGGGAGAATCGCGAGGCGAAGGGGATCACCCTCGAGGAAATCGAGCAGGTCTCCAACATCAGCGTCACGCACCTCCGCGCCCTGGAAGAGGGGCAGGTGCATCTCCTGCCTGCGCAGACCTTCACCGTGGGATTCCTGAGGCAATACGCGCGGTGCCTCGGGCTCGATCCGGAGGATGTCGTCCTGCGTTACCGGACGGCTGCCCAGCACGAGGGGGGGCATCCCCGGGACCGTTCGATAGAGAAGGTGGGGCGTGGCAGAAGGCGGTCGATCTGGATCCTGGGAGCGAGCCTTCTCGTGCTCGGCCTGCTATGGGTGCTCCTCTACCCGGGCACGGAAATGACCGAAGAGCGTGTGCGCTCGATTCGCATGCCCCGCACCTCGCTGAAGGAGATCAAGAAGCAGCAGCTGAGAGAGGAACTCGGTCTTGTACAGGGTGTTCCGAGCGAAAACGGATCCGCTTCCGAGGCGTCGGCCGGTCAAGAGGGGCGCGACGGAGCGGTCGGAGAAAATATGCCGGGGTCGGCGAATACGGGCACCGTCGAGGTGATCGTGCAGGCCCTCGAACCGGCCAAGATCGAGGTCATGCTGGACGACGAGCCGGGATACGAGAAGACCCTCGATCAGGGAGACCGGCACCCCTGCAGGGCCAACAGCAGAGTGAAGCTGCAGATCGAGGACGGAAGCGGCGTGAGGATCTTCTACGGGGGAAAGGTGTACGAGAATCTCGGCAAGAAGGGTGACGTCGTACACATCAGCTTCCCCCCCGAGGGAGCCGGATAGGCGGCACCGGCCCTTGTTCGTTCGATGAAGCCCGGCGCAGCATATTGCAGGAGTGGCAAGCATGCCACGCTATCAGGAACCGGCCTTTGTTCTGAAGAGGTGGGATCTGGGCGAATCGGATCAACTCGTCAGTTTTCTCTCCTTCGGTCGGGGCAAGGTGAAGGGGATAGCAAAGGGGGCCAAGCGAAGCAAGAAGAGGTTCGGTGGACTCCTGTCCCCCTTCCTGCTGGTTCAAATCGATTACTTCGAGAACCCGAACCGCGATCTCGTGAGGATTGAAGGATGCGGGCTGATTCATTACTATGCTCCCATCTACGGCGATCTCGAGAAACTGCTCATCGGCTGTTGTGCCCTCGAATTCCTGGAGCGGGTTCTCCCTGAACGAGGGGAGTTGGAAGAGTGGTTCAGCCTGCTTGCAAGCTGTCTGGGCTGGTTGAGTCGACCGGCAGAGGCAGGCCCGGCGTTGTGGGTCTTCTTCGCGAAGGCACTGCATCTTTTCGGGGTGCAGCCACAGTTCGGGAAATGCATCCACTGCAGACGGCCCCTGGGGCCCTCCGGGTTGTTCGGGTTCTCGGTGCCCCACGGGGGCGCCGTGTGCGGGGCCTGCATAAAGCAGGGAACGGCCACCCACAGGGCCGGCTCGGACACGCTCTCGCTTCTGGACAAGTGGGCGGGCATGCCGTTCGAGGAGGGGATTCTCCTGGCGAGTGGCGGGGACAAGCGGCTGGGCGAGGCAGAGAAGATTCTCGAAGCCTTTCTCGTGTATCATGTGGGGCGCGAATTTCGCTCCCTTCGAGTGATGAGAGAGGTCCTTGAAGAAAGGCGAAAGGCGAAAGGTGAAAGGTAAAAGGGATGGTCTTCGAATTGAAGAGGAAATCAACCGGGATCTCTCGGCCCTTTACACTTTGACCTTTGCCCTTGGGCTGGGGCGTGCAACGAATCGATGATACAGGGGGTTGGGACAGGTGCTGGTACAAGACGTGATGTTAGAACTGAGCCGGTTCTGGACGCAAAGGGGTTGCGTGCTTCAGCAACCCTACGATCTCGAAGTGGGGGCCGGAACGTTTCACCCGGCGACCTTTCTTGGCGTGCTCGGGCCGGATCCATGGAACGTGGCCTACATACAACCCTCCAGGCGACCGACGGACGGCCGCTACGGTCAGAACCCGAACCGGCTGCACCGGCACCACCAGTTCCAGGTCATCATGAAGCCCTCTCCGGATGACATTCAGGACATTTATCTCAAGAGCCTCGAGCGGCTGGGGATACAAACGGAACAGCACGACATCCGCTTCGTGGAGGACGACTGGGAGTCCCCCACTCTGGGCGCCTGGGGGCTCGGCTGGGAGGTCTGGCTGGACGGCATGGAGGTCACCCAGTTCACCTACTTTCAACAGACAGGAGGCTTCGATCTGAAGCCGGTTTCCGTGGAGCTCACATACGGGATCGAGCGCATTGCCATGTACCTGCAGAATGTGGACAATGTGTACGCCCTCAAGTGGAACGACACGGTCACCTATGGAGACATTCAGATTCGGGGGGAGGAGGAGCACTCCTACTACAATTTCGAGGATGCGGACGTGGCGTTGCTGCTCAAGCTCTTCGAGATGTATGAAGGGGAATCGAAGCGGGTCATCGAGATGAATCGGGTGCTTCCTGCTTATGAGCTCTGCCTCAAATGCAGTCACATCTTCAACCTTCTCGATGCCAGGGGTGCGGTGGGGGTGAACGAACGGACCGCCTATATCCATCGGGTCCGAAACCTGGCGGAGGCGTGTGCGAGAAGGTACCTGGGGGTGGACGAGTCCGAATCTGCATCGTGACGGGATTCATACAGAGAGGAGTGGTTTGGTGGCAGAGGATTTCTTACTCGAGATCGGGACAGAAGAGATCCCGGCGGCCTTTCTTCCGAAAACGATCGACGATCTGAGGGAGAAGGGTGCAGAGCTCTTCGACGCGAATCGGTTGCGTTACGAGTCGGTGGATGCGATGGCAACCCCTCGCAGGCTCTCCCTGATGGTGTGCGGCCTGCAAGAACAGCAGGGCGATTCCGTGCAGGAGATCTCCGGACCGCCCCGTTCCGTTGCCTATGATGAGGATGGGAGCCCCACGCAGGTCCTGGAGAAGTTCTGCGATCGTCACGGGGTGACCCCCGAGCAGACCTCGATCGTGGAGAAGCCGAAAGGCGAGTATGTCTTCCTTCGGAAGGTTGAGGCCGGGAGAACCGTGATCGAGGTCCTTCCGGAAATCCTGCCCGCCTGGATCGTGGCCCTGACCTTTCCGAAATCGATGCGGTGGGGAGACCAGGATATTCGTTTTGCCCGTCCCATCCGATGGATCGCCGCCCTGCACGGCAAAGAGACGGTTCGGTTCCGTGTGGGCAATCTGGAAAGCGGCGCGACCACCCGGGGTCACCGCTTCATGGGCGATCCGAACCCGATTCGAATCGAAACGCCGGCAGACTATAGACAGATTCTGGACAAGAACAAGGTGGTGGTGGACCCGGACGAGAGACGCAAACGCCTCCTCGAACAGGCCAGAAGGCTGGCGGCTGAAGCGGGTGGAGAGCTGATCGAAGACGAGGATCTCGTCCAGACCCTCATGTTCATCACCGAGTACCCGGTCGCGGTGCGCGGCACCTTCCACGAGCGCTTTCTCTCGTTGCCCAAGGAAGTTCTCGTCGCCCCGATGAAGGGCCACCAGAAGTATTTCTCCGTGAAGCGGGCCGACGGAGACGGGCTTCTTCCGTACTTCGTGACCATCGCCAACATGGAAGCCCCGGACATGTCGATCGTGCAGCGGGGAAACGAGAAGGTCCTGACCGCCAGGCTCGAGGACGCAAGGTTCTTCTTCGAAGAGGACACGAAGAGGCCACTCGACAGTTACGTGGAATCACTGAATCAGGTGATCTACCACAAGAAGCTGGGGACCTCCCTTGCGAAGGTCGAGAGGATCGAGGCATTGGCCGGTTTTCTCGGGGAAAGGATCTGCCCGGACAGGCAGAATGTCGTCCGGCGCGCGGCCCGCTTGTGCAAAGCGGATCTGGTCACCCAGATGGTAGGGGAGTTTCCCGAACTTCAGGGAACCATGGGGGGGATCTATGCGGCCGCATCCGACGAGCCGGATGGGGTTGCGGATGCGATCCGTGAGCACTACCTTCCCGACTCTGCCGAGGACGACCTGCCGGAAAGTCTGGAAGGGGCCGTGCTCAGCCTCGCAGACAAGATGGACACGCTGGTGGGCTTCTTCGGAATCGGTTCCCCTGTCAGCGGGACGTCGGATCCTTTCGGTATGAGAAGGAGGGCCATTGGCATCCTTCGCATTCTGTTGACCAAGGAATTGGAGGTTTCCCTGCCCGAACTGGTGGAGAAGGGTCTGGAGGTCCTGGGTGGGCTGGTGAAGAAGGATCCGGGGGAGGTGAGGGGTGAGGTCGTAGAGTTCTTTCGGCTTCGGTATCAGCAGTTCCTGCTTGCCAAAGGCTTCCCGCACGATACGGTCGAGGCGGTGCTTTCGAGATCTTTCGAGAACATTCCGGATCTTCATCGTCGAGTGGAGATCCTTCACAGGATGCGCTCGGAGCCGGATTTCGAGAAGCTCATCCTCGGATGCAAGCGGGCCGTGAACATCCTGCAGCAGGCCGAGAAGGACTTCGGCTACAGCGGACCCGGTGATCCGCTGGGGGCGGAAGACCTGGTGGAAGATGCAGAGAAGGCGCTCCTTGCATCTACCGAACAGGTGGCCGGTGAGTTGGCCGGCCTCGGGTCCGGGGAATACGAGAAGCTGCTCGAGCGGCTGGTTGAGCTCAAGGGGCCGATCGACCGTCTGTTCGACGAGGTGATGATCCTGGTCGATGACGAGGCGATTCGAATGAACAGGCTGAATCTTCTAAGAAAAGTTTCTGATTTGTTTCAGTGGTTTGCAGACTTTTCCAAGATTTCACTTTAAAGGAGGTTTAGGTATGGCTTCGTCAAAGAAGAATGTGTATTTTTTTGGTGCCGGCAAGGCGGACGGTCGTGCCGAGTGGAAGGAACTGCTGGGTGGAAAGGGAGCGAATCTCGCTGAGATGACGAACCTGGGCATTGTGGTCCCTGCCGGGTTCACTATCACCACCGAGGTCTGCACCGCCTATTACAAGAACAAGAGGCGATATCCCGCAGGTCTCGAGGGCGAGGTCAAGAAGGCCATGGCAAGGGTCGAGAAGATCATGGGCACCCGCTTCGGGGACGAGAAGGATCCGCTTCTGGTTTCGGTTCGGTCCGGGGCCCGGCAGTCCATGCCCGGCATGATGGAGACCGTGCTGAACTGCGGACTGACGACCAAGACCATACCCGGGCTGATCGCCAAGACGAACAATCCTCGCTTTGTTTACGATGCCTACCGGCGGTTGATCATGATGTACTCCGACGTGGTCATGGAAAAGGCCGCAGGGGTCGAGCCTCCCGAGGGAGAAGGTATACGGCAGCTCCTGGAAGAAGAGATGGACCGTATGAAGGAAGCGCGTGGGGTGACGGATGATACGGACCTGGATGCGGACGATCTCAAGGAGCTCTCCGAGATCTTCAAGAAGAAGGTGAAGGCGGTCCTCGGCAAGCCCTTCCCGGACGAGCACTACAAACAGCTCTGGGGAGGAATCGGTGCGGTCTTCCAGTCATGGAACGGGAAGCGCGCCATCGCCTACCGCCGCATCGAGAACATTCCGGAGGAATGGGGAACGGCCGTGAACGTACAGGCCATGGTGTTCGGTAACACAGGAGACAATTCCGCAACGGGCGTTGCCTTCACGCGGAACCCGGCAACGGGTGAGAAAGCCTTCTACGGTGAGTGGCTGCCGAATGCGCAGGGCGAGGATGTGGTGGCCGGCATCCGGACGCCGAGACCGTTGAACAAGAAAGGCAAGACAGAGGAGAACCGGCATCTGCGTTCCCTGGAGGAGGCGATGCCGAAGCTCTATCGCCAGCTCGACGGGATTCGCCTGAAGCTCGAGAAGCACTACAAGGACATGCAGGACATCGAGTTCACCATCGAGGACGGTCGCCTCTGGATGCTTCAGACTCGAACCGGAAAGCGAACAGGTACAGCCACCATTCGCATGGCCGTGGAGATGGCCAAGGAGAGGCTCATTGATCGCAAAGAGGCGATCATGCGGGTCAAGCCGGACCACCTGGACGAGTTGCTCCATCCCATGATCGACCCGGCCGATGAAAAGAAGGCAACCTTGCTTGCCAAGGGGCTCCCCGCCGGACCCGGGGGGGGGACCGGGCAGATCGTGCTCACTGCGGATCGGGCCGAGCAGTGGGCGAAAGCCGGGAAGAAGGTGATCCTGGTTCGGAACGAGACTTCTCCGGAAGATGTGCACGGCATGCACGCAGCCGAAGCGATCCTGACCGCCAAGGGAGGGATGACCAGTCACGCCGCCCTGGTGGCACGAGGCTGGGGCAAGTGCTGCGTCGTGGGTTGCGGTGCGCTTTCAATCAACGAAAAGTCCCGCCGAATCGAAGTGGACGGAAAGACACTGAAGGAAGGGGATTGGATCACGCTCAACGGGACCAGGGGCTATGTCTACAAGGGCTCCCTGTCTCTGCTGCCCGCGGATCCGGACAAGAACAAGGACTACCGGGAGGTGATGCGATGGGCGGACAAGGAGCGCAGGCTCGGGGTCCGCACGAATGCAGAGCGACCCGAGGATGCCGCCGCCGCGATCAAATTCGGGGCAAAGGGAATCGGCCTCTGCAGGACCGAGCACATGTTCTTCGATCCGGAGCGCATCCTGGCCATCCGCGAGATGATCGTGGCCGACACCGAGGAGGACAGACGCAAGGCGATCATGAAGCTCCTGCCTTTCCAGCGAAAGGACTTCCAGGGCATCATGGCCGCCATGGAGGGATATCCCGTTACGATCCGGCTCCTCGATCCGCCGCTTCACGAGTTCGTCACCCTGGACAAGAAGCAGATCAAGGAGCTGGCAGGGGAGCTGGGGATTTCGGAGAAAGCCCTGTCCGCGCGTATCGCGCAGCTTCATGAGCTGAACCCGATGCTGGGTCATCGAGGCTGCAGGCTGGGGATTACCTATCCGGAGATATCCGAGATGCAGGCGAGGGCGATCTTCGAGGCCGCGGCGGCGCTGACCAAGAAGAAGAAGAAGGTCTATCCCGAGGTCATGATTCCGCTCATCGGAACGGCCCAGGAGTACGTGAACCAGAGAGACATCGTGGAGAGAGTGGCGCAGGAAGTGCGCAAGAAGACGGGGGTCAAGTTCCCCTACATGATCGGCACGATGATCGAGATTCCGAGGGCCTGCCTGGTAGCGGACCAGATAGCCGAAGAGGCGGAGTTCTTCTCGTTCGGGACGAACGACCTCACCCAGACGACCTACGGGTTCTCGAGGGACGATATCGGCGGCTTCCTGCCCGACTACATCGACAAGGGCATCCTGCCGGAAGACCCCTTCCAGTCTCTCGACAGGGAGGGTGTCGGCTTCCTGGTCGCAACCGGCGTTCAAAAGGGCCGGGCCACCCAGCCCAAGCTGAAAGTCGGCATCTGCGGTGAGCATGGGGGAGACCCGAAATCGGTCCACTTCTGTCATGAGGTCGGCCTGGACTACGTGAGCTGCTCGCCCTATCGCGTACCGATCGCCCGCCTCTCTGCCGCGCAGGCGGCCATCGGGGAGGCGAGGAGCAAGAAGAAATAACATATGAGACTTCTGTCCCAAAATACGAAGATAGGTGATTCATTGATGAGGCACGTAATCCACTGAGAAGGAATGAAAGCCGATAGAAAAAGGAAGAGGCGAGTCTCGGGAACTCGCCTCTTCAAAAGAACAGTTGGGACAGCGCCAGCCATCCCAATCTTCACGAATAAGCTATTTCACAACAATTGGGGATCTCTGTCAACACGGTAATCCCTAGCGCTGCCCCGACTGCCTCCGTACAAGATGAAAGCCCAATGGATAAGGAAAGGAGGCAGAACCGTGGAACAGCCGCTGCTTTATTCCTGGAGAATCCTCGAAAACAATCCCTCCCTCTACGGTCTCATCGCATTCGCCATGTTTCTGGTGACGTGCATAGTGATTGTAAAACTAAAAGGAAGGGGTTGATCGCGGACAAGTTATTCACGAAGAAGAAAAGGGTGAGCCTTACCCAGGAACACCTGCCGTGATTGAACTCTTTGCTTTGGTCACTGTTGTCCAAGACAGAATCTGCTCTCAGAGACAACCTGAATTCCTCGTCCGAGAGGGAATCTAGCAAAATCAGGTGGTTGCGATCGAAAAAGGACCGGTTTCAAAATATCTTGGACTCTAGCAGGCTGTTGAAAAACTCCTCAACGTCTTAGCAAGCGATAGTGATTGTACTATACTGTGCGCATCCAAAGATCTTGCACAAGGGGCAGATGGATGCGCGGTGACGACAAGGAAGACACCAGGTTGTTTAGCTACATATCGCCCGAGGATCGTGTTCCTGCCGACCACCCCTTGCGGCCGATCCGCAAGATGGTGGACCTGGCTCTGGAGGAGTTGAGTTCCCTGTTTGACAAGATGTATTCCCGGGTGGGACGGCCGTCGATTGCCCCGGAGAAGTTGCTGCGAGCCCTTCTTTTGCAGGTCTTGTACTCGATCCGTAGCGAACGGCTTCTTATGGAGCAGCTCGACTATAACCTGCTGTTTCGATGGTTTGTCGGTT
>JANQFG010000193.1 GCA_028277985.1 bacterium | reverse complement strand
TTCTGGGAAAGGGCGCGGGCCATGCGCACGCCGTTGACGCACAAAGCGGCCTCGTGAAGGAGCTGCAAAGCCAGGCGAGGCTCGACCCGCTCTCCGGATTGTCCGCACCATCCGAGGAGGAGGTCCCAGGTCCCCAAGCGCGGGTGCTCGGGAACGAGCAGCCAGGTTCCGACCAGGGTTCCGGAAACCTTGTCGGCCAAGAGTTGCCGAACGCCCCGTTCGAGGCTGCGGGGGTCGCAGGACTCGGAGCGGCGGCGGGTCTTGGTCCGCTGGGTCTCGACGGTGGCCGGAGAGACCGTGTCAGGACGAGCGGCGTACAGTTTTTTTTTGGAGCCCGTATTCCTGGAAAATGCGTTGGACGCTGCGGGCGGCGATGGGCATCCCGGATTGCCGGATCTTCTGGGCGACGACTTCGGCGGAGGCGTCGGGGTCGAGGAAACGGTGCCGGATCACCTGTCGCGTGACTTCGTCGGTTCGTCGATAGTTGGTCTTCGGTCCGCGTTTTTGGTTCCGGAGACCGTCGGTTCCGCTCTCCTCGAAACTCTTGCGGAGTTGAAAGTAGCGCTGCTTGGAGTACTTGAACTTCTTGGCCGCCCGGGTGGGCCCCAGGCCCTCACACTCGCCCTCGAACAGCATGGCAAGTTTGAAGGCGACCTCGTCTTCTTCCCGCACCGGCAAGGTTCCGGCGGGTCCTTCGAGAACGTACTCTCCGCGGTTTCGTCGTAACATGGCAAACCTCCCCCTCTCATGAGATGACGTGCGAAGGAGAAGATAGACGAGAATGCGGGAAAAGTCAAGTAAAATATGGCGCACATATCTCGAAACGACCGCAGGTGACACTGACTAAACGCTTGTTTAATGACTATTCAAGAAGGCAACAATCCGAGCCGGCGGACTATACCGCCATAATTAATTAGACCTTCGGCGGAGGCGAAACTCAACACTCCCCCCTGCGAGGCTCACCTTCCTTCCCCTAACCCATGCGAAAAAGGAATATCGAAAGTCCCGGTGAAATGGCTGC
>JANQFG010000122.1 GCA_028277985.1 bacterium | reverse complement strand
AAGGCGCAGGTGCCTGCTTCGAAAATCCTTCAGGCGGCGGGGGCCTGGGGCTCAAGTGTCACGTCATACCCGAGATGACGGAGGCGCCGGACGTAATACCGGCAAAGCCGTTCCGGCTGAAGGCGGTCGAAGTAGTCGGCTCCCAGGTCATGGTAGATCGTCCCATGGGCGAGCAGATGATAGGTGATGATCAGGATCGTATGGGCGACCGCAATGAGGGCCCGTTTCTTGCCTCGCCGCCGGGCGATCTGCCGGAATTGGGCCGACAGATAGGTTCCCTTCGTCCGCGACGCCCCCCATGCCGCTTCCGCAAGGCAGCGCTTGAGCCACCGGTTGCCCTTCGTGGTCCTGCCGCTCCTGTGCTTGCCCGCGCTCTCGTGGTTCCCCGGGCAGACCCCCGCCCAGGAGCACAGGTGGTTCGCTGTCGGAAACGGGCTCATGTCTGTGCCCACCTCCGCCACAAGGGCATGAGCCACCTGCTTCTGAATGCCGGGAACAGTGATGAGCCGCTCAACCTCCTCGGCAAAAGGGCCCATTTGTTCCTCGACCCGCTCTTCCAGAGCAGCGATGGCGGTTTCCAGGTATCGCAGGTGGTCCCACAGCATCTGCAGCATGAACCGGTGGTGTTCGGTCACATGGCCCTGTAATGCCGCCAACAGAGAATCGATCTTCTTGCGGAGTTTCCCGCGAGCCAACTCCGCCATCTGCTCCGGGCTCTGCCGTCCGTCGATAAGGGCCTGGATCATCTCCCGTCCGGACACGCCCAAGACATCCGTAGCCACTGAGCTCAGTTTGATGTTGGCGTCCTGCAGGATCTTCTGGATCCGATTGGCCGCCCGCGTGTGTTCGGCCACCAGTTGTGCCCGGTGACGGGTCAAGTCCCGAAGTTCTCGCTGGGCGCGACCGGGAACGAAGCTCGCCTTCAGTAACCCGTGCTGGAGGAGTTGAGCGATCCATTCGCAGTCCTTCACATCCGTCTTCCGGCCGGGAACTTGTTTGATGTGCCGGGCGTTGACCAGGCAGACTTCAAACGAACCCTCCAGGATGTTAAAGACCGGTTTCCAGAACACGCCGGTGGACTCCATCGCCACCCGGGTGACCCTCCGTTCTGCTAGCCAATCCGCCAAGGCCAGCAGATCCTTCGTCATCGTGCCGAACATCCGAACGTCCTGGTGACGCCGTCCCCGTTCGTCTTCCCACCGCACGCAGACCGCTACGCTTGCTTTGTGAACGTCCAAACCGGCACAACATGCGTACATCACATCCATAGACCTTCTCCTTATGCTGGCCCCTGGACGGATGGGCATTGTCAAAGGTACAGTCTGCTTCGCGTGCTTGCCCAAAGGGCAGCGACAATCTGGGGTACGAAGCAATGCCCCGGCTCAAACTGTCCCGCGAGTTCGAGACATCAGGCAACAACGGCCTCTGTCCGCCCAAGGGGATCCCGACAGGCTACCCCGGCTCAGGATCATTTTCATGCTCTGAGGGCGAGGCCCCCGGCCTCATGAGCAACTGTCCCCATTTCGC
>JANQFG010000117.1 GCA_028277985.1 bacterium | reverse complement strand
CAAGCCCATCCTGGACTCCAGGTGTGAATCCTGCGGCGAGTGCGTGTCCAGGTGTCCGGTCGGAGCACTGGTGCCGAAGAACTACCAGCGCCCGACGCGTGAAGTGAAGAGCGTCTGCACCTATTGCGGAGTGGGGTGCAACATTCATCTGGGTGTGCGCGGCGACAAGGTCGTGGGTGTGAGGGCGGACAGGGACAACCTGGTCAACCAGGGAAGTCTCTGTGTCAAGGGAAGGTACGCGTATGAATTCATCAATCATCCCGACCGCCTGACCACGCCTCTGATCAGGAAGGACGGGGATCTTGTCGAGGCGACCTGGGACGAGGCGCTGGACCTGGTCGCGAACAAGCTCTCCGGCCACAAGGGTGACCGGTTCGGGGCCCTGTCCTCTGCGAGAACCACGAACGAGGACAACTACGTATTTCAGAAATTCGTCAGGGCAGTGATGGGCACGCAAAACGTCGATCACTGCGCACGGCTCTGACACGCTCCCACGGTGGCCGGTCTGGCCACGAGCCTCGGAAGCGGTGCCATGACGAATTCCATCAACGAAATCAAAGACGCGGCGTGCATCCTCGCCATCGGCACGAACACCACCGCGACCCACCCTATCATCGGCCTGCGCGTGAAGAAGGCAAAGCAGAACGGGGCCAAGCTCATCGTAGCGAACCCAAGGAAGATTCCCGCGGTCGAGTTTGCGGACCTGTGGCTCCAGCAGCGCCCGGGCACGGATGTGCCCCTGCTCATGGGGATGATGCGGGTCATCGTCGAGGAAGGCCTGCTCGACGAAGGATTCATCAAGGACCGTTGCGAAGGCTTTGACGCCTTCAAGGAATCCTTGCAAGCCTTCGATCTGGATTCCGTCGAGAAGATCACTGGTGTGCCCAAGGAGAAGGTCGCCGAGGCGGCCCGGATGTACTCGAGCAGCAAACCGGCTGCGATCCTCTACACGATGGGCATCACCCAGCACACCCACGGCACGGATAACGTGCTGGCCATCAGCAACCTGGCCATGCTGACCGGGAACCTGGGCAAGGCATCGAGCGGGGTGAATCCCCTGCGAGGCCAGAACAACGTCCAGGGCGCCTGCGACATGGGCGCGCTGCCGAATGTGTACCCGGGCTACCAGAAAGTGGACAACCCGGATGCGAAGAAGAAGTTCGAAAAGGCCTGGGGCGTCGAGTTGGGCGGTTCGGCAGGGCTGACCCTGACCGAGATCATGGACGGCGCCTATGATGGAACCATCAAGGCGATGTACATCGTTGGCGAGAATCCCGTGATCAGCGACCCGGATTCCAGCCACGTCGAGGATGCCCTCAACAAGCTGGATTTCCTGGTGGTCCAGGACATCTTCCTCACCGAGACGGCGAAGTTTGCCGATGTTGTCCTGCCTGCGTCAACCTTTGCGGAGAAGGATGGGACCTTCTCTAATACGGAGCGTCGCGTTCAGCGCGTTCGCAGGGCCATCGACCCGGTGGGCGAATCACGACCCGATTGGCAGATCGTGTGTGAAATCGCAAAGCGGTTGGGTGGAAAGGGATTCGACTTCGAGACCCCTGCGGAGATCATGGACGAAATCGCCTCCGTGACTCCCCAGTACGGGGGCATCTCCTACGAGCGACTGGAGAAAGAGGGAGGCCTGCAGTGGCCCTGCCCGAATCCGGATCATCCCGGGACGATGTATCTTCACGGCGAGAAGTTCGGAACGCCGAGCGGCAAGGGCCAGTTTGTGGCCCTGGAGTACAGGCCGCCGGCCGAGATGCCGGATAAGGAATTCCCCCTGGTCCTGACCACGTGCCGGAGCCTCTATCAGTACCACACGGGTTCCATGACGCGGAGGGTGAACGGTCTCAACGTGCTAAGGACGGAAGAGCTCGTAGAGGTCAACAAGAAAGACGCGGATGATCTCGGCGTTGCGGACGGCGAGACGGTGAAAGTGATTTCCCGGCGGGGCGAGGTGACGGCCACGGCCAAGGTCACGGGTGATTCGCCGGCCGGCGTGGTTGCGATGACCTTCCATTTCGCTGAATCACCGACGAACGTGATCACGAATCCTGCACTCGACCCGAAGGCGAAAACACCCGAGCTCAAGGTGTGCGCCGTTCGACTCGAGAAGGTCGGAACATAGGGCTTGCTGATCGGGATACGTTTCCGAGCTGGGAACATCCTGGACTCTGAGACGTATCCCCGCCCGGCTTTCTCTACTCATCTCTTTTTCGGAGAATGCGCCTTCCCTCGGAAGCGCCCCATTCCTTGATCAAGCGCAGCTAACCCACAGGTTCAGGATAACATCCAAGGGCTCCGTCCCTACCACTAGCACCCCTCCTTCATCAAAGAAGCAGAATGGATCAGAAGTGTCAGCAACTCCGAAAATGTAGTTATTGCTTATTCCAGGAACCTCCAATACGATTTCCCCATGCTCGTCGGAAGTGCCTGAGGCGACGAGCTCACCTGACATCCGATCGGTGATCTCAACGTCTGCATAGGGCACGGGGTCCCCTGGCGCGACTCCAAAAGCTTCGTCAGGATACTGAGGGTTCAATCGGACAAGAAGAGAGATCTCGACGGGAGGAGCCGCACCACAGCCCGGTCCATCCCTCCACACATCCACCGTGACATTCCTCGGGCCTGTGAGATAGAAGCATGACGAAGGCAGGTTCCTCCACCCGCAGTCGGGCTCGGACGTATCGGCAGCCACATGCACACAGTATCCCTCGTACTCGAGGAGTTCGAATTCGACTACGCCCTCAGCATTCGCGAAACGCGAAACCCCGGAAATCGTAACCTCTGCATAGGGCACGGGATCGCCACCCACCAGACCATCGAACTCAATGGGAAACAGTGGATCCACTCGGACAAGGATGGAGACGGTTACCACTTCGGGGGGAGGCGGTTCGTTCCAACCGACTTGTCCTATGAGAAACATCCCTGAAAGGGCCAGTATCCCAAGCCAAACGGGCATGAGTTTTCGTCGGAACATAATCCCCCCTTGTTCTTAGACTATGCACACACGGATGCCGCCCCGTGAATCCCCCCTCAAACAGATCCAGCACAACTTCCGGCGCACTCCGGATCCGTGTCGATGGATCCGTCGCAATCATTGTCTTCCCCATCCGCGCAGTTTCCCGCACTCTGGTTTTCCGGAGTTCCTTGCGGTATCGGGTCAACGCAATCGCAATTGTCATTCGTGTTTCCGGGGAAGATGTTCGCGTTTGCGTCGTTGCAGTCGCCACCGCTGAGGCTCGGATTGCCCACCCAGGGAGTGCACTCCACATATCCATCCGAATCATCATCGGACTCATTGGCGGGAACCGCAGGGTAGATGGCGCATGTGTTGTCCTTGCCGTCGCAGAGCTGTGGTGCTCCGGGATAGACACTCGGGTCTGCATCGTCGCAATCGTCTCCTCCGCAGTTGATGTCATAGTACCCATCCTCATCCGCGTCCACGACAATGCATTTCTGGGACGGCACACAGAGCAACTCGTTCTCCAGGACCATGAATATGGAATCACTGAACTGATCGTTCGCAAACACTTCCAAGGGGGGTGGCGGTAAGTGCGGGATGATATCGTAGCATGCCAGGTGGTTATCCGGATGATACATGGGCAGACCATCGTCGGGAATGACCTTGTCAGCCGGATTACAGAAGACTCTGGGATCTCCGACTTCCACAACTTCCTGGTGGAACTGATCCACGAGTGTAACAGGTGCCAATCCAACCGGCGGGCCGCTTGTCACGTCGTAGCATACATAGTGGTCGAGGGTCGAAGGATGGTTGTGACCTGTTGGCAACCCGTTAATATACAGCTTCCAGGCCGGGAGGAGAATGAAATTGGTATTCTCAACAGTCATCATCTGGTCGGGACCGAACTGGTTGGAAACCAAAATTGTGTGGGGCTCTACAATCGCATGGAAAGGGTACCACGTGAGGTGATTATCGGGATCTATGATTGGAGAGATCTCCCCTCCGGGCAGTTCCTTTACTACCGGATTCGAAAACAGGGCAATCAATTCAACGAGCCCCTCCACGGGTCCAAACTGATCCACGAGTGTGACGAGTAGGGGTACGGGCAGAGGAAATGGGGTGACATTATAGGTCTTGAAATGGTCATGATTCTGTGCGTAGCCTACGTTGACCTGTAGTACAAGCACTGCCATAGCAAAGGCTGCAAAAAAGAAGATTCCCTGCTCAACCTTTCTCATGACTCTGCCTCCTTTCTCTACAGACTGAGGAAAAAATGGAACATCTTCACCACTTGATGAAAGCCCTAACAAACAGGCATGCCGTCAGTCAAGCAAATATTCTCTTATTCATGACAGCGTTATGAGATTGTCAGATCAACTTGATCAGAATGGAACGCGTGGGGTAGCCGTTTGGAGGCTGAGTCCTAGTTGTGCGGGGAGATGTGCAATTCCGGAGTGGCCTCGTTCCTGTCTTTCTGTTGGATCTTCTCTCGCATAAACGTATTGATCGCCTTTGCGTTCCTGCTATTGTTGACTCCAAGATAGAACAGATAGGTTTCTGATTTGTAGAGTAACTTGATCACGATCAGAGCACGTTTCGCAGAGGTAAGGTGCTTCCTGAATCTTGATTTCTCTTTTTCAGAAGTCTCTTGATCGTTGATGGATTCGTATAATTCGTATTTGACGAGCGCTTGTCGGTAAAGAAGCAGGAAGCTCCTCCATTTTGGCAGCTTTTCGATACGAGGCTCTTCGGAGAAGATTCTCTTGCATACCGCTAGGAGGAATGGTTTGCAGGAGCTCGATAACTGATCCCTGAAATGATCGATATCTATCATCACCCGAGGTTCATATCGGGTATTGTCAAATAATTGTTGGCGATCTTGAGGAATCTCCGATACCATTCCTCCTCGTGGATGGAGGTTGCGGGGAAAGGGCAGAATCTCGCCGGTCCGGGTAATAAAGGTGTACGTATCAGAGAGAATCTTGAACTCCGAAGTTTTTAGAAGCTCCAAAGCCAAGGAGGTTTTGCCACCGCCCGGAAGCATCGAGAATATGATCGCCAGGCCATTCACAGACATGCTAAGCCAAGAAAACTTGTAGATCCCTTTTGCAGACAGCAAGTCACTCACTCTCGTAAGAATCGTTCTTCTCAGAAGTGTAGTCAAGAACGAGTCGTTGGTACTGTAAATCTTCCCATTCTCTCCCTCAAGGTCTAATATCAAGAACCCTCGCCCCTGGTAATCGGTATATACATGGTCATCTTTCCGATAACTCGTGCAGAACATCGAAATGGAAGATGCCTCTGTTCCCTGGGGAATGAGATGGTAAGGAGGTGGCTGTTCCAGTGCTTCCAAGTACAAATGTGCTGAGTCATCGCTCCCTTCACTCACAAAGTATTCATAATCTCTCCTTAGAGAGTTCATCACGGTCGAATTCTCGCAAGTGACCTTGACTTTGATGCCATAGAAATCAAATTCAAGATTCATGGATTCGTTTGGTCCTCTGTCACAGGGAAGGATGGCGGCTTCTGACAGGTCTGGATTATCCGACGTGAGCCTCAGGACGTCAAACCGGGCTTTCTTCTTCTCAGGATCTTCCAAGCAGTCCCGGCTTGCTCAGTAGAAGACGCACGTGTGCATGATCGAGTGCAACGAGGAAAGGTCCCGCGCCTCACTGGAGTGTGCAACGACCGTACAAACCTTCTTCCTGCGAAAATCGGAGTAGCCCGGTTAGAAGGGCCTTCGGTTCAGAAACACCTCCACCCCACCGGTCGCAGTCTGGGTCGCCAAGATCACGTCGAGAGCACCGTCGAGATCCACGTCCACCAGCTCGACAGCAAAGGGAGGATTGTCCAGCGCAAAGGGAGAATTCGCAGACGGGTGGAAGTCGCCCTCACCGTCGCCCACGAGGATCGTGAGGGATTCCCCCGGGTCCGAGCCGAAATCGTTTGCTACGACGATGTCAGGAAGCCCGTCATGTGTGACGTCCCCGATGGCGACAGACTTGGGAGCGAAGAAGTCTTCTTCCTCCGGATCCAGCGGGAACGATTCCAGCGTGAAATTCCCTGCGCCGTCACCCAAGGCGACCAGGACCGAGGAGCCTTCGCCGTCCACCACGGCCAGATCCTGGAAGGTATCCACGCCCGGGTTTAGATCCCCCACCGCCACATCCCTAGGATAGAAGAGAAGGTCTTCGTTTTCGATCGTGATCGTGCTGAGGGGACTTCCCGTTCCGTCGTTCAGTACGACCGTGGCCGAGCCGTCGTTGCCGTTGGATGTGACAACATCCGGGAAGCTGTCCACGTCCGCGTTGAGGCTGCCGATCGCCATGGCATTCGCTCCCCCTCCCACCGCCGACAAGAGGGGATTCGTGTCGTCGAAATCACCGAGCCCGTCGCCGGGGATCACCCAAAGGAACCCCGAGCCGCCCGACACGGTGGTTAGAGCGATGTCGGGATCGCCGTCTTCGGTGAGGTCCGCGATGGCCACATCCTGCACCGTGGTAAAGCCCACGCTGAACGGCGAGTTCGCGGCCTCGATCAGACCGCCCGCACCGTCGTTCAAATAGACGTACACCTTGTTGCTTCGTGTAAGGACCACGTCTGCCAGGGCGTCGGTGTCCACGTCGAGACTGCCGACTACAACCTGGACCTCCCCGGAGAAGGGTAAGAGAAGCTCCGGCATCACACTGAAATCCCCTGTGCCGTCACCAATCAACACTTGACCTCCACTCGGGAAGTTCTGCGCTGCTGCTATGTCCGGATCCAGGTCTCCATTCAGGTTGCCGGAGGCCACGTCCACGGCAGGGATTCCAAAGGGTGAGTTGGCCGAGGCTTCCAGGCAGGGAGCCGGACAGGGGGCCACGGTCAGGTCGAAGACGGATCTGTCAATCGTGGCTAGGGGGGATCCGATGCCGGTCATTGGATCGATGTCCAGCATCTGGGTTTCATCGCCTGAGAGGAAATTGGAGCCAAGGAGCATCCCGTCTCGGGTCACGGCCATGCCGAACACAGGAGTGGCGCCGATAGGGCCGATCTCAGCAACGACGGACCCGGTCGTTGGGTCCAACTCGACGAGGCAGTCGGATGCTGGCCCCCCGCAGCTCGAAGCCGTTGGTCCCTCCAATGCTGCGTAGAGCACTCCGTCCCGTGTGAACGTGAGGGCGTTGATCGGGTCGGGTCCTGCCACTCCCACGCGCTCACCCTCGCCTGTGGCCCGGTCGATTCTCACGAGCTGGCCCGTCTGGAGAAGATCGGGGGCCGGACCCAGTTCGACGCCGTACAACTCGTTGTCGGCCGGGTTGAAGGCAAGGGTGATGGCGCCGATCTGATTCCCCCCCGGTGAACCGAAGGGTCCGATGACTTCTGTTTCGTCATCAATGAGGCGGTATGTGGCGAGATCGAACCCTCGTGTGATGAAGAGCGTTCCGTTCTTGTCAAAGGCCAGGCCGAAACCGAGTCCGCTGTTGGGGCTCTCGAGAAGCCCGTAGCCCCCGGTCATGGGGTCGAGCACCATCGCGCGGATGTGCAAGGCGTTACCCGCGGCGAAGACAGCGCCCGGTGTGACCTCTGAGGGTGAACTGTCGACATCCGTCGGGCTCGATCCCATGAGAGCTTCGGCACCGTCCTCGACTTCGTCTCCGTCCGAGTCCGGCTCCAGCGGCAGGGAGTCGAACACATTGACCTCTACTCCATCGAACAACCCATCGTCGTCCGTGTCGCGATCCAGGGGATCGGTCCCTATGTCCACCTCCTCCCCGTCCAGAAGCCCATCGTCGTCACTGTCCGGGTCGGTCGGGTCGGTACCGTGGAGGATCTCGTCGCCATTGCCAAGGCCATCCCGATCGTCGTCGGGCAGAATCGTGAGGGTAATGAAGTCCGAGTCGGTCTTGCCGCCGCTGTCGGCGACGTCGGCCGTGATCGTATGGAGCCCAAGGGAGAGATCGTCCCTGATTATGCTCCGGCCCATACCGAGGGGGCCGTCCACATCCGAGGTCCATACAACGTCCGGCACCAGTGATGGGTCTTCCGCATCGCTCACGAAGGTGATGAGGAGCACTTCTTCACCTTCCAGGAAAGTCGCGCCGTCTGCGGGATCGATGATGGAGAGGAAAGGAGCGCAGTTCGGTAGACGTGAACATACGGCCCGATACGCATCCACCCATCGCGGCACCGTGTCGTCGAGGAAGCTCGGGTGGGCGGTGTCCATGAGAATGTCTTCCACCTCGCCGGGCCCGAGGCTCGGGTCGGCAGCCATGACCAGGGCGGCGATACCGGCGACGAAAGGAGAGGAGTGGCTGGTGCCGGCGCCGAAGCGTGCGTCCGGGTTGAAGGAGCGCGGATTCGGTCCTTGCCAGACCCAGTACGGTCCGAAGATGTCCACGGTCGAGTTGTCATCGGGTTCACCGCCGAAGTTCGAGCCCGAACCTTCCCCGGGCACCGGGGACTTCGCCCTTCTCGTGGAGTCGTGCTCCAGGCCGCCCACGCAGATCACACCCCATAGCTCGCAAGGAACCGTTGCCGAAACCTCCCACTCGATCTCCTTGCCCAGGATACGGATGCGGTCCTTCTTGTCTACGTCCTTGTTGTGATTTCCGGCCGAGGCGAAAAGCATGGTCCCGCTCTTCTCGAAGAGGGCCGTGGTCAGGTCGAGCAGCGGGCAAACATGCGCGCAGGCTACGGCTGGAATATCGAACCCACCGCTCATGTTGATGATGTCCGGCCCTTCCGTCAGGGCGTTGACGATGAAATCCCAGAGGTACGTAATGTAGGACACCGCATCGGGTGGAGCCGCCACAAAATGCCCTTCGGCCACGGGGCCGGCCGGGCCGGCCGTGCCGTATTCGTTATCCGGCACCCCCATCCCTGAGCCGACCACGTGGGTGCCGTGCCACGGGCAACTGAACCCGCCACTGCAATCCGTGGGGTTCTCGACGCCATCATTGCGGGACGGGTAGACGCTGAACACGGGGGGGAAGTCTTCGTTGTCTTGAATCGAGTTGATTTCCGATGCGAAACCGCCGTCGATCACCAGATACTGAACCTTGTTGTCGAGTTTTCCGTATTCTTCCAGGGCCTGCCAGGCCTGTGCCACGCCGATGTCCTGGCCGGGGCCCTTTCGCATATACGTCCAGTCGAAGGCGTTGGGGCTGTATTCAGGGGTGGTGTCCCAGTATTCCTCGGCTTCCTCGGTCTTTCCGTCTTCAAACAGGTGGCCCTGGATCACCATGTTCGTGGCCACGATCAGGCCGTTCACGGCTTCCTCGGAGGCAGCAACCAGAAGCCTGAGCCCTGCGTCGCTCGATACCCGGTGTACCCCCTGGCCGATCGACGTCAGGAGTCGCACATTCGTCACGAGGTCGGCCGGGTCGGCTGAACTCGGGTCGATCCGGATGTGGTACATATTCAGCGAACCCAGTTCCGGAAGCGCGGGCGCGATCGGCGTCTGGCTTAGCACTTCGCCGCCCCAGCGGGCCAGGAGACCGGCCAGTTCGGCAGGGTCACCTGTGATCAACGCCAGCTCGTTTTCCACGAAATCCATCTGATTGCCGAGTTCATCCACGAGAGCCGCCACGGGCCGCGGGACCCCGTCGTCCAAGACCGGCACACTGTCCCTGCTCGGCACAACCGTCGGATCCACCTGGAAGGACAGGGGTACCGGTTCCTGAGCGGCGGCGCCCATGGAGACGATGATCTCCACGATTGATTGGGCGGCAACCGTCGACCCGGGAGCCGGGTCCTGGTCGATCACATCACCGGATTCGACCGTGTCGCTGTTCTGCCGAACAAGGCTCACAAGGAGCCCTTCCGCCCGGACGATCGCCTGGGCCGCACCGTTGGGCATCCCGAGCACGTCCGGCACCGTGACCAGGGCCGGTCCGAGAGAAACTACTAGGTCGACCGGTGAGCCCGGGGTCACGAATGCACCCGGAACCGGGTTCTGGCTGATTACGTCTCCTGCAGGGACCGTCTCGCTGTTGGCAGTAGTGACCGAGCCCACGGTGAGGCCGGCGGCCACGATGGCTGCCTCCGCACCTGCCTGGGCAAGGCCCACCACGTCGGGAACCTTTACCGAGGCCGGTCCGAGAGAAACCACGATGTCCACCGCTGAGCCCGGTGATACGAGTGCGCCCGGAGCCGGATCTTGGCTGATCACATCTCCTGCCAGGACCGTCTCACTGTTGATGGTAGTGATTGTGCCCACGGTGAGGTTCGCTGCTACGATCGCTGCCTCTGCATCTGCCTGGGCAAGGGCCACAACATCGGGAACCGGCACGGGCGCCGGCCCGAGGGACACTACGATGTCCACCGCTGAGCCTGGGGGTGCGAGTGTACCCGGAGCCGGGTCCTGGCTGATCACATCGCCTTCGGGAATCGTCTCACTGTTGGCAGTAGAGACCGCACCTACGGTGAGGTTCGCGGCTAGGATCGCCGCCTCTGCATCTGCCTGGGGAAGGGCCACAACATCGGGAACCGGTATGGGCGCCGGCCCGAGGGACACTACGATGTCCACTGCTGAGCCCGGGGGTACGAGTGTGCCCGGAGCCGGGTTCTGACTGATCACGTCGCCTGCGGGAACCGTTTCACTGTTAGCGGTAGAGACCGCACCCACGGTGAGGTTCGCTGCTACGATCGCTGCCTCTGCATATGCCTGGGCAAGGCCCACCACGTCGGGCGTTGGGACCGGGTCGTCCAAGCACACGGATTGTTGCACCGCACATCTGGGCAAGGTGCAGAGCAGAACGAGCTTTCTCGCATCCAGCACGGTGATGGTCCCATCTTGGTCGAGATCACATGGGAGGCCGCATTCACTCTCTTCGACCACCTTGTTTCGGTCTGCGAGAAGGATGTTCAAGTCGTCCCTGTCCACGTCGCAGTCCCCGTCGAAATCGCCTGGGACCTCCTGGGGGCTTTGCGCTTCGGCAACAGATGGAGTGAAACTGAACAAGAATATCGGGAAGATCAACAACAGCGCCACGAGATATACGAGCGGATGACGCGAAGATCCGAGTGGCCTTGCTGCCTTGTTCATGTTCATTGCCTTCCTCCCTCCGTTGGGTTGGCGTGCCCCTGAGGCGCAATGGTCACGAGGCGAACCGCCGGATGCAGAAGATCACGACGGTTTCGTCGAGGACCGTTTGGTGGTCGTGAGCACGAACTTTGAATGATACGGTAAAGAGCAAAACGGGCATGGGTGAGGCGAGAGGTGCTAGGATGCCGCATCCCATGGTGGCCCAGTCTGTCCAAGTCTATATAGCAATCGTTTCGGGCCCGACTACAATAGACGATAAAGTAATGGCGTGTCAACAGAAGAAACGAGGATTGTCCTGCATGGGATGGGAGGAGGGTCTGGGTGCGGGCAACTGCCGGGGTCGGACCGGACTACGAGCTTGATTATAGGAGAAAAGGGCTTCGATGCACGGCGGCGGCTCGGGTCAGTGGATCAGCTTTGTGTGCGAGTAGGCGCTGTACCAGCCGAACCAGAATGCACGGTGAGCTGGCAGGCGATGCAGGACCCGACCGTCCGCCGACCGAAGCTCGCTCTCGGTGAGCTTCCAGACGGTCCCGGCACTGTCCACAGCCGTCCGATCCCGATCCCATTTCGAGAATCTGTTCGACTTCGTCTCGTAAACCCGCACGGCACCGGATTTGTCGGTCAGAGCCACAAAATCCATGTCTTCGATCTTCCCATGGTACAGCGGGTTCTTTCCCAGATAGGAGATGGAGATGGCCAGGGGCTTGTCCTGGTGGGGGCTGAGCAGCAGACCCAGCACTTCATCCTTGTTCTTCAATCGACCGTCCAGCGAAGGCACCGGAAACATGAGCTGGTCCGTGGCGAAATAGGACCGGTATGCGGCACCCTCTGAATAGTCACGTTCGTGCCCCGTCTCCAGAGAGAGCACTTTGGTCTTGGGATGTCGCAGGCGCCATTCTCCCCAGGTGGTGGTGACAACGCTCAGCCGCTCGAGCGATATGTCCTTATCAGCGAGCGGTCCGATGACCGGCTCCCCCCACAGCGTATTCCATAGAGACTGGGTCTTCCGGTCATACATCAGCTTGTTCGATCGATAGAGAAAACCGCTTGTGCCGAGGGTGTAGTTCGTCCCCTTGTGAACCGTTTTGTACAAGACCATGGAGCCGCAAAGGGTGCAATAGACCCCTGCCACCGGCACGCCCCCCACATCATCCACGAACATTTCGTGCCAGGCCAGGATCCTCTTCGGATAGGCCCGCACATCACCGTTCACCTCGAGGCCAAAGACCACATTGTCATCGGAAAGGTAACCGGCTTCCCCTGCAGTGATCATCTTGGGCTGTCGCAACGGTGGGATCCCGTCCTGACGAACACCGCCCCACATGATTTCATCCAGTCTTATCTTCGCTGTCCGGGTGCTGCTGAAATATTCCGCAAACCTCAGATCGATCCGCGCATACAATCCGGACTTGAAGTCGGCATATCGCGGATGCAGCCGCGGCTCCTCGTTCCACAACCAGTCGAACCATCTGGCCTGATCATACCCGAAGGGTTTCCCGGTCTTTTCTGCGAGGAGCTGAATGAGCGCGCCGCGAAAGGCGGGCTCCCGCTCGAGGAGGATGACATCCAGAACCATGGGAACAAAATCCGGCTGCCAGTTCTGCTCTATACGGGAATAGGCCGAGAGCCAAGCCTCTCCCTCTTGGACGGGAAGCCTGAGAAAGGTATCGATGATCGTCTCTTCGGATCGGGCTTCGTGAGAGGAAAACAGCACAGAAATG
Source organism: bacterium (assembly GCA_028277985.1). GTDB lineage: Bacteria > Desulfobacterota > DSWW01 > DSWW01 > DSWW01 > S015-6. The sequence continues at coordinate 16,847 of JANQFG010000117.1, read as the reverse complement.
AAAAAGGCGAAGCAAGCCGCCACCCCCCGCGTTCTGAATCGCATGTTTCGTGACCGTTCTGCCTTCTCAGATATCCCTGCCATCGAGGAGGGCCTTGTACTCGTCCGAACGTTTGATGGTTTTCAGGTCCTTCTGGTAGTGCCATTGCGCCTTTCTGCGGGACTCATTGTAATCTTCCCTCAGGGCACTCCTCAGTTCTCCGTGCTTCTTGTTAAGGTAGTGCTTGGTGGCCACTTCTTCGGTCTTCTTCGCGATCGCCAGGTTTCGGAATTCCTTCTTGTATTCGCTCTTGATCTCTCGCTTTTCTTTGGCGGTCTCCGCGGCATCCAGTTCCGCCTGTTGCTTCTCCTTCAGGGCCTCCTTCTTCTGCCTGTATTTCTTCTCGATTTCCTCCAGAAGCTCCTCTCGCTTCTGGGCCATTTCTTTTTCCAGTTCACGGCGGTCGGTCTTGAGCTGCTTGTACATAGCCTCCTGCTCGTCGCGGTAATCGTCCCGGATATTCTTCCTGACAGTCCTCTTGGCTTCTTTTTCCCGCTGGGTGGGTTTTGTTGGATCGAAGACGAGGTCCTGATCCGCCGAGTAGTCCGGATCATGGAGGATTTCTTTGTCGCCGCGCGCCGGCCCGGTCTTCTTTTTCGGTCTTTCGAGATCCGGATCGAGCCTTGGCATCCCGGATTGCGCCCATACGGGCGCGGCCACGAAGAGTATCAACAGAGCCACGAGAATTGACTTCGCCATTTTCATGTCTCCACGAAAACAAATCGTCTCGAGGTGCCGTTTGTTCCATCCCTGCTCCGTGATCCATTTTTTTGATGTCAATCCGGGCTTGCGGGGTTCACACCTCAACGAGTGTGAGCAGCTGAACTTCAGCGAAGAAAAGGTCAAGGAAATCGAATAGAAGGACGGTTTCACTTCACCGAGAGCATGTCGGCTATCATGCCCGCCGCCTCAGCGGTCATCTTCTTGCACTTCTCCATCTTCGGCTGTTCGCCGAACTTCTTCAGCAAGGCATTGCAGTTTGTCGTGCCGTATTGTGCAATGAATCGCTTCCTGAACTCGGCAGCCTGTTTGCAGACCCGCGTATTGTCCTGATCGGGGCTCATTCTCCCGAATAGAAAGCCGAGTGCAATGACTCCCCCCACGACGGTCCCGCAAATATCCTCTCCGGTATGGCCGATCCCGAGACAGAACCCGGAGCCGATTCTCGGAATCGCGTTGCTCGTCTCCTCCGAATAGCATTCGATGACGGCTTTTGAGAGAGCTTCCGTGCAACAGAGTCCGGATTGGTGGTAATGGAGCGCCTTTTCCTCGACATGCCTTCTCGTCATGTTGCTGGTCCTCCCTGCTGGTTGTGAGAAAGAATCTGATTGAAATATACGTCAGGACGTAATATAACCAAAATGATTTGTTTGAATATGAACGATTACTAGGAGTTATGTATGAATCTGAATCAGCTGAGAGTCTTTCACGCGGTCGCAAGCCTGCGGAGCTTTACCCGGGCAGCTGAAGAGCTGTTCCTGACGCAGCCCGGAATCAGCAAGCACATCCGGCAACTCGAGGAATTCTACGGAATACGGCTCTTTGACAGACTCGGAAGGCAGGTGGTTCCGACCCAGGCGGGAGAAGTCCTGTTCGAATCAACTCAATCCATATTCGAGATCATTGAAGATTCACAGATGAGAATCGAGGATCTGAAGGGAATGACCGGTGGCAGAATCACCATCGGTGCGAGTTTCACCGCGGGAACTTACATCCTGCCGGGGGTCATGGGGCGTTTCCGTCAGAAGTATCCCGACGTCGAAATCTCCCTGGAGATTTCACTGAGCCACGAGATCGCAGAGAAGGTGATCTCCAACGATTTTGACATCGGATTCATCGGTGCTCCCTATGAGGATGACAGGTTGCTTACGACAAAGCTTCGGGAAGAGAAGCTCGTCGTCATCATCCCGAAAGACCATGCTTGGAAGAACAGGAAGACGATCCGGTTCGCCAATTTGGCGGATCAACCGTTCGTGCTCTCCAGAAGGGGCTCCGGAACAAGAGCCGTGATCGAAAAAGAGATCGAAAAGGCCGGTATTGAGATCAAGCGGAGAATCGAGTTCGGCAACACGGAGGCTGTCAAGAAGGCGGTTGCAGCCGGTGTGGGCATCTCGATTCTGTCGGAATCCGTCGTCGAGACGGAGCTGAAATTGGGCCGGATCAGAGCCGTCAGCCTGTCCGATCGGGCCCTCAAGCGTGCATTCCACTTCACGGTTCGCAGGGATAGATACCGGACAAATGCGACGAGGGCTCTGATCCGTCTCCTGGAGGCGTAAAGCACACAGGAAGAGCCGTTCGACAACCCGTCCATCCGATTGTCTATTCGAACCTGTCCCCTGTCTTCACACCCGATTCGGCTGCAAACTTGGAAGCTTCGACCTTCCCCAGGTCGGCGGTTCTGACCTTTGGGATTTCAAGAGCACCTTCGCCGACCGAAACCATGAGGTGATCCCCTTCGAGGCCAAGGATCTCCCCTGGGGGGGCTTCGGTTCTGTTCGCGTCAAACCGGGCGCCGTACAACCGGGTCTTCTCGTGTCTCCAAGTACAGTAAGCCCCCGGTTGAGGATCACAGCCTCTGATCAGATTGTAGATATCCTGGCCGGGCTTGCTCCAATCGATCCGTGCGACCTTGTCGTTACACGGAGGTTCATAGGTCGCTAGGCTTTCATCCTGGATGATGCGGGGCGCGTTTCCGGCTTTGATCAGCTGTACGCTCTCCAGGATCGCATCGATGCCCATGGGGAAAAGCTGCTTGAAGTAGAGGCTGCCCGTTGTGTCTTCGGGACGGATGGGGATCTTCTTCTGAAGAAGAATGGGACCCGTGTCGATACCTCCGTCGGCCCAGAAGATGCTCAGACCCGTCTCTGCGTCTCCCATCATGATCGCCCAGTTGATCCCGCTGGCCCCGCGGTGCCGGGGCAGCAGGGAAGGGTGATAGCAGATGGAGCCGTGGGTCGGGACGTCCAGGAACGGCTTGGGAAGGATCGCCGTGACAAAGGCCATGATCAACAGGTCCGGTGAGAAATCCTGAAAAGGAGGAATGACTTCGGCTCCCTTGTAGGAATTGGGCTTGAGGAGGGGAAGGTTCTGCTCCCTGGCCAGGGCGGCCGTGGGATCTTCCTTGCCTCCGGGGCCGTCCGGCGGCGTATAGACAACGACAATCTCCTCATCATTCTTCAATAATGCCTCCAGAGAGCCCGCTCCGAAGGCTGCCTGTCCCATCAAGGCAATGCGCATGGCTCCGTAATCTCCTTGTGCACGAGGTGAACAGTGGACCCTCAACGGATCTCGGTACCAGGAGATGATACACAAGATCGAAGGGAGAGTCATGCCACAATACAGGAGACCACCTTCTCTTTGACACACAATTTCCTTCTGTCGTAGTCTGTTCCTGCCCGAAACAGGTTCCCATCGATGAAGACCGCCGAGGTTATCTTCCAGGTATGCCGGAACTACCCGATCTGACCGTTTACATGGAGCATCTCGAGCGGCGCGTCGTAGGCTCGACCCTGGACGCCGTGCGTCTCGTGAGCCCGTTCCTCCTGAGATCGGTGACGCCGACCGTCGATGAGATGGTCGGACGGACGGTCGTCGGCCTCGAACGCCTTGCGAAGCAGATCGTCTTCGTGCTCCAGGACGAGATGTTCATGGTGATTCATCTCATGATCTCGGGGCGGCTTCAGTGGCACGAGGCCGGCAAGGCCGTGCCCAAGAAGTTGGGACTGGCGGCGTTCGATTTCGACACGGGCACTCTGATCTTCACGGAGGCCAGCAAGAAGAAGCGCGCATCACTCCGATTCGTCAGTGGCCGGGAGGCGCTCGCCGAGCTGAACCCAGGTGGGCTCGAAATCTTCGATATCGACCTTGCCACGTTCTCGGACCGGCTGCGTACGACGCCCCACACGGTCAAACGTGCGCTCACGGATCAGCACGTGTTTGCCGGGATCGGCAACGCGTACTCGGACGAGATTCTCCTCGCGGCAAAGATGTCGCCATTCAAACGGGGTGCGAACATGTCCGGCGAGGAAATCGAGACGCTTTTCCGCGCGTGCAGAGAGGTCCTGACAACCTGGACCGCGCGGCTGCGCGAGAAGACGGGCGACGCGTGGCCCAAGAAGGTCACGGCGTTCCATCCCGAGATGGCCGTGCACGGCAAGCACAAGGAGCCGTGCCCGGTCTGCGGCGCGCCGGTGCAGCGCATCGTTCGTGCGGAGAACGAGTCGAACTACTGCGCGAAGTGCCAGACGGGCGGGCGACTCCTGGCCGACAGATCCCTGTCGCGGCTGATGAAGGACACCTACCCCAAGCGCATCGAAGATCTGGAGGGATCGTAGCGCGGTGGACGAAACCTTCTTTCGTGTTCCATGACCTACGTCATGTCCCACTTCAGGAAGGCGTGGGGGTTCCCATAGCCACGCCTTCTTTCGAATTCTGTCTCAAGAAGCCGTGGGGGTTCCCATAGCCACACCTTCCTTCATGCGACATTTCAAGTGGGCGTCGGGTGTTCCAAGAACCTAGCCCTCTTTCATGTCCCACTTCAGGAAGGCGTGGGGGTCCCCGAAGCCACGCTTCCTTCCGTGTTCCATGACTTACGTCATGTCCCACTTCAGGAAGGCGTGGGGTGCAAATTCCATGGGGCCGACTTCGGCGACAACCGCACCGCTCTTCATCGAGTTGTCACCCACCGTACGTATCGCACCCAGAACCCTCACGATCTCGACTTCGGCCCACGGATCGTAATCCGACGGCTTGAGAATGACCTCCGCTTCCCCGATCTGGACCTCTTTCGGCCGCATCGTGGTCACCTGCTTGACCAGACGGGGATTGTAATCGAAGCCCATGCCTTCCGGTGCAGGAAAATGCTTGAAATTGTAGGATACCCCTTCTGTGGATCCGTCCGGTTGGATGTCTCCGCCCATGACGATCCCCTGGGCATCCTCCACGTTGAGCTTTCCGGTCATTTTCGCCCGGATCTCCATGAACCGTATGCCCCTTCGTTCCGTCCAGCCCTCGAAGGTGTCGCCTTCGCGCTTGAGCTCGATGTTCCCGATTTTCTTTGGGAACCCGAACACCTCGCGGCCGCCCGCCATGGCGATATCACTGGTTACCGGCATGGACAGACAGTAACTGCCCTCTTCGCCCTCGAATTCCGCTCTCAGAAAGAGGGCGCTCTCGTGATAAGTCACATCGAAATTGGTGCTCGGATAGTGGGCGACAAAGGCCAGAACAATCGGATCGGCGGCCGGCTTCAAGGGAGGCGGCAGCAAACGGCGCACGATTTCCGGCTTCGTCTCCCAGAAGACGATGACCATCTCGGCGTCGTAGAAGTCGGCGGTTTCCCGATTCGCTGCGAGGATCGATTCGAGGGATTTCACGAAACCCATGACAGACCTCCTTTCGTTGATCGAGGGATTGCCCGCAACCTCTACGGCGGGCCCGAAGCGACTCGTGCGCTGTCACCGGCCAGCTTCTGAAGATGCTCCTCGTGTGAGGCCTTGCTGATTCGAAAGGCCGAAACGAGAACGGCGGAAATGAGATAGAGAGAGGACAGGACGGGAACGAATAGGATGGCCAGGTTCCTCATGATCTGGGGATCCACGGCCCCGGGCTGAGCGTCCTGTGGGAAGCCGATGACGCTCAGGATGACCGTGGACAGCATCACGCCGATTCCCGCAACGGCCTTCCCGACGAGGCTCAATCCGGCAAAGAAAACACCTTCCGAACGACGCCCCGTGGACAGTTCGCTCTCCTCGACCACATCCGCCACCATGGCGGACACCAGAATGCTCGAGGATATCACCAGGGCGACTTCGAAGGTTTGAAATACCATCAGGGCAAGCAGCAGAGGCGGACTGCCGTTCGGTGGCAGCACGTCCAGCAGCCGAAGAACGATCGGCACCGGCCCGAACAGGATCGCGGAGAAGATGACCGTGACGGCGGCCGGTTTCTTGCCGATCCTGGCGGACAGACGCGGGGCGAACACGAGTGCCAGTACGGCGGACAGGAAGCCGGTCATGACCACGAAGAAGATCTGTATGGAGGTCAGCTCCCAGAAATAGGTCACGAAGTAGATGTTCAGTCCCGCGCTGAGTCCTGCTGCCATGGCCGAGAAAATCCCGCTCACGAACAAGATCATGAAGGAACGGTTGGACAGCGTCTCCTTCATCTCGCGGAGTGCCGGCATGACGCCGAAGGGCCGCTTGGGGGGTGGTTGTTTCAGGTGCGGTATGTTCCTGTGTGTACCCAGCGAGGAAACCAGGATGGAAACAACGATCGCGCAGGCGGCCACGAGGCCGAGGGTGCGGTAGCCGTCCGGGTTGAGGACGCCTACCGGATAGTCGATGGTAGGCCGCAACAGCAAACCGTAGGCGAGAAGAGACATGGAAAGGCCGCCCCACCAGCCGAAGAAATACCGGAAGCCCATCATCGCCGTCCGGTCGTCATAGTCATCCGTGAGCTCGGAGATGAGCGAGGTGTTCGGTATCTCGAAGAATGTGATGAAGAGCCGGACCACGACGGCCAGCACAATGAGATGCAGGAAGAGTTGTTCGGGCGTGAGCCCTGCTGGTGGATTCCAGAGGTAGAAATAGGATATGCCGATGGGCAGGATGGACAGGTACATGAAAGGATGCCTGCGGCCCCATCGGGAATGGAACCTGTCGGACAGACTGCCCACGATCGGGTCGGAGACGGCATCGAACATGAGTGCCACCATGATGGCGAGGCCGACCCATTTCTCCGGGAGTCCGAGTACCTGGTTGTAGTACATGAGAAGGAAGAAGGCGAAACCGTTCTGCTTGACCCCGAACGCCACGGCGCCGAATCCGTAATAGAGCTTGGTCGACAATCGTGTCTCGCCCGCTCCGCCCTGCATGTTCTCCTCCCGAAGACCGGCGTAAAGTAACCAATGTTCATGTGACAGTGTTCACTGCCAGCATCGGCCCTTTCTACTATACAAGTGGGCTGTTGTCAAGAAGAAAGGGCAGACCCCGGCCGATCTCTGGGGGCGCGCTCCCGAGGTCGTGTGCTGTCTCGCTCTTGGGGAGGATGGGGATGTGCAGTCAGGCAGAGGGATCTTTTTCGGTCGGCTCTTCAGGCGGGTCGGTCTCGATCGGGTCCTCGGGGTCCTGCATCACCTTCTTGAAATCCTTCAGCCCTTTGCCCAGTCCGCTGGCGATGTCGGGCAGCTTGCCCGCCCCGAAGAAGATGAGAATGATAAAGAAGATGATGATCAGTTCGGTGGGTCCGATTCCGCCCAGCATTTCATATTCTCCAATCATACTTGTCCTACAGATAAGCCTAGGCTACTCGGGGCCGGCATGTCAATTCGGGGGATTCGGGACTGAGGGTTTCCAGTTCCTCGGCGTGGCATTCCTCCTCGTGGGAGATGCTTACCTCTTCCTCGCCCGGCAACACGGCAGAGGAAGATCGGATGAATACGACAGGCTTGTTCAACCCGTCCTACTTCCTCATATGAAGATCATATTCGATCGCGGCTGAGGCCGAAGACGCTGCACCTGGAGGCGCCACCTTCGTGGCCGTCCATGTATCGACGGACCAGCAGGGCTGGGCCGCAAACCCTTCACCCATGAAGGCTGCGACAAAGGCGACGATCTGACCGCTCGCTTCGGTATCAGAGGTGAAGTTCCCGACGAAGACGATGGCAAAGGTGGTCCCTTCCAGGACTCCGGCGTCGAAATTCTCCTGGAAAACGAACCAGTTGAGTGTCACCGGGACGAAAGGAGCCCTCTGATGCGACCAGTAGGTGGAGGTACCCGTAAAGCATTGGTAATCCACATCGTATTCCAGGCCGGTCACGGTGCTGGACTCCACCAGAAAGCCTATGGGGAGCCCACTTCCTGTGGTCCCTTGCCATGTGCCGTTGTGAGGGAGGTCGGGTGCCAACGGAAGGGTTAATCGGGTGAGCACGCCATCAAGGATATTGACATGATCCCGGACACTGTCGGTGAACCCCGGCTTGGAGGCGGTGACCGTGTAGTTCAGACTCTGCGCCAGCGTGAACTGCACTTCACCGGATGCTGGGGTGACAGCATCGTTGATGAACGACCCATTCTCGGTGACGGTCACGGTTGCACCGGCCACCGGCTGTGCGTCCACGGTGCTGTATACGCCTACGATCAGGGTCCCGTTGGCGTGTGCCTGCGGGCTGAAACCACAGATGACCCATCCAAGGACGAGGCAGAGAGCAAGGAGCGCACCCGGGCCGCCCTTCCTTCCCCGTGAACGAATATGCTGTGACGGGCTTCGTTCTTCAACCATATCGGATCCCCCTCTGTTCTGATCGTCATCATGCCCAGGATTGCGGGCGGACCTGCCTGGTCATTGGCTCTCGGTTTTCGGATGCCATGGAGATGTCGATTGATTCAGCTCGGACCGGGACATCTTCATCGTGGCGCAGGGGGCTGAAAATGCCAGGCCCCGGCTTGGAACGCCGGGGCCTGGAGGGTGTATCGTCGGACTTGTTCAGCGTCTAATCGAAAAGAGGGAACGGCCGATGGGCAAACCCGTCGAATACAGGTGTCATGCTCAGGAAGTGCGGGTGGAGACTCCAGTCGACCGGGTTGCCGAAGACCATTCCGGATTCACCCAGAGGAATCATGCTCTCGATCCGAATGGGACCCGTAGCACCGTATTCGATGCACTGGCCATAGGTGGATCGGGACGACCGTGGCATCGTATGCACGAGGCCGGCACCTATGTTCGCGAGCACCGGGTGTTCGAAGGATATCTCACCCCGTGCTCCGATACCCCAGGGCTGTGATCCGAGAGTCGCGATCGTGTTGTCCAGGGCCGCAAGGATGATATCATCCGCAGTCTGCGGAGCACCCCCGTCGGAAAGGTTCTGGAACCAGTCGTAGTTGTTCGTCAGCGATGTCCCGGGTAGGCCGTAGCTACTCCAGGGAAGACCGTGGAGAAGAGCATTGAAGAGGGTGTACCGGTCCTGCTGGCCCGGTCCCAGCTCATCCTCGAAGGTCAACCGGATCGCCTCACGAATCCACGCGTCCATGAGGACCCACGCATCCGCCCGATCCGTCCCGGTGGCCCAGGCGCTCGGCCCGCCGGCAACGAAGTGGCCGTCCCAACCGTCCATAACGGCAAGGGCTGCCAGCCGTTCCGACGTGGGATTCGCGTTGACAACCGCCGAAAAGTAGGGCCCCGCAAAGGCCCATGGATTGCCTCCGCTGCCGAAGGAGTCCGTGGTGGCTATGTTCAGGGCCAGATCCCTTATGTCATCGAAGGTGAGATCGTTGTTGGCCGCGAGATACTCGTCGATCACGTGGGCCCGGTGGAAGACTCCGTAAGGAGCCTCATAGGTCTCGCTGGATCGGTTGTTCCATCCGCTGAAATATCCCTGGTCCGGATTGCGGGCCGTGGAGCGCGCAATGAGTATGTCCGCATCCCATTCCAGTGGGGGCCCAAGGAATCCCTGAGGAAAGCGCCAATCTCCGGCCGGCCGCAGCGGGTCGCGGCCCGTCATCCAGTAGGCGATGTTCCCGTCTACATCCGCGTAGAGAACGTGGAAAGAGGCGGGGAAGTATTCCATCGCGTCTCCGAACTCATCCATATTGGTGGCGCGCATGAACCCGAGGGCGGCAAGAGCCGTTGTGAACTCGCGGTTCCAGTGAGCATATTTCCACGCGATGATCGGGTCGTCCGGAGAGGGCACGTACGTGGCAGGGTCGTAGGGCATGGGGTTGATGATCGGACCGTGGGCGGATCGGTAGATCGGCACCACCTCCTCGTCTCCGCCCAGGATCTTGATCGTTTCCGTCCTGTGCAGGAACACGTCGGCCGGGTCTTCGATGTAGTAGTCCTCGGTATTCGCATGTCCTGTCATCATGGCAAGGGCGTGGTGCGGAGCCCTGCTGATGATGAGGGAAGGCAAGCCCGGGACGGTCATGCCTGAGACCTCGAATTCGCCCGCGCGGATCGATCCCTCGGTGACGATCGAGGGAACGTCAAAGCCCATCTGCGGCCCCGAGTAGAGGATAGGATTGCCGGAAGCAGTCTTGTCACCCGACACGACCCAGGCGTAGCTCCCCATCTTCACGTAGGCGTTGATGCTCTTCAGGCTGTCTTCCACGTTCCGGCTCATCTCCGACATCCGGTCCGCTACCTGCCTCAGATCCGGGAAGGACGGGGCCGATCCCTTGGCCATGGCTTGGGCTGCAGAAGCCGCGCTCGCCATCGCCATCCCGCCACCGCCGCCTGCGGGGGGGATGTAGGTCAGGGCATCCGGGTCGTCCAGCCATCTCAGGTCATTGAACATGTCCATGAAATCTGCCGGGAACCCTGCCTGCAGTTCCTGCAGAAGGGCCGCATTCTTGATCTCGGTCTGATCCAGGGCATTGCCGTCGAAGTTCCTCTGCAGCACGGTCATCCAGCCCATGAGATCCGGTACGGTCCAGGGCAGAAGAGTCGGTGTGAAATCGAGGCTGAGCAGCTTGTTCAGGTCGATGAGGACGAACTCGAGCGGCATGTGTTCAGGATTGGCTACAAGGTCGGCGATTCTTCGGTTGATGCCGTCCACGTATCCCTGGATGATCGCCTGAGACTCAGCATCCAACGTGTCGAAGAAATCCGTCAGCTCCTGGTTCGAATAGCCTGTGGTGCGAAGGTAGATGTCTGTTCCCAAGAAGCTCGAGCCTTGAATCTCGGAGAGCCTCCCCCGGCCCACCCGCCGGTTGAGCTCCAGCTGCCACAGCCGGTCCGTGGCAACGGCATAGCCCATAGCCTCGTAAATCTCGTAGATGGTCGCGTCACCCGGGCCGGTGATGAACCAGACCCCCTTGTCGTCGCGGTTCGTGGCGACACCTCCCTCGTCCACATCGAACACCCTTCCGTCCGTGTCCGTAAAGGCGAAGCCCTGGGCCTCCCCGCGAACCTTGGTGGCGAGCTCGTTCACTCCGACGAGCAGCCCATCGCCCGTGCCCACCACCGCCTTCATCACGTTCAGGACCGGGTCGTGTGTGAATTCGGAGGTGATGTTGCTCGTGTTCAGGAAGGCCTGGAACGTGGCCGGGTCGGCACCGGACTCGAGGCGTACGAAGATGTCGACCGGTTCCGAGGAATAGTACTGCCCGTCCAGGGGCTCGTCGATCGTTGCCAGGTTGCATGCCAGCAGACTGGTTGCTGCCGCCAAAAGCAGAACATGGGTGCATACTCTCTTTAGGGCTGTCATCGTATCTTCCCTCCCGAGGTGGTGAAACGATCCAAATCAAGCCATGTCACATTCTTAATAATAAATTAATATTATAGATGATAATTACATGTCAACTGAAATCTTTATCCCCCCTTAGATGAGAGATTCCCCCCCGGGGTGTCCGATCCGGCATTGGGCAGTCGTAAAAAAATCATCACGCAACGCGTCATCCGGATTGATCCGGCACGACTTTGGGGGTATGATGAGAATTTTCGACGCACCAGGAGAGGACACCATGAAGAGGGAACTCAAAAGACTGGCCCTGGACGAAGGGGCCGCCGCCGTGGGCACTGCTTCTGCAGACCGGCTGGGCAGTGTGCCTTCGATGGATCCGAACTATCTCCTGCAGGGGGCCCGCTCCATCGTCTCCGTCATGCTCCCCCTCGACGAGGAGCACCTTCGCCGCTACCTGAGCAAGGAGGACCGCGACTCCCTGGAGCACCACGAGGTGGAAGTGTACCGCGAGCTCTACCGGATCGGGCAGAAGGTCGTCTCGCTGCTCCACTCGAACGGCTATCGCGCGGTCGTTGCCGAGCCGAACCTGGATTACCGGTACAAGGACACTCCCGAGTATACCAAGACCCCTCACCGGGTGAAGCAGGGGGTCATGGACTGGTTCGCCTCGGAGAGCGGCTGGCTGGTCACCCGGATCAAAGAGAAGCTCTTCAAGCCTCTCTACTACCGGGATGTGGCGACAACGGACTGGAACCTCACGCCCAGTTTCTCCCACCGGTATGGGGCGGTCGCTGCGGGCATCGGCAATTTCGGCTGGAGCGGCAATGTGCTGCATCCGGACCACGGCGCACGGGTTCTCTACAACACGGTCATCACCGATGCGCCGCTGAAGTCCGACCCCTTCATGAAGGAGACGACGTGCGACGGATGTCGTTACTGTGCCCGCGTCTGCCAATCGGGCATGATCCACATGAAGGACACGGACAAGGTGAAGATCGGAAGAAAGACATTCACCCACAACAAGAAGGCTCACAACCTTCGCTGCGTCCTGGTTTGCGGCGGGCTTTCGGGCCAGAGCATGCACAAGGGATGGTCCACATGGTCTCCGGGCAGGATCACCGTCCCGGAAACGGATGACCATATCGAGACGTTCTGGAATGATTTCGTGCTGGAGAACGGCTGGAAGCACAACTACTACTCGAAGGTCCTGACGAATCTCGTTTACCACGCCGAGCACGGCTTCATTCGAAGGTGCGAAGACCGGATGCGAACCACCTGCGGGTTCTGCCAATTCGTCTGCTCGAGGACGCGGATGGAAAGAAAAGAGAACTACGAGGCGATCCTTGCGAGCGGGGAGGTGGTGGAGGGCCCCGGCTTCTCTTTTCGTGTTGTGAAGAACTGAAAACCCCTGAGAAAGGAGTGCGGCCTATGATCAGTTTTCAACCGAGTGAAGAGCAAGGGCAGATTATCGACATGGTCAAGCGCTTCGCAGCGGACGTCGTCCGGCCGAACGCGCACGAATGCGAAGAGGAAAAGAGCATTCCGGACGATCTGCTGGCAAAATTCTGGGAGCTGGGACTGATCGCCAACTGCATCCCGGAGGAATGCGGTGGGTACGGGTACGAGCGCTCTGCGGTGACGGGTGCGCTCATCGCGGAAGAGCTCGCTTACGGGGACCTTGCCCTCGGCCTCGCCATGCTGAGTCCCACCCTCTTCTCCTACCCGGTTCTCGAAATGGGCACGGAAGAGCAGATGAAACAGTACCTTCCCCAGTTCTGCGGAGAGGCCTTCAAGTTCGCCACCGCCGCCCTGATGGAGCCGCGGGTCGCCTTCGATCCGACCATGCTCAAGACCATGGCGAGAAGGGAAGGGGAAGAGTACGTCTTGAACGGCGAGAAATGCCTGGTCCCCTTTGCCGATCGGGCGGACCTCTTCATGATCTTCGCGGCCACGTCCCCGGGTGCCGGGGCAGCAGGCATCGAAGGCTACATCGTTGAGAAAGGCACCGAAGGCCTTCAGGTCGGGGACCGGGAGAAGTACATGGGCCTGAACGCCCTGCCGCTCCACAAGGTCACCTTGACCGAGTGCAAAGTGCCGATGGCCAATCGTCTGGGAGGAAGCCGGGGCTGCGATTTCCAGCGCATCCTGAATCTCTCCCGGATTTCCTGGTCCGCCATGGCCGCGGGAGTGTGCAACGCAGCGAAGGACTACGCAGCGGATTATGCAAAGGAGCGTGTTCAGTTTGGCGAGCCGATCGCCAGCCGCCAGGCGATCGCCTTTATGCTGGCCGACATGGCCACCGAGACGGACGCGATGCGGTTCCTGGCCTGGAAGGCGGCGTGGCTCGCCGACAGGCAGGAAGATTGTACGCGTGAGGCCTACCTCGCCAAGCTCTATGCGGGAGAGTATGCCGCCAGGATCACGGACAATGGCGTGCAGGTTCTGGGTGGACACGGATACATCCGGGAACATCCGGTGGAGTTGTGGTTCCGCAACGGCAGGGGCATCGAGATCATCGACGGGTTGACCCTCGTCTGATATCCGGCTCTTGGGAGAGCTTTGCCGTTCGAGCTGCAACCGACCAAGCAACCATACGAGGAGAATCGTTATGATCGACTTTGAATTGCCCCCTGCATTGAAGATGGTCAAGGAGTTCACCCATGGTGTGGGCCGGGACACCTTCCGCCCCATCGCCCGCAAATATGACGAAGAGGAACACACCACGGCCGAGGAACTCGCCTTCCTGGGTCCCATCATGACCCAGAGATCGGCCGACCGCAGGAAGAAGCAGAGGGACCAGGAGAAGGCGAAGGATGAGCCGAAGAAGCCCAAGGCTGAAACCGAAGACCGGATCGGCGCGACAATGACGGCCTGTGTGGGCAGCGAGGAGTTCTGCTGGGGCGATTCGGGCCTGCTTCTGGCCATCCCGGGCAGCGGTCTGGGCAATGCCGCCATTGCGGCCGTCGCGACCCCGGAACAGGATGAGCGGTTTGGGGGCAAGTTCGCAGCCATGGCGATCACCGAGCCGGGCTCCGGCTCCGATTCAGGCTCCATCTCCACCACCGCCGTCCTGGATGGAGACGAGTGGGTCATCAACGGCGAGAAGATCTTTGTCACCGACGGAAAACAGTGCGAAGTCGTGGTCGTGTGGGCAACGGTGGACAGGTCTGCGGGCAAGGCCGGAATCAAGAGCTTCGTGGTCGAAAAGGACCGCCCCGGGGTCACGGTGACCAAGCTCGAGCACAAGCTGGGCATCCGGGCCTCGGACACGGCTTCCATCGTCTTCGAGGATGTTCGCATTCCGAAGGACAACATTCTCGGATCGCCCGAGGTGAAGACCAAGACCGAGGGGTTCAAGGGCGTGATGAAGACCTTTGACAACACCCGGCCGATGGTCGCAGCCATGGCATTGGGTGTGTCCCGAGCGGCCCTGGAGTTCACAAAGGAGAAGCTCGAAGAAGAAGGATTCCTGTTCCGCTATGGCCTGACCAAGCACCAGCTCAGCGCCATCGAGAGAGAGGTCCTGATGATGGAGGCGGAGTTGGAGGCGATGCGGCTGCTGATCTGGCGGGCCGCCTGGATGGGCGACAATGGCCGTGCGAACGCACTGGAGGCCTCCATGTCCAAGGCGAAGGCCGGCCGAATGGGTTCGGAGATCAGCCGCAGGTGTGTTGCACTGCTGGGGCCGATGGGCTATTCCCGTGAGTGGCTCGTCGAGAAGTGGGCCCGCGACTGCAAGATCAACGATATCTACGAGGGCACCCAGCAGGTCCAGCAGCTCGTGGTGGCTCGAAACCTCCTCGGCTACTCCCGCGCGGAGCTGAAGTAAAGCGGCGGATCAGGTTCGTCATGACGGCCGGCTCGTGATGCCTGCGCCTTGAGCGATCGAGTGTCGGATATTGCGAGCCGCAGGCGAAGCAATCCCCCAGCCTCCACTGCTTGGTGGGATGGGGGATTGCCGCGTCGGCTCCGCCTCCTCGCAACATCCTCGATCGGGGTCCTCTTCCCTTTCGCCTTGCCTATTCAAAGAGGCCCCTGACAAGCACCTTGGTGAACCAGAAGAGCAGGACCAAGAGTGCGAGGGGAAAGACGAGGCAGTCGAACAGGTACCCCGCGATCAGCTTCAGGATCCAGACCGTGATCTCAGTGGCCCGCTGCTTCAGGTAGGATGCCATCCGGGCGAGTTGCTCTTTTGTGCGGGTCCATTTTGAATGAAGCCCCTCGTCCGCGGTCGGGTCCTCGGCGAACAGCTCCTCTCCCAGGGCGGACAGGCCGGATTCCGCCTCTTCGATCGAGGGGGCGGTGATCCTGCTCGACAGGAAGGCACTGCCTGCGATGGACAGGGGCAGGATCAGATAGCAGGCCGCTGCCAGGACTGTCAGGAAGAGGGCCGCTTCCCGGAGTATGCGGTGGGTCCGGGCCAGCCTGGGTGGAGCCCCTTGTGTCAGGACCGTCAGTACAACCGCCGCAAGGGTGATTGCCAGGACCCAGTGATTGACCAGGGCGACGGACTCGAGAAGGGTTCGAGTTGCCAGAAGGAGCACGCCTGCGGCGAGAACCACTTTCCAGGCGATGTCCACGTAGTCGTAGGCGGCCTGCACTACGTCCCCCACCTCGATCCCGAATCCTACACCGATCTCGGTGCCCTCCACCACGGCAAGCCCTACCTTGATGGTCGACAGGACCGCAAAGGTACGTAGAGACCGCTCGAAGGATGATTCCAGGTAGGCCTCGTTCCTCGAATCGAGTCCATCGAGTCCGCACGCCCCGAGGAGCCTCTCCGTGAACCCGAGGGCCGTGAGAACGATCCCGACGACGAGCATACCGAGGATCAACAGTCGTCCCCGTGTTAGGTGCATTCCCTTCGACATGATCTTTGATCCCGAGCGCTTTGTGTTGACGAGGTGAAAGGGTCATGTCCGGACCGAAGCATCCATGCTACCGCACTTCAAATTCCGATGATAGTCACCGGCATCCCGGACCGCAGCCTGCGACGGGTCCCTAGCTAGTGCTTTCTTTTTGACAAAATACAGTTAGAGATGTTATACGTTTCGCATTCTTCCCTCTCGAGCCTGCCGCAGAAGATATCACGTATGAGAGCTTATCACGGTTCGGATCAGAGTCTGACAAGGAAGGAGGCGTGCATCACATGATAGGGAAAGCCCTCTGCAATTTCGGGCAACATCGTCTTATTCAGTTGTTGGCTGTTCTCATGTCCGTGTTCTTGGTATCAGCTCTGTGCGGGCAAACAAGGACGGCCCACGCCGATGCCGCCAACAACTTCGTCCTGAACAAGGTCGTCTTCGGCGCCAACGATCAGATCATCCTCGACCTCGGCGTTCTCACCCGTGACAGGTCCGATATCTTCCTCGTTACCTCCAATATTTTTCTTGTGCCCACCGGCATGTTGGCTCCCGGTGCTTTTCTGCCTGACCTGGATCCGACCGGTATACCCAATGTCATCCAGGCCATGGGGGGAGGTGGCTTCATTGATGAGACGATCGGGTTCACCGTGCCGGCCGGCACTGTGTCCGGCGGCTCCTGGGATATTGTCGAGGACGCCAATCAGAACAACATCTACGACGGTCCGGCCGACTCTGTCTTTGTTCAAGCCTTCACCGTCAACATA
>JANQFG010000075.1 GCA_028277985.1 bacterium | reverse complement strand
AAGATCGGGCAATACGGAGCGGTAACGGCCTGAAGGCAGAGAACCCGGGTGAAAGTGGGCTCTCACGCAGGCCGAAAGGACGAAAGCCAAGCGAAAAGGTGGTCAAGGGGAGAATCGTCTGCGCCTGTTCCCCTTGCCCATTCACGTAGTGTCGGAAAAGGGCTTTTTCTACAGGCTCGTTATGTGAACAAGACACCACAAGATAGAGGTAGAGAATGGGATACTATATCGATTTGAAAAGCATAAGCATCGATAAATACAAAGAAATATTGAAGACAACAGAATTGATTCCAAGTTGGAAAGTAATAGGGGAAAACATAGACAAGAATTTGAATATTGTTAAGAACCAATACATTGAAAATCTTGACGAATTGCTTGCAGCCCTCAAAGATAAAGACAAAATCCAGGAATTTTCGAAACAAAGTGGTTTGCCGGCAAACTACCTGGAAGTACTAAAAAGAGTAGTAAATGGATATCGACAAAAGCCAAACAAGATAAAGGATTTCACTTGCATCCCCGAAGTTGTTTCAAACGAACTTGATAAACTGGGAATTAGAAATACATTGAAATTGTATGACGAAATTCTGACACGTCAAAAGAGGGCTGAATTTTCACAGAAAACAGGAATCAGTAAGGATGAAATGATAAGACTCACAAAACTGACCGATCTTTCCCGAATAAGATGGGTAAACCATACATTTGCATATGTACTGTTGGAATCCGGCTATGATACGGCAGAGAAAGTAGCGAATGCCGATTACAAAAAAATGTATGAGACAGTCAAAAAACTTAATGAAGAAAGAAAAATCTACAATGCTCATATTGGGGAACGTGACATGAAAATGGTCATTGAATCCGCCCAAAGTCTAGATTTTGAAATAGAATACTGAATTTGAAAATGTACAAACACATAACAAAAGTTTCAGCCTGACGTTTTTCGCCGCTGACGCTCTGAAATACGCAGGTTAAACTCGTGTTATGTGCCCTAGATGAGAAGAGGGGGCCGCCCGGAGTTGTGCGCTTTCGGAGGGTCTAACCGTGAGCATAGATAGTAGGTCAAGTGATATAGAACCCGATAGAGTGTCGGACAACAGATTTGTAAAGCATCTTGAGCTATTTCGTGTCTTTGCTATCGGATTGACCATCTTCGGAGTGGGTGGAATTGCGTTAGGAGTGTACGTCCAGTTCTTCAGGCCGTCTTCACCAGGCGAATTGATCCTCAACAGAAGTCTTCTCCTGTATCCTATTGCCATAGTCTTGTCAGCCCTTGTTCATTTTGGCGCTCTTCGAGCATTACGGACGCTCACAAACTCGCAGAAATAGACCCGCAGCTGAGCGGCCGTGCGCTATCCGGATGGTGGGATTATGAAAGACCAACTTGAGCGGGCGAGCGAGACTGGAAGCTTAATAAGGCTCGAAAGAGGAGACATAGAGCCGGGCACTGCAATGGGATACGTCCTCGAGGTCGGACCGGAATTCTTCCTTCTTCTGCTGGTGTCGGACGACATTTTGTACAATGGCTTTTCAGCAATGAGGATCGACGACGTTACATCCATCGAGATCCCGCACCGCCACTCGAGCTTTGTAGAGAAAGCCCTCAAGCTTCGAGGACAAAAACGCCCGGAGGCGAAGTCACTGAGGCTGTCGAGCTTGGAAGAATTGCTGCGAACCGCTTCAGAGGGTTTTTCTGTTCTGACGATTCATCCCGAGAAGATCGAACCAGACGCATGCTATGTTGGCAAGGTTGTAGATGTCAGAGATTCTATTCTTCGACTTCGAGAGATTTCGCCGGATGCGGCCTGGCAACAAGACTCGGAAGAACACAACCTGAGAGACATAACTCGCGTTGATTTTGGCGGAGCGCATGAAGAAGCCCTCATGCTCGTTGGGGGGTTCCGGATAATAACTGCTTGGACTTGTCCGCGCGGGGGATGTGCCCTTATCTACGGTCCCATTGGGTCGCTCTGTGGCAGGTCACGGGGAAACGTTACCCGGATGGGGAATGACCTTTACCTGGCTTAGCCCGGTGGGTGGATTTCATGGCAGACTTTGCGGCTTGGACAAGGAAGGAGGATCTGGACATACCTTTCTTCTTGGCGACGGTGTCGATTCTTCTCAGCGTATCTTCTGGAATCGTCACGTTGATCCGCACGGCTTTGGGTTTCAAGTCGGGTACGGATATGACAAGAAACGCGACGGCATCCGAGTATTCAGGATCTTCGACAAGAGCCTCAAAATCGGATGGGGCAGGAATGGGTTCTCCGTCCTCGCACATTCCGTCGATATGCAGAGCAAGAGCTTCTTGTGCCATATCCTTCGCTTCGTCAAGGGTGCTTCCAGCAGATACACATCCAGGGAAGTCGGGAAAGGAAACCCCAAAATCGCTATTCGGATCCTTGTGGATAACGGCTACGAAGTTGGCCATCGTGGACTCCTATGTAAACTTGATGCCGCTTTGGCGTTCAATACTCTTCAAAGTGCCGACAGGAATATCTTTCTTGGGATGCGGAACCGTCACGCGCCCCCTTAGGGAAGGATGCCGGAATTGAACATGAGAGCCGACTCGCTGAACCTCATACCAGCCCTCGCGTTTGAGTGTCTTAATGATTGTCCGGCTATCTATGTGTGTATTTATACACACTTATTGGCTGTTGGTCAAGTGTTTTCGATCACCAGAGGAATAGGGAAGATATCGGAATCAGGGAGCACCGGATAACCACCGCTTGGACTTGACCGCACGCGGGTCGCGTCTTCCCGGCGGTCCATTAAGCCATCCCGCGGCAAGTCACGCTGAACGTTAGGCGACAATCCGCGTTGTGAGAAAGGTAAACGGAAAATGCCATCCTCTGACCAAGCACTAATTCGACAGCTCCAACAGCGCAACGCGGATCGCAATAGCGCGACTGACGGCGGCATCCATGCTCGGAAACCGTTTCCTCCCCTTGCAGCCAAGGATCTACGAGCTGCGGAGCGGGCAGTTGGCTTCAAGTTTCCCGAATTGGTGCGTTCCATCTATCTGGAGGTTGGAAACGGGGGCTTCGGTCCAGAATACGGCATCGTCGGAACCAAGGGGGGAGCCAAGCTTGACGGATGCTCGCTGGAATCGTGCTATCGGGACATGCTGAAACTCGAAGAGCATCACGCCGTCTGGCGTTGGCCACAACGCCTGCTTCCGCTGGCCAATTACGGTTGCAGCATGTGGTCCTGTGTGGATTGCGAGTACAAGAGACTTCCGATGATCCTGTGGGACCCAAACAACTTGGATTCTGAACTCGACGCTGATGATGCTCGACTCAATTGGGGCAACTCGTTTTGGGACCAAAGTGCATCGCTCAATACATGGTTGAACCGCTGGCTCTCCGAAGAAGAATCGCCCGAGCCGAGGTGGCCGAGCGACGCTTGGATGAAGAAGCGACTGGGGTTCACATTGCCGGAGTAGGTGTCCCCCCTAACCAGACGCTCGACCGGAGCGGCCGATCCAGTGTGAAACGAATAGAGCGCTGATTGGCGGCCTCCCGGTCAGCTTCAACATTAGCTGCTGAAGAAAAGCAATACGAAAGGTTGGATCGTTTGAAAGGACACAAATCCTGGATTGTACCGAGCCTGATCCTGCCCGTGATCATAGGAGTGGTGGTTTTCACCCGCCTTATATCCTATTTGGAGAATCCGGTTCCTGAAGAGGCGGAATTAGCTCGCTATGCAGAATTCGATCCATTCCTTGTTGGCCGTACTGGATTTCGTGGTATTCGACATGATTTGGATACAGGCCTATATTCATTCGCATTTCCCGTCACATACTCTGATGCGGAAACTTACTTCGCAGAAGTAGCACAAGGGGCGGTTGCCCTTGGATGGAAGTTGGTCGAATCTTCCCGCTAGAAGCGGGTATTTCGACGCAAATCCGATGCGTATCCGTCTGCCATGCATTTTGATCAAATCGTTCTGCACTTTGAAGAGTCGTTGTCTGAGGTTACATTGAGTAGAGAGAATCACCGCCCCGTGCCAGCAGCTAACAAGGCGGTGCGGTCGGACGCGGCAGAGCCGCGCCGCTGACCTTAGTCGTTATTCAATAATCAAATGAGAAGAACAGTCCTAATCAATTTGGCCCTACTGATTCTCATGCCCATGATGGCTCATTCTGGATCATGGGAGCCATGTTCTGGTCTCAAGTTTCGGCTTGAAATCCGCGGCGCGAAGACCGCGCCCCAGACAGACAGTGAAAGGGTTTGGGTTGATTCCCTTGTCAAGAAACTTCGACTACGCGGTGGTGAGATCCGAAGCATCCATGAATTTGGACGATCTACTGCGAGACTATTCGTGAATGACAAGGCCGTCGATGGCAACGTTTATGTCTGTCGGAATGATCCCGGATATTTCTTCGTGCGCTGGGGTCGAGACGATTTCTTCGTCGATTTCAAGGAGCAGATTGTCCTCTCGCCGGGCACGGGGGGACAATCGATTCATGTCCCAGAATCTGGTGCCTTCGCTGTCATCCTGCACCCCACGTCGCGACGGCTGGAGGGTGTTCCAGTAGGCGGTTGGTTCAGGAATCCGAGCTTTACAGATGAATCAGCTAAGTGGCATTGAGACGAGTTGAAGCGCACAACGAAACCTTGCATCGGACGGGTATAAACGTCGACGCTTGGCAGAAATGGCATTATCGGCGGTTCCAACTTCGGCAGCCCGTCGGTGAGGGCTGCCGTATACTTCAAGAATGAGACCTGAAATTATGAGAAAGGTCGCATGCGCATCGTTGTGGCTCCTTCTACTCCTCGCAGGATGTGCTACGTTGTCGAATCGAGCCGAAAAGGACAACGAGAGCTTCAGAAAAGTACCCTTGGAGCTCGCGGGCGTTGATTGGGAAAGAACGCCCGATGATGTGTTGGCCAATGCCGAAAAAGACGAGCCCCTCATCTGGCTGGGGATGGTGAAGGACGTGTCTGTGAACGGAAAAGACGGCAAGATTGAAATCGAATGGGTTTGTGAGCATCTCGAGTTCGTAGAGTCAGGGCCCGAGGCCATATCGGTCCGTCCGATCAAAGCACGACATGGCCACGGATATTTTGCGCTGTCCCTGATATTGGATGACATGACGATGGATCAAGCGATGAAATTCAAGAGAGAACACACTGAGTCACCACATTACATGTTGGTAGGCGGAACATTCTTGGGCTTTGTAGATCGAGGGGGCAGGCAAGTTCCATTCCTCTATGCTCTTCGGTTCGTGCTTGGTCCGAATCTAGCTAAGGTATTGAAGTGAACACGACAAAAGGGGACAGATCTATTATTTTTCAGGAGAAGAAGATTCTCTCCCTCTGAACAGAAATAGATGCGACCCCTATTTCCCATACGGACCCGTATCTCCCATAGGCGCTATCGGTAGTCTCTTGGCAGCGTCGTCCCGTGCCGCAGAAACCAACCGTTAGAGAATTCGAATGCAAAACCTTCAACTCATAATCACTCAGACTGGTTCCTTGCTCCTTTCAAGCATTATTCTCTGGTTGACTGTGAAGCTGTTTGGTCGAGAATCAAGTTCCTTAAGAAATACTAAACTATTCGCACATTTCCTGGTGCCATTCTGGTGGTGATCACCGCCCTATCAATTCAGGCAGCAGCAAATAAGGTGTTGGATTTCTTATATAAAATGGCTTGCATAATACTTCCAGTGTATGCATACTCATGCATATCAAGAATGCATACTCTCCTGTGAGGACCGAACCATGCGAACGACACTGAACATCGACGACGAACTAATCGAAAAGGCCAGAAGACTGACGGGGATCAAGGAGAAGACCTCTTTGGTGAAACTCGGTCTTCAAGCATTGATTGCCCGCGAAAGTAGCGCGCGACTCGCCAGGTTGGGCGGCACCGAAAAGGCATTGAAGACTCCGCGTAGACGGAGACCAACCAGTGCCTGAGAGGATACTGGTCGACACGTCGGTGTGGGTCTCACATTTCCGACATGGGGATCTACACCTTGTTGAGTTGCTCGATGAGGGAAGTGTAGTGGTTCACCCGTTTGTTATTGGCGAACTGGCTTGCGGAAATCTAAGAAACAGCGCCGAGATTCTTTCTCTTCTCCATGCACTTCCTTCGGCCGTCATTGCAGAACATGAAGAAGTTATGCTGTTCATCGAAAACAACCGCCTTATGGGAAAGGGGCTAGGCTACGTTGACATGCATCTCCTGGCCGCGTCCGTTCTGTCGAGCGTCCGGCTTTGGACGAATGATAAGTCACTCGCCAAGGCTTGTGCAGACTTGAAATTGGCATGGGACTCTACCAATTGACAGCTGTGCAAGGGCCACTCCAAGCCCCGGCGCCCCTGAAGTGCAACGCTGGAACCCCATGGCAAGGAAAATGAAGAGACGAAAGTTCCTGAGGTTGAGTGGGATTCTGGGTGTAGCCGGACTGGTGGCCAGCTACCCGGTGTTCATTGAACGATATCTCGTCCTGACGAACCTGTACCGAATTCCGGTGCCACACCTACCCGACGTATTTGCCGGCCTGCGGATAGTACACCTAACGGACCTGCACTATGGTTTCCTCGTGCCGCTTGCGGTGATTCGTCACGTGGTTCGCCGGGTCAATCGGCTCAGACGGGATCTGGTGGTATGTACGGGAGATTACGTTCACGAGAGGGATTCCTCCACTGAGATTGATGCCGTGTGGCCAGTTCTCGCGGGACTGACCGCACCTCTGGGCGTCTATTCGGTGCTGGGCAACCACGACCATTGGGCCGACACAGCGAGATCTCAAGAGTGGCTGCAACAAACCAACCAGGATCTGAGACACAAGGTAAAGGTGATCGAAAGGGAAGGGGAAAGATTGTGGCTTGCAGGGGCGGGTGATGTGTGGGAGGACCACAGGAATCTCGACGAGATCCTGGGAGGAATTCCGGATTCTGACTGCCGGATTGTCCTTGCGCACAATCCGGACACGGCAGACTCTGAGTACACTTCCCGGGTCGATCTCATGGTGTCCGGCCACACACATGGAGGCCAGGTGGACATTCCCTTTGTTGGCCCGCCGGTGCTGCCGGTGCGCAACAAAACCTACTCCAGCGGGCTGAAGACATCGCCACGCGGTACAGGGGTCTTCATTTCGAAGGGTATCGGTTGGGCAATCTATCCGGTTCGGTTCAACTGTCCTCCCGAAATCGCGGTTCTGGAGCTCGTGCCAGGCCAACAAACAGTGGGTGAACTCGAGCTGCCGCGGGCGCGGGGGTCTGGTTTGGGTTTTGCAGGAACCGATCGGTAATGAGAACCATTTCATGATAGGAGAGGTAGCATGAAATGAAGATGACGCGGCCAAGAGGTGTTGCTATGTTTACGGATTTCGAACTGTCGACTTTCCGACGTTGTGCCAGTTCTCTGGTCCGCCCTGCGGAGGGAAGTGGGGCAAGTTCCCGGGGGCGTACCGCTTCTGAACGAGATCGATTGGAGAGCCGCCATGCTTCATTATCTAGCTTTGTTTGTCGCGTTCCTTGCCGCTGTCCTTGGAGTCTATGGGCACTTTGTCAATAAAGAGCGGCGTCTTACCCGAAACGGTTGGATCGCTCTATCCGTGGCCTGCGCTGGTCTCCTGGTGGGCGGTGCACTGCAGGCGAAGAAAGAGCGAGAGAAGCGAGAATGGGAGGGGATAGCTCTAATACGATTACAGCAAGTGCTAAACGAGCATATCAGTCTCTGGAGAAACCTGCACGAAGACGGTTGGGATATCGCATTCTTTGGAGAGACAGTGTTTGAACTACCCAATTTCCTGCGTGAGATCGAATGGCAAGAAGAAGTGTTGTCAGATATCCCAAAATACGACATGTTCCGTGATTCCTATAGGTCACTTAAGGCAAACATGATGGACATCCTGACTCTTCACGCCAAGGACATCAATCCTGAGATACAGGGTGCTACAGAAAGATTTGGTCGTCATCAGATGGTTGAGTATTTCATAAACTGGTCCCCGGAAAGTGCTCGGTCGTCCATGTCGCTCGGCGAATTGGCAGACGAGTTTAGGACGAATCCAATTGTCGCGGCTATTGAGCTTGGGGACCTGTTGCACGCGAGGTACATAGATCTCAATTTGCCCGACGGTTTTGAAGATGAGTATCGCGAGACAGGACATGTGAAGGATGACTACCAATGACTGAATTCTGGTTCAAGTAGGTGCCGAAACGTGTACTGAAGTCTACGGTGTCAAACAGAAGGAGATCATTGATTTCCTAGGGCCGCGGTTAGTGTTCAAGCCCAGAAGGCGGCCTCTAAGCTCTGTTGAATTAGTCCCGAGGCGTCCTTTCCTCATGCTGATCTGGTTCTTGGCCCGGTTCGGGTGAACGCAGCAATAGAGGAGATAGGCTCGGCCGGCGACTCAGTTTACTGGAATCGGCGCCGCCTAGTTGGCGAAATTCTTGTCCAAGGACTTCGGAGGAAAGGATCTGGCGATGAGAATGTCATCTGACAGCAGATACCCGTACACCGACAATCCAAATAGACTGAGCGATGTGATAGCTGCCATTCAATTCATGGGAGCGTACGGTTTCTACAAATTGAAAATTGAAGAATGGGCGAAGAGAATTCGAACGGATAACCAGGGAAGAGAGCATTGGAAGAAGATATTCTTGGACCATCGGGAATTCTTCCGAATCGATAGTACAAATGAAAAGGCATCCCTTGTCAGAAGAAGGGCTCAACCAAAAAACTATAACGTAGACAGCTTAAGAACGGTGAGCAAAGCTGAATATGGTCAACTTAGCGAAGAAGAGAAGGATAGAATATCGAGAGCCCCGCTAGAGGGTAGCGACATAGAGGCTCTAATCAATACGGCAATTGAACTTCATTCCCAAGAGATATCCCACAAACGCGAGAAGAGGCTCGTGTACACGGTATTGCTGAATGGTTTGCCTGCACTGCTTGGTGTGGTTATTGGTATGTTAGGTGCCTATCATTTGGATTCGCTGAAGGCCGAAAGCGCCTTCACCAAAAGATCATTAGCTGAATTCGCTAAAGAAGTTAGGACGGAAACTGATGAAGAGAGGAAGATGTACGACAGACTTAAGAATCAATTGGCTGTGTGTGCGCCGAGTGACGTGGTAGAACCATTGGCTGATTATCACTCCGAATGCAGAGATAAAGAAGGAGATGATCTCACCAATGACTGTAAGAGAAAATGGGCAGAAGTTGTGAATGCTATGCGAAAAGCTTCTGGAAAAGAGAACGTTCCAATAGAAACGCTCACCGAACTGATCTATTTTGAAGGGTCGGGGCAGGAGAATAGAGAGCAATAGGAGGGGGGCGAACCAAACTACGAGGGGGATGCAGTATGATGAGATGGAAGAAACAAAGCGGTGCGCTCTCTGAAGCTTGATCGTGATGAGGGATCCTGGGATGTAAGAGTATTCTGAGGCAGCAGAAAGGGTAGACAAGATACTTGGTATCAAGAAATGGAATTTGGTCTCTGTCTGGACTCAATTGGGTCGCGAGATGAGTTTTCAAGTGGGTGAATATGTTGGAAGTTCTGTCTTCTGCTTGATCGAGATCGACCGCCCGAGAGTCTTCTGGCAGTAAAAGAATGGATAGGTTCCTAGAGCCGGCTGCTGCTTTCGTAAACGAGACAGCAACATTGGGCGAATCTCTATCGTTTCTTTTGGTGACAAGCAAACCGTTCTTAGGAAGAAGATGATGACACTACAGGAAGCCGCAAACGTAGCAACAATAATTGCCGCCGCGCTGGCGACGCCTCCTATTGTGTGGGGGGTGATCAGCCACATCCTGTCTCTGCAGCGAGAAAAGAGAAAGCTGACATTGGAATTCTGGGAGGAGATCAATCAAGAGATAAAGAACGAAAAACGAGAGATACGAAAGGAATTTGGCGAAAAGGTAACAAGAGATCAGGCTGAGGCTATCCTGGTTGATGAAAACATGAGAGTGAAGGTTCACAAAGTGCTCAACCAATATGAACGTTTAGCCACGGGAGCCAACCTTGGAATATACGACATTACCACTCTTGATCGACTCACGGGGACGAATCTGCTTGGCAACTATGCCAGGTTTCAAGAATATATCCAATTGCGTAGAACTCAGATGAATAGACCAAGAGCATGGAACGAGTTTGAGAGGCTATGTCGTCGATTAACACGACATCGAACTCATCAGGCAGGAAAGATATTCAGAAGTCGATCGTGAACTCGAGCGGTTGATTCGTATGGTCAGGTAGTACAGAGAAGAAAGGAGGCGAACTCTATGAAAGCGAAAACCTTAATCACCATAGCCGTATTCGGTATTCTGGCTGTCTTGCCGTTGGAGGGTCGTGCAAACCTGGACGAAGAGAAACTCGTTCTTGAGCGACAACGCCTCGAGTTGGATGAGCGCCGCGTAAAGGTCTCCTTCTGGAATAGTGTGATTTCTGCGGCCGGAATCGCGATTCCGTTGCTGGTAGCGGCGATTTCGCTGGGGGTCCAGGTCCGCAACAGAAATCGACAGGACAAGCTCCTGTTCCAGGCCAAAGCTGCGGAGATTGCGATGAACACGGACAATCCGGAGGCCGCGCGAAACCGAGCCCGGGCTGTGGCGGCTCTCTTTCCCGAACACCTGAATCGAGATTTCGCGAATCAGTTTGATCCGGAGGTATTTCGAGGCAGTGCTCCGCGTGAGGGTGGGAAAGAGGCAATGGTCGAATTCTTCAAGACTGCAGCCAGCGGTGCCAAGACCCCCGCCGAATGTGCTGAGTTGTGGATGAAGATCTTCCCCAGGGACACCTGGGCCGAAGGAATCAAGTAGCCCAAGTCATGCTCGAGGGTATGGAAAGCGGGATTGCTTGGAATCTCCGGCCGGTCATGAAAAGTCCTTGACGAAGCCAAAATAATGCCATATAATCGGTAAAATATTACCGATTATATAGATAATTCCTCATTAATAAGCAAAAAATTACCGATTATTGTGTCTATTCCTGACATGCGTCTTAATTGGCAATATTTTACCGATTAAGGCCGCATATGGAGGTTAATCAGCAAGATATGGCTTATAACATTGACTTCACGGTTGCGGCGAGCGATCGGATCGAGGCTGCCCTCTGCAAGCGGCTGGAAAGCATAAGGATTTCCCGCAACATCACCCAGGTTCAGCTCGCCATGACAGCCGGTGTCTCGCCAAGGACCATCGGTCGGCTGGAGAAAGGTCAGGGGGTTTCCATGGATACCTTCATCCGGGTGCTCACGGCGCTGGGTATTCAGCAAAACCTGGAAGTCCTGCTCCCCGATCCGACCGTGCGACCCATCGAAAGGGTCGACATCGGTGGCGCAGAGCGGAAGCGCGCACGTCCCGGTTCATCCAGCGATGACCGTGCTCCGTGGTCATGGGGCGACGGCGAGGACGAAGATGAACAATGATGCGCGCGTGCTTCTCTGGGGTAGTCTGATCGGGGCCGTCACTTGGCTGGAGGACAGGGAAATCGGCGTCTTCCAATATGCACCCGATTTTCTTGGTAGTGGCATTCAATTGGCTCCCCTTACAATGCCGCTCGGTGAATTCCCCTATGAGTTTCCGGCACTCGCACGAAACACCTTCAGGGGATTGCCCGGTCTGCTAGCCGACTCGCTTCCGGACAAGTTCGGAAACGCGGTCATTGACGAATGGCTTGCCTCGGAAGGACGAACTGCCTCGAGCTTCCATCCGGTAGAGCGCCTCTGCTATATCGGGAGTCGTGGAATGGGTGCACTCGAGTTCGAGCCGGCCACGCTTGGGCCGCCCACTAGCAAAAAAGCGGTTGAGGTGGTGAAGCTCGTGGATCTGGCGAATCAGATTCTCGACGAACGTGCCAGCCTCGGTGGTGTCTTCACCGGGCGCGATGACCGGGAGGTGATAGAGGACATTCTCCGCGTCGGGACTTCAGCCGGCGGTGCCAGGGCCAAAGCGATTCTCGCCTGGAATCCGAAGACGAACGAGTTTCGATCGGGTCAGGTCGAAGTCGATGATGACTTCGAGCACTGGTTGATGAAATTTGACGGAGTCTCCAACAATCGGGACAAGGAGCTCGCCGATCCGAAGGGCTATGGAAAGATCGAATACGCATACCATCTGATGGCGGTAGAGGCCGGTATCAAGATGGCTCGATGCCGGCTTCACCGCGAGGGCGGCCGAAGCCACTTCATGACGAAGCGGTTCGATCGGACCGAAAGGGGCGGGAAGCTTCACATGCAATCCTTGGGTGCCATGGCCCATTATGACTACAACCAGCCTGCGAGTTACTCCTACGAACAGGCGATCCAGGTCATCCGAAGGCTGGGACTCCCCCGTGAAGATCTGGATCAACAGGTGCTGCGCGCCATGTTCAACGTGGTCGGTCGTAATCATGATGATCACGTGAAGAACATCGCTTTTCTCATGAACCGCCGGGGTATATGGCGACTGTCCCCGGCGTATGACATCTCTTACGCGTGGGACCCCAGGGGCGAGTGGACGAGCCGGCATCAAATGAGCGTGAACGGAAAACGTGACGAGTTTGAACGAGACGATCTGATCGCCATGGCCAATGTTGCGGGTGTCAAGAAGGCACGGGCAAACGAGATGATGGAACGTGTCATCGAGACTGCGCGACGTTGGCCGGAATTCGCAGAAAAGGCCGGTGTGGATGGTCATCGCACGGCGGAGATTCAGGCCAACCAGCGAACCCACCTATGAGCCGTCGCGAAGGTTCTCAAAGGCAAAGATGTGAGTAGACCGGAGTGAATGGTCTGACCCGCGATGCCGAATCGTAATGGGAGATCGCAATGGATGCCAGGGATTATTTGACGGCCGTACTGCACGAATACGAAGGTCTGAGATCCGAAATCAGGTTTCGAACCAATATTCGATATGGCGTCATTGCTGTTCTTACAGCAGGAATCCTGGCTCTAATAAGAATGATATTCTCTGATGATACCCCTGCAACAGTGAGCGTCTCTCAGGGCTGCGTCCTGCTCGTTCTGATTCCATACTTGTGGTTTGTGGCTATGGCGTTGCAGATCATTTTGATCGCTCAGATAGAAAGGCTCGGAAAAGCGATCTGTTTATCAGAGTACAAGACGGAATTGTTGTTTGCTGACACGGATGGTGAAGATATCAAGCAATTCATGGCGACCTTGGATGAGGACGCGGCCGTGAGGAATCTGGGAGAGATATCTCTGAGACGGAGCAGTCCGATGATCTGGCAGCGCCTTCTAAACAGCCAGAAACGATTCTGGGATAAGAACTGGTATAGAATCGGAATTCCGCTCTGTCTTCCCGTCGTGTTGAGTATGATAGGTCCGATTTTCATCCAGGATAGAGTTGATAAGTGGTCAACCTGTCATACGGTGGGCATGCTTCTGCTCTACTCGGTCGTTGCATACTTGATCTATCGTGTTGCATGCCACCCTAGGGCCTTTGGCGAAGATTTCAGTACTACCAATATGCAGAATTAGGCTAGGAGATCGCCCCCATCGAAATGCATGTATGGCTCGTGAAGCTGATATTCGGTGCGTCTCTTCTTATGCAGATCCCTAGCCGGATTTGGGGCAGAACATGAAAGGGAGAATCGATTGAGTCCTAAGGCACGAGATTTGGCAAAGTCAGAGTTGGTGGACCTCTATCTTCTGGGCATTGGTATCAATGGGTTGAGTCAAATTACGAGAGAGACATTAGATGCGATACGGCGATGTCGGGTCGTTTTACATCTATCGGATCAACACACTGCTTTGAAGCGGCTCAACAAGAATACAGTGAATTTGGACGAGTTGTACTGGACAGGAGAAGAACGAGGGATCGTCTACCAGAGGATTGTCTCGAGGGTACTTGAGGAGGTGAAGCGAGGCCCCGGGGTAGCGCTCGTGAGCTACGGACATCCCTTGGTGTTTGACGACATATGTGCCACGCTTCGGCGGAGAATGGATCGGGCAAGAAATCGATGTGTTGTTCTGCCAGCTGTCTCTTGTCTCGACACCATCTGCGTAGATCTGTCTATCGATTATGGAGATGGTCTTCAGGTTTTTGACGCTACCGCGTTGGTCAATTTGGAGCTATCGATGTGTGCAGGTATACACACTTTGCTGTTTCAGGTCTATGAATTCGGCGAAGAAGGCACGGCAGATGCGATTGAGGAGAGAGTTGAGCGCTTCAGGCCGCTTGAAGCCTATCTTGCAGGTTTCTATTCAGACAAACACCCCGCACTCATAGTGTATTCCCAGGATGGCGATGGAGAAGGGCCGTTGAAATTCCGTACGACTATTCGCAGTATCGGCAAGCATCAGGCACGAATGTTTCCGGGAGTTTCCATCTATATCCCCCCGATGCACGATGAGAGGTGAATGTGTATGGCAGAGAACTTCTTTCACAAGATTGCGAAGTCGAAATCGTCGACCTATTTCACGCCCATTATCGAACGCCTTGTCTATGGGCTTGTGTATCCTGCCGTATTGGGAGCATCCTTAGTTGAATTCGGGCTAAGAACGAAAGTGTTTTCAGCCTCGATCCCGTGGGTTCTTCTTCTATTGGTGTTCATTGTCGATTTTACGGTTACTGCCTCCGAATCGAGTGAGGCGGCCCCGAAAGGGAATCTTTTCACTGTCATGGCAGATTTTGTAGCCGCACTTGCTTTCTTGGGGGCATACATCATCTCTGTTTCTTGGGATGGAGCTACTGAATTCAGTGGAGACAAGCTACGCGGGCTTGTCTTTGTCTTGTTCGGACTGCATCTGGCCTATTTTCTTTGGTATCTTTTTCGATGGTTAACAAGGAATTTGGCCGGTGTCCCTGAAGATCTCATAAAGGATTACGTCCTCATGCTGCAGAGGAACTCAACTGTGCTAACGATCCAAACGATATTGGTTGGCAGCCTGGGACTTAGAATCATAAACGGCCATGGAGGTGTGCAGGATTACCACCTGATGATGGCAATAGTATTCGTTGGTGTCCTTGTTAGGGTCATCAACGATTTTAGGCTAGGCCCTATTACGAGAATGAAGACTAGTTGAGGCGACGAGGAAATTGAGGACATACGAGATAGGGATGGATTCTAACATAGATTCTCAATGAGGAGAAATGAATATAGGTTTGACCGAGCTATGTGGCTGAGGTTCAAGAAGTTGCGATGAGCGTCCAGGCGCAGAAGGTGACGGATAAGCTGGATTCGTAGCACTCTTATCGCCTAATTCCTTTTGTAGTAGTATGTTTGGCTTGGTCCGACCCTAGACCGATCAGGATCCGTCGATAGGAGGAGGAAGAATGTGGACAGTGTGATTGTGCGCAACCTGCGGCCGGAGTTCGAGCCGGTGGCGGTGGTCTGGAGTAACGATATTCCGGAGGATGCAGTACAGTTCAAGAAAGGCAAGTTCGGCTGCGTTCTGAATCTCTTTGCCAAGGCGGCCAAGAGTGGGAGGATTGCCGGGGGCAGTCGTGAGAGCATTGCATGCCCAGGAGGTCGGGCTGCCCTTGGATTGGGGGTCGAATTTGATGAATCAGATGAGGTGCTCGATCGTTACGCTGCTATGTTCAGCAAAGGAATCAAGGCCGTAAGCGATCAGGAGTCCTACCGGGCGGTGATGGAGTCGGCCCCGGAGCTCTGGCGTGACTTGTATGAGTATGGTGAGCGCCGGCACTGCAGCCCTGAGTTGGCAAGAGCATGGATCCTTCACGGGCTGCCGCGACATGATGTCCCGCACGAATACGTTCTGTTCAAGCCGCTGAGCCTTACCGAGCCGGAGGAGGACCTGCGGGCCGTGATCTTTCCGGTGAGCCCGTGCGAGCTTGGGGGATTGATTACGCTTGCCGGGTCGGTCATGGAGGGGACCGATCCAGTCCAGGTGCCTCAAGGCGCTGACTGCAACAGCATCACTGCCTTCGCCTATGCCCAGGCCGAACTGCCCCAGCCCAGGGCTGTCCTGGGTATGCTGGGCGTGGATGGGCGGGAGGTCATGCGCAAGCGGTTTCGGGACGACACGCTTACCCTCACCTTGCCTGCACCCCTGTATCATCGAATGGAACAGGAAGCGGGCGACTGTGTCTTCCAGACACCCTCCTGGAAGACACTGAGAGGATCCTAGAGGACGAGTGGCTGAGGAGCCGGTTTGTGGATGGAAGAATGACGAACCGCCAAGTAGTCGTTGCAAGATACGCTCAGCCCGCTGAGGCCCATATGGCCCGTGGGCTTCTCGAATCAGAGGGTATCGAGGCTGAGGTTTTTGATGAGTACACGATCGCAGTGCAGCCCCTCTATTCGACCGCCCTGGGAGGTGTAAAGCTTGTCGTGCTCGAGAGGGATGTCGGTCAGGCTCTGGATATTCTTCGAGAACAAAGGGCTGAAGCAACCGCATATGATGAAGAGAAGCTCGGGCGCTGCCCAAGATGCGAATCGGTACGAATCGGGGACAATCCTTTGCGGTTCGGAATCATCCTGCTTGCGATCGTGACGCTTGGGATTGCATGGTTGTTGCTTTATAGAAAATACAGGTGCGAGGAATGCGGCCACTCATGGTGAAGAGAAAACCGGAGGAGATATGAGAAGAGAGAGGAAGTATCGGACGAAGTTCATCGTGTCGGTCTGCGTTTTGGCACTGGTCGCCGGGATGGCGGTAGCGGCCACCGCCGCCGAGGAGAAGAAAGACACCGCCGGAGTCCTGATGAAGCTTCTGGACGCAGTCGAAGCGGGCGACTATGACAGTTTCGTGGCTGACGGCGACGCTGCATTCAAGGCGGGCATCACGAAACAGATGCTCGAGGGTGTGAGCGCCCAGCTTGCCCCGCGCATGAAGAAAGGGTACGAACGCACCTATCTCGGCCAGCTCAAGCAGCAGGGATGCAAGGTGTACTTGTGGAAGCTGATGTTTAAAGATGGTGGGGATGACACTCTGGCGAAACTCGTCCTGAAGGACGGCAAGGTCGCAGGATTCTGGCTCCAGTAGCCTGGGAGGGATTGCGAGATGGACATCGAAACTAGCATCCCGCTGTTGGAAGAGATACTCGGCAAGTGGAAGAAAGAACTGTGCAATGATGAGACCGGATACAAGAATCACGTCTATCGAATGATCAATTTCTGCTTCGCTCTGCACGAGTGTACCGAAGAAGAGCGGGAAAAGATCATCATTGCGGGAGCTTTTCACGACCTTGGGATCTGGTCGAAGGGAACCCTGGACTATCTGCCACCTTCGATTGATCTTGCGAAGGAGTACCTGGAGCAGAACGGCCGTGAGGCGTGGATTCCGGAAATCGAGCTCATGATCGACATGCACCACAAGGTCCGCAAGTACTCGGACGATCGGTACCCCCTGGTGGAAGTGTTCCGAAAAGCCGATCTGGTGGATGTGTCCATGGGGAGCGTGACAGCAGGTCTGTCCAAGTCGTATATCAAGGACGTCAGGGACTGGTTTCCGAATGCCGGGTTCCACAAACGGCTTGGGGAGTTGGCGTGGGCCTGGTTTGTGAAGCATCCGCTGAGCCTGCCTCCGTTTCTGAAATGGTAGCGTCGGACAACTCAGCCTACCGCCAGGAGCCCCCAGATTCGACATGCCGATCCCTCTTTCGGAACGAACGAGCATTCTCGCCGAAGCACTCTTCGATGAACCCCTCCGGAGCCGGGTCGAGAGGGCGCTGGTCGATTCGGTCAGCGAGAACATCCCCTTTTGTGAAGAAGCCACCCCCGAGAGCATGGAGCGCATCCGGTTTTCGGTGATGAAACTGATCAAGGAGGAAAAAAGGTGGCATCCAGAGCAATGCTGGTGGGGAATTCGGACGGGATCGGTCTGGCTGCAACGAGAAGGCTGCTTGCGACCGGGTGGGAGGTGATCGGTGTCTCCAGGAGCGAATCACCGGTTGAAGACGGATCGTACACGCACCGCGTCTCGGATGTGAGCGATCCGAAGTACCCGGGGATCATTGAGGAATTGGTGCGGGGAGGGCCCCCGGATCTGTGTATCTACCTCGTGGGGATAGGGGAATTGCTCGACCCCCTGGATATGAAGGAAGAGTCGAAGATCATGGACGTGAATCTGACGGGCATGGTGAAAACCGCCTCGGAGGTGATTCCCCGGATGGTAGAGCGGGGGCAGGGGCACTTCATCGGCGTATCCAGCGTGGCCGATGAGTTGCTTTCGGCCGAGGCTCCCTCGTATCATGCCTCCAAAGCCGGTTTTTCCAACTATCTGGGAGGCCTGGCCCTCGCGGTGAAGCCGAAGGGTGTTTCGGTCACCAATGTGCGGTTCGGATTCGTTGATACGAAAATGGCAAAGGGGGATGTGAAGCCGTTCATGATGAGTGTAGAGAAAGCAGTGGATCATCTGGAGACGTGCATGAGGAAAAGGCCTGCCGGCTACACGGCACCGGGCATCGTCGTTCCTCTGATCAAGCTTCGAAAGGTGATGATGAGGTGGATGTGACCGAGCTGGATCGACAGATCGAGTACTGGGACCGGGTTGCGGACGAGAAGAGCTTCACGCATCCTCTGGATGTTCCCTTGCTCAAGCAGTTTGTTCCTTTTGAATCGAGAGTCCTCGACTACGGTTGCGGATACGGCCGAATTGTGGAAGAGATCAGAGGAATCGGTTACGCGAAGGCGATCGGAACCGATATCTCTGCCGCCATGATCGAACGGGGCAGACGGGAGTATCCGGCATTGGATTTGAGAGAAGTCCGTGGCTCCAGGTTGCCCTTTGAGGATGACGCCTTTGACCTTGTCCTTCTCTTTGCGGTCCTGACCTGTATCGCGTCTGATGAGGGGCAGGAAGAGGTGATCGGCGAGATCGAGAGGGTGCTTTCGCCGGGAGGGTTCATTTACGTTAGTGACTACCCGCTGCAGGAGGATGAGAAGAACCTGGGTCGGTACGGTGCCTTCGAACAGAAGTACGGCAGATACGGCGTGTTCGAGTTGCCGGAGGGTGCCGTCGTGCGGCATCATGATCCCGCCTGGATCGAAAGCCTGCTGTCCCGGTTTCAGAAGCTTTCATACAAGGAGATCCCGGTAACGACCATGAACGGAAGCACTGCGAAAGGCTTCCAATTTCTGGGAAAGAGATAAAAGGAGGTTCGGCGTGCACAGGTTGTCATCGATCAGTGGTTTGGTAGTGAGGCAAGTGAAGGAATGGGGTGAGATCCTCACAGGCTTCGAGACCAAGAACAAATACGCTATCTCGGACGTGTCGGGTCAGAGGCTGTATCTGGCCGCCGAGGAAGCCGGCTCCACGCTGCTGCGCTTGTTCTTGAAGGCGCTCCGCCCCTTCACGATGGTCGTGGTGAGCGAAGACGGCAACGAGGTGTTGCGGGTCAACCGGCCGTTTCGGTTCTTCTTTCACCGGGCCGAGGTGGTCGATGCGAACGGACAACCGCTGGGCGTGGTCGAGAGGCGATTCTCGATTCTGCGCCGCATCTATTCGGTCCTCGACCCTGCCGGCCAGGAAGTGTACCAGCTTTTCGGCCCGATCCTTCATCCCTGGACCTTCGAGATCAGAAAGGACGGTATGGAGGTCGGCAAGATCACGAAGAAGTGGAGCGGCCTCTTTAAAGAAGGCTTCTCGGACGCGGACAATTTCGGTGTGATGTTTCCTGCCGACTGGGACGTCAAGATGAAGGCCCTCTTCATGGGGGCGGTCTTTCTGATCGACTTCGTGCATTTCGAGAACAAGGGCGACCGATGAGGCTGAAGGAGCCCCGATTCCGACCTTTCCCGATCGGTGCGATCACGCCCCGGGGATGGCTTGCAGAGCAGCTCTACATCCAGACGCAGGGCCTCAGCGGGCATCTGGACCAGTTCTGGCCCGACATCAAGGATAGCGCTTGGATCGGTGGAAGTGCCGAGGGCTGGGAACGAATGCCCTACTGGCTGGATGGGGTGATCCCGCTGGCGTGGTTGACCGACAACACCGACCTCAAGCAGAGAATCACAGGCTACATGGAGTACATCCTCACCCACCAGAACCTGGATGGTTGGCTCGGGCCACGCGTGCAGGACAAGGTGGAGGCGGCGGATCTGTGGTCCCAGGCCCTTGCCCTGAAGATGCTGGTGGGCTGGCACGATGCAACAGGGGATGAGCGCGTTGTCCGGACCGTAGAGAATGCTCTGCGGCTCCTGGACCGCCACATCGAGAGTCAGCCTCTGTGGGGTTGGGGGCTGTTCCGATGGTTCGAGTTCCTCATCTCGATCTGGTGGCTCTACGAGAAGACCGGAGAAGACTGGCTGCTCGAACTCGCCGTCACGCTGCATGCCCAGGGCTTCGGCTGGCAGGAATTCTTGCGTCGATGGCCGCTTACCGAACCGACAGAGAAAGGCCGATGGAGCTTCGCCGGGCACGTGGTGAACAATGCGATGGCTCTCAAGGCCGGTGCGCTCTGGTGGCGTCTCACCGGAGATGAGGAGGACAGGAAAGCGGCCCGGGAAATGATCTCCACCCTGGACCAATATCATGGCATGCCCACGGGTGTGTTCTCGGGAGACGAGTGCCTCGCAGGAACGAGTGCGGTTCAAGGGACCGAGCTGTGCGCTGTGGCCGAGTACATGTACTCCCTGGAATGGTTGATCGGCCTTCTGGGGGACCCCGCGTTTGCCGACCGACTCGAGATGATCGCCTTCAATGCGCTTCCGGCGACCTTTTCGCCGGACATGTGGGCCCATCAATACGTTCAACAGTTGAATCAGATCGAATGCAGCGTGCGGGAGAACCGCCCGTGGACCACGAACGGGCCGGACGCGAATATCTTCGGCCTCGAGCCCTACTTTGGCTGTTGCACAGCAAACCTGAGTCAGGCATGGCCGAAATTCACAGCCCATCTCTGGATGCGGACCCGGTCGGGCGGCATAGCCGCGGTGGTGCATGCCCCCTCGAGCCTCCGGACGGAGGTTGGTGGAAAACCGGTCCGGATCGAGGTAGAGACGGACTATCCCTTTCGACAAGATCTCGAATTCAGGGTCGAGGTAGAAGAGCCGGTTTCTTTTCCTCTCCTGCTTCGCATTCCTGCCTGGGCCGAGGGTGCGACGGTTGAGATGGAGGGGAAGCAGTCTCCCGTTCAGGCAGCGGATGGGTTTCAGACGATCGAGCGCTCGTGGCAGGGCGAAACCAGCGTGACCCTGACGCTGCCCATGTCCCCGCGAATCATCCCGCGCCCGAACGATGGGGTCTCTGTTTGTCGGGGGCCTCTCCTGTATGCGCTCAGGATTGGAGAAGACTGGCGGCAGATCAACAAGGACCTGCCGTTGCGGGAACCGCCGCACGCGGATTGGGAGGTTCATCCCACGACGCCGTGGAACTATGCGCTCGAGCTGGGGGAGGGGACTACAAGTAGCGAAATAGTTTTCAACGAACTCCCGGTCGGCTCTACCGTGTTCTATCCCGACACGCCACCGGTTTCGGCTACCGTAACGGGACGTCGGCTCCCGGCCTGGGGTGAGCAGAACGGATCGGCTGAGCCGGTTCCTGCAGCCCCTGTGCAAGCCGAGGGACAGTCGGAGGCCCTTACGCTCGTCCCTTACGGCTGCACAAATCTCCGTATTGCGGAGTTTCCGGTTGTGCAGAAGAAATAGGGGGCGGACGGGTTCGGTCGAGAGCTCTTTGATGAAGATCCTTTGACAGGACGGGTATGCGGATCAACGATTTGGAATTCCATGTGCGAGAGAGAGGCGAGGGGGAGGCTTTCATCTGGGCCCATGGCTTGATGGGAAGCATAGCAGCCGAAGACGGGCTTGACCTCTTTGAGTGGGACCGGTTTCCAGTGGACAAGAGGCTGGTTCGATACGATGCTCGAGGTCATGGAAAAACGGAGCCGTCCTATTCGCCCTCGGATTACCACTGGGGCAACCTGGCACGCGATATGATTTCGGTTGCCGACGAGCTTGCGATCGAGAGATTCACGGCCGGCGGGCAATCCATGGGATGTGCCACAACCCTCTTTGCCGGTTTGCAGGCCCGCGTTCGGCTCAAGGGTCTGGTCCTGGTCAATCCGCCGACAGCGTGGGAAACCAGGGCAGCCCAGGTAGAGCTCTACCGCCGCATGGCGAGACTCGGCGGCGGTCTGGGAGGCAAGTTGCTGGCAAAGGTCATGGGCAAGAATCTCGAGCGCCTGCTGCCGCGGTGGCTGCTGGAGGCAAAGGCAGAACGCGTCTCAGGGATCCTAGATGGATTGAAAGCGCTCAGACGAAAGACACTGTCGAATCTCTTCAAGGGCGCCGCGTTGAATGATCTTCCCCCGAGAGAAGAGATCCGGGCCATTGACATCCCGGCCCTCATCCTTGGATGGACAGGGGATCCCTCGCATCCCATCGAGACCGCCCAGGAGCTCGACAAGCTGTTGCCGCAGTCCACGCTTTTCGTTGCGGAAGGATATGCCGACTTTCAGAAATGGCCCCAGCTGATTCGGGATTTTGTTACAGAAACGGGCTAGCGTTCAGAAGAAGAATACACAACATGCAACTTGCACCGAGCACAGTGAATGTTTGATACGATTTCCGTCCTGGGGGGCAGAAAGGCCATCCAGGTCGTCCGAGACGGAGGGTTCGACCTCGCGAGCGTCAAGGTTCTTGCCGGCGCCTCCGGAGCAGCGAAATTCCTCGTTCTCACCGGTATCGACAGGGTGTTGATGGCCCTGTTCAAGGACCGGACCACTCCTCTTTTCCTGATCGGCACATCCATCGGCGCCTTTCGCATGGCCGCCTATTGTCAGCGCGACCCCATCGAGGCCCTGGGAAAGCTCGAGAAGGAATACATCGCCCAGCACTATGACAGGAGGCCCACCCGAAAAGACATAACATACGAATCGCTGAGGATTCTCCATGCGTATATCGAGGATGATGAAATCGAATACATGCTCGACCACCCCTTCATGCGGATCAGCTTCCTCTCGAACAAATGCAGGGGACTTCTGAAGAGCGAGAACCTGTTGTTACAGGGGCTCGGCATTGCTCTTGCCGCCGGGGCAAACCGGTTCAGCAGAAGAGCACTCGGGCGTTTTCTGGAAAGGGCCTTGTTCCGTGCTCCCGGGGAAGATCCTCCTTTTTCCTCCATGGACGAGTTTCCTCTGGAAACCCATCGGCTCACCCCATCCAATTTCAAGGCGGCCCTGTTGTCTTGCGGCTCGATTCCGGTCTCCATGGAAGGGGTATCGAACATCCCCGGCGTTCCGGGTGTCTTCCGTGACGGAGGGGTCCTCGACTACCACCTGGATATTCCCTTCCTGCCCGATTCGGACGGACTCGTTCTGTATCCCCACTTCTACGAACAGATCACCCCCGGGTGGTTCGACAAATCCTTGAACCGAAAGCCGGACGAGAAGAACGTAGAGAATGTGGTCCTCGTTGCACCTTCAAGCCGCTTCGTTGCGAGCCTGCCATTCGGTAAGATCCCTGACCGGAAGGATTTCAGGACTTTCTTCGGCAGGGACAGGGAACGGACCACCTATTGGCACAATGTGGTGGAACGAAACCGGGAAATGGGGTATGAATTCCATGAGGCAATCGAAAGCGGTAAAATAAGCGAGATCATCCGACCCCTTAAGGAGGGATGACATGCTTGCGTGTCGAGAATGCCAGCAAACCGTGTCGGAACAGGCCATGGCCTGTCCTCACTGTGGGGCCCCTTACCCGGCAAAGGAGAAGTGGGACGGGTGGGGATTCGAGTACAAGTCCGAAGCCACCCTTCTCGGGTTGCCCCTCCTGCACGTCTCTTTCAAGTACCGCCCGAACAAGGTTCCAGTTCCTGCAAAGGGGGTCATCGCCATCGGCCAGTTTGCTGCCGGCATCTTCACACTGTCACAGTTCGGCGTGGGGGTGGTGAGCGTGAGCCAGTTCACGATCGCCGGGTATGCCCTGGCCCAGATCGGCTTTGCCTATTCGCTGATCGCCCAGGTCGGCGTGTACATCCACCAGGGGCGCGGTCAGGTTGTAAGAAGCCTCGCCGAAATGATGGCCATGTTCTGACGCGGAGACGACGAGGAGCGAAAAATGAATTTCGAGAATCAGGTGGTTCTCATCGTCGGAGCCTCATCCGGCATGGGGAGAATCGTGGCCTTGGAGATGGCAAAGGAAGGGGCAAAGCTTTCGGTCACGGCGAGAAGCAAGGACAAGCTCGAGAGTCTGGCCGCGGAGATTTCCGCAAACGGTGGGGAATGTCTGGCGCTTGCCGGAGACGCCCTGGACGAATCTGCCGCAGAGGGCGTTGTGAAGTCCACGGTCGAGCGCTTCGGAAGAATCGACGTGGTCCTGCTCAACGCGGGTGGTGCGCCGGCCATCGACATGCGAACCATGAACGCTGCGGAAGTGAAATCCTACATGCGCACCAACTACGACGTTACCGTCAACTATCTGTTTCCCGTACTCGAACAGATGAAGATGCAGCGCAGCGGCTTTGTGGCCCACACCAATTCGCTGGCAGGGTTCCTCGGCGTGCCCCTACAGGGACCTTATTCCGCGGCCAAGGGTGCGGTTCGGCTCCTGATGGATACCTGCCGCGTGGAATTCGCCGGGTATGGAATCAAGTTCGCGAGCATCTACCCGGGATTCGTTGCAACCGAGAGGACCCAGGACGACGGCATGCCCGCACCGCTGGAGATCTCTGCAGAGAAGGCTGCTGCCCACATCCTCTATGCACTGCGCAAGGAAAAGGCGGACTATCTCTTTCCGCCTGTGATGCGGTGGCTGATTCGGCTTGCAGGCGTGCTGCCGAAACCCGTTGTCAATCGGATCCTGGCGCGGGAAGTCCCTCCCCTTTGACCTGTCTCTACCCTTCCGGTAAGGGTCCCTACTTCCCCTCCGTTTCCTTGAAGGAGGGGCCCGACCAGTCCGCCCACCCAACGCCTGCGATCGGGACGGTTGTGCCGCTGCTCGCTTCGTAGAAGGAACCCTTGAACTCTGCGATGATCTCGAAGGTGATGTTGTCGTCGTAAGGATCCGGAACGTCGTAGTAGACGTAGTGCTGCCGGAGCAGGTCCCAGTGCAGCTCGAGCTTGTTGCCGGCCTTGTCCTTGGCCGTGATCGTCTCCTTTGTGGGGTACTCCACGCCCCAATCCGGTTCCGGAGCCCATTCGTGGTACTCGATCCAGATCTGCTTCTCGCTCTCGTTCTTTCCCCTGTAGAAGTCGTACACCTTGGTCTCGGAGCCGTCGTTGTACACGACCCGCAGGTTGCCGGGACAGCAGGTCTCCCATCCGCCCTTGCAGGAGTACTCCGGAGAATGAGGGTGGAGCAGGTGGATGGAGAGGTTGTCCTGCTTGTAGTCGAGCCAGTCCCAGTCGAAGATCGAGAAGACGAACTCGCTGTGGAAGCCGTCGTGATAGCCCTTCACGTCCTTCAATTCGTAGACGACCGCCGGGGTGTCGTCCGATGTGTCGTCGTCCACCGTGAAGGTTCCGGTCACGAGGGCGTCCGACATCTGCATCGGGTAGTTGATCCACGCCGGGAAGACCTTGAGTGTGCGGGGAACGGGCCACTCCACCCAGATGAGCCACGGAGGCGCGAGCCGCCTTTTGTAGTGGAGGTTCCAGGTGATCCTCTTGCCGTCCTCGGCCACGTCACCGACGATGTGATAGTGGTCCTGGTCGAGGACGGTGATGTATCCGTCCTGGACCTGGAGATGGCACTTGCCCGGGCTCACGTCCGGATCGCCGCAGGGCAGGTCCGGGTTCGGCTCCTTGATCGGGTCGTTCGGCTCGAAGGTCTTGGAGGCCTGCAGGTTTCCGGGCACGGCCGGGTCGGAGGTGGTGTTGACCTTGAAC
This sequence comes from bacterium, assembly GCA_028277985.1. GTDB lineage: Bacteria > Desulfobacterota > DSWW01 > DSWW01 > DSWW01 > S015-6. Next base: position 12,343 of record JANQFG010000075.1, on the reverse strand, counting down.
GATTTGCCCTGGGACGGGTCTCTGATGATCAGCCCGAATCCGGCTACTACGCCCTCCTGAAACATCTTGTGCTCGGGGTTTGCGAGCCCGTAGGCACCCACGCCCGCGATGTCGTCCGACGTGTCCGGTGTCCCGCGATCGTCCAGGAAGTTGAAATACCAGAGCTGGTTGTACATGAAATCCGCGGTGCCGTCCTTGTACTTCTCGTAGGCGTAGCCGTCCGTGTTCGCCTGGGTGGGCACGCCGGGGCCCTGCTGGGGCGGTTCGCTGAGTTTGCATCCCGGACTTCCCAGAACGACAAGTGAACAGCAGAGCAGTACGAGCAGAGATGCAAAACCGGTGGATCTCGTTTGCTTATGCTTTTCCCGGGCCTTCGACATGGGCTCCCCCCTTCGGTTCGATGTTTCAGGCTTTCGGAATCTTGGTCTCTCTGCTTTCGTTCCCGACTACCGCATGTAGGCGGGCAGAATCACGGATTGATCCCTGCCCGAGACCGCTGAGGCGCAATGAATGGCTCCGCCCGTTGCGCCCGAGAGGCCGAAGCTCCACTGCGCGACCGAGTCACCCGCGAAGTGGAGGTTCTTGACCGTTGGGTGTGAGACCGGCAGACGGCGATCGCCCACGAGCCCCGGGGACACAGACATGCTGTAGAGCTCCTCGCACCGGGTCAGGAAATACCACTGCACCTGCTGATCGAAGTTGGGCATCAGGTGCTTCAGGAAGGTGAACATCCCTTCCACCGCACGATCGACGAGCTCCTCGTTCCGGATTTCGTCCGGGTTGCGAGGCAGCAGCCCGCACCAGACCGCGAGCAGCCCGTGCCCTTCCGGCACACGCTTCGGGTCGATCACCCCGGCGTCCTCGCACGAGAACAGAACGTCGCCGCGGAATCCGTCCGCATCGCTGCAACCCGGCATCACCGGGTTGACATAGATGCCCGCGAAGTTCGGATCCATCGGGGGCTTTGTGCAGACCCAGCCCAGGATGCCTGCCAGGGGCCAGATCTGTGCGATCCGGTCCATGTATTCGAGGGGCCAGTATTCGGCAGGCACCAGAGGATAGGCCCGCTGCAACGGCACATTGCAGACCACGGCCGGCGCCAGGTAGTCCTGATCGCCTTCCGGAGTGGCGACCCGAACGCCGCGGGCCACATAGTCTTCGATCAGGACCTCCTTGACCGGTGAAGCGGTCTGTATCATGCCCCCGTTGTCCTCGATGATCTTTACGAAGGCTCGGGTCAGGCTGTTGAAGCCGCCCTCCGGCTCCCCGCAGCCCCCCATCTGAAAGTCGCGGCCGGATCGGTGAACCAGGTTGATCGCCTTGATGTGCTCACCTGTCGAGACCAGGGCCGGGTCGTTGATGCCGGTTTCCCACGCCGCCAGGACCTGGTGGAACTGCCTCACCTTCGGGCTCTTGGCCCGGGAACGCATGTAGACCTCCATGTCCACGTGATCGAAGACGTCCGCCTCCTCGTTGGACATGAGGTTCATCTCCCGGGAGACCTCCCGGCCCTCCAGGACCTCCTCCATGGTCCAGCCCTGCATCAGGTCGCGCAGCTCGTGCCACTCCTCATTGAGCCACCAGCGCAGCCCGCGGTTCGGAACGATCTTGCAGTCTCCCCCGAGTGCCTTGAGAACGAAGGACATGCGGCTCCGGTCCGATGCGATGAATCCGTGCCAGCCCCCTTCGAAGATGTAATCCTTGAAGGTCTTCGCCTTCAGCAGCTCGTCGATGGGAGGATCCGAGCGGATCACCGTGCTCCGGACCGTTGCGTAAAGGAGCTGCTTGAACTCCTTCGGCTCGAACTCCGAATGCTCGTAGGAGAAGATCTTGCCCCCCAGGTACTTCTCCTTTTCCAGCAGCAGGACCCTGTATCCCTCGCGCTTGGCCAGGATGGCGCCCGTGATCAGTCCCCCGATACCCCCGCCGATAATGATGACATCAACATCTTTGCCGCTCATTTTCGCACCTCGGTGATTGAAGGTTCACGATTCGCTCATCTCACTGTCAGTCCGGTTTCTTCAGTCCCGCATCGATCTTCCGCTGTTGCATCGCGATGTTGATTTGCACCATCGTCTGCAGCGCCTCGCCCACGTCCTGGTGAAAACGGTTGACCTCCTCGGGAGAGTCCTCCAGCACACGCAGCACGTGGTGCGGCTCTTCCCACCAGTTGTCCTTGCCCTTGACCATCGGCTTGGCGCCCGGAAAGGATTCCCAGTAGGCGCAGATGAAGTTCTGGAAGAACCGCATCATGTCCTCGTACTTGAACAGCTCGTTGAAGACCTTTCCGGGGCGGTTGTACCAGAAGAGGTCTTCATCCGCTGGCCCGAGGGGAAGCCCGAGAACCGTGGAGCACCCTTCGGGGCAGCTCAGGATCTGCGCGGCCATACCCGAAGTGCCCTGAATGCGGTTCGTGATGTTGTACTGCCAGGCTGCTGCGCAGGCCCAAGAGCAGGCGGCGGAGTAGTCGATCGTCTTCCAGACGCAGGAAGGACCCTGGTAGATCACGCCGAGGGAAGGCGGGTTGTCGCGGCTGTACTTGTTGAACTCCGCGCAGGTGTCGAATCCGCAGGCCCCACAGTCGTAGCCCACGTTCGAGGTCCTGAGATCGGCGCCGATCAGGAGCAGGGTAGGGGCCCGCCCCTGGTCGTAGGCCAGCCGCAGGAACATGGCGTCCCCGCCGGCCGGCGGCATCACCTGTGCAAAGGCCTCCATGACCTCCAGGATGGGCTCGATATCCTCTCCTGTTACGATCATGCTCTTGATCTCCACCCGGCCCGTGATCTGCGACGACTTGTGGGCTGCCTGGGCGCAGAGCTTGGCGATCTCGAAGGTGTTTTCTATGATGAGCTGTTTCCCGTCGAAGAGCCCCATGGTTATTCCTCCTCTTCCGCATCCGGTTCTATGTCAGAGGACTTGCTTCGTTCCTTGAAAGCATTGAACCTTTCCCGCATCACATCCATCCAGTCCATGTAGGTCTTGACGCGGGCCTCCTCCTCCGGGTCGGCCTTCTTGACCTCGGATGTCCGGTAGTCCGGGCCGATCTGCCGCATGAACGTGAGATACTGGCGGACATTCGTCTGGATCTTCTCCCTTGCCATCATGTGATAGTCCGGGCACACGTCGACAAAGGGGTTCTTCGACATGGTGGCCACCGGGATGGCGATCACGATGGCGGAGTTCCTGCAGTAGCCCAGCCGCTGGCCCGCGAGCCCCATCGTGTAAAAGGGCCGCGCGTCTACCATCAGCCGGTTGGCCATCTGGAGGGCGGACCCCATGGCAAAACCCAGATCCGTCACACGCACGGTGCAGAGGGGGCCGTTGATGGGCCGGTCCGTGCGCCGGTCGGTCAGATCGATCAGATGAGCCGTCAGCTTCTTCCTCTCGTAAAGGAAGCTGCAACTCGGCTGGCCGCTGCACCCGCCGCAGTTCACGTCAAAGGGATCATCGCTCGCCCGGTAGTTACCGAGGAAGATGATCTGGTCTGCCTGACGCGCCATCACCGACTCGGTCAGAAAAATCCTCTCCAGGAACTTCTTCTCTTTCTCGTAGGCGAGCTTCTCCATCTCCCTGGCCAGGGCCTCCTGCTCCTCCTGGCCGTAGACGATTTCCGCCTCCACCTGGGGCACCCCGCCCCCCATGGGCGCTGTGAGCGCGGCATTTACGATCAGCCGTGCCGCCCCCAGCGTGTTCCTCCGGCGGTTCATGTCCTGCGGCGAATACTGCAGGTTTTCATCGATGTAGATCCGCGGCATGCTTCCCTCCTTGTTCCGGATGCAGGATTGCCTTTCGGGTCCAAAACAGTTCACTTGATCTATAAAACGCAATTACCGTCACGTCCATCATGAGCGACCCGACGGATGTTGACAGAAAGAGAGTCGTGCAGATAACCGTCCAATCAACGTTAAACGAACGTTTAAAAGTACGCGATTTGGATAGTAAATCAATCCAAAATTGTTTGTCAATCTTTATTTTTGTGATTATGAAATATCGATATTTATTAGTAACTTAAATAAACAGAAGGAATTCCATGGCACGAATCTTTTTTCTTGACAAGGAAAAAGAATTGTGAGAATTCTGTTTAAACAGTTGATTAATAAATAGCCTGTTCTTTCCTCGGAAGAACGTTATAAAAATCATCAGAGTTATTCTAGCAACCATGGAGAAAGGACAAGGAGAATTGGATAAAGACCTGATTCCGATGAAGAAAACGAAACAGAACGAAGAAATTGACTCCGAAACAAGAATCCTGACCGCCGCCGAGAAGGTCTTCGCCGAGAAGGGGCTGAAGGGGGCCAGGGTCAAGGAGATCGCCGAGCTTTCCGGTGTCAACCCGGCCCTGATCAACTACTACTTCGGGAGCAAGGACAATCTCTACCGGACGGTGATCGAGAACTTCTTCATGCGGGTGGAGCGGCTCGCCGTGTCCATCATGGAGCAGGAGATCGATGCGAAGGCGAAGCTGTACAGCCTGATCGAGTTCGGCATCGACCTGCTGGGCGAGAGCGAATACGTTTCCAGGATCTTCGTAAGGGAGTTCGTGGACAGCGGGCCTTACTCGGAACTGATCATCAAGCGGCACCTGAGGAGGATCTTCGCCACGGCCCAGCAGCTCGTTCCGCCGGTCAAGGGGCAGGACAAGCTGACCGAGTCGCAAGTCATGCACTTCATCTTCAGCGCCATCGGCGCCATGTCCATGTTCTACATCTCCGGACCCGTCATCAAGGACATCTGGAAAAGGGATGTGTTCACCAAGAAGATGATCGAGGAGCGAAAGCGGGAAGTCATCAACCTCATCTTCAACGGCATCGGAGATCAATTCGACCTGGAGTGATGAATCCGAAAGGAGTCGAGAGCCTATGAGCGGGACCGACGGTGACACGGTACTGGCGACCCATTCGGGCTGGGACGATTTTGACCTGAAGCTGATGAAGGTCCTGGGAACGTTCCTGGGGCTGATCTTCATCGTCAGCACGTACCTGCATCACTGGGCGCCCCACGTCCTCCAGGTTCCGCAGACCCCGGTGCCGGACAACACGGCCCTGGATATGCTCTACATGGAGGTTCTCACCCTGGTGATGGCAGGGCTCTGCGGGATCCACTGCTATCGGAAGTTCGGGCCCTACGCCACCATGCTCTTCTTCGTCGGTTCCTTCATCTTCACCGGAACCATGGAAAACATCATGATCATGGCGGGGCGGTTCGAGCTCATCCCGTTCAAGAGCTACTACTTCAACAAGGGAGGGTTCACACTCTACTTCGATGTCCCTGTATCGGTCTGCCTGGGCTGGTTCGTGTTTGCCTACTCCTCGGTCTACATCGCAGGGATCATCTTTCCGAAGACCGGCCCCATTGCCCGGGCCGCCATCGCATCGTTCATCTGCATGGACATCGACCTCTGGTCCGACCCGGTCATGACTCACCCTGCGAACATGTACTGGACCTGGTTGCAGGACCGGACCGCTACCACCCATGTGTTCTCGATTCCGCTGTACAATTTCATCGGCTGGTTCGGCATCATCTTCTTCTTCGAGGTGCTCTGGCTGTACACGCAGGATTGGCACATCGCAATGGGGAAGAAGAAGGCTACGATCCGGTTCTTCATCTGGCTGTTCGCCCTGATGGCGATGTACATGGTCATGGTCGTCGGCATGGAGCTTCTCATTCGCGCCACTCTTCCCCACGTGAACTACACGATAGGAGGGATCTAGATGACCGAGGGAGAGAAAGGATCCTGGTTTGACGCTCTGGTGGATTACTCGCCCATCCTGGCCCTGTTGCTGGTGTGGCTCAGTGTCGCGCAAAAGGCACCCAACGTGGGCAACCCCTATACCTGGGTGGTGGGGCTCACGACGCTTCCGGCCCTCTTTGCCATCCTCTACTCCGGATGGATCGTGTACAAGGGAAGGCAGGGTCGATAGCCGTTCGGAACGGAACCGATCCTGGGCGGGACCGTTTGAAGCAATCACCAGAAAAGGAAGACGGCAATGAAACCACAGCGGGAGGTCGCGGTCATCGGTGTGGGCATGACCCCCTTCGGGAAGTATCCGCACCGGAGCACGCGGGAGATGGGCGAAGAGGCCCTGTGGGAGGCGATGACGGATGCGGGGGCCCGGCCGCAGGACATCCAGGTTGCCTATGGAGGCTACGTCGGCATGTTCATGGATCTGCCGATGATGGCCATTCAGGTTGCACTGGAGCAGGTCGGGCTCGTGGGCCTGCCGATCACCCGAGTGGAGAATGCCTGCGGGTCCGGATCGAGCGCCTACCGTGAGGCATGGCTGGCGATCCAGACCGGAATGTACGACGTGGCCCTGGCCATGGGGATCGAGAAGCTCACGAACCCGACCATGGATCAGATTCGAGTCGTAAGGGACTACGGTGGCGGAGATCGGGAACGAGAGGGCTGCATGGGGATCTTTCCGCCCGGGATCTTCGCCATGTCCGCGCGCCGCCACATGCAGGAGTTCGGCACCACCCGCGAGCAGATCGCAATGGTCTCGGTCAAGAACCATCACCACGGCACCATGAACCCGAAGTCCGCGTATCAGAAGGAAGTGTCCCTGGAGGAGGTCCTCGAATCGCGTGTGATCGCCGATCCGCTCCGGCTGCTCGAATGCTGCCCGAACACGGACGGTTGCGCAGCCGTGGTGCTCGCGGCCAAGGATGTGCTGCACCGATTTTCAGGTGACCCTGTCTGGCTCGTGGGCTGCGGGCAGACCTCGGGCACCTATTCAGGGAAAGGCGAGTTCTTCATGTCCGAGATCATCCAGTCCTCGGCCCGTGAAGCGTACGAGATGGCGGGTCTTGGGCCGGAAGACATCGACATGGCCGAGGTGCACGACTGTTTCAGCATGGCGGAAATCACCCATTACGAAGATCTCGGATTCTGCGAGCGCGGAGAGGGAGGTCGTCTGGTGGAGGACAGGGTCACGTGGTTGGGCGGTAAGCTGCCGGTCAATCCTTCCGGTGGGCTTCTGTGCAAGGGCCATCCCCTGGGGGCGACAGGGCCGGGCCAGATCTACGAGATCGTCAAGCAACTGAGAGGGCAGGCGGGCAAGAAGCAGGTGGAAGGGGCCCGCATCGGACTGCATCAGAACGGAGGCGGATTTCGCCACTGCGACGGCGGCTGCAGCATCGTCTCGATCCTCAAAAAGTAAGGAGTCCGCGGATGGAAGATCGACCCTACTGGAACATGGAGATGGAGCCGCTCCTCAACACCCCTGAGATGCGGGAAATTCAGCAGAAGCGACTGAAGCCCCAGCTCGAGATGATCTACGAACGGTCCGCCATCCAGAAGAAGTACATCGACAGCCTCGGGGTCAACCTGGACAAGATCAACACCTTGGAGGATCTGCAGAAGGCCTTTCCCCCCATGGACAAGCACGAGATGCGGCAGCTCGTGATGTCGAACATGGGCGAGGGAGGGATCGAGGGACTGTTGAACGACTTTCTGTGCGCCCCTTTGAACGATGTGGTCCTCCTGGCAACCACTTCGGGCACCACGGGCGAGCCGACCCCCTACTTCTTCACGCAGGGGGACCTGGAACTGATGTACGAAAGCATGGCCCGCGTGCTCTGGCGGTGTGGGCTCCGTCCCGGGGACACGGTGGTCCACGCCATGGGTTTGAGCATGTTCGGCGGGGGCATTCCCTGCATTCTCTCGCTCGTCAACTTCGGTGCGGGAACGATCCCGGTGGGCGCCGAATCGGGAACGGAACGGGTCGTCACCTACCTGAACATCGTGAACATGGTCAAGGGCGAGATCGACGGCGTGTTCATGACGCCCTCCTTTGCCGAGTACGTGATCGAAAAGTGCCCGGAGATCCTGAGCGTGGAGGTCAAGAATCTCGGCATCAAACGACTCCTCTCCGGCGGGGAGCCCGGGGCAGGCATCGATTCGGTGAAGAAGAAGATCGAGGGCGCCTTCGGCTGCAAGATCTACGACATGATGGGGCTGACCTCCGGGTTCTGGTGCTCCTGCGACCACGACGAGTATCAGGGAATGCACTTCGTCAGGGACGACACCTGCATCATGGAGCTGGTCGATCCGGAAACCCGAGAGCCGATCCCCTTCGAAGACGGGGCTGTCGGTGAAGTGGTCGGCACACCGCTGGCAGGGGATTCCCTGAACCTGATCCGCTTCAATTCGAACGACATCATGCAGGTGTTCACCACCCCCTGTCTGTGTGGGCGAAGCGGGGCACGATACAAGGTCATCGGCCGTTCGGACGACATGCTCAAGGTCAAGGGCGTGATGGTCTACCCTGCCGCGATCGACAACATTATCACGGGTTTTGTGCCGCGCGTGACCGGGGAGTTCCGGATCGTACTGTCCGAGCCGCCTCCGCGAGTGGTTCCGCCTTTGAAGCTCAAGGTAGAGCACGGAGAAGATGTCCCGGAGCACAAGCTGCCCGCTCTGGCCGGAGAGATCGCGGACAAGATGCACGACGCCATCAAGGTGCGTCCGGAGATTACATGGATTCCTCCGATGACCCTGGAGCGGTCCGCGCACAAGACCCAGTTCATCGAGAAGGCATACGAGGGGTGAGGCCTCTCGCCACGAAAAACCGGAGAAGATCATGAAGCAAGAGGTGACAGAGCAGTTGAGTCGGATCGTTGGGGACGGGCACGTGATCCTGGACCCGGACAAGCTCTCGGCGTATTTCCGGGATTCCATGCCCCGGGTCCCTCTCGTGGCGGTCACTCCGAAAGACGAGGCCGAAGTGATCGACCTGGTCGAGGTCTGCGCAAGGGAAGATGTGCCCCTGTTCACCTTGAAGGACAGACAATTCCCCGACCCCTTCCCGGAATCCGGCGGTGTGATCATCGATTTCAAAAGGATGAACCGGATCGAAAGGGTGGACAAGCGGAACCTGACCGCCCACATCCAGCGGGGAGTGACCTGGGAGCAGCTAGGCAAGGCGCTCGAGGGTCAGGGTCTCAAGACGCTCATGCCGGCCGCTGCCACCTCACCCTATGTGCTCGACAACATGGTTTCCCGCGTGATTATGCGTTCAGCGGCTCGATACCCCGAGGTGCAGGTCTCGAACCTCAGGGTTGTGCTCGCCGACGGTAGGGTCCATCTGACAGGCTCTCACGCCCTGGCGGAAGACGGATGCGACTCCAAGGACGACGGCGGGCCGAATCTCTCACGCTGGTACATCGGCGCCGAAGACATCTATGGGATTCCGGTGCGGGGCACGGCCTGGGTCTATCCCCTTCCGAAGGCGGAAACACTGCTCTTCTTCGGATTCGACGAGCTGGCTCCTGCCCTGACCGCCATCCGCAACATCCCCAGGAAAGAGGTCTGTGACCAGGCACTGGTGATGAACAACCGCTATCTCGGACGGCTCGCGCCGGACCTCCCGGGATCGGTCCCACAGTGGCTGCTCGTTCTCGGCTGCGAGGGGCACCCGCGCCACGTGGAATTCCACGCCGGTGTATGCCGAAACGATGCGAGTGCGCTGGGGGGCAGGGAGCTGCCCGAATTAGGGGAATCCATGGCCCCGGTGTTCCGCGGCGCGTGGATCCGCCCGGATCACAGCCACGGCTTCTACACGTTCCTGTCGCGTGTTTCCGAATTCCACGACCTGGTCGCCTCCCGCGTGAGCGGGGAGGGGCCGGCGGAGTTGTACGTTGCCCACGGTTACGGCCGGGCCGCCTGGTGCGAATTCGATTATCTGGAGCCGTACCCGAAAGATCTCGACGCAACCCTTGAGAGCGTAAATGATGATCTGCTCGAGAAGGGGGCCTATTTCGATCGTCCTCTGGGGAAGGTGGCCGAGCGGTTTTACGCCGGCAATGTTGCGTATCTCGAGCAGATCAGGCGTGTGAAGAACATGATGGATCCGAAGAGAATCCTCAACCCGGATCAGCTGGTCAAGGGGGTTTGATCCATGGCCAAGGAGAAGAAGATCGGCGACTCGGTCGGTTCTCTGATGGAATACAGGAACCTGGCCTGGAAGTGTGTCCGCTGCGGGCTGTGTCGTGGCGTGAACCCGGAGAAGATGATCCACCCGGATCACTGGGAAAACTGCCCGGTAGGCACGAAGTACAAGTTCGAAGCCTATTTTGCGCCCGGGCGGCACGAGCTCGTGAGGGCTCTTACCGTGGACGAGCCGGAGGTGGAGGTTTCGGAGAAGATGAGGGAGATCGTGTTCAGCTGCACCTCATGCGGCCACTGCCAGGAGAACTGCCATCCGATCAAGGGCCTCGAGCCGATGAACGTGGGCCTGGCGTTGAAGCGGCACCTGATCAAGCAGGGACACGGCCCCCTGGAGCCTCACCACGTCCTGATCCAGAGCATTCTCAATTACGACAACCCCTGGATGAGCCCGAGGGCGGCACGCGCCAAGTGGGCCAAGAAGCTCAAGGACCTGAAGATCAAGGATGCGTCCAAGGAAGAGGTGGAGGTGCTCTATTTTCCCGGATGCAACGACTCCTACGTGCCCGAGTTGACCGATGTGTCCCAGACCACCGCCCGGATCCTCTCCCTGGGGAACGTGGACTTCGGCATCCTTGGCGCCAAGGAGCGCTGCTGCGGGTCCACGGCGTTCCGGGTGGGGGCCCTGGAGATGTTCGAGAAGTACAAGAAGGCAAACGTGGAGCAGTTGAACGGCCTGGGGATCAAGACCCTGGTCACCGCCTGTGCAGGCTGCTACAGCACCTTTGCGAACGAATACGAGGGCGAGCTCAACTTCGAGGTCATGCATGTGGTCGAGTTCATCGCCCGCCTCATCAGGGAGGAAAGACTCGAGTTCAAGAAGGACCTGAACCTCAAGGTCACGTATCACGACCCATGCCATATCGGCCGCTACGGGGGCCTGTACGACGAGCCCCGTGAAATCCTCAAGGCCCTGCCGGGCGTCGATTTTCAGGAGATGGACCGCATACGGGAGTATTCGCTCTGCTGTGGCTCCGGCGGCGGGGTCAAGACCGCCTATCCGGAGGTGGCCATGGAGACGGCGAGGAAGAGGGTGCAGGAGGCGAAAGAGACAGGGGCGGAGGTGATCGTTACCTGTTGTCCCTTCTGCGAGATGAACCTGAAGGACGGTGCCAATGCCGAGTCCGAACCTCTCGAGGTTGTCGATCTGCTCCAGCTCGTCAACGAGGCGTTGTGATGGTGCAGGAGAAGAACCGTCATTCCCGCGCAGGCGGGAATCCCTGAGCACACTGCGCCAATGGATCCCCGCTTTCGCGGGGATGACGGCCGGTAGAACGGGAGACGCGTAAATGGTCCACGCATACAAACAGACTTTCGATTACGGCCTCACCGTGGAGACCCTTGCCGAAGTCCGCGACAAGCTGATCGAGGCCCTGGGCGCCGAGTGGGTGAGTGACGACCCCGCAATCCTGACCTGCTACTTCCGGGATTTCACGGCCCGGGTCGGGAAATGGCCGAACCTGGTCGTGTTGCCTTCCAGCACGGAAGAGGTGCAGGCGGTCATGCGCATCGCCCACGAGCACAGGATTCCCGTGGTTCCGTATTCAACCGGATTCAATCACGGTGGCACCGCGTTGCCTCAGTGGGGGGGAATCCTGGTCGACCTGAAGCGGATGGACAAGGTGCTCTCCGTGGATGAAGAGGGCATGACCATGACCCTTCAGGCCTATATCGGAAACGCCCGCGTGTACACCGTAGCGAACGAGTACTGCGCCCTGGAAGGGTTGCCCCTGAAGCCTGCCATCCCGATGACCATGGGAAGCGCCTCCACGCTCTGCAATTACGTGTCCCGAGGATTCTCGGGGATTGCCGGAAAACACGGCGGCCACTCCGAAAACATCGTCAACATGACCTGGGTGCTCCCGGACGGAGAGATCGTCAAATTCGGGCCCGGCTCCTTCCCGAACGTGGGGGACGTGCCGGTCCAGTTCGGGCCAGGCCCGGACATCTCCGGCATGTTCATCTCTGCGGACGGAATGATGGGCATCTGCACGGAGATCACGATCAAGCTCTTCCCGGAGCAGGCCCACGAAAAGATGTACTACCTGATCCCAAGATCCCAGGACATGGATGCGCTGAACAGCTGTATCGATTTCTTCTACGAGATATCCCAGCAGAACCTGATGCTCTTCATCTACAAGATGTGTCACACCGATGCCCTGGTCATGCTGCCCGAGGAGTACGATCCTGCGGATTTCATGCACATGTTCCCCGAGCACGCGCTGACCCTCATCCTGTGCGGGCTGACCGAGGAGGATCTCGCCATCAGGGAAGAGATCATGTTGGAGATGGCCGAGGCGTGCAACCTTCAGCTCGCCGACATAGAGATGCTCGCCCAGATGATCGGCGTGAGCATGCACAAGGACATGTTCAAGAAGATCTACCAGGCGGGCAAGG
>JANQFG010000046.1 GCA_028277985.1 bacterium | reverse complement strand
CACCTTCAGCGTGCCGGGCATGGACAGCAGAAGCCTGGCCTCCTCTTCGCTGCAAACCACCTTCCAGATCTCCTCGATTCGCACAGAAGGGGGTCCGATCTTTTCAGCGAGCTCCCTATAGAGGTTTTCGGCTGGCACTTTGTCTCTCTCCCTTGGGATTTCTCTTGATCCGAAACGAGAAACAGTTTAGACTTAGAGTATTTTAAAAACCAGCAGAATGATACATACTGACAGTATGGATGTCAAGCCGGCATGACGACAAAATCCAGAAAAGAGGAATACGCGGAAATCACCCGACAGGCCCTGCTCGATTCTGCTCTGGAACTGTTCATGAGCAAGGGCTTTCAAAGAACATCCATCGAGGACATCGTCCAGAGGGCCCGTGTGACCCGCGGAGCACTCTACCACCATTTCAAGAGCAAGGAGGAGGTTTTTGCAGTCGTATATTCGGGGATCGCCAGAGAGCTGGTGGTCAGAATCGAGAGCGAGATAGACAAGACGGATGGTCACTGGAACAAAGCCCTTGCGGGGTGCAGGGCCTTTCTGGACTGCTGCATCGATCCGGGATTCAAGAGCATCCGGCTGGACGATGCGATCGGCGCCTTGGGATGGCGGAAATGGAGGGAGATCGATTCCTCTTTCACCATGAGAGTTCTGAAAGATCTGCTGAGTGAGATGAGGACCTCCGGCGAGCTTTCCGTGGATTCAGTGGATCATGCCGCAAACATGGTCTATTCATTGCTGGTAGAAGCCGCTCTCAATATAGCCCGGGCCAAGGACAAGAGGGCTGTTCACGATGAAATGATCCAGGTGATCGACAAGATGCTCACCGGCTTGAGAAGCCAAGCGGGAAGACCCACCTCTTCTGTATCGTGATACACCGTACTAATATGGATAACTGTGTGGTCTGCAATTTTTTCCCTACCCTGCAGTTTTTTTGACGCCCCCACGGAATAAAATGTGGGTTCCTTCCAAAGCGAATTTCTTAACTACCTGCAAAATATGTAGAAAATAGAATTTATAGGACAAGAATTGAGATGGTACGCGGCTTGCATGCGAAACGCGTGTCGTTGTTTTATTTGATTGAATCATCATCAAACAGGCTTTCGAAAGGTTTAAGAAGGAGGGTTCTTCATTGGCTGACTCAGGAGCAACCGAAACGGCTGGCCAGGTGAACCGGGCAGGGAAATATCTGACCTTCCGGCTCGCCCAGGAAGAGTACGGACTGGAGATCCTGAAGGTGCAGGAGATCATCGGCATGATGAACGTGACCCGGGTCCCCAAAGTGCCGGATTTCATGCGCGGGGTGATCAACCTACGGGGCAAGGTCATTCCGGTGGTGGATCTCCGGTTGAAATTCAACATGGAGCACCTGGAAGACACGGAGAAGACCTGCATCATCGTGGTTCAGATATCCGGGGCCTCCCAGGAGGTGACCGTCGGAATCATCGTCGACGAGGTTTCCGAGGTGATGGACATAAGGGCCGAGCAGATCGAACCGCCGCCTGCCTTCGGGGCCAGCGTGGAAACGACATTCCTCCTGGGGATGGGCAAGGTGGAGAAGGAAGTGATCATGATGCTCGACATCGACAAGGTGATGAGCACAGAGGATCTCGGTGTATTGGACGAAGCGGCATAGACATCAAAAGAGCAACAAGGGGAACGGAAAATGGTCCAGAGCATGAGTCTAGGAAAGAAACTCTACGCAGGATTCGGTGTCATCGTTGTTCTGCTGGTCATCCTGAGCGTGGTGATCTTCACCAATCTCAAGACGGTCCGCACAGAGAGCGAAGGGTACGTGCACTTCGCCAATCTCGACAAGTTCATGGTGGAAAAGGAGGTCGACCATTTGAAGTGGGTGCGGAGCCTGGAGAAGATGTTTCTCGAGAACCTCGAAACCGCCTCCGTTCAACTGGACTACACCAAATGCGGTCTCGGCAAATTCATCTACGGGGAAGAGGCCGAAGAGATCCGCGAATCGGATCCCAGGGCACGGGAGTTGCTCGCGGCTCTCGAGACGCCCCATGAACACCTCCACGGATCGGCCAAACACGTGCTCGACGTGTGGGAGCAAAGGCACGAGGGACTTGCGGGCCTGCTCAAAGACAGGCGGGACGATCTTCGCAGATGGGCCTCCCGCGTGGGCGAGATGATCATAGAGAAAGACCCGGATATCGAGGTCGAGTTGGACCCTACCAAATGCGCCCTCGGAAAGTTTCTGGCGAGTGCGGAATACGCTCACTACTGTGAGAGTTCTCCCAGGTTCAAACGAGTCATGGAAGGGATCCGGGAACCCTACAGGCATCTTCACGAGTCCGCCAAGAAGGTCCGAGAGGCGCTGAGGGATGAGCGATACGAGGACGCCGTCGCCGCTTACCGATGGGAGACACTGGTTGCTCTGGAAAAAGTTGACGGCGTCTTCAAGGAAGCAATCACGGTCGAGGAGGATCTGCTCAAGGCGCAGGCAGAGGCCGAAAGGCTCATGAATACAGAGACCTTCCCGGCTCTGGCGAAGACTCAGAAGGCCATGCTCGATCTGGGGACCTATCTCGCCGAAAAAGGCAAGGCGGCCGAAGAGTCGCTCAAGGCCGGCGTCGCTACCTCCATGTGGACGTTGGGCATCATAGCAACCGCCGCCGTTCTGTTGGCGGTGATCATCAGCATCTTCCTGGCCCGATCGATCACGAAACCGATCAACAAGGTGATCGACGGCATGACTGCGGGTGCGGAGCAGGTAGCGTCCGCCTCGGATCAGGTCGCCCAGTCGAGCCAGCAGATGGCACAGGGGGCCAGCGAACAGGCTGCCAGCCTGGAAGAGGTCTCCAGCTCGCTCGAGGAGATGGCTTCCATGACCCGTCAGAATGCTGACAACGCCAATCAGTCGAACAACCTGTCCAAGGAAGTTCAGACTGCTGCGCAGAAGAGCATGGATGCGATGGGCAGGATGTCGGATGCCATCGGAAAGATCAAGGTGTCTTCAGACCAGACGGCAAAGATCATCAAGACGATCGACGAAATCGCCTTCCAGACGAACCTGCTGGCACTGAACGCCGCGGTCGAGGCCGCCCGGGCAGGCGAGGCAGGCAAGGGGTTTGCCGTGGTCGCCGAAGAGGTGCGCAGCCTTGCCCAGCGATCGGCCGATGCAGCGAAAGATACGGCCAACCTGATCGAGGAGTCGCTCGAGAACTCCGAGAACGGCGTCAAGGTGTCCGGCGAGGTGGAGGTGGTGCTCAAGGAGATCGCCGAGGGGATCGAGAAGGTTACCCAGCTGGTCGGAGAGGTCTCCGCCGCAAGCAGCGAGCAGGCACAGGGGATCGACCAGCAGAACAAGGCCGTGACCGAGATGGATAAGCTTACGCAGGCCAACGCGGCAAACGCGGAGGAATCTGCCTCGGCCAGCGAGGAACTGTCCGCCCAGGCCAAGGAGCTGAACGAGATGGTGGGCTTGCTGGTGTCGGTCGTAGGCGGAAGCGGTGCCGGCCTAAACGGAACGGGCTCGAGTCACAGGACCCAGTCGAGCAAACCCGCCTTCACCGAGACGTCCCAACCGCATCGCCCGGCCAGCAGGGACGAAAGACCTGCGGCGAGCGAATCATTGAGTGCCGAGGACGTCATTCCTTTTGATGACAACGACCTTTCGGAATTCTAGAAGACTGCATTTCACAGGTGACGGGTGAGAGCCTATCGGGCTCTCACCCCCACTACCTTCCACGCCTCAGAGCCGACTCCCTTCAAAGCCTCCACCCCTTGAATTCCAGAAATCGCTCAAAGTCCCACATATCCGATTTCTTCCGGTTCCAGAATTTGAGGCTCGTATAGAACCGGGTGGCGGTTTGCGATCTCTCCCCGTACACCTTGTCGGCCCCTACGAAGAGGTCCAGGCTCACCAAACCGAGGAACAGGCTCTCGAAGGGCTTGAAGGCGCCCTTTACATGACCTCGGAACGGCCACTTCTGTGCGTAGAGGCTCGTCGTATCACCGTCGAGGGGCAGACGCTCCAGATCCTCCATGTTCACAATCGGCATGGGAAACGTCGCATACCGGCCTCCCCTCCCGAGCTCTCCATCGTCCACCACTTCCAGGTGAATGACTCTGTGTACGGCAGGTCTCAAGTGTATGAGAAGCCTGGGCGTCCGGGCTGTGCTGTAGTCGAGAGGCCACTGCAGATGCTCCCCGTATGCCTTCATGGGCGACTCTCCCATGTCCTCAGGATACGCATCGCGAGGGAGCAGGGCCGTCGGCAGCACGGCCACATAGCAACCGCAACTGTGCACCGTGGTCACAAGTACCGGGTTTTGCTCCTCGTTCAGGGTGATGAAGACCATCAGACCGACGTTCTTTCCCGCCGTCACGTGGAAGGGGAACAGGCTGTAGGGGATTCCTGGGAAATGGACCCGATAGATGAGATTCCGATACCGTCCCCGATCCGTGTCAAAGGCCTTGCTCATCTCATAGATTCGGGGCCGATCCGTGTCCATGTAGATCCCCCTGGCCTTGCCCCCCTTGGAGCGGATCCTTGGGCTGCCGATCCGGTTGTAATCCTGTTCGGCGCCGTACGTAAGGAAAGCAGGTGCGTACCTCGAAGAAAGGGTGGGGTCGATGTCTTCGACCCGGTAGACCGTATGGACTTCGTCTTGGAGGATCTTTGGCTTGTATATGCATCCAGCCCCGATGCAGACAACCAGTCCGATGATGACCCCGGAGAGGCCGATGCTTGTTCTCATGATCTCAATGCCTCCGTTTTCTTCTATACGGAGATGCCCTGCACACGGTTACACCCACTCATTCGTGCGATGGAAGGATCTCGGGATGACAGGCTCCGGACCCAGGGGCTACGCCTATTTCGGCACACACCGGGCGGGATCGGCGTCCGCCCCCTCGTTGCACGTGAGGATACGGAGAAACCGAATCGTATCCGTTTCCAGGATCCCTCCCTCTCTGGAGATGCGTCGTATGACGGGCGGAGGCACCCACCACTTGAAATCCCCCCGCACGAAATAACGCAAGTAGAGCCGTATCGGCCGGCCGGCTTCTGCAGGAACCGGTTCCAGAGGCTCGATGTACCAGGACCCGTCGAATCGATCGAAGAGGGGGCGGTCCCGCAGTCCCGAAGACGGTTCTTCCGGATGGTAAAGTGACCATGCCGAACCCCCGAACCCGTCCCTTTCGGGCTCCAGGTATTCCCTGACCTGTAGATACTGATGAGAAGAAAAGAGCCCGTATTTCATTCGTGTCCAGGTGACCAGGGTCTCGGCCCCGCGGGATGCGCTCACCACGTGACTACGGACTACGTTCGGCACCCGCATTTCCGCGTATCGTTCGAAATCCAGCGACACCTGAAGCAGCTTCCGAAGGTCCGCTTTCACCACATCCGAAGCGTCCACCTCGAAAACACCGGCACCGGGGCGGGATACGCGTACCTCAGGGCTTCCGAGCCGCTCGAGCCTCGCGAGCTCGACTTCTTCCGTGTAGTGGGGATGCCTGGAAAGGCGGACTTCGCCGGCAACCACCACCTGAGCAATCAGAAGCAGGACCAGGGTCGACGAGGGCATCCAATTCCGGAACCGGCCGGGGCCCGAATTTTGTCCCGAACCTCTGAGACAACGCCTGCTAACGAGACACCATCTGGTATGCAACGCGTACGTCAACCTCCGGATTCAGATCCGATACTGTTGGATGCAGCGGCAAGGAGAGAGGTGCCCGGGAAAGACCTCGGATTCTCACTTGGATCGTGTAACCTCGGGAGGCCTTGAAACGAAATCGTACTCAATGATGTGGAAGGTGATTCAAGAAAGAAGAAACCGAGAAATCGACACCTGCCCGCACGCCATCCTGCATGCGGGCAGGCTCTTATGTTCGGGGCAATACGATGGACACATTCATTCACGCGATCGAGACTCAAGTACCTCCTTTCCGTTTCTCCCAGGCGGATGCGAGAGATCATCTGAAGGAACAGTTCGATGACTCACGTGCCCGCAGAATCGTGGACCGGATCTGCAACCGATCAGAGATCGAAACGAGGCACAGCGTCATTGATGATTGGGGTTCGGAGTCCCCGGAGGCACTCTTTCGGACCGGGCCCGAAGGACGCTGGGTGGAGCCCGGCACCGAGGAGAGGAATGAGGTATTCGCGAGGGCCTCGAGGCAGATGGCGGTAGACCTTTCGAAAAAGGTTCTTGAGCGTGCCCCCCATTTGGGGGCCGCCCGGGTCACCCACGTCATCACGGTATCGTGCACCGGCTTCTACAGCCCGGGCCCAGACTTCTATATCGTCAAGGAGTTGGGGCTCGACCCTTCGGTCGAGCGCTATCAACTCGGATTCATGGGGTGTTACGCGTCGATTCCGGCCTTGCGTATGGCTCGACAGTTCTGCGAAGCCAACCCCGAGGCCGTGGTTCTGGTGGTCAGCATCGAGCTGTGCAGCCTGCACCTGCACCTGAACGGGAAAGACGTGGAATCGCTGGTAGCGGATTTGTTGTTTTCCGACGGAGCCGCCGCGGCACTCGTCTCGGCCATCCCCCCTGAACCGGGAACGTCGGCCTACAAGCTCGGAAGATTCGGGTCCACTCTGCTGCCGGCCAAGGAACGGGCCATGACCTGGACCCTGGGGAATCAGGGTTTCAAGATGTCCCTCTCCAGCTTTGTGCCCGGCCTGCTCGGCACCAATATCCAGCCCGCTATCGAACCGCTCCTGGCGTCCGAGGACCTGATCATGGGTGACGTTCACAACTGGGCCGTCCATCCGGGCGGAAAGGCGATTCTCGACAAGGTGGGAGAAGCGCTCGAACTCGAACCGGAGCAGCTGAGCGTGTCGCGGGATATCCTCCGGCGATTCGGCAACATGAGCAGCGCCACCATTCTGTTCGTGCTCGACCGGTTCATGCGGAAACGAAACGGCGGTCCGGCGGATCAGGTGACGCTGGCCGCGGCCTTCGGCCCGGGCCTCACCGTCGAGACAGCCCTCATGACGCTTATGCACCCCTCCGGGTGAGCCGTCGACCCATCAAAGGGAGAGTGCCCTGACGGAAACAAGTCGGAAACTCATCCATGGAGGCAGGACCGGGAAAAGGGCCACCCAAATGGAAACATGCGATGTTCTCATCGTAGGTGCAGGGCCGACAGGTCTCCTGCTGGCGAACAAACTGGGCAGACGTGGTATGGCATGTATCGTCATAGACGCCGAGGCTCACCCTCCCACCCAGTCGCTGGCGATCGGGATCATGCCACCATCCCTCGAGATCCTCCGCGGGATCGATCTGGACCGGGAGTTCGTGCGTCAAGGTCTGCCTGTAACCCGGGGATACGTTCACGAAGAAGGCCGGGTGTTGGGGTGCGTGCGCTTCGAAAGCATTCGCTCACGATATCCCTTTGTCCTTTCACTACCGCAGCGCGCGACGATCCGGATTCTCGAGGACGGTCTCGACAGCCGGCCCCAGGTAGAGCTCCGCCGCGGCGTGAGGCTGCTCGACTGCCGGGAACAGGGAGATCGTGTGGTGGCTACACTTGCGACCCGCGAAGGCATCAAGGAGATCGGTGCCGGCTACCTGGTCGGCTGTGACGGACACCGAAGCTCGGTGCGAGCCCTGGCGAAGATTCCGGCCGTCACACACCGGTACCGGCCACGCTTTGCCATGGCAGACTTCCCGGACCGGACCGATCTGGGGCCGGAGGGACACCTGTTCTTCAGCAGCAGGGGCTCGGTGGAATCCTTTCCCATGCCGGGCAACCTCAGGCGCTGGATCGTGCTCGTCGAAGAGAGCCATCGCTCTGAACAAGATATCGATGTGATTCGTATGCACGTTCACGATCGAACCGGCTATGACCTGTCCGGTCAGGAGGCCCTTTGGCATAGCCCATTCACACCCAAGTGGCTGCTCTGCACGCGCTTCCATCAGGACCGAATCCTGCTGGCGGGCGACGCGGCTCACGTCATGAGCCCCATCGGCGGTCAGGGCATGAACACCGGCTTTGCCGATGCAGAGCTTCTCTCGGAGGTGTTGGCCAGAGTCCACCGCTTGGGCGAGTCTGCCGACGCACATTTCAGGGTCTATACCGAGATCAGGCGTCGGGCCTTCCGCACGGCTGCGGCGAGGGCGGCACGCGGCATGTGGCTCGGCACGCGAACGGGCCGGCTTGCGTCCAGAACCCGGGCCTGGTTCATTCGCGAGGTCCTGTTGAGACCCCCCATCAAGCAACGCCTGGCCCCGTATTTCGCCATGTTGACCATACCCAGGCCTGCGCTCGGTCCCCGGTATGTCCGCGGCAGACCACTCGGACAGGCCGGGAGCCTGGAGGTAAGAAAGATGACACCCCTCACGACCGCCGCGTCGAATGTGGAAACGGTTCCACCACTGCGGCCCCGCAATGGGCTCAGTCTGGACGAACACCTGCGGGTGCCGGAGTTGAAGCGGGCTTACAACGAACGGCTCTTCACACGTGTGGCAGGGAAATACGGGTTTGTCACATCCGCCCTCTCCCTGGGGCGGGATCAGGCCTGGAAGAAGCGATTGGTGAGCGCACTGCCCGAGACGACTCACCCCGTGTGCGTCGATCTCGCGTGCGGGACCGGTGACATCACGGCACTGCTTGCCGAACGTTACCCGGCCGGGCAGGTCCACGGCGTCGATCTCACACCTGCCATGCTGGAACTGGCCCGCAGTCGCTGCCTTGCGGGCGTGGAATTCAGCCGGCAGGACATGTGCCGGCTCTCGTTCCGGGACGAGTCCGTCGACATCGTCACCGGAGGGTACGCGCTTCGTAATGCCCCGGACCTTCAGGA
Source organism: bacterium (assembly GCA_028277985.1). Taxonomy (GTDB): domain Bacteria; phylum Desulfobacterota; class DSWW01; order DSWW01; family DSWW01; genus S015-6. The sequence goes on along the minus strand of JANQFG010000046.1, from coordinate 17,877 downwards.
CGCGCTGGCAGAGATTCGCCGTATCCTGAAACCGGGCGGGACCGCGGCTTTCTTGGATTTCTCGAAACCTGCTGCAACCGTACCGGGAGCGCTCGGCTATCTGGTCCTCAAGGGCTGGGGTAGCTTCTGGGGCCTGGTGCTGCACCGGAATCCGGAAGTCTACGCTTACATAGCCGAAACCCTGCGTCGCTACCCGGATCGTGTCGCGCTTCATCGAATCTTCGGCAAGACGGGTCTCGAAGTCGTTTCGAGCCATCTCCTCTACCTGGGAATGCTGGAAGTCGTCTTGCTCCGCAAGGAATAGATGACGAGAGGCTCAGGAGGCACAGAATGGATCAGAGTGTGGTTGCTCCAAGCACCCCTCGGCAGAGGGTCACGCCAAAAGACGAACGGCCGGACCGGCCCGTGAGGCATCCCCGGAACATCGCGGGCTCGAGGCCTCTCAGGTTTTCCGAGCGGGCCGATCTCGTGGAGTTGATGGACCGGCCCGATGGCTCTTTGACGAAACTCCATCGGACCCTCGACCACTTTCAGTGGATCAATATCCTGCTCAGCCGATACAGAGACCTCCTGCGCCGGCACGTGATCCGGGACATGCTCCTCGAGCCGGAGAGGGAGTGGCGATTCGTGGACCTTGGCGCGGGGGGGTGCGACATAACCGTCTGGATGCTACGGCAGGCCTCCACGCTGGGGTTGCGGGTGAGTGCCACCGCCCTGGAAAAGGATCCGAGGATCGTGTCCTACGCCAAGGAAAAGCATCGGGACGTGAAGGGCCTGACGATAGAGGCAGGTGACGCTCTGGATCGCGGCTGCTGGGAGCAGGCGGACTACGTGTTTGCCAACCACTTTCTTCATCATTTGAACGACGCCGAAATCGTCCGGATCCTGCGCCTCGTCGCGGAACACACCCAACGGGTCTTCGTGCTGGGCGACATTCGAAGAAGCCGGCTCGCCTATATCTGCTTTCCGTTCATCGGCGGGCTGTTTGCGCGAAAGAGCTTCACTCTGCCCGACGGGTTGGCTTCCATCCGCCGGTCTTTTCTACCGGGCGAACTCCGAGCCCACGTTCAAGAGGCCGGCATCTCTGCACAGGCACGTGTCGAGTCGTTCCCGCTCTTCCGGGTAGCGGTGATCGGAGGCCCCGGATCAGGCGTTCTTCCTCGTTAGCTCTTTTCCCCGGTAGCAGCGCAACGGCTCGTTGACCATGTAGGCTCCGCAATAGTTGCAGTAGATGCAGATGGAGGGCTCACGGCTCCCTTGACGGATCCTCTCCGGAAACTTGGAGTCCGCGATCAGGGGCCGACAGAGAGAGATGTAGTCCGCCTCGCCTTTCTCGATGATCTCCTCCATGACAGAGGGCTGCGAAACGCCTCCCACGAGGAACACCGGCACCTCAACCTTTGCCTTGATCTCCCTTGCGGCCTCCCGGTTGTAGGCTTCGGTGAGTGGAACGGGCTTGACGATCTTGTCCCCGAAGCGCTTCATCACGAACTTGGAAAGCGGATTCATCTTCCTGTACATGGGCCATTCTTTCAGGAACAGCTCGATAGGCAGCTCTCCCCGGACCGACGTGAACCCGTCCTCGAAGATCCCGCAGCTCACCTCCAGCCCGTCGAACCCCGTTTCGGCCATCATCTGTGCCATACGGACGCCTTCTGCGAGCTTGAGACCCTTCTTCATGTTGTCCTGGGTGTTCATCTTGATCAGGATCGGGTAGTCGTCGCCTACCTCTTTTCTGCAGCGGGAGTAGATCTCCCGGACGAAGCGCATTCTGTTCTCGGTGGACCCTCCCCACGCATCCTTTCTCCGGTTTGAGTGCGGGCAAAGGAACTGGCTGACCAGGTAACCGTGCGCCCCATGAATCTGGACCGCGTCGAAGCCGCTTTCCCTCACCCTTCGGGCCGCCTGGGCAAAGGCCTCGATCACCCTCTCGATGTCCTCCTCGGTCATCGCCCTGGGCGTGACGAACAGGGACTTTTCCTTGACCCTCGACGGGCCCATCGGCTGCGACCCGGTGGCTTCCCTGGTCGTCTGCCTGCCGCAGTGGGCGATCTGCATGGCGATCCTGGCACCGTTTTCGTGGACCCGGTCGACCAGTTCCCGGTACTTCGGGATGAACGCGTCGTCGTCCATCCCCTGCATCCTGTAGTTGTGACAGATTCCATCCCTGGAGACGAAGGCGTAGCCCGTGATGATCAGCCCGGTGCCTCCTCTGGCCAACCTCTCGTAGAGCTTGGAGAGCGCTTCGGTCGGGAATCCTCTTTCGTCGGACATGCCTTCGTGGGTAGCGGAGCGAACGAACCGGTTCTTCAACTCCATTCCCTTGATGCGGGTCGTCTCAAAGAGCGCGGACATGGCCTGGTCTCCTTCATGATTCGATGGGTCAATCCCCTTCGCTACCGGGGTTGCTCTTTCGCAGAAATGAAGAAATCCTCTCGCGGCTTTCATCGTTCAGGACGGACAGAAGGAACTGGTCTCTGTCCATGTGGGATGCGGTCTGATCGAGCGCTTTGGCGACAGCGTTCACCGTCTGCTTGGTCATGCAGACGGGAGCGCGGGGCTTGGCTGCCACCTTTTCGGCAATCTCCATCGCCTTCTGCAAGGCGGCGCCCTCCTCGCAAACCCACTGGGCAAAGCCCCAGGCATGCGCCTCACGTGCGGCCACCTTCTCCGCCAGGATGATGAGTTGATTCGTCCTGGCCGGACCGACCAGATGCACCAGTCGCGGCAGGGTGCCCCAACTCATGTTCATCCCGTAGTCGATCTCCGGGGCCTGGATATACGAGGACTCGGCCATTACCCGGAAGTCCGTGGAGCAGGTCAGGGAGACGCCCCCTCCGAGGCAGAAACCTTCGATTGCCGCGATCGTCACCTGGTCCAGATCCTCCCACGCCCTGCAAGCCATGGGTGCGTAGGACAGGAGCCTGCGCTGCTCAGAGAGCGAGACATCCGCCAGGGTGCTCAGGGCCGGGTCGCTCAGATCCATACCGGCACTGAAGTATTCGTCCGTTCCCGTCAACAGGACAACGCTCAAGTCCGTACGTTCCATCAGATGTCTTGCCGTATCGTGAAGCGCTCGAAGAAGATCGAAGGACAGGGCGTTCTTCTTGTCCGGTCGAACGATCCGGACGGTGCAGATCGGCGGCTTGAAGCCTACTTGCAGAAAGCGTACAGCCATGGAACACCTCCTCATGACCCTGTGCTGAACCGGGATCAGGGAACCGACCCCCGGTCCCGTCCTCCAAGGAGAATGGGCGCCTGACGCGAGAAGCAATGCACCGAGATGATCGGCGGGGATCGTGGGACAACATCGAAGTCGACAGAGTATAGCAGAGTTGACGAATTCGTTGGAGTGGCCCAAGTGCAGAAAAGGGCCGTAGGAGAGAGACGGCACATTGGGTGTGGGGATGGGCCTGACCTCTGACCCCTGATCCCTGACCCCTTCTTCTCAGGCCAGGGCTTCGTCAACAGCCGCCTTGAGCTGCTCGAAGAATTCGTCCAGCGTGGTCTTCTGGTAGTCGAGGAGCGCCTGGGACTCGGTCGTATCGTACCAGTTGAGCCACCCGGGCCGGTCCAGGTAATCCATCTCCTCGACGGGAATGTCCATGATCTCACCCCATCGCCGGACGTATTCCTCGCCTTTGACGCGCCAGGTCGGCCCTCCGGAGATGATCAGGGTCTTTCCGAGAGCCTCCTCAACGCCCACGAGAGAAACCATGGCCGTCACCAGGTCCGACAGGGCCACGAGCTCGATCCGCTGGTCGGCCTGGAAGGGCCAGGGCTCGGGCGGGTCGAGGAAGGCGGGAATCGAGATGGCCGAGATCCGGAGGTTGACGTACGGGAGGTTCGAGGCTTTCAAGTCGTCTTCAGAGACCGCTTTGCTCTCGGCATAGATATCGATCGGCTTGGCACGATGATCCGGCCCGATGAGGTCCGGCTCCTCGGTGGTGTTGCCGTAGACCGAAATGGAAGAGGCAAAGATCAGCCTGGGGGGCACACTCAGGGAGGAACACGCCTCCATCACACTTCGCGTCCCGTCCACGTTGATCCGGAAGGTCCTGTCCCGGTCCACCTCGGCAGCCGGAGGAAGGATCGCCGCCAGGTGAAAGAGCCAGTCCACACCTTCCAGGGCCTGTTTCATGGACGCCGTGTCCATGATGTCTCCGGGCAGGACCTGGGTCTTGTCCCACCCATCGAAAAAGCTGAAGTCGCAAGACGGCAAGTCCAGGATTCGCAGTCCGTGGCCTTGTTCCCGCAGGGCCTCTGCCAGGCCGCGCCCAAAGTTTCCGGCTCCGCCCGTGATCAGGATTTCTGCCATTCCCCATTCCCCTCCAAAAAAGGAAGTCCTTGGCTATCGCAACTTTCTATCCGCCGCCGAGCAAAGGAAGCACCTTGATCTCCTCGCCGTCCTGGAGCAGGGTGTCCGGATCGTCGAGATCCCTTCCCGCCCCCATGACCAGGATGCCCGGCTTGAATCCGCCCCCGTTCGTGTCCCAGATCTTCTCCGGAAACGATTGCCCGAACCGGCCTCCAATCTCCTTGAGCAGCGCACCGTAGTCGACCTGCTCCGGGAAATCGAATTCCGCGGTCTGCTCCCCCACGAAATCCTTTAGGGGACCCATGAATTGCACCGTTACTTTCATTTTCCTTTCGCCCGTGGTTCGACAAATCAAGTCATGATGACCGTGCGCTCCTTCAAAGCGCCTCCAAGGACCTCGACTGCATCAATGAATTCTTCGATCCGTTCTTTGACGTCATCGATGTCATCCTCCTCCCATGCAGCCTCCAGGTTCTCGGCAGCCTCATAGACCGGAATGGCGATGGTCGCACCGGCCTTGGTGCGCAAGGTAGCCTTGTTCTTGAAGGATCCAAGGGTCTCGCTCGCCTTTTCCAGTCCTGCCAAGAGTTCTCCATCGACTTTGTCGGACGACTTCAGGTCCGAGGCGACAGGTTCCAGCTTCTCGACAGCACTCAAAAGGTACTCTTTTCCGTTCATGCTTCCATCCTTTCAAGGGAACTACGTATGCAGATCCTCTGCCGCCCCGGCGAGGCCAAGGGACTCGAGCTTCTCTTTGGTGGGGATCCCGTTCTCATCCCATTGTCTCAGTTCGTAGTACTCGTTCAACTGGAATTCCAGATCGGCCGCCTTGCCTGCGGCACCCCCATCGGACAGCGGCGACACCAGCCGCTTCGGTAGCGTGTCGTCCTTGCGGGTGATGCCTTCTCTGCAAGCGAACGCCCGTTGAAGGTTGATGATCCTCTCGCCGGCCTGCAGCACCGTCTGGGCGTTGTGCGGGATGCCCGTCGTGATGGCCAGCAGGTTGCCGATGTGTGACGGGGGGATGCCCATGCCCGCGAACATGCAGAACGCCACCGAATTGTAGACGGCGCTCAGATCCTGGTGTGCCTTGGTTGCAAGGCCCTTGCCCTTCTTGTCGAACCGGCCCTGCCTGTGCGTAACCCCCGCCTCCGGGCTGATCACGCCGATCTCCACGACATACGGCCCCCCCTGCACGTGGCAGGCGCCGCGCGTCCCGGTCGCGTAGTTGACCGCCAGGCTGTGATAACACCTCGGGTCGTGCATCGGGACTTCCATCCCCTTGACCTGAATCGCGTACTCCTCGGAGCCCTTGCCGATCTTCTCTGCCGCCTTCTTGGATCCCTGGGCGAGCAATGCGCCGAATCCTTCGACAAGCCCCATCTGTTTGGTTATCTCGACAACCGCGTCCACGTTGCCCCAGGTGAGCTCGATGCCGCCTGTGTCCTCCTTGGTGATCGCCCCCTTCTCGTATGCCTCCATGGCCCAGGCCACGGTGCATCCCGCAGAGATGGTGTCCAGCCCGTACTTGTTGCAGAGCTCACCGATCCAGGAGACGGCCTCCAGGTCATCGATCATCAGCATGGTGCCGAAAGCCCCAAGGGTCTCGTATTCGGGACCCGGCCCCTCGTAAGCGTATTTTCCTTCTTTGATCTCCACCCAGCGGGAACATCGGATCGGGCAATTGTGACAGGCGCCGGTGTGGGGCTTCAGAATCGTATCCGCCATTTTCGCCCCGCCGAGATTCACACAGCCTTCTTCCCACTCGCCTTGCTGCCAGTTCTTGATCGGCACGTCCCCGGCGGCCCACCCCATGTCCATGCTGAAGGCGGTACCCCATTTCGTGAAGAAGCCGGCAAAGGGGTCTGCCTGAATCCCCTTGACGACCTCCTTCGTCATGAGCTTGAGGAAATCATCCATGGCTACCTGGACCTTCTGGGTCCCGGAAACCAGGATTGCCTTCAGGTTCATGGCACCCATGACCGCGCCAAGGCCCCCTCGACCAGCGGCCCGGCCCGCATCGTTCATCACGCATGCCAACGGGGCGAGCTTCTCGCCGGACTGACCGATACAGGCGACCCGTGCCCGCTTCTTGCCCGACTTCTCGATCAGAATATCCTGGGTCTCGTAAGCATCCTTGCCCCAGACATTGGAGGCGTCCTGGAGGCTCACCTGATCGTCGACCATTTCCAGGTAGACCGGCTTGTCCGCCTTGCCCTGGAACACGATCCCGTCGTAGCCCGTCCTCTTCAGCTCTACCCCCCAGAACCCGGAGCTGGCCGCGGTGGTGAGCAGATTGGTGAGCGGGGATTTCGCGGCCACCACGAACCGTCCGGACGTGGGGAAACGTGTGCCTGTTACCGGTCCGGTCATGAAAACCAGCCGGTTGTCTCCGCTCAGCGGATCCGTACCGGCAGGCACCTCATCGTAGACGATCTTCGTAGCAAAGCCGCCGCCGCCGATGTACTCGTGCACCATCTGAGGGTCGAGCTCCTCTGTGGAGATCTTCCCGCTCGAAAGGTCTACCCGAAGAATCTTTCCCATGTAACCGTGCATGACTCTTACCTCCTGGCAGGCCGCCAAAAAAAGGATTGAATGCCCATGTCCTCCTGCGGTCCGATTTCCCTGGGATTACCTGACACTCTCCATGTCGACTTCTTCCTCTCGCTTGAATCCGCCCGGGGGATAGATGTCACCCTTCTTGGTAAACACCGGACCCAGCTTGGCTCCCACCGGGGTCGTGGAGCAGAGGAAGGGGGTGGCATCTTCGGCTTCCGGGACTTCGATCAATTCGTATTCCCTCGTTCCCATGCCGATCTTCTCTGCCACGTTCGGCTGAATCTCTTCGCTTACCCCGAGGAAGGACCCGCAGGCAGAGAATTTTGGGGTCCCGGGGTCCATGGCGCCCTTGGTCATAGCAATGGAGTCCGGCATGCCGGCAGCCTCCTTGACCTTCTGGATACCGGCCGAATCGATAGCCACAGGATCCCACGAGGCGAAGAGACCTATGTTCGGTACAATGGGCCGGTCGCTGTAGTTCGCGCAGTCACACCACGGCGCGATGTCCAGGGCCATGTTGATGTAACCGACCTTGCCCTCGCCGACGGCCTTCACCGCCGCCAGGGCCGAGTCTGCCATGGCCGCAGCCGAAGCATCGAAGAAGTCGTCCGGCAGGAAACCTACGCCGCACATGGTGACCACACCGACACAGGCCAGGCAGTTTATGCAATTGTCGCGAATGAACTCCACGGTGCCGTTGGTGTGATGAATAGCACCGGCAGGACAGAGCTGCTTGCACATCTCGAAGTCAGGGCACTCCTCCTTGGCACAGCGCTCCTTCATCCAGTGTCTCGCCTTGAGTCCGTAGGTGGGATGTCCCCCGAGATGGAGGTTGAGTTTGCCTCGTTTGGAAGCGCAGCCCACGCCGATGTTCTTGATCGCCCCGCCGAAGGTACCCATGGGATGGCCCTTGAAGTGGGTCAAGGCGATCATCGAATCCGCCAGCGCGATGGCTGTGCCTATGTACTGTTCCTTGAGAATGAATCCCTCCGGCAGGTCGATCTTCACGTCGTCGGTGCCGATATAGCCGTCTGCAATCACGATCGGGCAGCCGACCGTCCCCTGCGAGAAACCATGACGGGCCACGGTGTTCATATAGTCCAGGGCGGTCGTTCTCGAGCTGTAGGGCCAGTAGGGGAGCGTCGTCGTATCCACGACCATCGGCTCACCTCCCAGGGCCTTGATCTTCTCGACAAGGGCTCGGACGTAGACAGGTCGCAGGTAGGCGGTATTGTTGTACTCGCCCATGTGGACCTTGATCGCCACGACCTCCCCAGGTTTGATCATTTCGTTGAACCCGGCCACGTCGAACAGAGTCTGCATCTTGGCCACGAGGCTCGTCTGAATCGACTGGGATCGATCGTCCATGAAATAGACCTTTGATGACATGATTTCGACCTCCTCCTTGGAGTCTAAGGGCCCGATTACCCGAATTCTGCTTTTATGGGTGCGCATGAGGTAGATAACGCGCAGCACAAAAAGAATACATGTCCCCGGGAACCAGGTCAACGCGCCCGACGCGGGCACCCGGGTACAATTCGGAGCCCTATACAGACGTTATGGCGCACCGGGATTGTATTGCGGAGTTGGGTCAGGTCCCAGCAACCGAGTATCTGGCAAATGAAACCTGACCCCGTCCTCGAAGTGAATCAGACCGAGCTCAATCCAGATAAGGATCGAGGCGTTCCTTTAGCAGGTCTCTGCTTCTGTGCAGACGGGATTTGATGGCGGCCGGAGAGACCTCCAGGATCTCACCCGCCTCTTTGGTTGACAAGCCCTGAATGCCCCTGAGCAGGAACACTTCCCTGTAGACATCCGGGAGCCCATCGACCGTTCGGCCGATCTGCTCGCAGAGCTCTCGGCTCATGAACGTTTCATCAGGGGATCTCACGCTGCCCACCGTGACGGGCCGGCTTTCTTTCTCGGCCAGGGCCGTATACGAATCGTCCATGGGAACAGAGTTCCGGTGGACCATCCGTTGGTTTCTCAGTTTCATGAGCGCCGTGTTCACCGTTATCCGATAGAGCCAGGTGGCAAGCGTCGATCTGCGTTCGAACCGGTCGATCTTGTCCAGGGCTGTCACGAAGACGTCCTGCACGACCTCTTCCGCATCGGCCTGGTTGTTGCAGATCCTGTTCGCAACGGCAAAGAGCCGATCGCGGTATTTGTGCATGATGGCCTTCAGTGCCTCCTGATCTTTCCTCTTCAGGAGGTTGATGAGTCCTTCTTCGTCCACCCTTTCCTCGGGACCTCTTCTCCCACGCCGCTTCTTCTCTCCAGGTCCCATTGTGTTCCGCTTCTCATAAGAAACCTGTGTCTCCATGTGATTCATCGGGTCATCCCTTTCCAAACGAAACCGCCCCGGTCTCCCCGGGTGAGGCTCGAAAACTTCCAGTTTCGTATCAAGAGCTGAGTTCCACATTTTTTGATCGAAATTCGTCCGGAAGGGGCCAAAGGTTACATCGGAGGTTACAAAAGAGGAGGGGTCTGGGATCGCGAAGTGCTCTGGTTACCGGTCACTAACCTTTCAGCCGGGGAGAAACCGAGCTCATGAGAGGGCTAGTGGACGTGGTTTTGACCCAGGGTGGGCAGGTCCTGAAGAATCGAGACGAATACGCCCACGACCTCGGGATCGAACTGGGTTCCGGCGTTCTCTCGCAGCTCGTCGATCGCCTCTCCGAGGGTCATGGCCTTTCGGTAAGGCCTGTCGGAGGTCATCGCATCGTAGGCGTCCGCAACGGCCAGGATGCGTGCTCCAAGGGGGATCTTCTCGGCAATCTTTCCCTCGGGATAACCCCTACCGTCGAAATGCTCGTGGTGATGGTAGATGATGGGCATCAGCTCCTCGAAGAAATTGATCGGCGCCAGAATCTTGCAGCCCTTCTGGGGGTGGGTCTGGAAGATCTGTCGCTCTTCGGCTGACAGAGGGTGGGGCTTGTTCAGGGATTCGAGCCTGAGCCCGATCTTTCCGATGTCGTGCAGGATCGCTGCATTGCGAATCCTCTCCACCTCTCCCTCTTCCAGGCTCATCCTGCGGGCAATCAACTCGCAGTACCCTGTCACTCGCCGTGAATGGCCGTGGGTGTAAGGATCCTTCGCATCGATAGCGTACGCAAAACCCTCGATCGTCTGGAGGAAGACCGCCTTCAGTTGCTCGTGAAGCCGGGCATTGTCGACCGCGTTCGCCGCCCTGCTTGCCAGAATATAGAGGGTCCGCCTGTCTCCTTCGAGGAAGATGCGTCGCTGGTTGAAGGACAGGACGTTCAGCATTCCGGTAACCTGCCCGCGAATCGCCAGTGGCACCGACACGAGCGAGTGGAGCTTCCTGCCGGCGTTCAGGCTTCCGCACACGTAAGCCTCCCGGGGTGCCGGCGGCAACAGGATCGGCTTGCCCGAGACGTGCGCCTCGATCATCGCATCCAGGTCCAAGTACGCATCGATCTCATCGGACGAAACATCCGGCAGGTCCGTATCACATATCTTTGTCCGCCAACGCTCGTGCTCCGGATCCCTGAGCACGAGGCTCACCAGATCCGCTTCCGACTCTCTCTTGGCGGTCTGGATGATGATTCCCAGCAGCTTGTCCAGGGACAAGGTGGAGCTCATGGCCTCACTGATCTCGAAGAGCCTCTGGGCCTCCTTCAACCGGACGTTCTCCCGTTCCAGCCGCTCCTGCTCCAGGGCCCGGCGAACGATCAGTGTGATCTCGTCGATCTTGAAGGGCTTCATGACATAGTCATACGCCCCGTTCTTCATGGTCTGAATCGCGGTTTCGACCGTTGCGATGGCGGTCAACACGATCACGATCTTCTTGATGTTGTTCTCCGCCATCTTCGCCAGCAGTTCCTCCCCACCCATGACCGGCATCTTCAGGTCGGTCAACACCAGGTTGTAGGGGGTCTGCATCAGTTCCTGCAGGGCCACCGCCCCATTCTCCGCGGTACGGACCTCGTAGCCCTCCGAGGTAAGGAGATCGTGAAGGACCTCTCGGATGACCGGCTCGTCATCCACGACGAGGATGCGTGGCGGCACATCGTCGAATTCGGAAGCCACTTCCTCTTTGGTTCTCTCTTCAGCCATTCCCGGAACTCTTTCCCTTCTTGGCCCGCACCTTTTTCGGCCCGACCTCTTCCACGGCTTCGCGCCCGGCGCGAATGACCTCCTCGTAAACCTTCCGCAGGGGCATCCCCTTCTCTTCCGCCACCTTCCTGCACTCTTCGTATTCGGGCCTCACCTCGGGCCCATCGAGACAGGGCCCTTCCACCCTCTTCGCAGGAATCCGCCCGAGGCTCGTCTCGACCTCGCAGGCTCGGCGGCTCAGCTTGATTCGTCTACGGCGGGAGAGGCGAACCCCGAGGGTCGTTGTCTCCTGGAATAGAACCTCTGAAACCCGCAGCCCTTCCGACGGTTCGGCAAGCACCTGAACCAGGAACCCGGATCGCCCCTTCTTCATCTGAACGGGAATAAGATATACATCAATCGCACCGGATTGCAAAAGCCTCTCCGTCAGATACGGATAGAGCTCGGGCTGGAGGTCGTCGATCTGGCATTCGATCACCTCCACCTCGTCCTCTTCGTACCCCTCGGCCGATTCGCCAAGGAAGATCCTCAGCAGGTTCGGATGGTCGAACTCCTTCTCACCGACCCCGTAACCCACCTTCTGGAACCGCATGGGTCTCAAGGGAGGATGGCCCGGGCCGGCCAGAACCGAAGCGATGGCCGCCCCGGTGGGTGTGACGAGCTCCGCCCGCACGGGATGCTCCCTGACCCGCATGCCCTTGACGATCTCCACCGTGGCCGGTGCGGGCACGGGAAGCACTCCATGGGAACATTTGACAAAGCCCCCTCCGAGTGGAAGGGAGGACACATAGGTTGCACCGACGTCCAGGGCCTCCATGCCGAGAGCAACGCCCACGACGTCCACGATGGAATCCACGGCGCCCACTTCATGGAAGTGCACCTTGTCCACAGTTTTGCCGTGGACATGGGCCTCCGCCCTTGCGATGCACTCGAAGATCTCGGACGCAAGGGACCGCGCTCGGACCGAGAGCGAGCTCTCCTTCAGGATCTTTTTGATGTCGGAGTAATGTCTGTGAGGCTGCTTCTCCTCTTCGACGATCACTCGCACAGAGGTCCCTTCCAGCCCCCCGCGTTCCTTTCGAGCGATATCGAGTCGGTAACCGCCGATGGGCAGTGCAGCCAGTCCCTCACGGAGGCTCGGTTCCGGAAAACCCAGATCCAAAAGCGCCCCGAGGGTCATGTCTCCACTGATTCCGGAGAAACAGTCGAAATAGGCGATTCGCATACTGGGGGTCCTAGATCATCCTGTTGGTGGGCAAGGTCCTAGTGTACCCAAACAGCTCCGCCCCAAACAATGATTCCCTCTCCCTTGAGGGAGAGGGATAGGGTGAGGGTGCCACAGAAGCACCCCTCATCCTGACCTTCTCCCCAAAGGGGAGAAGGAAATAGCTTTCCAGACGCTCACAGCCGGTTCATCAGGCTCGCGGCATAGCCCGCACCGAAGCCGTTGTCGATGTTCACCACGGTCACGCCGGAGGCGCAGGAGTTCAGCATGGCAAGGAGCGCGGTCACTCCCCCGAAGCTGGCTCCGTAGCCGACACTCGTGGGCACGGCTACAACGGGTCGATCCACGAGCCCGCTCACCACGCTCGGAAGCGCTCCTTCCATCCCGGCCACGACGACCAGGACCCGTGCGGCCGTCAACTCGTCATGATGTGCCAGCAGCCGGTGGAGCCCGGCAACCCCAACATCGAAGATCCGCTCCACGTGGTTGCCCATCACCTCTGCGGTAATCGCCGCCTCTTCGGCCACGGGGATGTCGGAGGTCCCCGCCGTGACCACCGTTATCGTTCCCCGGCCCTTGTCTTCCAGGTCCTTCATGTGAAGATACAGAGTTCTCGATGCCGGGTGGTGTTGCAGGTCCGGGTGCCTTCGCAGGATGGCCTCCGCTTTCTGCGGTTCCACCCGGGTAATCAGCACGTTGTTACCCGACTCTCTGACCTGGTCCAGGATGCGGACGATCTGGCCGGCCGTCTTCTCCTGTGCCAGGACCACCTCGGGAAATCCCTTTCGCAGGTGACGATGGGTGTCTATCTTTGCGAATCCCATATCCTGAAAAGGGAAGGCGCGAAGTCTGTCCATCGCCTCCGCAACAGAGAGCTTCCCTTTTTCGATTTCCTGCAGGATCTTCTTGAGTGCTCCCTTGTCCATCTTCTACAAGCTCCCTCCGGTTTCCTTTATCGAATATCCATTCTCACCTTCTGTATCGACCGAGGCGTGGCCTGCTCCACCGTGAAGACCAGGTTCATGAGCCGCAACACCTCGCCCTTTTCCGGTATCCGGCCGATGTGGCTCATCAGAAGCCCTCCAAGGGTCTCATAGCTGCCCTCGGGCAGATCCAGCTGAAAACGCTCGTTCATGTGGTCGATCTCGATACGAGAATCGAGCAGATATGCGGAGGGCCCGATCTTCGTGTACAGGGACCTCTTCGGATCGTACTCATCCTCGATCTCTCCCACGATCTCCTCGAGGATGTCCTCCACTGTGATGATGCCCGTTGCGCCCCCGTACTCGTCCACGGCGATGGCCATGCTGAGACCGCGCCTCTTCATGTCCAGGAGAAGCTCGTAGACCTCTTTCGTTTCCGGCACGTAGTATACGGGTCTGGCCGAAGCACGGATCCCTCCGGAGAGGTCTTTCTTCAGGAGCAGGTCGAAGTGGTGCAGAAGCCCCACGATGTTCACGATCCGCTCCCGAAACACGGGCAACCGGGAGTGTCCCTTCTCCACCATCATACGGATCGCCGCCTCCAGTGTCGATTCCTCCGGAACGGCCACCACATCGACCAGGGGGATCATGACTTCATCGACCTTCTTGCCGGAGAGCTCGATGAGCCTGTCCACCATCTTCCTTTCTTCCTTCAGTATGTCCGACCCGTCATTCGGCAGGCTCAGGAGCAACTTGAGGTCTTCCCTTCGGAGGAACTCCACGCTCGCGTCCGCCAGCTTGGACGAAGTCCCGGGCAGGGCGCGCGGAATCGCGTTGATGAACCAGAGCAACGGTGCAAAGACCCGGGAGGCGGCCCAGAGCGGATAGATCACCCGCGGGGCTATGGCATCCGCCTTCTGCTTGAAAAGGGTCCTTGGCAGGATCTCGCCCCAGAACAGGACGAGGGAAGCCATGGCCAAGACCGCAAAGAACTCTCCGTTGGCGTCAAATCGGTCGATTGCGAGGAAGGTCACGAGAATCGTGTTGGTTACCACGGCCAGCTTGGTGCCGATCAGGGTTGTTCCCAGGAGCCACTCCGGCTTCTCGAGCATGCTCTCCACCAGCCTCGCACCCCGGAGACCCTCGGATGAGTCGGTCCGGATCTTCAGCTTGTCGCAGCTCACGATAGCCATCTCCGAGCCGGAGAAGAAGGCCTCCACGGCAAGCAGAGAGAGAATTGCAGGCAGATAGGGAAGGAATTCCATCAGCCCTCCCCTCCTTCGCCCGTCCCAGGGAGGGAACCGGGCTCCCCGCTCTCGGGCGGAAGCTCGTCTTCACGGTGTGCTTCGACCTTCAACTCCAGGATGCGTGTTCCTTCCATCTTCTGCACCGTGAAGGTGTAGTGCATGAAAGAGACGGTTGCCTCCGGCGTGGGCAGCTTCCCGAACAGGCCGAAGACGAGCCCTCCCATCGTGTCGTACTCCTCTTCCGGCAACTCGGCCCCGGCAAACCGGTTGAAATCCTCGATCGGCATCCTGCCCGGGATGACCATCGTGTTCTCGTTCAGCTGTTTGGGCTGCGGCTCCTGCGGATCGTAGTCATCCAGGATATCGCCGAACAGCTCTTCGAGGAGGTCCTCCATCGTGACGAGTCCTGCCACCCCCCCGTATTCATCCACCACGATCGCAAGATGCACCCGGTTGAACCGAAACTCGCGAAACAGATCGCTCGCCTTCTTCGTCTGGGGGATGAAATAGGGCTTTCTCAGAGAGGTCTTCAGGTTCCACTCCCTGCCCTTCTCCGGATCCGTCCTGAGACCGAGGAGATCCTTGCAGTAGAGAATCCCGGTAATATCGTCCTTGTCCTCTTCGTATACAGGAATGCGGGAATAGTGCTGCTCCTCGATAACCGTCAGGATCTCCTCCAGGGAATGGTCCGCCTGGAGACAGAACATGTCCGTTCGAGGTGTCATCACCTCGGAGACCCGGGTCTCCCCAAAGTCGAAAATATTGTGAATGAACTCGCGCTCCGTTTCCCAGAGGACGCCTCCTTCGTTGCTCTTGTCCACGAGGTCCCGAAACTCCTCCTCGGTCATCGGTGCCTCTGCCCTGGGCGGCTCGCCGAAAAAGAGCCGCACGATCCCGTTGGAAAGGCTCGCGAGAACCCACCGAACCGGTGCGAACACGGAGTAGAAGAGGCGGAGCGGGACCGCCGCGAACCGCGCAAACCTTCTGGGATTGTAAAGGGCCAGCGTCTTCGGCGTGATCTCGCCGAAGACCAGGAGCAGGGGGAAACAGACCAAGGTTGCGAGTAGGGTCTTGACAAGGATCGGATCGAAGGAGTCCGGGGCCTGGAAACCGAGCCAGGTACCCTTGGCGAGAGAGGCGCTAAGGGCGGCAAACGTTATGTTGACGAGTTCATTGCCGATGAGCAGAGTCGCGATGAGCCTTCGGGGCCGTCCCAACAACCCCCGGAGACATCGGGAGACGAAGGTCTCTTTCTCTTCACGGATCCGGTATCGCTCGACGCGCCCGAGGGAGAACATCGAGGTTTCGGAACCGGAGAAAAAGCCTGAACAGAGGAGCAGTACAACCAGGAAAGAGATCTTTGTAATGTCTATTCCAGACAACCTTCCGTTCCGGTCAGGGGGAGGGTCTTTCTAACGATCCTGATGTCGCCCGTATCATATGCCTCTTTGGGGCTCTCTTGCAAGAGGACCTGGTCCAGAATCTCTTCCACATGGTGGACGAAATGCAGCTTCACCCGTTTGCGCACCGCGGCCGGAATCTCGGCGAGATCCCTCAGGTTCTTCGCCGGGAGGAAGACCTCGGTCATTTTTCCCCGGTGTGCGCCCAGCACTTTCTCCTTTATACCGCCGACCAGGAGGGCGCGACCGCGCAGGGTTATCTCGCCGCTCATGGCCACGTCGTGGCGTACCGGTCTGCCGGTCAGTGCCGATATCAGGGCCGCCGCCATGGCAACCCCGGCAGAGGGGCCGTCCTTCGGGATCGACCCTGCCGGCACGTGGATGTGCACATCCGAGTTCTTGTAGAAATCCTTTGGAATTCCCCACTTCCGCGCCGAGGCCCGAGCGTAGCTCAGGGCGGCTCGTGCAGACTCCTTCATGACGTCACCCAGCTGACCGGTCAGGGTGAGCTCTCCTGAACCGTTCACCACCGACACCTCGATGCATAGGACCTCCCCACCTGCCTGGGTCCAGGCCAGTCCCATGGCCTGCCCTACCTGCGGGCCGTCCTGATCGTCGTCCTGGAGATAGCGTGGGGGACCGAGGTAGCGGTGAAGGGTGTCCACCGAAGCGCGGAAACGGGTTCCCTGATCTTCTGCGATTCGGCGTGCGACCTTGCGACACACCTGATTGATCTTCCGTTCCAGCTCCCGAAGACCCGCCTCCTGGGTGTATTCGGAGATCGTCTTTCTCAGGGCGGACATGGACAGCACCAGGTTCTCCGGCGTCAGGCCGTTCTCGTCCAGCTGTCTGGGCAGGAGGTAGTCGTTCGCGATCCGCACCTTTTCCTCCTCGGTGTACCCGGAGATACGAATCACCTCCATGCGGTCCCGAAGGGTGGCAGGGATCAGGTCGAGCCGATTGGCCGTCGTGACGAACATCACATTGGACAGATCGAAGGGAAGGTTCAGATAGTGATCGCTGAACTGGTTGTTCTGCTCCGGATCCAGGACCTCGAGCAGGGCGGAAGCCGGGTCTCCCCGGAAATCGTTTCCGATCTTGTCCACTTCATCGATCATGAATACCGGGTTGTTGGAGCCTGCCTGCTTGATTCCCTGAATGATCCGGCCCGGCAATGCGCCCACGTAGGTCCTTCTGTGCCCGCGGATCTCCGCCTCGTCATGGACACCGCCGATCGAGATGCGGACGAACTGTCGACCCATGGCCCGGGCAATGGACCGTCCAAGGGAGGTCTTCCCCACACCGGGAGGCCCCACGAAACAGAGGATCGGCCCGCGCATCTTGTCTTTCAGCTTTCTCACGGACAGATACTCCAGGATTCGATCCTTGACATGCTTCAGTTTGTAGTGATCCTCATCCAGGACCCTCTGAACCTCTTTGATCTCGAGGTTGTCCTCGGTCGATCGACTCCAGGGCAGTTCCACCAGCCAGTCCAGATACCCGCGGACAATCGAGGCCTCTGCCGACTCCAGGTTCATCGTGTCCAGCCGCCTGAGCTGCTTCAGGGCTTCCTTCTCCGCCTCGGGCGGCATCCCGGCGGCATCGATCTGCTCACGCAGGCCCTGCACGTCATCGCTCTTTTCATCCAGGTCACCCAGCTCTCCCTGGATCGCCTTCAATTGCTCCCTCAGATAGTACTCTCTCTGGGTCCTGCTGATCTCCTCCTTGGCCTGGCTCTGAATCCTGTTCTGCATCCGGGAGAGCTGGATCTCCCGATGCAGCTCCTCCCCCACCTTCTCGAGGCGATGGACAGGATCGGTGCACTCGAGCAGCCGCTGTGCGTCGTGGACCTTCAGATTCAGATTTGCCGCGATGAGATCCGCCAGCACGCCCGGGTCGTTGATATTCTCGGTGAGCATCAGGATCTCGTTCGGCAGATTCCTCATCCCCAGGAAATCCTCGAGCGTGTCCCGAACCGACCGCATCAGGGCCTCGACCTCGATCGGGATCGACGTCAGCATCGACTCCTGAATCGGATCGATCTTGGAGAACATGTACGGCTCCTGGAACAGGAACTCCCGGACCCTGGCCTTGACAAGCCCCTGGACCAGGACCTTCACCCGGC
>JANQFG010000040.1 GCA_028277985.1 bacterium | reverse complement strand
AGTGTTTGTGGCTGTCGGTGAGGACGATCCCGCATCGGGTACGGGCCATCCGAGATCGAGGAAAAGTTCGTAGGCCAGCCCCGGATCGTGGTTGGGGCCGGTGTAGGCAGGCTCCATTACGTTATCCGGTAAAACTTCGTCGCTGAAATGCGAAACCGAGGATCCGAGTTCGTAAGGGTTGGGAGCGTACATCTCGACATGACCGGATGGGTGCAGCCCCGCGCCCAATCCTGCCGCAGCGGCATCCACCGCAGCGCCCGACCAGACAAGGTCTCCCGTGTCGAGGGCGGAAGTGGCGCGTTGAGCGTCAGTCATATCGGACCAGTCAAGACCATGGCTGTTGTCTCTAAGGAACAACATGAAGACGTCATCAAGATCGGCGAACTTGCTTCCGGTCTGACCGTCGGTATAGGTGAGGAACCCGAGCCCGTGCCCCAGCTCGTGGACGATGATGGAAACGAAATCGATGTCCCCCCCAGGGTTCCCATCCAGCCCGTAATACCAATTTGTACCCATCATACAGGCATCGTTGTTGTCGAGCTGCGAATTGAAAGTGGCCTGAATGTCGGCGTTGCCTCCGATTAGGTCGCTTCCTGCAATGGCGTTCCCCAAGGCAACGGGATACCAAGTGTCGCTGAATGGCGCCCCCGTGAAATCGCGTACGACGTTCTGAGGGCCCGCGGATCCCAGAATCGCTGAATTGGGCGTGCAGGGTAGCGGATCAAAGAACGCCGAAACCAGGATCTCCACATCGCTCTGCAGCAGGGCAGCCCAGATGTCCGCTGCGTGCTGGAAGGCGATGAGGCGCTGTTCCCCGATTGTTGTGCCGGCGTTTCCCCCAACCGGCGGTGCCGGTGTAGCGTCGTTGAATCCTTCCCCAGGGTCATCGCCGTTCTGAACCGTAATGACAGCGCCCGTCGCCTTGTTCGCTGAGCTTCTGTAGGGAATTTTCGAGTTCTGGTTGGAGGAAAAGAGATCGATTTCCCAGCCCCCTCCCGGCAGAGGGGTTTCCACGAGTTCGGAAGGCTCCTTGTCTGTCCACCAGCTAGATATCTCCAGACATGACGCTTGCTTTCGGTTGACCGGAAACTCCGAGAAGTTGCCCTCCTCATCGAGGTAGACAACGCTGATTGCCTGACTATCCGCTGCGATAGAGAGCGCGAGGAGGGCGACAAGCGCCAAAGCTCCAACGCCAAAACCGTTGGGATCCCCTCGTCTCATGATGGATGCATGGGTCTTCATTCGTTCTTTGGCCCCCCAATGATACAATGATGCGCTTGGATTATAGCATTTCTTGTCTTTAGCAATCAAGAGTTTTTTATCGGAATACCGTGATTTCATTTCCGGATGTGCGAATCACTGCGTTTGGACAATTCTGCGTCTCGGGGCGTTGCCCCGGGCTACGGTGTTTGACCCATACTGGGTCGCACCACGAACCCCAGGGTAACGGCTTGGACGAGGGTTTCACTGAATATCCTCAAGGGGATCGGGGAGATCCACGGAGAAAGTCCTTCGACTCGGAGCCGTTTGCTGGTACAATCGCTTTGGGGAGATGAGTGACCAAAAGTCTCTGTGAGAAGCGATGAACGAACCGGCCAAAGACCCGCATCGAGATGTCATCTTGGATTCGATCAGCGAAGGCGTTTTCACGATCGACGATGATTGGAATGTGACAAGTTTCAACCGGGCCGCCGAACGGATCTCCGGTGTATCTAGGGAGGAAGCGATTGGGAGGCAGTGTTGCGACGTGTTTCGCTCCAGCATCTGCGAAAACCTGTGCGCGTTGAGAGAGACCCTACGGACCGGTCGCCCGATCGCCGACAAGGCCATCTATATCGTCAACGCCGATGGAGAGCGGGTCCCGATCAGCATCTCGACGGGGATCCTGCGCGATACCGAAGGAAACGCAATCGGAGGAGTCGAGACTTTTCGTGACCTGACCACAGTGGAAGAACTCCGAAAGGAACTGTCCGAGAAGTACACCTTCGCGGACATCATTGGCCGCGGCAGCACGATGCGGAAGGTATTCGACATCCTCCCCCAGGTTGCGGAGAGTGACAGCACAGCCCTCATCGAGGGAGCTAGCGGGACCGGAAAGGAACTTGTTGCCCGAGCCATCCACAACCTCTCGTCACGCAAGGAAGAGCGGTTCGTGGCGCTCAATTGCGGTGCGTTGCCCGACACATTGCTCGAATCCGAACTCTTTGGGTACAAAAGAGGGGCGTTCACGGATGCCCGACAGGACAAACCCGGCCGGTTCGCTATGGCGGAAGGGGGGACAATCCTGCTCGACGAGATCGGAGACATCTCGCCGGCCATGCAGATTCGCCTTCTTCGGGTACTCCAGGAGCGAGTATACGAACCGCTCGGTTCTGTCGAACCTGTTGAAGCGGATGTCCGGGTGATTGCCGCAACCAACAAGGACCTTGGGAAACTCGTCCGAAAGGGGGAGTTCCGCGAGGATCTGTTCTACCGCGTGAATGTCATTCGAATCGAGCTCCCTCCGCTCAAGGACCGCAGGGAGGACATCCCCCTCCTCGTCGATCACTTCGTCGCAAAATTCAACAATCTCCAGAACAAAGACGTAACGGGTGTCACCGAAGAGGTCATGGCGGTTCTCATGGAATACGACTACCCGGGAAACGTCCGCGAACTGGAGAACCTAATCGAACGCGCCTTCGTTCTGTGCAAATCGGGGTTCATCGAAGCGATCCATCTTCCTTCTTTCCTTCAAGACGAGGTTCCCCATCCCAGGACAAAGGGGAAGGGCGCGGCAACGCTCAAAGACCTGGAAGCGATCCACATCGCGGACGCCCTTCGCCGGCACCAGGGCAATCGCACGAAGGCCGCCCAAGAGCTCGGCATCGACCCAAGCACGCTTTTTCGCAAGATGAAGTCTCTCGACCTCGATCTGCCGAAGGGAGACGGAAGGACGAAGAAAGTGTCTTCCTGACGCCCGCGAACGGAGGTCTGTACACCCAGCGGAGTGGAGCTTTCAGGCTCTGTTGTTTGCGCTGATAGGACGTGTAAAAGGGGTGTTTGATTGGACGACTCGCCTGCGTACGCCGAGCTGGCGCTCGGCGTTCCCAGGTATAGCGATGGATTACGCCTCCGGCTAATCCATCCTGATATGGAAGGACCTTGTCAATAGTCCTGCAAGCCTCGATTATCAGGGCCCCTTCGCAAGAATGTCGATGAGGGCAGGAAGAGGTCTCCCAGCAGGTTGCTTCGACGATGAATCAACCTGATATTCGCGGGTCGGAACCGCAGGATTTGCCATTCGTCGGGAGCTGCCTCGATCTACGGACACGGGTTCACGGTCGTTGCCGACACGCTGCCATATAGGATGGGCGAGGATCCTCCGTTCGTACCTGCTGGGAAACCCTTTCTTTGCCATCTCGACTTCTTCGCTTTCGACCTTTCCGTCGATCACCTGTTCTGCATATAATGTTTAATGATGTAGTGCGTATCTGTGTCGCCTATGGCGACTACAGATACGAATATGCGCGAAGCGCATAGACATGAATTCATTATTATTAATAATACTCATCCTCTTCCGGGTTGTGAGCAGTGTGGGCAATTCGGCCTCTGGCGGCTTGCTCCAGCCTTCGGTTCCCGCTCGCTGTCGCGAAACGCATTCACCTTCCCTTTCGCAAGCCGAATTGTCCAAGTCCCTGTGGATAACCGTCACCGCCTGCCTCCCCGATTCGTACTTCCTCACCCGACGGTTATCCAAGCGATTGTTGGAAACCTGTCGGAAAGGGCCCCTCAAAACCGTCCCTCTTCTCGCCGCTCTTGTGGCCCTTTTCGACAGGTTTCCAACATGAGCGGCAGGGACGGCACTGGTCACGGCCCTACGCTTCGCAGCCGGTCCCTTCATCGATTTCTGGTCCATCCGGTTGCATGATCGCCCAGATGAACCCGGATAACTCCCGCGCTACTGCGACCACCGCCACTTGCGTTTCATGACCGCTCTTCTGCATGTCGTGATACTTCTTGTACAACCGCTGTTGCGCCTTCCAACTGTGCGCTTTCACCCACTCCGGTTGGCCCTCTTGCCTCTTCTTCAGCTTCTTTCCGATCGCCGGCCGGTGACGGTAATGCCAAGCCGCCTCCGCTAGAATCCGCCGGACACGCTTGTTTCCCGCCTTCGTGATCGGACCCCGGCGCTCTTTCCCGGCGCTCGTGTCTTCGCTTGGCACAAGCCCCAGATAATCCATCAACGACGGCGCCGATTCGAAACGAAGAAAATCCACGATCTCCACGATCACCGTCATCGCCGACAGCGTGTCGATTCCCCGAAGGCAACGCATCTTCCCCACTTCCTCCTTGTACGCCTCCGAAAACGCTACCTTCTCGATCTCGCGGTCCAGATCCTCCACTTGGCTCTCTTTCCACTCCAAGTCCGCCATGTGCTTTTCGTAAACCACCTTCTCGTAGCCCGCGAATCCGAGTCCCTTCAGCCACTTTCGGTGACGCTGCGTCCAATTCTGCCCGTCCCGGTACACGAAACCCTTTCGCTGCAAGAACTTCGATATCCGCTGCCGAACCCGCAGTGCGTCCTTCTTGAATGTCTCCCGGCAACGCACCAGGTCACGAACTTCCTCCTCCGCTTTCTTCGGCACCCGCACGTACGTCAGTTGCTCCGCCCAGAAAAGCTCCGCCAGCTTTCTCGCATCTCGACGATCCGTCTTCACCCGATCCCCTGGCTTCTTCGGAATCTTCGACGGCGCCACCACCCGGCACCCCACTCCCATCTCCGACAACTGACGCTGCAGAACGTACCCACAACCGCTCGCCTCGTAGCACATCTCCAACTTCCCAAACTTCTTCGTCAACCGCTTGATCGCCTTTCGAATCCTGTCCGCGCGATTCGCGATCCGCTCCTCGTGGATCACCTGGCACGGCACGAATCCCCCCTCTCCCCGCCCACGCTCTTCACCGTTCCACTTCGACGTCACCAACGCAATCTGGATATCCCCCATGTGGACATCCATTCCGCCACGTACGATACTTCCCATTGGACCAGCCTCCTGTCGTTTTTTCCTCACTCTCGCGAGTAAGGAATCTTGGCTCTGCTCGTCTCGCGAGTAACCCACGTTACACGCAGGACGCTGGTCCTTCCATGCTATCTACAAC
>JANQFG010000037.1 GCA_028277985.1 bacterium | reverse complement strand
CCGACTCCGCGTCAGAGAACCGGACCTTGTGTTTCCGGATATTGGACTCAGCCTTCAGGGGGTCCCAACGAATCCTCATGCTATGAGTATGCATATATTGTATGTACCTGTCAACATGTTTTTTCGACTGCGATGGAGAAAGAAACCGCCCAGGTTCGTCATCGCGGCTGATGACGAATCGGTTCAACAACTGCCTGCAGTTGACCACGCAGGAGAGTTTCGCAGCGTAAGGTTTGGCACTTAACCCAAGGGCGTGGCAACTGACGCTAACGTTAGACCGCAGGGAGGAACGCTTGAGATTTGAAGGTGTCGCAGAAGAGCAGGCGGCGATTTGCAGAGCTCAGCTCTCTCCACTCTCAAAGCGTGACAAGGAAGGGCTGCAGCAGGAATGGCGAGTGGCTTTTGCGCCGGAGGTCAAGCTACGCACAGGCAAGTGGTCGTCGGGCGGCTACGATTGGCATGCCTTCAGTTCCAAGATGTCACGGGCTTTAAGTGACGGGCGTGCGGAGGAGGAGTACCGTAACGAAGATGCAGACGAGTTGATCCTGCTACCCGAGATAGTTGGAGAGCCGGCGTTTATCTGGCGCGGCAATCGCCTCCCAGATTTTGGTCGGTACGTGATCGATGTATCGGTCTCTCCTCCCGGATTCGATTGGACCATGGTGTACACACATGAGGCGGACTGCGGTCCGTACTTTTCGCGACGGCAATGGCATGACGATGCCCGGACCGAGGCGCTCGGTCTAACACGCGGATGAACCTGTCGACCCACCCTGTCACGTTCCGTGCTTCCGCACGGCCCGCGCCAGGCCGGCTCGCAGGTTGTCCACAACGTTGGACTGCCATAGGATCTAATTTCATGAAGGACCTAGATCGTTTCACCTCTGTCCGATTCCACAGATATAAAGCTTTTCGTGACTATTCTCTCTCGCTTCGTGACTTCAATGTGCTTGTTGGCCCCAACAACTCGGGCAAGTCAACAATCCTGGGAGCATTTCGCATCCTAGCAGAGGCTATTCGAAAGGCTCGCTCGAGGAAACCCACTATTGTTCCAGGCCCACATGGCAGAACAAGCGGATATCACGTTGAACTGCAGAATGTCCCCATCGCCACCGAAAACGTGTTTTTTGACTATGACGATTCGCAACCAGCCACGATCCAGTTCAGGATTTCTAATGGGAACGAGCTCCTACTATATTTCCTTGGATTGGGGTCATGCCAATTGATCTGCCAGACAACGGGAAGATCAGTTACATCACCTTCTACTTTCAAATCACAATACAACGTATCTATTGGATTCGTCCCCATACTTGGACCGGTCGAGTACGACGAACCGCTGTTCCAAAAGGAAGCCGCCCGTTTGGCTCTACTTACGCACAGGGCTGCTCGTAACTTCCGCAATATTTGGTATCACTATCCGGACGACTTCCTTGAGTTTAGGGAGTTATTGAGGACAACTTGGCCAGGAATGGATATCGAGAAGCCGACTATTGATCACTCGCACCCAAAGCCTCTCCTACGGATGTTCTGCCCTGAGGAAAGAATTCCACGTGAGATCTTCTGGGCAGGTTTTGGCTTTCAAGTCTGGTGTCAAATGCTGACTTACATTGTACGCGGAAAGGAAGATTCCCTCTTAATGATTGACGAACCAGATATTTACCTGCATGCGGATCTGCAGCGGCAGCTGATTGGGATACTCAAGAGTCTAGGCCCAGCCATTCTTATTGCCACCCATTCCACGGAACTCATTTCGGAAGCTGATTCTGATGATATTATTGTGGTCAACAAGAAGTTCAGATCTGGACGGCGAATCAAGGATCCGACTCACCTCCAGGATGTGTTCCAGGTCTTAGGGTCTAGTCTGAATCCGATTCTTACTCAACTTGCAAAGACTCGGCGGGCTCTGTTTGTCGAGGGTAGGGATTTTCAAGTTCTGTCGCGATTCGCTCGGAAATTAGGTCGAAATCAGGCTTCAAATCGGTCCGATTTTGCGGTAATACCAGTGGATGGCTTTAGCCCCAACAAAGTACGAGATTTCAAACAAGGAATCGAGGCTACACTCGGCACAAGCGTACTAACCGGGGTCATCTTTGACTGAGACTACTGGTCCGATGAAGAGTGCAGGAAAGAGATCTCGGCGTTGGAAAGGCACTGCGCGTTGGTCCAGATTCACAAGCGGAAAGAATTGGAGAATTTTCTTCTCGTACCTGAAGCGATACTCCGTGCTGTCAAAAGGCGAGTAGCCGAACGGAACAACAGAACGGAGGAAAACGTTCAATTTGATGAAGATGTTCTCGAACTATTGATCAACCTCACAGACCCCATCAGACGAAGTGTCGAGGCGAAATATCTCTCCAAACGTCGTCCCTTTGAAAAGTCGAGAAATCCCAGTCTAGACGACTCGACAATAAGCGAAATGCTAATGACAGAATTTGACAATGTGTGGGAGAAAGCTGAAGAGCGATTTCGGCTTGTACCGGGAAAGACTACCATTGCATCATTGAATAAGTATTTGCAGAAAAAGTACTTCGTGACGATAACCGTTTCTCTAGTAATCGATTGCTTTTTGAAATCAGAGGTTCCCTCAGAAATGGTTGACCTGATTGACAGAATTGCGACTTTTTCCACTTTGTCCACAGAGTAGGAAGTCCAACTAGAAGGTGGAGCGGACGGTGACTAACACCGCCGCTCACCTTAGCGTCAAGCATCTCATGAAAAAACTGCTATCCATATCCACAACAGCTCTTCTTGCAGTTCTGTTATTCAGTATCTATGCCTCGTTTATACATACTCTGATGTTTATCTGTGGCCGAATTGAAGTTGAGGCGTCTCTTGGATTTGACGGGCGCGAAAATCAGGCGAAAGCTCGACTTGTGCCGCATCCATCGGACTGGCCAAGCTAACATGCAATATTGCAGGTTTTCTTGCTTGCATTCACGACTCCCTTCCGATAGAATCCTGTTGAGGGTTTAGAGCACAGAGCGACATCAGAAGGAGAGCCAAGTGGCAACCAGGACAAAGAAAAAACCCATAGCGAAGAAGAGATCGGCCCCTCGTGCAATCGCCATTCCTGGATTACATGGGGTTCGAGTGATGAAGAGTCGAGGCGAAGCCAAGCTTGAGTTGCGACACAACCTGGGCATGCCGAGGGAAGTGTTTGGTCGGCTTGTCAACGTTTCCGTGAGGACAATTGCTGAGGTCGAGTCCAAACAGAAGAAAGTCGAGAAGCTTCGACGAAACTATGTCGAGGTCAAGCGATTATCTGACTCCTTGAGTGAGGTCGTTGATCCAGCCAGCCTCGGTGATTGGTTCAATACGCCCAATGACGGTTTTGGCAGGTTGAAACCAATAGAGATCATTGAACGTGGAGAAATAGACCGTCTTTGGGAGATGGTGTACCGCCTGAGATCCGGAATGCCCGGCTGATCATTGTAGTGTCCTCCAATTGTGTGTGCTGCAGAGCCTAACATGTTGCGCAACCGGAATGGCGGCAGGCAGCGTTTTCAGAATGAAAGAGTTGCGGCCGCCGCTAGAACGACTGAAAGGAGATCGCATGAAGATTACGAGATGGCTTCAAGCCGTTTGCCTGGTGCTGGCCGTTCTGTTCGTCTGCCCGTCGCTAGTCGGCGCGCAGGAACTCAAGCCGATCCAGCTTCCGAAACCGGAGTTGGAAGGCAGCAAACCGTTGATGGAGGTGTTGAAGGCCAGGCACACTTCACGAGCCTTCAGCACGGAGAAGCTGCCGGAACAGGTGCTTTCCAACCTGCTCTG
This sequence comes from bacterium, assembly GCA_028277985.1. Classification (GTDB taxonomy): domain Bacteria; phylum Desulfobacterota; class DSWW01; order DSWW01; family DSWW01; genus S015-6. The sequence continues at coordinate 64,483 of JANQFG010000037.1, read as the reverse complement.
GGCCGCCTGGGGAGTGAACAGGACGGAAACGGGAAAGCGCACCGCGCCCTCTGCCAGGAACTGGCAGGAAATCGATATCTACGTGGCCGCCGCGGATGGCCTCTTCCTGTATGATGCGAAGGCGCACGCTCTGCAGCCGATCCTCGCGGAGGACATCCGGGCCCTGACCGGAAAGCAGCCCTTCGTGCAGCATGCCCCTGTGAATCTCGTCTTTGTCGCGGATTTCGCGAGAATGGGGGATTCGGAAATGGAGGTGAAGGTCTTCTGCTCGGCCGCCGACACGGGCTTCATCAGCCAGAACGTCTACCTGTACTGCGCCTCCAAAGGGTTGGCCACCGTGGTACGCGGCCTGATCGACAGACCTGCCCTCGAAAAGGCGATGAAGCTGCGACCCGAGCAGAGGGTGACCCTTTCACAGTCGGTGGGCTATCCGAAGAAGTAGGCGTCTGGAAAGAAGGCGGACCAGGGATGCAGGTGAAGTCGAGAGCGGATGCACAGCGAAGGGCGGACCAGATTCAATCCTTCCGTGCCGAACTGGAGATGATCGAGCAGGAGAATGTCCTGACTCTCAAGGAGAGCGATCGCTCTGCCGTCGCCCGTTACCACGACGACCTGATCGCAAAGCTTTCATCGGCTTTCGACATCGATTCGAGCAAACGGGAGAAGCAACTCAGCCTCGGGATGAAGATCGCTTCGTTCCTTGGGGCCCTGGGTCTGGCAGCCAGCGTGTTCTTCCTCTTCTATCAGTTCTGGGGAAGGTTCTCGACCCACATTCAGGTGGCCATACTGGTCGCAGCCCCACTCATCGGCCTGGCCGCCACTATCTTCGCATCTCACAGGGAGAAGACTGCCTACTTCGCCAAGCTTTTCGGGCTGGTGACCTTTGCCTGTTTTGTCCTGAACATCTCCATGATCGGACAGATCTTCAACATCACTCCCTCGGCGAACGCCTTTCTGGTATGGGCGGTATTCGCGTTCGTTCTTGCCTACGCATCCGACGCCCGCCTGCTTCTCGCCGCAGGGATTATCTGCATTGCATCCTACCTCTCGGCACGAACCGGAACTTGGAGCGGGTGCTACTGGCTCCATTTCGGAGAGCGGCCTGAGAATTTCTTTCCTGCAGCCCTGCTGCTGTTCCTGGTCCCCCTCCTCCCACATCACAGATACCATGGCTTCGCAGCCATCTACCGCGTCTTCGCCATGCTTCTGTTCTTCATTCCGGTGCTGATTCTCTCCAACTGGGGAAAGATCAGTCACCTGCATTTCTCACCGGAGTCGATCGAGGCGGGCTACCAGATCGCGGGCTTCGTCTTCAGCGCAGCCGCCATCTGGCTTGGGATCAAGCGGGGTTGGCCAGAAGTCGTGAATACAGGCAATGCCTTCTTCACGATTCTCCTATACACGAAATTCTATGACTGGTGGTGGGACTGGATGCCGAAGTATCTCTTCTTCCTCCTGGTGGGCTTGACCGCGATTCTGATCTTACTCATCTTCAAGAGGCTCAGGTATTCGGGAAGCGAGAACGTACGGGAGGTGTCCGCATGAAAACGCTGCCGTCTTCTCGCAGACTGTTTGCACTCGCCCTTCTGGTGCTTCTGGCAACCAACCTTGTGGTGCTCCTGGGGGTCGCTTCCAACCGACGTGGCGAGCCTGAGGCGCGATTGACCCTCACGGAACGCGAGCTTCCCTTCTATTACCCCGTTCAGAAAGAGAACAGCGGAATGACCTTGCGGCTTGCCTGGCGGGCCCAGGAAAGGGACGAGGAGGACGTCTACTATCCGTACGGGAGATCCCCGGCCTGGTTGAATGCCGCAAAACTGAGGGAACTGGGGTTCCGCATCGACGTGGGTCCCGGCCGGGAGAGCAAGTCGACCCATTACAAGGAACCCATCCCGAAAGAAGTCCTCATCGTGCTGGAAAAGGGTGGCGAACCGCACGAAGAGGCAATACGAAGGGCAGAGGCTGCGTTGGCATTTGCGCGAGAAACAACCGAATCACACAGCGAAGACATTGTGAGAGCGGAGAGGAGAGTGGAGCGCGAATCCATAGCCGAATCCCGCCTCTTCGCCGTGGACGCGGGACTCGACCGGGAAACGTTGAGAGAGAAATACAAAGACAGAACGAGTTTCATCATTGCAAAGGGCCTCATCGAGCCCCTTCCTCTCTACGACGAGGGGCGGAAGGTGTTCGGCTATATCACAAGGTTGAGCATGGAAACGATCCACGTTCCGCTCAAGCATCGGAGGGCCTTGGACGCCATCCTGACCAAAAGCAGATCGGCTGATGACACCCCTGCACCTCCCCGCTATGAAGTGGAGCTGGCCTATGGTCGTCGTCTGGAGCCTTGGATTCTGTCGATCCACCCTCTTGGGAAGAAGTAGATGAACGTCAGCTATCTGCGAGATCGTCCGGAATTCCTTTCCTCGCTCGCCCCTGCGATCGTTGCACATTATCGGTCTCTCGTGCCGGAGGAGAGCATGGAGAGCCGGAACGCGAAGCTTCGGTCCCATCTGAACAAGGATGAACTGCCCATCGCCTGGGTGGCTCATTCCGGTGACGAAGCGCTCGGAATGGCGGCCCTCCGTGTGCACGATCTGGAAGGAAGGGAGGATCTGACACCCTGGCTGGGAGGTGTCTTTGTCCGGCCGGAGCATCGACGACGCGGAGTAGCCTCGCAACTGTGTCGGGTAGTGGAAGACAAGGCGTGGTCTCTCGAATTTGAGACTCTGTATCTCTTCACAACCGACCAGCAGTCCCTTTACTCGCGACTCGGTTGGGAGCTCTGGCAGAAGGCTCTCTGGCGAGGCAACCCTGTCGATATCATGGTGAAGAAGAGATGAGAACCGAGTTGAAATTCGGGACGGCCGGATTGGACTGGAACGATGTATGCAGCATCTTTGAGCGTGCACCGCTTGGCACGCGCAAACCGGACAAGCTGCGCCGCGCTTCCGAGAACAGCTATGCCGTGTGCACCGCGTGGCAAGGGGACGCCCTCGTCGGATTCGGAAGGGCGATTTCGGATGGCGAGTACCAATCCGCCATCTATGATGTGGTGATCTTGCCGGAGGTCCAGGGACAGGGCATCGGAAGAACCATCATGCAGGCCCTTCTGGATCGCCTCCCCGATCGGACAACCGTTCTCATCTATGCCGTTCCCGGTAAAGAAGGTTTCTACGAGAAGCTTGATTTCGGCCTCCTAAAAACCGGCATGGCTCTCTTCCCGGATCCGGAACGAGCGCACGCTGCCGGATACCTTTATTGACCGGGGTCGAGATCCCAGGATGATTCTTCCCATTCACTCTACATTCTCTCCCATTTCTTGTTGACACGCAGGCGCCATTCCCCTTAAGCTCCCTTCATCCCCGAAGGTGTCCCACCCCTGTCCTTCTCTTTTTGGAATTTGTGACACAAGGAGGCTTCCAAGATGACAACTAGGAAAAAGATCAGATCTCCTTTGGCCCTGCTGACAGCCCTGCTCTGCCTCGGACTCGCGGCGTGCGAGCTCCCGATCGAAGAGGAAGGGTTGACGGACGGAACCGACTACCTGCCGGACCAGGAAGTGCTCGACCGAATCCAGAACACGGTGCTCGAAGACCTCGGGGGCGGGGTCCTCCGATTCGGCACGGCCGTGATGGAGCCCAGGGAGGGGAGCATTCGGGTCGTCCGGCTGACCGGTCCCACTTCCTACGAGCTCGGATACCAGCAAGGAATCCTTCTCAAGGACAGCATCAACAGCCCAACCTTCGAGGTCTTCTCCGACCCGCTCTATCACGGACAACCGCCTGCATACATGACACAGGCCATGATCGACATCGAGCTCGAAGAGGCGGACCGAAGAGTCTTCGGCCCCATGGAGAGAGAGACGCCTGTCGAGTACCTCGAGGAGTTGAAGGGCATTGCCGACGGAAGCGGGCTCGACTACAAGACCATCTTCCGGGCCTCCTTCCTGTCCGACTACAACATGATCACCCTTCTCGACGGAGCGACCGGCGGGGGAGAGTGCAGCGGGGTCTTCGCATCCGGGCCGGCGACCTCCACCGGCGAGCTCGTGTTCGGGCGGAACACCGACTACGAAGGACAGAAGCAGTGGATCGACCATCAAGTAGTCGTCTTCTACGACTACCCGGGGGCACACCGGTACGTGAAGGTCACCACCGCGGGTCTGCTCAAATGCAATTCCGCCATGAACGAGGTGGGCATGGTCGTGAGCGGGCATTTCATGGTCTTCACACCCGCAGATCCTCACGGATACTCCTTCTCCATCTTCGAGAACGAGATCATGCGCAAGACGAGCAGCCTGCCCGAGGTGGTCACCCTTCTGACCGAGAAACCCAGGTGCGGGACCTTCGGGCTGAGCGTTGGAGACGGCAAGACGGGTGAGGCCCTCGGGTTCGAGGGCACCTTCGAGAAGCTCGGGATCCGGGGGATGGAGGACAGCACCCTCGTAACGACAAATTTCGCGCAGTCCTCGGTGCAGTTCGATGCGGACATCGCCGCCAAGCTGAACATCCAGATGCGGGACGTGTACGGCCGGTTCTCGAGGCTGAAATCCCTCGTGGGCGGACATCACGGCAGTATCGATCCGGCGAAGGTTGCCGAGTTCATGAGCGACTCCATGGACATGATCGACGAGGTCAAGCGGGAGCGAGGCGGCGGCAACGTGGTCTGCGGCTCACCGAACGTGACCTCCGTGGTCTTCCTGCCGGCCCAGGGTCTCTTCTGGGTCGCGTCGGGCGAGGGCGGGATGCCTGCGTGCAAGAACCCGTACAGGGGATATGATTTCTGGGCCGAGTTGAATGGCGGAACGCCATCGGTCACACCGGCGGTGCTCCCGGGCTATACCTGGGTCGATGACAGCCACAGGGCGGGCCTCGCCGCGTACATGGCGGCCGAACTGGCCTACCAGGTGGACAAGACGGATGTGGACACCATACTCGGCCATCTCGAAGCGGCACGCATCGCCGACCCAAAGGAACCGAAATACCGACGGGCAGAAGCCAGATTCCTCCTGCGAAGGGGCATTGCCACGGAGAGCACGGCCGATCTGGACGCAGGAATGTTCCAGCTCGAGCAATGTCTCGATGGCACCGTCGTCGGGACCCAGGCGAACAACGAGCGGGCGGCGGCGCTCTATTACATGGGTATCGCGGCCGACCTGACCGGCAACCGGACGCTCGCACTGTCCTGCTACGAGGATATCCTGAACATGCTCGGCATCTATGGCTGGCGGAGTCACCTGACCGGCCTGAACAAGATGCTCGGACTGAACACCTTCATGGCCTATATGGCCCCCCATACCGGCGAGATCCCCGAGGGCTTTGCCCTGAGCATGGTCGAGTGAAAGGGTCCTGACCTAACCGACGGAAACGCCGCCGTCGATGAGGATCGTCTGCCCGGTCAGATAGCTGGACGCATCCGACGCCAGATAGATCATGGCGCCCACGATCTCGTCCGGCGCGCCGATGTGTCCCAGGGGGATGGCCTCGGCGATCTGTGATCGTATGGTTTCCTGCTGATCCTCGGGAAGATTCAGCCAGATGTTGTTGAGCAGTCTCGTGTCCACCGCACCGGGTGCAATGGCATTGACGCGGATGTTGTCTCGAGCGAGTTCGCCGGCAAAGGCCTTGGTCGCCATGATAACCGCCGCTTTTGAAATGGCATAGACACTTCTCCCCTGAGAAGCCTTGATCCCGTCGCTCGAGGTCACGTTGATGATTCTGCCTCCGCCGTTCTTTTTCATCACCTTCGCGGCAGCCTGGCTCAGGAAGTAGAGGCCTTTCAGATTCACATTCATGATCGTATCCCAGAGGCGCTCCTCCGTATCCAGAACGGAGGCCATGGCCGGGGAGGTGGCCGCGTTGTTCACCAGGATGTCGAATCGGTCGAATTCCTTGACCACGGCATCCACCAGCGCTGCATGGTTTTCCATCCTGCCGCCGTGAGAAGCGATGGGCAGGGCTCTGCCGCCCATCCGCCGGATCTCGTCCGCGACCGCATCGACATCGGGTTGTTTCCGGCTGGTGATGGCTACGCTCGCACCTGCTCTGGAGAACCCGAGCGCTGTCGCATGCCCGATGCCCCGGCTTGCTCCGGTGACGAGGGCCACTCTTCCTTCCAATGAGAACCTGGACAACTCGAACATCCTTCCCTCCTGTGTATGCCAGACGGTTTTCGATTGCCGCTCCGCAAGCGTTGCGGAATCAGCGTAGGTGCAGACAGGGCGGGTGTCAACAAGCGATCACCTTCTCGATTCGACGATAGAGTACAGAACAGGAAGCACGATCAAGGTCAGCAGCATCGAAGAGACGAGTCCGCCAAGGACGACCGCCGCCAGAGGCCGCTGGATCTCAGAACCGCTGCCGCTCGCAATCAGGAGGGGCGTCAACCCGAGCAGAGTCGTCAGCGCGGTCATGAGAAGAGGCCGGAAACGGAGCTCGCAGCCTTTCTTCACCGCCTCGAGAGCATCCATGCCCTGATCCCTGAGCTGGTTGAAAAAAGCGACCAGGACCGTTCCGTTCTCCACGGCGATGCCGAAGAGCGCAATGAACCCGACGACGGAAGACACACTGAGGTTGATCTTCGCAAGAAAGATGGCCAGGATCCCGCCGACCAGCGCAAAGGGAAGGTTCAGGAGCACGAGCAGGGCACTCCGCATGGAGTCAAACGCGGAGAAGAGCATCAGGAAGATGAGCAGGATGGACACGGGCACAACGACTGCCAGCCGCTGCATGGCGCGCTGCTGGTTCTCGAACTGGCCCCCAAAGTCCACGAAATAGCCGGAGGGAAGGTTCTCCACGATAGGGCCGATCGCCGCCCTCACTTCCCCTACGAAACTCCCCATGTCCCTTCCTCGGACGTTGCACTCCGCTACGACGCGCCGCATGCCGTTCTCGCGGCTGATCTGTGCCGGGGCCTCCACCTCCCGGATCGTTGCAAGTTGCCCCAGCGGTACGTGAGGACCTTCGGGGGACGGGACCAGGATCCGGTCGATGGAAGACAGGTCCCCTCGTTTCTCTTCAGGAAAACGGACGAGCACGGCGAACCGCATCTGTCCGTCCACCACGGTCGTAGCGACTTTGCCTCCCACGGCGGTCTCGACAACCTCGTTGATATCCGACACGTTGATCTTGTGCCTGGCGATCGCCCTGCGGTCCACCACCACCTCCACCTGGGCAAACCCTGCGATCTGCTCGACCTTGACGTCTTCGGCACCCTCCAACCCGCCGATGGCGGCCGCCATCCTGTTCGCGTTTTCCCGAAGGATCTCCAAGTCCGGCCCGAAGACCTTGACCGCGAGGTCGCTCTTGATTCCGGAGATCAGCTCGTTGACCCGGAGCGCAATGGGCTGGGAAAAAGAGAATCGCAGCCCCGGAATCCCACTCAGCTCCTCCAGGATGGCAGCGGTCAGCTCCCCTTTGTCCCGCCCGGTCCCCCATTCCTTTCTCGGGCGAAGCATGATGAAGAGGTCGCTCTGTTCCGGGCCCATGGGATCCTCCGAGATCTCGGCCCTTCCGGTCTTGGTCACCACGGTTTCCACCTCGGGAAACTTCTCAAGGAGGCGGCGTTCCATCTCGGTTCCAACCGCGATCGAACCTTCCAGCGAAGCGGACGGCAGCCGCACCACGTTGACCGCGATGGCACCTTCATCGAGGGCCGGGAGGAACTCCGTGCCCACAAAGGGAACGAGCAGCAGAGACGCGCCCAGCACGCACGCGGCCGCCACGAGCGTCATCCAGGGTCGGCGCAGTGCCAACGACAGCAACGGCAGGTAGCCCCTCTTGAAGAATCGCACGATCGCGTTGTCCCCGGCTTCCCTTTGGCCTCGAAGAAACAGGGAGCAGAGAACCGGCACGATCGTGAAGGAGACGGCCAGCGAGCCGAGCATGGCAAAACACATCGTAAGGGCAAGGGGCCGGAACATCTTGCCTTCCATCTGCTCAAGCGTGAACAGAGGGAGAAAAACGATGACGATGATCAGGATGGCGAAGAGCACGGGCCGCGCAACCTCCTGCACCGCTTCCAGAGCGATCTTGACCTGTGACGCTTCGGTCCCCGCCTTTTCGTTCAGATGCCTCGCGATGTTCTCGGAGACGACGATGGAGGCGTCCACGATCATACCGATGGCAATGGCGAGGCCGCCGAGGCTCATCAGGTTGGCCGTTACACCCTGTAAGCCCATCAGCACAAAGGCGACGAGAGCGGTGAGTGGAAGCGAGAGGGCGACGATCGCAGACGCCCGCAGGTTACCGAGAAACAGAAAAAGGACGATCACGACCAGGACGCCTCCCTGAAGAAGGGCATCGGACACGGTTCTTATGCAGGCCTGGATCAGTGCCGTCCGGTCATAAAAGGGAAGGATCTTCACGTCCCTGGGCAAGCCGGCCTGGACATTCGGAATGGTCTTCTTGACCTGGTCCACCACGAATTTCGAGTTCTCGCCCTTCAGCATGATCACCATGCCTGCGACCGCTTCCCCCTTGCCGTCCCTCGTCACCGCCCCCTGGCGAGTTTCAGGCCCGGCCTTCACCACAGCCACGTCCTTGAGGTAGACGGGCGTCCCGTCCTCTGCTTCGAGAACGATATTCTCTATGTCGGAGATCGTTTCGATGAGACCCAGGCTCCGGACATACGCCTGTTCCCATCCCTTGACAATGAAATTCCCGCCTGCATTCGCATTGTTCTTTTTGAGCGCCTCCAACACGTCCTGGAGGGTGACCCCGTATTTGAGGAGCCGATTCGGCTCGACGAGCACGTGGTACTGTCTCACGAATCCACCGAAACTGTTCACCTCGTTGACCCCGGGAAGCGCCCTGAGCTGCGGCGCGATCAGCCAGTCCTGGATGGTGCGCAACTCCATGGGGGATCGCTCCGGGCTCTCGAGAGTGTACTGGTAGATCTCGCCCAGGCCCGTACTGATGGGCCCCATTTCCGGTTCCGCCCATTCGGGCAACGCCTCTCTGGCGGATTGAAGACGCTCGAACACGAGCTGGCGGGAAAAGTAGGTGTCCACATGATCCTCGAAGACGACCACAACCTGCGAAAGGGCCGCCTTGGACAGGGACCGTATCTGCCGCACATCCGGCAAGCCCTGCATGGCCAATTCCAGAGGAAAGGAGATCTGTTGTTCCACGTCCACCGGTGCGAGGCCCGGCGCCTCGGTCAGGATCATGACCTGAACGTTCGTGACGTCCGGAAAAGCATCGATCGGCAGGATCTTCCAGGCGTAGGCACCGGCCCCCGCCAGAACGACCGTTGCGATGATGACAATCAGGCGGTGATGCAACACGAAGTGGTTCGCCTTGTCGAGCATGATTTCATCTCCAAAAGGGACGGGTCAGCGATGGTCCGATGGAAGTCATCAATCCGCGCATCCGGCTCCCATCTTCTCGCGCAGGATATCCGATTTCAGCAGAAAGGCTCCCTCCGCCACGATCCTGTCGCCTTCGACAAGGCCTTCGATGATTTCCACGCGATCCGAGAATTCCCGGCCTGTCTCCACAGGGCGTCGGACATAGTAGTCCTCCTTCCAGTGGGTGAACACGAAGTCGAGCCCTTCATCCGACAACAAGGCGATCCTGGGTACGGCCAGGGCCTCTTCCCCGGCACCGATTCCGATCCGGATTTCGCAGAACATACCGGGCCGAAGGAGGCGGTCCGTATTCGCAACCGTCGCACGAACCTTCACCGTCCGGGTCCTCTCCTCCATCGTGGCGCCCACGTAGTCGATTGTCCCCTCGAAGGGCCGTCCCGGAAAGGCACGCACGAGCACCTTCACCGGTATCGGGCCCAGGCTGCGCGCCCGGATCAGATGGGGCAGGTCCTGCTCGTAGATGTCCGCCCACACCCATACGGTCGTGAGGTCTGCAACGAGCATCACGTCGGTTCCAGGCTCGACGAGTTCCCCCACCACGGCGTGCTTCTCTATGACCGTTCCCTCCAGGGGGGCCCGAACCGGCAGGCTTCCCGCTCGGGCGCTGCCCGCGCCTCGATCGAGGGACGACAGATCTTCTTCGGAGAGCCCCAGCACCACCAGTGTCTGTCGGGTCGCGTCCCGTTCCGTCTTGTGCTGCTCGAAGGTCATCTGCGCATCGATCAGATCCTGTTCGGAGGAGATTCTTCGATCGAACAAGGACCTCTCCCTCTCCAGGTTCTTCCTGGAAAAGGAAGCGAGGGCACGATTTCGCTCGTAGTCGCTCAAGGCCTTGCCGAGCTCCACGCTGCTGAGATTGAAGAGAACGTCCCCCTGGCGGACATACGCCCCCATGTCAACCCTCACCGATTCGATGATGCCGGAAATGCGCGGGCTGATGTGGACGGCACGGTTCTCGTTGAGCCGCACCTCGCCCGTCACGGTCAGGCCATCGGTGACCGCGGTCTTTTCAACGAGCCGAGTCAGGACGAGACCGCCTCCACCATCCGCATCTTCCTTGACGAGCGAAGAGGACACCTTCACCACACCCACTTCATACCTGCAGGACGCACATTCATACGCGGGCACTTCGTGCTCGCACCGGAACGCGGCAATTTCATCGAGCGAAAGGGAGAGCCTCTCCCCGTGGCCCTCCTCCCCATGCCCTCCGTGGGGGTGGTCGTGACCCCGGGGGTGCTCCGTCCCGGTGTGACCGTGTCCCTCGGTCTCGGTTTGCTTCTTCGGCGAGGCCGGGGGGGATTCGCTCGAGCAACCGGAGAGGGCCCATAGCAGCAATACGGAAAGGGCACCGTACACCGATACATTCCGGACAAATTTCCTTGCCTGTCTCATTACGATTCTCCTCGAAAGTCCCATCAGGCGGGGTCCTCCATCTTCTCCAACGGCTCGCCGAGCAGGCTCTCCGTATCGGCAACCGCCTTCTGCAGGACCCCCAGGGTGTCCGTGTAGCGGGCCTGCGCCTCGAAGAAGGTGCGCTGGGCTTCCAGCACCTCCAGATAGCCGAATTTGCCTTGCCGAAACCCCTCACCGGTCGCTTCGAATGCACCCCTGGCGCCCGGCAACACCTCGTTCTTCAAGGAGATGGCCTCCTTTCGTGCTGACGACAGCCTCTGATAGGCGCTGACCAGGGCAGACTGAACACGAAGGCGCAAAACCCTGCTCTGCTCCTCGGCCTTGGCGAGCCTGTACTTCGCCTCCAGTGTCCCCCCCTGATTTCGGTTGAACAACGGGATCGGAACGGAAAGCCCGGCCACAAAGGCCCAGTCATCCGTAGGGTTGAAGTGTTTCACACCCCCGCTCAGGGTCACATCCGGGAATCTCCCGGCCCGTTCCAGATCGAGAAAAGTCCGATGTCTTTCGATCTCGACGACCCATCGGGCCATCTCCGGATTCGCGGCGATCCGCTCGCCCAGCACCTCGAAGGGTGGAATTTCGTGCAGACGCTCCAGGTCGCCCCGAGCCTCCTGGAACAGCGGCTCGGTTTCTCCCCAGGCGGCAGCAAGAGTCTTTCTGGCGACGGTCAGCTCATCCTCACCCCTCTGCCTCTCTATGTGCCGGGCCGACAGGGACACCTTTGCCTTGACCTCTTCGATGGGAGAGACCTTTCCTGCCCGGACACGCTCAGCCACCACGTCGAGAACTTGCTCGGCCAGCCGGACGAACTCCTGGTTCCGTTTGGTCCGTTCCTGTGCGACCAGAACATCAACGAAGGCCTTGGAAGTCTCGGTGAATACCCGGATGCGCTCGATTTCATAGTCCCACCCGGCAAGATCTTGATCGAGCGCAGCCACTCGTTTCCTTGTCGAGCGTTTTCCTCCCAACTCGACGAGCTGGCCGAGCTGAATGGTCGTCTCCGCCTCGTCGAGGCCCCCAAAGGAACCGGTCCCTCCGATGTTCTCCACCTCTACGTCCAACTCCGGGTTGGGCAAGAGTCCGGCCTGCAACGCTTCGGCTTCCCTTGCCCTTGCTTCCCAGGAGAAGACGGCCAGCTCCGGATTCTTCATCAGGGCCAGCGCCAGGGCCTGCCGGAGCGTGAGGCCTCCGGAAGGCTCTTCTATCCGGGTCAAAGTTGAATCCGGTGAAGAGCCGGTGTCCGGCGCATGGAAGGACGGAAAACCTCTTCCCAGCGCATGCTGCTTCGACTGGGCCATTTCCGCGGATGACACGGATGCACTGCCCAACACCGCGGTCAAGAAGACCCCGAGGACGATCGGGTATCTCGATCTCATGCAAAACCTCCAGGATGTGTCGGTCTCGAACTCTCAATTCAAGTGCGTGCTTCCGGAAGGCCCGGCGCAAGCAACGAGCGCAGGAACAGGGTCCCTCCGGAACAGAGGAACGGTAGTCAGGACTTTGACGCAGGGGATTTTCAGATCAGGAGGACAACCGTGGAGTGCGCAGCGATGGCGCGCCCGTGGGCATATGGGTCGGCACCCGGAAAGGGCGCGAATGAATCAGGCGAGATGGGCGTGACGGAAAGAGCGCACTTCGTATAGTCGGCCAGTGCCTTCAGCGCCTCACACCTTTCTACCCCAGGGATGAGAATCGCTTCTCCCGTGGCCTGAGGCAGAGGAACGTCGACGCAGGACGAGCATCGATGACCTACATCTTCGGAGCCGGCATGGGTGGGGCAATCACAGCAGTGATCTTCAGAAGAGAGGGGCACCACCTCGATGTGTCCGTCCGCGCCGAAACAGACGACAGCAGCCATTGGATTCCCAACGCCGAGGAGGAGCCCGATCAGGGCCACGAATACATGGGGTCTATTCTTCACAAAATACCCTTCTTACAGCACACTACCCTTATGAACGCATAGATGCGGGCCAAATGCAAGAAGGTTCCCTCTGTCAGAACCAGTTCATCAGCTCTTCCACCACATGGTCCGTCCATCCGACCGGGATGGGTTCACGGAGCTCGTGGGACTTCTCGAAATCGACTTCGAACAACTCCTTGCGCAGCCTCTCCACTGTCTCATGGTCTGAGAAGGCCACATTCACCTCCTGGTTCAGGCGGAGGCTGAGATGATTGAAATTCGCTGACCCGAGACATGCCCAGCCGTCTGCGATGAGCGCCTTCACGTGGGTCATGCCCGGATAGACATAGACGCGGACACCGTTCGCAAGCAGGTAGTTGGCTGTAACGTAGTTGCTGCTGTTTCCCCCGGGAGTGTCCGTACCCAGGGGAAGGACGACCCTTACATCCACGCCTCGCATCCGCGCATCCGCCAGGGCCGCCGCAACCGAGTTGTCGTAGAGATAGGGGTTCTCCAGATACACGTAGCTCCCGGCGCGCCCGATCCCCTCCAGGACCGCCCTTCGGATCTGCAATGCACCGGTTCGCGTGTAGAGTCGGCGGAGCTCGATGTACCTCTTGCCCGCTTCCTGCCACTCGGGGTTCTGTCGCAGCGGCCCGCTCGCTGCACTTCCTGCGTAGGCCAGATCCCCCAGTACACTCGCGTGGGCCCAGGCCCGCCGGAAGTCGGCATCCAGGGCGTTCACGATCGGCCCTTCGAGCTCCACCATCATGTCGTGCCACTCGTATCGATACTCCCGACCGATGTTCATCCCTCCCAGGTAGGCGAACCGCCGGTCGATCAGGAAGACCTTGGCATGATCCGAGCTGAGCCAGGGGTTCAGGAAGGCCCGGACCCGAACGCGCGAATCCCTCCGCATGTACTTCGGCATGGACCTGGGCGGCGAGAATCCCTCGGGGAGAGTGGTCGGAAGGGCAAGGCCGGCGGTCTGGGTGCTCAGACGGTCGGCCAGGACCCTCACCTTCACCTCGCTCGAGATCCGTTTCAGCAGGTCGGCGATGCCTACCGCAACATCATCGTTATCAAAGATGCAGATCCTCAGGTCGACCCTCTTCCCGGCCTCCTCCATGCGTCGACGGAACAAGGGGAAGAAGTTCTCTCCGTCGATGAGGAGCGTGATGGCCCCCTGCTCTCTCTTCGTGCCGGTCAACTTGTCCAGAAAGGTCTCCCATTCGGCCAGATCCATGCCCTCTCTTCGGGTCAGATCCGGCGCTGAATCGTCGTAGGAGGGCAACCGCGGACCGGTCAATCGTGCAAAGGTCTGGGCACCGGTGTTCACCAGACGGCCCACACAGGAGACCGGATTCTTGAGGATGGCAAAGCCGTGGCTTTCCATGAGAAGCGAGGCAAGAATCCTGAGCTCCGAGGAGAGCGGTAGCGCCCCGTCCTCCAGGCCCATCTCCAGGGGCCCGTGAAGGACCACGCAGACGCGCCTGGAGAAATCGAACAGCATGAAATGGGGCGCGAAAGATGCCGACAGGTACACCCCGAGGAAATGGGTCTGCTCAGGGTATTGGGAAACGAGATCCGATTCCACGAATCGCGCGAGTTGAACGGCGAATTCGTGGGTGTTGTAGCGTCTCAGAATCTTCGCGTCAGTAGGCTTTTCCCGGAGAGCGTGGGCCTGCACCCTTCCCTGTGAATCGCGGACCAGCACGTGCTCCCCGTCCATCAACTGGACATAGACGGCTTGGCCGGGCTCCTCGGGCACCATCTTATCCCGAGCCCGCTGGGAGTATCCGCGCCAGGTCTCCAGGTCCAGGGCCGTCACCTCGTGCCAGGCGCTCCTCGGCCCGGGGATACGCACGGGGCTCTTGTCCTGCTCCAACTCGGCTGTGTGATAGGAGTAGTCCGGATCAGCCAGGGGGCCCTTTTTCCAACGGGCCTTGAACATGACCCTGGACCCCTCTGCCTGCCAGTACATGCGAAGGCGCCTTCCCTTGACAAAGGCTCGGATCGTTCCCTTGGTCAGGGTCCTTCGGAGGGCCGTGTCCGTTTCCGACTTCCTGTCATCCGCCCGGACCGGGCTTGCCAGAAGACAGAAGCACAGGAGGAGTCCGGAGAGCCGATGAAGGCACCTGATGGTTCCAGAATAAGGCGGCATGGTCATCTTTCCGTTGGGCGACCTTAGCAGAAATCCCGGGTGCACCACAAGCACCCGCCCGGTCCGGCTGCATTCCGGGAATGGAACTGGTAGAATTCTTCGGCAGCAGCGAGGGGCCGGGGACCGGCAAGTGCCCGGAGTACCATTTCCCAGACCGCAGAACAGGTGATCTCATGCTGAATGTAGGTATTGTCCAGATGTTGGCCGCGCCGCTCGAGGTGGAAGAGAACCTTTCCCTGGCGGAACGCAGCATAGAGCGTGCCGTCGGAGAAGGTGCTCAGCTGGTCGTTCTTCCGGAGATGTTCAATGTGGGCTTCTACTTCGGAGAAGAACTCATGACCGTCGCAGAGACTCTGGACGGTCGGTCGGTCGGCTGGCTCAAGGAACAGGCCACGCGCCACGGCATCTACATCACGGGCAGCCTCTACGAGCGGTTCGAGGGGTACTTCTACAATACGATGTTCATGGTAGGCAGCGACGGGAGCCTCCAATACTACCGGAAGCGGAACCCGACATGCCAGGAGGCGACCGTCTGGCGGCGCAGCGATACACCGGGCCCCGGAATCTTCGAGACCCCCTTCGGCCGCATCGGCGGAGTGATCTGTTTCGACTCGTTTTCCCGTGAGACCTTCGAGGGATTCAGGCAGAGCGGAGTCGAGCTCGTCGTCATCGTGGCCCTCTGGGGCACGATCCGACACCTCGTACAGTACCCTGAAACGTGGGCCTTCCGCAGTCTCATGGAACGATGGTCCTACCTGGCTGCGGAGGTCGTCCCTCTGCAATATGCCACCCGGCTCGGCGTGCCGGCGGTCTTCGTCAACCAGGCGGGCACGATCCGCTTTCCCTTCCCCCGTCCCCGTCTCTGGCCCCTGCCGGCCAGAAGAGAGATCACCTACGACTTCTGGGGGTCCTCGAATGCTCGGAGCGCTTCGGGCGAGATTCTGGCGCGGGCCGGTGAGGCGGAGACCGAGCACGTGACGGTGGTTCCGCTGGACGTTTCTCCGGCGGAGCAAAGACCGCAAATCGCGAGGGCGAATATTCCTGCGAACTACCTCAGCTCCGATTACTATTTTGTACAGCCCCCACTTCAGGCCAAGCTCTTTCAAGCCTGGTGCTTTCGCGGATTTCAACAGGAGTACGAGGCACGGTGCGCCCGTCACAGGACGCCCGGCGCTTGATCCTTACGCTTCTGTAGACCCGCTCTCTTCGGTGAATCAGAGCACACGCACCTCACATCCAAGAATTGAACCCCGAGTCCGGTTCCTGTTCCGCAATTCGTCAGTGCGGGACGACCCGGTCCAGGGGATTCCCAGTACGGAGAAGAAAGGGGAGGTGATTGGATGAGGGATCCAGAGGCGGGGGAACAGCCGGTGCAGTTCTGAGAGGTTCATCAGACGCACCCATAACATTCTTACGCCTTCTGACGCCGTTGGGCGTCCTGACCCTTTTGTTGCAGACGGTGATCGTCTATGGGGCCCAGGAGAGCACGTTCGCACCTGCAAAACCGAGATGGACGCTCGGCGAACGCCTCCTGCTGAGATTCGGTTTCTATGATGACGGGTATGCGGACGGATACTCTGCCGGGATCGGGGCCAGGCTGGGGAGAAGAGGAAACTCGGCCGTCCTGTTTTCCCTGAACAAGTTCCGGGGCAAGCTTCTTGATGCATCCGTGATGAGCTTCGAGGGGAACATCGGTGCCTTCCGGGGCGACCGTCGTCTGCAGAACGTGTTTCGCTGGAAGGCGAACTACTTTCTCTCCTTTCAGGAAGACTCCCTGCAACTCATCGACCCTACCAATGGAAACGGCGAAAGCCTCGGCGATCGATTCCTGGTTCATCTGGTGAACAATCTGGTGGGCGTGCATCGCCTGGGAAGCAAGGTACACCTCGTCTATGGCGCAGGTTTGGACCTGAAACTGTCCTACCTCATCCCCGTCCTGACCGTACCCGTCGGGATGGGCGTGCAATGGGACGTTACGCAACAAGACACGATCGGCTTCTTTCCGACCTTTAGCGCCGAGGGAACGTTCAACCTGGTGGAATTCGATCCGGATGAAGATATCTACTACAAATGGGGCTATCTTTCCGGTGCGGTTCTGGCCCGCCTGGTCTACCGGACGCGCCGACTCGAATCGCTCTTGATCGATACACTACGGCTTTCCTCGACGTCGGGGTATCTGTTCGAACAGAGCAATGCGAACACGCAGGACACCAAATTCTATCTACACGCAGCAGGGTTGGCGCTCCGCACGAAACCTTTCTGGAGAGGCCCCCTGGAGGTCCGTGGCGACTACTACCTGAAAACCGAACTGGACGGTTCCATCGACTATCGAAGGCAGGAAGTGGGCGTCGAAATTCTCAAGAGGGTCCGCGTAGGGGCTTTCGACATCTCCGTCGGGCCTTCCGTCTCTCATTATGACGCGCGACTCGAAGGCGCAGGGCTCGAAGAGGATCGATACGTGCTCAACATGAGCGCGGGGGTCCGACCCGGGCATCCCTACATCCCCCAAACCACCGCTTCGGTACGGATCGGCCACTCCGACACGGTGATCACGGAAAACGACATTAACCAGTCGCGTGCGGTGCGCACATACGCCCATGCCGCGAAGACTGCAATGGACGCCCTCGAAGAAATGCAGTCGAATCTTCGGCATGAGGTGATCCTCTCGGATCCGGACACGGGTGCTCCGCGACTCCAATCTTCCCTTCGGGCCCCCCTGCAAAGATACGTCGTTCAACTGGACAACGCAGCGAATGCACTGCAGGCCGGCCTCCGGCTCATTCCGGAAAACGAAGACACGGAGCTGCTCCGCCTTCTGTTGCGTTCTTCCTCATTGGGGCTGGAGCAGGAAGAGGCATTCATTGAGGGTGTACTGCTGGGCGACCCCGAGGCCCTCGGTGCTTTCGGCAACAGGGCAGTGGAGCTCAGCAATCTGATTCCCGACTTCAGCAAACCGATCGACAGGGAATTGCTTGGCGACCTGTCTCTGAATCGCCTCCTGTCCAATCTCTCACTCAATCCGGAACTGGCCATTGCAGACTTCGAGGCACGGCTGATCATAAACGCGCTCAACATGATCCGTGAGGATCTTGTGCTCGGGCCTTTTCAGCTGGAGAAGGGAGATATCCATTTTCTGTTCGTAACGAAGAACATTCCGGTCACGGGCTTCAAGGACAAGGCCGTCGCCTTTGTCAAGAGCAAGATAGGGGAGGCCTTTGCCGAGGAGATGATGCGCGTTTCGGATGAGGGCCTGAACTACCTTTTCGGACAAATATCGGAGAGCATCGAAACCCTGCCGATCGGGGAGGAAGACAGGGAGACGCTGCGGGACATCCTTCGACAGGTGGAAGGGAATGTCTCCGTGGAGGCGATAAGCCAGCTCGTCGGAGAGCTTTCCTACGAGGCATTGCTGCAGATTCTTGATGCGCAGGCAGGAAGAGAAGTTCTTCAAACCCTCAAGGATTCGCTGAACAAGACGCTTCTGGTCTTCGAGAAGGACTTCTATGAACTGTCCAAACACACCTTTGTCGGGGAGGACCCGAGAAAGCTGCCCGGCCAATATCTCATCGACGACTTCGAGGCGGCCATCGATGCAAGCCGATAGGCTCAGGGAGCTTCGCCTTGTCTTTCATACAGCTCGATCTCCCGCCGGCCCTTGTCCTCGTCGACAAAATACAGAAGCACGCCACCCACAAGGAACAGGATCAGCAGGGACCCGATGCTCCACCGGGAAGCTGCCTGCTCGACCGCCGTGATCTGCTCGGGCGACGGTGCTGCGGGCATGAGCCACCCCCTCGCTGCGATCCCGACCAGGCCGACCAGCGCGGGCCCCAGGATGGCGGCGAACTTGCCCAGCATATTGTAGAACCCGTAGAACTCGCCGGCCTGTCCTTTCGGGATCAGGCGGGAGTAGTAGGATCGTGACAGGGCCTGGATGCCCCCCTGGACCGTTCCGATCAGGATCGCCAGGACGTAGAACTCCGACTTCTTCGTCATCAGGATCCCCCAGACGGTGATGAACATGTAGACCCCGATGGCCAGGAAGATCGCCTTGCGTACATCCCATCGTTCACCCAGGCGGCCGAAGAGGAGCGCCGCAGGAAAGCCGACGAACTGGGTGATGAGCAGGGCCAGGATCAGGTCGTTGGAGTCAAACCCGAGGGACAGGCCGTAGTCGACTGCCATGCGGATGATCGTGTCCACGCCGTCGATGTACAGCCAGTAGGCGAAAAGAAAGAGGAAGACGGTCTTCAGGTGCCGCCTCTTTCGGAAGGTCTCTGTGAATTGCCGAAACCCGGCAGAGAACATGTTGCCTTTGAGAATCGCATCCCCGGTGTGAGGCGTCTCTTTCACCCAGAAGAGGGTGAACAGGGTGAACGTGCCCCACCAGATCGCCACGGTCAGAAAGGAGAACCGGACCGCCGTCGTTGCTGTGAGCCCGAACAGCTCCGGCTTCAAGACCATGAAGACGTTGAAGGCGAACAGAAGACCGCCACCCAGGTATCCCATGGCGAAGCCGAGCCCGGAGACAAAGTCTATCCGGTCCTTTCCGGCCACCTCCGGCAGGAGGGAATCGTAGAACACATTCGCCCCGGAAAAACCGAGGATCCCAACCGCGAAGACCAGTATGGCCATCTCCCAATGGCCCTGCCCAACCACGCAGAGTGCAGCGGTAGCCAGTACCCCAAGGTAGGCAAAACAGAGCAGGAACTTCTTGCGGGCCGTCCCGCGGTCCGCAACCGCACCCAGGACCGGCGCCATGAGGGCGACAGCTATGCTCGCCAGGGAATTTCCCAGGCCCAGCTGCGCCGTGCTCGTGTTCACGTCCGTGCCGGCGCTCCAATAGGACTTGAAAAAGACCGGAAAGAATCCCGCCATCACCGTGGTGGCAAAGGCGGAATTCGCCCAGTCATAGAGGGCCCAGCCCCAGACCTGTTTCGATTTCATCATGGGTCGTCTCAATCGGGAAACAGGACGCGGAGATAAGGTGTGAGGGTTTAGGGAAATCAGTATAGAACGAATTTCTCGCCTATGGAAGAGGCTTCCACCCCCCACAGTAAAACCTCATTTGCATCCTTCGCGGAGGTCTGAGATTCTAATAAGAAAATCCTACAACGATCTTCATCTGCCCATGATGTCCATAAATCCGTTATCATTCCCTGCTGCCCATCTGCACCCTGCAGGCAATGGCCTTCTATTGTCTCAATTCGTGGTAAGGCTGCCGAAATGAAGGACCAACCCAAATCCGAGGCTCAACTCATGGATGAACTGGCGTCTTTGCGCGCGCGAACGGCCGAGCTTGAGGCAGAGCTGGACAAATACAGGGAGGCGGACAGGGCACCGCGGGAACGGGAGAAAGATCTGGTCAATCTGCAAAGGCTGGCCCGCGTCGGGACATGGGTCTGGGATCTTGTGACGGGGGAAGTCGAATGGTCCGATGAGGTCTATCGGATCTTCGACCTCGATCCGAAGGACTTCCATCCGCGTATCGATTCGGTGGTCAGCCGTGTCCATGAGGAGGACCGAAAACGGCTCGACGAGCTCCTCGAGCAGGCAGTCGAAGAGAAGGAACCCTTCACGTTCGAGGCGAAGATCCGATTGCCGGACGGAAGCGATCGATACGTGCTTTCCATTTCCGAAGCGCACTACGGAGATGCCGGGACCCCTACTCGGGTCTCGGGCATCGTACAGGACATCACCGAGCGAACAAGGGCGGAGCAGGCACTCCGGGAGAGCGAGGAGCGCTTCCAGGAAATCGCCGCCAACATCCGTGAAGTCTTCTGGCTCTTCGACTATCAGGAGCGAAAGACAATCTATGTGAGTCCTGCCTATGAGCAGGTCTTCGGGCGCTCGCTCCGTGACATCTATGAGAATCATCTGGAATGGGCTGACAGCATCCACCCGGATGACGCCGCCTACGCCCTGGACACCTGGAAGGAAATCGTAAAGAAAGAGGGAGGGCGCAGAAGGGAATACCGGATTGTCCGGCCCGATGGGGCTGTCCGCTGGATCGCCGACAGGGGAATCGCGATCAGGGATGCAGATGGACGGGTTCTGCGCATGACCGGTGTTGCAGAGGACGTCACGGAACGCAAGATTGCAGAGCAGTCCCTCCGGGAGAGCGAAGAGAAATTTCGCAATATCACAGAACAGTCCCTGATGGCCATCGTCATCCTGCAGGACGATCAGGTCAAATATGCAAACGAGGCGGCCTCCCGAACTCTCGGTTACGACATTGAAGAGATGCTCTCCTGGACCACGAAAGACTGGCTTCGATTCGTCCATCCGGATGACCTACCGTTCGTGGTGGAGCAGGCCATCAAACAACAGGCAGGAGAAGAGGACCTGGTAACCAACCATGAATGGAGAATCGTAACCAAGACCGGCGAGACGAGATGGATCGAAGGACACGCAACCACGATCCTCTACGAAGGCAGGACCGCCGGGCTCACCGCCGCTGTTGACATCACCGAGCGCAAGAGGACCGAGGAAGCACTCAGGGACTCGGAACGCATACTCTCAGACTTGATCGAGTTTCTCCCTGATCCGACCGGTGCCATCGACAGCGAGGGGAGGGTGATCGTCTGGAACCGTGCCATGGCGGAAATGCTCGACGTGCCTGCCGAGGAGATGGTGGGGAAAGGCGACTATGAGTATGCCCTCTCGAGCTTCGGGGAGAGAAGACCTACCCTTGTTGATATGGTGTTCCGGCCCGATGAGAAGATTCGAGAGTACTACCCCAATTTCGTAAGGGACGGGGACAAGATATCCAATGAGAATTACTTGCCGAACTTCAAGGGCGGCACATATCTCTGGGCCAAGGCCGCGCCGCTCTACAATGCAAACGGGGAAGTGATCGGGGCGATACAGACCGTTCGGGATACGACCTCGCAAAGACACTCAGAGATAAGACTGAGGGAGAGCGAGGAGCGCTTACGGATGATCTTCGAGACGGCTCAGGAGGGGATCTTTCTGAAAGACCGCAATCTCCGGTACACCCTCGTGAATGAGAGCATGTCGAAGCTCTTCCGTCTCCCCGCCGGCGAGTTCGAGGGGAAAACGGATGAAGAGCTCTTTGGGAAGGAGGTCGGAGCCCTTTCCGGAGAGACGGACACTCGAGTGCTCTCCGGTGATGTAATCGAGAAAGAGGAGATCCGGTCTTCCGAGGAGGGCCCGAAGACCCTCCACGTTGTGAAGGTCCCGATGCGTGACCCCGAAGGCAACGTCTCCGGACTGTTCGGAACCATCCGTGACCTGACGGACCGGAAGCTCCTCGAGACGCAGTTTCGAGAGGCGCAGAAGATGGAGGCGGTCGGCACCCTTGCCGGAGGCATAGCGCATGACTTCAACAACCAGCTCCAAGCGGTTCAGGGTTACGCAGAGCTCCTGCTCTTGAGAGAGAGGACGGAGGGCACCCGATATACGCAGATACAAGAAATCTTGAAGGCCGTGAACCGAAGTCGGGACCTGGTCCAGCAGCTCCTTACCTTCAGCCGTAGGGCGGACAGCACCCGGGAGCCGGTCGATTTGAATACTACCGTGGAGGACGTTAGACGTCTGTTGGCTCGAACCATACCAAAGATGATCGAAATCGATGTGCGGCTCGAACCGGCCCTGCATACCGTCGACGCGCACCCGGGTCAGATGGAACAACTGTTGATGAACCTCGGAGTGAACGCACGGGATGCGATGCCCGGGGGAGGGAAGCTGAGTTTTGAAACAAGAAACGTGAACCTGGATGAAGAGGATTGCAGGAAACAACTCCATGCCGCGCCGGGTGACTATGTCCTGCTCACGGTCTCCGACACGGGCGAAGGCATGGACGAAAAGACATTGAATCGCATTTTCGAACCCTTCTACACGACCAAAGAAGTCGGAAAAGGGTCCGGCCTGGGCCTGGCCATGGTCTACGGTATTGTCCGGAGCCATGGGGGCCACATCCTTTGCTACAGCGAACCCGGAAGAGGGACGGCTTTCAGGATCTACTTGCCTGCTTTCAGGGGTGCGGGTGCGCCAACCCGGACCGGACCGGCGGCAGAGTTTGCCATCGGGGCAGGAGAAACCATCCTGGTGGTGGACGATGAGGAGATGATACGGGATCTCGCAAAGGAGGTTCTGGAGAAATTCGGCTACCAGGTGGTCACCGTGAAGGATGGCGAAACTGCACTGGATCTCTACCGGAGGGAAGGTGACCGGGTCGACCTGATCATTCTGGACCTGATCATGCCCGGCATGGGGGGCACCAGATGCCTCGAGGAACTCCAGGAGATCGATCCCGATGTGAAGGTCCTCCTGGCCAGCGGATTCGTGTCTGATTCGCAGGGAGGGGAATCGCTTGCCTCGGGTGCAAAGGGGATCATTTCGAAGCCTTACGAGATCAAGATGATGCTGGAGCTGATCCGAGAAGTGCTGGAAAAAGGTTGACAAGAATCCGGACCAGACCCTCTGTTGAGATAATCCCCTTCCGGCACTATAATCCGCAAGAACCCAATCGCGGACCTGAAAGGAGAGTTGGAAATGAGAAAGAGTCTGTTCATCACAATGCTGTGCGTACTGGCTGTCTTGTTCTTCACGGTCGGTTGTCAGGGCAAGTATGCGGACGCAAAGAAGGTGAACCAGAAGTACATGGACGTCGTCAAGAAATATGTCGACGACCTGGAAAAGGCTGCGAGCGCGGAGGACGCCGCGAAAGCGATCAACCGTTTTGCCGACGGCATGGAGGCTCTCTGGCCCCAGATGAAGGCCCTGTCAGAGAAATATCCTGAGCTGAAGGACAGGAACAACCCGCCCGAAGAGCTGAAGGAAATGCAGGCAGAGGCGCAGGAAATGGGCAAGAAGATGGGCACGTCCATGATGAAGCTCATGCCCTATATGACGGATCCGGAAGTGCAGAAGGCTCAGAAGCGCCTGCAGGAAGTCATGACCAAACAGTAGGGCCCTCGAGGGATCCGATCCGGCGTCAGCTGTGCTTCTTCACATACTCCCGGTAAAGGGACAGATTCTCCTTGATCAGATCCGGAATCGGAAGTTCGTAGGGGCATTTTTCGGCGCACTCGCCGCACTCGATGCAGGTGTCCGCCTTCTTCATGTTTTCATCGTTCAGCGCGATCGTTGCTAACGGAGGAAGTCTTTTCACGAACGCCTGCATCCCCAGGGCCGTCGGGATGTGGATCTCCTGCTGACAGGGCATGCAGTACTCACACCGACGGCAGAATTTCGTGCCCAGCTCGGAACGAATCTCCTCTATCTTCTCCTGTCGCTCTGCGGTGAGTCCCTGGGGTGATGCATAGAGCCCGGCGATCTCGTCGGCTTCATCGCGCGCCTTCATGCCCGGGATGGGAACCACCATCGGGTATTGCTGCAGGAAGCCGAAACACAGGTCCGCCCGATCCAATACGCCACCCGCCAGGGGTTTCATGCCGATGATGCCCATGTCCATCTCCGCGGCGACCGGGAACAGACTCTCCAAAGCATCCTTTTCGATAAAATTGAATGGGATCTGGACTGTGTCGAAACGGCCCGTCCGACAGGCCTCGATCGCAATCTGCGTGTTGTGCGAGCTCAGCCCGATGAAGCGGATCTTCCCGTCGGATTTTGCTTTCTCAAGCGCCTCGTACGCCCCGCCCGGGGCCATCACTTCGTCCAGGGTCTTGCGGTTGGCCACCTGGTGCAGCTGATAGACATCGAGCCTCCCGGTCTTCAGGTTTTCGAGGCTAAGGTCCAGGTGACTCGCCGCTCCCTCTGCATCCCGCTCGAGCGTCTTGGAGGCAAGAACCACCCGGTCGCGAACCGATTCGAACGCGGCGCCCATCTTCTTCTCGCTGTCACCGTACATATTGGCCGTATCGAACAATGTGATGCCCAGCTCGAAGCAGTGACGAAGGAGGGAAACCGCATCCTCCATACCGATATTGATGATCGGGATGCCTCCGAAGCCCACCTCCGAGACCATGAGGCCCGTTCTCCCGAGTCGTACCTTTTTCATCTTCTCCCCCGTAAAGATAGGGCCCTGTTTTCGGTGCAAGTCCCTGCACGCAGGAACTTTTCTTATCAGAATACGTTCTGGTCCATTTGTTGTCCAATGTCTATATGTATATAATACTACCTCCTTACACCAGCGGAAGCCCCCCAGAGAAGCACAAAAGGAGTTCCCTGATGCCGCCCACAGAATCGCTGAGGGTGCCATGAGCGGGGCATGCCCTGCTGCGCTCCGTACGCTCGTCTTCGCAACTCTCCTTCTTCTCCCGCTCGGATGCAGCGAGAATGAAGAGGGAGATGCGAACGGGGGAAACGGTCGGCCAACCCAACCCCGTTCCTTCTCGCTCGCAGCAGCACCTTTCCAGTTCTCTGTGTCCCCCTCGAACATCCAGAGCACTTTCGTAATGGACGGGTTTGCAGGACGTGTTGACCTGATCTCTCTGCACATGGACAACTTCTTCGGCCTTCCCTGGGACGAATTCGCCTCAGGGGAGCCACTGCCCGACCCGTGGCTCGAGGCGATGGAACAGATCCGGAACGATGCCGACCAATTGGGCGTCGGAGTCTACCTGAGCCTGACGCCGATCAGCGCCACGAGGGTCCAGATCGCGGCCAAGGCAGTCGATCAGGACGGCGAACTTCTCGTGGATGAGGACTGGGCTCCCGGCTGCTACAACTTCGCCGGCGGCCCGGGGCACGAGGATATCCGCACGGGCTTCCTCAACTATGTCCGCTGGATGGTAGATTATTTCGAGCCGGTTTACCTGACCCACGGCATCGAGATGAACATGTACGACATCGCTTGCCCGGACGATTACGCTTCCTTGATCGGGCTACTCAACGAGGCTTATGACCAGGAGAAGGGGCTCGATCCCGACTTGGCGGTCTTTCCAACCCTGACGGTCAACGATATGTGGTACCATCCGGAAGCCCAGGGCTGCTTCCCAAACGATCGTGCCTGCATGAGGGAGAACCTGGTAAAGATAGCCGGCTTGAAGCGGGACCGTCTCGGGATCAGCTCGTATCCGATATGGTTGTTTCAGGAGCTTGATTCCTGGCCGGAGGACCATTTCACCGCTTTTTCCGAGGAGACAGGGGAACAGGTGGTGTTCGGGGAAACCGGCTGGAACAACCATCCCGTTACCGTGCCGGTGCCCTACCCGAACGGCCCCTGCCAAACGATCACGCAGTCATCCGATTCCCTCCACGTGCAATACATGGAGTACCTGTTCGAGAAGGCGGATCAGATGGGCTCCGACCTGGTTGTCTGGTGGTCCTTGCGCGATTACCTTTTCGATCCAATCCTCACGTCCTGTCCCTGCAGTGCTCCCGATCCGTGGTGCGTCCTTTACGATGCTCTGGAAGAGATCGGCCTGCTCCCGGCATGGCTGATGTGGGGATCCATGGGTGTGCTCGACTACGATGGGCAGCCGAAGGCAGCCCTGACCACATGGAACCAATGGCGGTCTCGGCCGATACGGGTTCCCTCGAACTGACCAAACCAGCAGATGAAAGGAGAAGGAAAGATGAAAACGAGCGATGTCGTGGCGGTTGTTACAGGTGGAGCTTCGGGGTTGGGGGAAGCGACGGTCCGTGCCCTGGCCGAGGGTGGCGCCC
Source organism: bacterium (assembly GCA_028277985.1). Taxonomy (GTDB): domain Bacteria; phylum Desulfobacterota; class DSWW01; order DSWW01; family DSWW01; genus S015-6. The sequence goes on along the minus strand of JANQFG010000037.1, from coordinate 38,041 downwards.
GGGTCTCCATCCTGGACCTGAACGAGGAGAGGGGCGAACAGCTCGCTTCGGAGCTGGGGAAGGATGCCGTCTTCTGCAAGACGAACGTGACCGATGAGGCGAGCGTGCAGGCTGCGATCGACAAGACGATGGATTCCTTCGGAGCGATCCATGCGGACGTCAATTGCGCCGGGATCGGGGATCCCTGCAAAATCCTCGGCAAGGAGGGGCCGATAGCCCTGGACGTTTTTAACCGGGTCGTCCAGATCAACCTGATCGGCACGGTGAACGTGATCCGGCTCGCAGCAGAGCAGATGGCGAAGAACACCCCGAACGAGGAGGGGGAACGGGGCGTAGTGATCAACACGTCATCCGCGGCCTCTACCGAGGGACAAATCGGGCAGGCGTCTTACAGCGCGTCCAAGGCGGGGATCAACGGAATGACCCTCCCCATCGCCCGTGAGTTCGCACAGCTCGGTATCCGGGTGATGACGATCGCCCCTGGCCTGTTTCTCACCCCCCTGCTGATGGGGCTGCCGGAAAAGGTGCTGGATTCACTGGGTCAGATGGTCCCCTTCCCAAGCCGACTGGGTAAACCGGAAGAGTTCGCCATCCTGGCCAGGCACATCGTCGAGAACCCGATGCTGAACGGAGAGGTCATCCGGCTGGACGGTGCAATCAGGATGCAGGCGAGGTAATCCTGCAGGAGCGGTGGACGCCGGCCCCTATCTTTCGGAACACGGACTGACAGAAGGAGATGCCGATGAAGATCTCACTGCAGAACCCTTCAACCAGGTTTGCCGTCGTAGCGGTTGCGCTCGCCCTCGTTTCGATTCAGTGCGGAAGTGACGACGAACCCGGAGTGGGGAACGAGGGGGCGGAGAAGGTATGCGCGCCCTTCACCTACTCCGGTTTCAGTTCTCCCGAATACTCAAGCTTCACGAAACAGACCCAGTACCTGACCGTGTCCGACGGCACTCAGCTTGCCGTGGACGTCTTCCTGCCCGCCGGAGGCCCGAACCGGGATTCCTTCCCCGTGGTCTTCACCTACACCCCCTACGATAGAGCACAGGTCGATCCTGCCACGGGTGAGGTGACCAGCGATTTCTCGATGACCTCGCTGGGTGAGCTCATGCTGTCTCACGGGTACGCCCTTGTGGCAGCGGACATGCGCGGCACCGGGGCCGCCACCGGGGAACAGGGCCCTTTCACGCCCGTCCTCGGTCGCGATGGAAAGGAGCTCGTCGACTGGATGGCGGCACAGTCCTGGTGTGATGGAAACGTGGGCATGACAGGGGGGTCGTATGTGGGATGGAGCCAGTTCGCCACGGCGCGGAACCTGCCGGCCGCGCTCAAGTGCATCACACCGGAGGTCATCCTGACCGAGGGATACACCGAAGGCTTCCGTCCGGGAGGGATCGCCGCCATCAACTGGATCTCGAGCTACAGTCAACTCCTCCAGGCCTTCAATATGAATGTTCAGTACCCGGATTTCGGCCTGATGCCGGCGGCGCCCGCCTTTGATGAGGACGGGGACGGTGAGTTCGCGGACGAGGTTCCGAGGAGCGACCAGGGGGATCCGTCGATGTTCTTCGATGACTTCATCATCCCACCCTTCGGGATCCACTATCCGGACGGGGTAAAGCGGTCCCAGCACAAGTATTTCTGGGCCACCGTCGAGCATCTTTTCAACCCGGTCTTCCAGCAGATTGCCGATGCGATGTCCTACTTCGACAGCCACTTCCTTCCCCCCTATGAGACCCTCACCTTTCTCGACGGGAGCCCGGGATACATGATGAACGAGATCAAGGGCTCCGGGATCGCGATCTACCACATCGGCCGCTGGTACGATGCCTTCTGCAAGGGCGCGCCCATGACCTACGCGAGCTCCCACGAAATGGTCCCGAGCAAGCTGATCATCGGGCCTGGATACCATCAGGGCATCCCGGACGCCTACCTCGATTACTTCTCCTACTCCGGAAACTTCCAGGAGCAGAACAACATAGAGCGGCTGCGGTTCTACGACCGGTACCTCAAGGGCATCGACAACGGAATCGACAGAGAGCCTCCGGTCTACATCTACGTGGCGAACGACGGTTGGCGAGCCGAAAACGAATGGCCTCTCGCACGACAGGTGATGACCCATTACTATCTCGATCAGGGAAGCGGCCTCGCCACGACGAGAACGGCAGACGGTACGGACGACTACGATGTGGACTTCACGCACCGTTCCAGTTACGGCTCCACGGTCTCGGACCGGTGGATCATGATCGGCTATCCGGACGCCCTGATGATGAGGACCGACAAGGACGCGCAATGCCTCGTCTACGAAACCGGGCCCCTCTCAGGGGACACGGAAGTAACGGGCCACCCGATCGTGGACGTGTGGGTCACCTCGAACCAGCGGTACGGCGATGTCTTCGTCTACCTCTGCGATGTGGACCCGCAAGGGGAATCGATCTATGTGGCAGAGGGTCAGCTCAGGGCAGGATGGCACCGGCTCTACGAGGACGACGACAGGGTGGCGGGCGTCTTGGACGTGAAGCCCGAGTTGCCCTGGCACGGATACAAGGAGTCGCAGTGGGTCGACGGCGCCCTGAGTTCCGACACCCCTTTGAATCTCCGATTCGAGATGGTGCCCGTCTCCTGGGTCTTCAAGGAGGGCCACAAGATCCGGATCGCCATCGCCGGTGCGGACCACGAGAACTTCGAGTTGAACCCGGGCCTGGCGCCCGGCGGAGATCCTGCCGAGGCACCGCCTACGACGATGACCTTGCATCGGACAGACGCGTACCCGTCTCACGTGGAATTGCCCATCATTCCTAGGTAAGGATCCTACCCATCGGGGACAGCCACCCATTTCCAACGAGAGAGAAATGAGTGGCTGTCCCCAATTTAAATGCGATTCTGGTGCGTACTGGGTGGCTGCACCCAAATTCGCAAGAGAGGAACGAGAGGAGGGAAGGCGGTGACACAGAAAGCGACCGGAACGCTGACCGTTGGCAACATCGCCCGTGTTGCAGCTGTACGCTACGGCGACCGCGAGGCGATCTTCTGTTCTTCCACAGGGCGGCGTTTCTCCTTCCGGGAAGTCAATCGGCGCGCAAACGGTCTGGCCAACGGGCTCATGTCCATGGGCTTGAAGAAAGGGGACGTGGCCGCCTTTCTCTGTACGAACCGGGCCGAGATCGTGGAGATCTACTTTGCCCTGGCCAAGGCGGGCATCATCGGCATTCCGCTGAACTATCGACTGGCCCCGGCGGAAATGATCGAATTGATGAAACACTGCGGGGCCCAGGCGCTCCTGTTCGATCCGTGGTTCTCCGAAGTGGCAGGCCAGGTACGGGAGGCCCTCCCCGGCGTTGCCCATTTCGTGGGCATGGGAGAGGAGCTTCCCGGATTCGCCACGGGTTACGAGGAGCTCGCAAGCCGCGCCTCTCCCGAGGAACCGGCGGTAGAGACCTCCGAAGAGGATATCCAGTATCTCAACCTTACATCCGGAACGACGGGCCTGCCCAAAGGCTATTTCCTGACCCACTACAACAACGCGAACGCCCTGATCATGGCGATGATTCATGACGTGACCCGCAAGGATGTGATCCTGACCGCCTTCCCGATCTTCGGAAGGGTCGGCTTCGCCTGGTGCGGCATCGGCATGTACACGGGAGCCCGGAACGTGATCCACCAGTTCCAGGCCCAGAAGATGCTCGAGCTGATCGAGTCCGAAAAGGTGACGATCTCCAACTGGGTCCCTACCATGGCCAGTTTCGCACTCTCCTTTCCCGACGTAGAGGAACGCGACCTGAGCTCGCTCCGTGCGCTGGTCTTCGCTGCAGCCCCCCTCGCCCCGAGCCTTCAGGAGGAGGTCAAGAAGAGGATCTGCCCGAACATCTACGAGTACTACGGCCTCCAGGAAACCGGGATCCTCACACAGCTCGGGCCCGAGGAAAAGGAAAAGAAACCGGACTCCGTGGGACAGGTCATCTTCTCCGCCGAGGTGCGCATCGTCGACGCCCAGGGCAAGGACGTCCCGGTCGGTGAGGTGGGAGAGATCATCGGCAGGGTGCCGACCGCCACGGCCGGCTATTTTCAGAATGAAGAGAAGACCCGGGAGGTCTTCCGGGACGGGTGGGTCCACACCGGAGACCTGGGAAGGTTCGATGAAGAAGGGTTCCTGTACCTTTCGGGCAGGGTCAAGGACATGATCATCTCCGGAGGTCAGAACGTGTTCGCCGTGGAGGTGGAGTCGACGTTACTCAGCCATCCCGGCGTGGCGGACTGCGCGGTCATAGGGCTGCCGCACGAGACGTGGGGCGAGATGGTTACAGGTGTGGTGGTCAAGGCACCGGAAGCATCGGTCACCGAGGACGACCTGACCAGCTACTGCAAGGAGAGGATCGCGGGCTTCAAGGTGCCCAAGAAGATCATCTGGACGGACGGCCCCCTTCCGAGGACCCCCACCGGCAAGGTGACCAAGTTCGTTCTGGTCGAGCAGTACTCAAACGAGTGACACAGGAGTCGCAATGTCTTCCAAGCAAGTGATCCGTGAGACCAAGGGCCCTGTGTCGTGGGTGATCCTCAATCGGCCCGACGTACTGAATGCCTTCAGCACCGAGCTCGGCAAAGAGGCTCTGGATGCCCTCTGCCAGGCTCTGGGTGACGAGACGACCCGGGTCGTGGTGCTCACGGGAAAGGGACGGGCCTTCTCGGTGGGGGCGGATGTGACCGAACCCGGAACCGACCCTGACCCGGCCAGGCGCATCGACATCATGGCCACGATCGCGCACAAGGCGATCGCCGAGATCCGGCAGGCGGACAAGCCGGTCATTGCGGCGATCAACCAACTTGCGGCCGGCTACGGAACGGCCCTGGCCCTCGCATGCGACATCCGGGTGGCCACCGAAACGCTTCGGCTTCACTATGCTTACTCCCTCATCGGGCTGACCGGCGATGGGGGAGTGAACTATTTCCTTCCGAAAATGGTTGGAATCTCAAGGGCCCTGGAAATCGCCCTCACGGGGGAACCGATCCGCGAGCAGGAAGCAGAGAAGTTCGGCATGGTCAGCAAGTTCTTCCCTGAAGAGACCTTTCTGGAAGACACCCAGGCCCTGGCGGAAAGGATCGCCGCAGTCCCGCCCAAGGCGGCCGCCGCCATCAAGGCGATGATGTATTCCTCCCAGAATGCGGATCTCCTCACCCACCTTGCGACTGAGAAGGCCTTCCTGACCGAAATGGCCGGAACGCCCGAGTTCCTGGGGCTTATCCGCAAATTTCAGCGATGAGTATCGCCATTGTGTAGCGCCCGCAATTGGGGACAGGGGCATGCTTCTTGCTTTCTTTCTACTCGAAGGCTACCCTTGCCAGGATTACGGAAATCCTGAGCGAAACGAATCTGCCAGTTTTTCAAAGGCTTAGGAAGAAAGACAACCGGACGATGCAGCGAGCGGATTACGATATCGTTTCCCAAGAGCGTCAGATAAGCCGACGACGCTTTCTAAAGTTCGGCACGGTGGGCCTACTCTCGGCAGCTATCCCGGGCCGGGCCATTGCGGCCGTTCAGGAAATCTGGACGCCGGAAAGGTCACTCGCCTTTTACAACACCCACACGGCTGAGAAGCTGGACGTGGTTTACTGGGCCCAGGGGAAATACAGGAAGCAGGCCCTGGCCGAAATCGACCACATCCTGCGGGACCACAGGACGGGTGAGGTCAAGCCGATCGACACCCGGCTTCTGGATCTCGCGCACGCCCTTGGCAAATCTCTAGGTGTTCGGGGCCCCTTCCACGTGATCTCCGGATACCGTTCTCCAAAGACGAACGCAATCCTCCGCGCTAACGGCAACGGCGTGGCCAGCAAGAGCCTTCATCTCCAAGGGAAGGCCCTGGACATCCGTCTGCCGGGGTGCGACCTTTCCACGCTGCGTCGCGCAGCGATCGACCTCAAGGGCGGGGGCGTGGGTACCTACCGGGGACCGAACTTCGTCCACATCGACGTGGGGCGTATCCGTTACTGGTAGCGGTGCGGCCCTTCCTCGAGCGCCCTGGCCAACGGCCCATCCCGACCGTACACATCACGGCGAAAGCAGACCGACCCCTCACGGTCGACCCAAGCGGTCCAGTAGAGGACATGCACGGGAATCGCTTCCGGCAGCCACACGTTTCTGTTCGTCCCTTCTTCGATTCCTGAAAGGATTGCCTCCCTCGTCCAGTTCGGGTCGCCCTCGAGCACGTAGGCTGCCAGGTCGATCGGCTTTTCGACGCGTATACACCCCGAGCTGAAATCACGTCGGCTTCGAGTGAACATGTACCGCGAAGGTGTGTCGTGAAGGTAGACCGCGAACTTGTTCGGAAACATGAATTTCACCCGCCCGAGAGCATTCCGGGGCCCTGGATCCTGGCGGAATTTATAAGTGAGGTTCTGAGGGGTGATGATGAACCAGTCGATCGTTGAATGCGGCAGCTCCTGCGCAGAATCCTCCCAGTTCTCGAAGACACGAATCCCCTGACGATCCAAATAGCCCGGGTCCTCGAAGACCTTGGGCAGGATGTCACGGACGGCAAGCTTGTGTGGAATGTTCCAGTAGGGATTCAGGACGAGGTACGTCATCGCGCCGCTCAGGACCGGGGTACGCCTCGCCTTCTTGCCGGCAACCACACGCATGGCGAGCACCCTTTCCCCCTCGTCGACGACCTCCAGCGAGAAATCGGCCGTGTTCACAAGAATGTATCTTGTACCAAGATCCTCGGGGAGCCAGCGCCATCGTTCCATGTTGAGCTCGATCTGCTGCACCCGGTCCTCTGCCGGGACATTGAGCGCCGCCAGGGTGGCCGGGCCGACCACGCCGTCCACCGTGAGCCCGTGTCTGGTTTGAAACCGACGAACCGCTCGATCCACGACCTCATCCATGACCTCCGAATCCGCCCCCTGGGCTTCGGTCAGATCTCCAGATACCGAGAGGCGAGCGCGCAAGGCGGAAACGCGCGGATCACGGTCTTCCTTGTGCAGCGTGGCTCCCTCCGGAACGGAGGGCCATCCTCCTTTTTCTGCGATCGCTCTGTGTTCCAGCAGGGCCTGTCGGAGTGTTGCATACTTGGGGTAGGCGGGCAGGAGCCCCTTCAAAGCCTTACCCACCTCCTTGCTATCCAGAGCGGCCCGCAAGACTTCGGCCAGGTCCCCCTCGCGGCTTCGAACGATCCATCTTGAGTGAACGGTTTCCGGATCCACCCGTCCTGACAACATGTGGGACCCGTAGATGAGAAAGGCGTCTGTAAGCAGCAGGTCGAGATCGGCCACGACCTCCGGCTCCAACGGCCGTCCCGCGGCCCGCTCCCGTCCGACAGCCGGAAGCAGAGTCTCGATCGTCCCCAGATGATAGGCATCCGGCCTCAGACCCTCGAGGGAGGACTTTTTTATGGAGGCAACGAGGGCCTCTGCCAGCTCGAAACGACCTTCCGGGCCCGACCAGGCGGGCCGGAAGTCGCGCTCCTGGTAGAAACGGGAAAGCACGGCCTGCCCGCACAGAGCCTCCTTCCTGCAGAAGGACACTCCCTCTCGTTGCGGCTGTGCGAGAGTCCTTTTGAGTTGTTCGCCTGCTTCTTCGATCATGCTGATGGGCCAGGCGACTCCTCCATACACGGCGAAAAACAGCCCGGTCATCGGAACTACGGCCCGGACAATCCGGACCCAAGCACCTCTTGCAGAGAAACAGCGCATCGCGTTTACCTCGAGCGGGGATATTCTGCATCCCCCTCCGGAAAGAGGGAGAAATGAGAGACATTTTTCACTTCCATTCTAGCAGATCTAGGACTTTGTGACGATTTGTGATAGTAGAAAGAACTCTAGTCTGCGTAAGAGGGGCCCATCTTGACGAACGAACCAGCCAGAGAACGATTGATGCAGTGCTTCCGGGGCGCCCTGCTCGGCACAATGGTCGGTGACGCCCTGGGCATGCCGGTCGAAGGCATGTCCAATTCCGTGATCCGGGCTCGATTCGACGTGGTGACGGAGATGCTCCCCGCGCGGCTCGGGCGCGGTACGTACACCGACGACACGGAGATGATGATCGGCCTCGCCGAGGCCCTTTTGGATACTCCGGGGAGGTTGGACGCACATCGCGTGGCTGCACGCTTTGGCGAGAACTTCAATCCGGATCGCGGCTACGGAGGAAATGCTCAGAAGATCCTCTCGGCCATTCGCGACGGGGCTCCATGGCAAGATGCCACCAAGGCGCACGAGGTGCCAGGGGGCTCCTATGCGAACGGGGCCGCCATGCGGGTGGCGCCGATCGCCCTCGCGTTCTATGCAGATTCCGAGGCAATGGTCCGGGCTGCCGCGCAGCAGGCGGCGATCACGGGACATACCCACCCGATCGGCAGAATAGGGGCCTGCATTCAGGCAATCGCTATTCGCTGGGCGATCAAGAGCAGGGAGCAGGACGTGGAATTGGATGCCGACTCCTTCCTGAAAAACCTCAAACTTGCCGGCCCAGAAGAATTTGTGGATGCTATCGGCTGGATCGCGCAGAACCTTCGGGCATCCCCGGAGGAGGCTGCGGTCCATCTTGGAACGAGCGCCCAGGCCTCCTGCTCCGTATCCTCTGCCCTCTGGGCGGTCCTGTCCTGCCCCCAAGACCCGGAGTCGGCAATCATCCGAGCCGTAAACCTCGGAGGAGATACAGACACCATCGGCGCCATGGCCGGCGCCGTAGCCGGTGCCTACCATGGGGCCGAAGCCCTTCCCCAGCGCTGGACCCAGGCCCTCGAGGAAGGCGACAAGGGCAAAGGGTATGTGATCGAGCTGGCGGACCGCCTGCTGGCCCTCTCTGCACAAGCCTGATTTTCTTCCAGAAAAACTCATGAACCCCGAATTTTGTTCCGATGAAGAGGGGGTGAAACCCCTGCGGGATAAACTACGTTTTGTAGAAAAGAAGGGGTAGTCCATGAGAGCCTTCGCCTGGCTGGCAAGATCGACTTGCTACACCTTTGCCGTGGCGTTCCTAAGCATCATGGGTGGACAGATAGCGTCCCTGTACGGGTATCTCTACTTCTATGGCTACCTGTACATTCGAAAAGACCTCCTGATCCTGGACATTCTCCCCAACCGGATCGTCTATGCGCTGTTCGCGCTGCTAGCACTCTCGTCGCTCACCCACTATGTCTGCTTCGGCCTCCTCAGGACCTTCGGGGTCAGGCGGGAACTCAAAAGGCTCCGGATCATCAACGACCAGGTGCGCGGCATGGATATGTCCCCTTCCCTCTCTTCCGAGGGGCTGCCCGACCTGTTGCACGCCTTGTCCAAATTCCCTCTCTGGAACACGGTGGCCGCCGCCGTCTTCGGCCTTTCCCTTCTATCGGGAATCCTCTCGGTGGTTGCACTCCACGGTGCAAATCTCGAGCAGGTCTTCCTGGGCATTCGGGCGGGCTTGATCGCTATCCTCGTCTATCTGTATATCACCTACGTAATCTCGGACTTCCTGACCCTGTCCCTGCGATCCCAGGTAAAGAAGAAGATCCATCAACTCGGACAGAAATTCGAAGAGGCCCCCCTCTTCTCTCTCAAGGGGAAATTCGCCTCTTTCGTGGTCTTCATGTTGATCACCCTCGTCGTAATCAACTCCTTCACCCTCGGGTCCCACGAGGACCCTGGCGAAAGCGCGATCATCACCCTGTTTTCGATCCTGAGCATGTTGATCTGCAGCTTTCTCGTGGGCCTCTATTTCACCTCGATCTTCCGGTCCATCGAGGAAGCCAGGACCGCCTCGCAGGATCTGGCGTCCGGCGGATCCGGCTTTGTCTTCTCCGGAAGCCTGGACAAGGAATTCATCCTGCTCAACCAGAGCATGATCGCTGCGGCCGAAGAGGTGAACAGGTACCGAACGAGGATGGAGGACCTGGTTCAACGGAAGACCCGGGACCTGGAGAAGTCCCTAGAAGGGCTCTCCGAAAGTGAGAGACGTTTTCGGTCGATGGTGGAGAACGGATCCGATATCATCTCGATCCTGAACCGCGACGGCAGCAGACGCTACGTCAGCCCCTCGATCGAACGCATCCTCGGGTACCTGCCGGAAGACCTGGCCGGCAAGAGCGCCTTTGACGTCATCCATTCCGAAGACAGGGAGCGTCTCCTCGATGCGTTCGTGCAAGCGGCAAAGACCGGCAAGACCATCTCTTCCGAGTGCCGCATACTGCACAAGAACGGCTCCTGGCGAAACATACAGATCGTAGGCAAGAGCTTTCTGGATGATCCGGCCATCGAGGGCATCGTCCTCAACTCTCGGGACGTCACCGAGCGAAACCGGGCCGAAGAGGTGTTGCGGTTCACCCAGTTCTCGGTCGATCACGCTGCCGACCCGGTCTATTGGATGGACAGTAATGCCCGTTTCATTTACGTCAATGAAGCTGCCTGCAAATGTCTGGGCTATTCCCCGGACGAGCTCCTCACAATGACCGTCCATGACATCGACCCCGACTTCCCCCCTGAAGTCTGGCCCACACACTGGAACGAGCTTCGCGAAAGAGGCTCCTTCATGCTCGAATCGCACCACCGCACCAGGACGGGCCGGACCTTCCCCGTAGAGCTTACCCTCAATCACATGCAATTCGAGGGCAAGGAATACAACTGCGCCTTTGCCCGTGACATCACCGAACGGAAGCAGGCGGAGATAGAGCTTCTGGAGGCCCATCAGGAGATGGGGAAGACGAACAGCCAGCTCGAGCAGGCGATCCAGCATGCGAACCTGCTCGCCCTGAAGGCGGAAGTCGCCAATGTGGCCAAGAGCGAGTTCCTGGCCAACATGAGCCACGAGATTCGTACACCCATGAACGGCGTGATCGGGATGACCGGGTTGCTCATGGAGACCGATCTTTCGCCGGAGCAGCAGGAGTACGCGCGAACGATTCATTCCTCGGCGGATACGCTCTTGAGCCTGATCAACGATATCCTGGACTTCTCCAAGATCGAGGCGGGGCAGCTCGACCTGGAGGTCCTCGACTTCGATCTGAGAACCACGGTCGAAGACGTGGCCGACATGTTGGCCATGCGGGCCCATGACAAGGACCTCGAGTTTTCGATTCTGATCCATCCGGACGTTCCCGCCCTGGTAAAGGGAGATCCGGGACGTCTCCGACAGATCCTGATCAACCTGACCGGCAACGCAATCAAATTCACGGAGCAGGGTGAGGTGCATATCCGAGTCGCCGTGGATGAAGAGGCGGAGAGCCACGCACTCGTTCGCTTCTCGGTAATCGATACCGGAATCGGCATCCCTGAGGACCGACGGGACCGCCTGTTCAAGTCCTTCTCGCAGGTGGACGCTTCGATCACGCGCAAATACGGAGGAACGGGGCTCGGGCTTGCCATCTCCCAGCAGCTGGTGCGGATCATGGGCGGCCAGATCGGGTTCGAGAGCAAGGAGGGAATGGGTTCAAAGTTCTGGTTCACCCTCGATCTGGAGAAACAGGCGAAGGCGCGCCCGCCTGAAAAGATTCTGCCCGAAGACATCCGAGAGGCGCGGATCCTCGTCGTCGACGACCACGCGACCAACCGGTTGGTGTTTCGAGAGATGCTCCGCTCCTGGGGCTGTCGTTTCGAAGAGGCAGGGGACGGCGAGAAGGCCCTGGAGGCGCTTCGCAAGGCTTCCGTGGACCGGGACCCCTTTCGAATCGCCCTGGTCGATATGCAGATGCCCGGCATGGATGGCAAGACCCTGGGACAGCAGATCAAGCAGGACCCTGATATTTGGGACACCCGGCTCGTCATGCTCACTTCTCTGGGAAGCCGAGGTGAAACCGCGCAATTGCAGCAAATCGGCTTTGCCGCATACCTCACGAAGCCGATCAAGATATCACAGCTCTATGATTGCCTCGTCACGGTCCTGGGTGTAGCGCCGGCAGATCCCGGCATGAGAGATCGCCCCATCATCACCCGGCACACCCTGCGGGAGGAGAAGAAGCGCAGGGTGCGCATCCTCCTGGCCGAGGACAACGTGGTGAACCAGAAGGTGGCCCTGCGCATTCTACAGAAGCTCGGGTATCGTGCCGACGCCGTGGCGAATGGCCGGGAGGCGGTCTCCGCCCTCGAGACGATCCCCTATGACCTTGTCCTGATGGACGTACAGATGCCGGACATGAACGGATTCGAGGCAACGGAGTTGATTCGTGATCCTGATTCGCGTGTGCTTCGGCACGACATCCCGATCATCGCCATGACGGCCCATGCATTGAAAGGCGACCGGGAGAGATGCCTCGAGGCGGGCATGAACGATTATTTGAGCAAACCGGTGACTGCCCTCGCCCTGAACGAAGTCCTGGAGAAGGTCCTCACGACCGAGCCGTCTGCAGCGTTGCTTTCTCCCGACGGTGCGCCCGGCCAGGGCAAGCCTGTTCACATCCAGCGAATCCAGGCGATCGCCGACGGAGACATCGCCTTCGAGAGGGACCTGATCGAATCCTACGTATCGACGACCGAACAAAGCCTCAAAGCACTCGAGTCCTCCATCCACGAGGACCTGAGGGAAGACGTGGAAAACCGGGCACACTCGATCAAGGGCGCAAGCGCAAATGCGGGAGCCAAGGGGATGCAGGAGATCGCTCGGAGGCTCGAGGAGTTCGCAAGCGGAGATGCTCCCGGAGAGGGTCCCGAGCTGCTTTCCGAAATCCGGTCCGAATTCGAACGGGTTCGAAGATTCTTCAAGGCCTATCTTGCTTCCCGGCAAGCCGCCCACCCGGACCCTTCCCAGCAATCGCAGTGAGTATCCGGTCTTCCGTACTCTTTGAGCCTGGCCGTTAGGTATAAGGTCTGAGCCATTAGCCCACCACCTTCCCCCGAAAGTATCGTCATGGCGGAGTGGCGGGGTGCTAATACCTAAAACCTCATACCTGACACCTTATTGTGCCCTTCCGCCAGCCCTTGACAAGCACAGACCCGGAACGAGATAGTTGCAGAATCTCGATCACGGACAAAACACCGCAAGGCAGGATCAGAGGTCCGGAATGCGTGCACTTTGGCACTGGCTCAAGAACGACTTCTTCGGCATCTTTCGTGAATTCCGGCTCAGCTACCTGCCCCCCTTGATGGTCTACTTCGCGGCAGGGGTCTCCAGCTTCACCGGGATCATCGAATCCTTCTTCGTCAAGGAGGAGCTCGGCCTCAGCGCCGCTTTCCTGGCCGGCCTGGGTTTCTGGGCCGGCATGCCCTGGGCTCTGAAGATGCCCGTGGGACACCTGGTCGATCTTGCCTGGCGCTGGAAATCAGGGTTTGTCTATGTGGGTGCCACCCTGATGGCTTCCAGCCTCATGATCATGGTGGGGCTCACGGGTTACACGGAAAGAATGGCCGGCATCCTGCCCGTGGACGTCTGGTACATCCTCTCCGTCTTGCTCGCACCCATCGGCTTCATGCTCCAGGACGTGGTGGCCGACGCCATGACCGTGGAGGCCGTGCCTCCGGTTCGTGACGACGGGTCGGAGATCCCGAGGGAGGATCTCCAACGGATGCACGTGACCATGCAGACCCTCGGCCGCATCGCCATCGTGGGCGGCAGTGCCCTGGTCGCCGGATTGGGTGGTTGGCTCGCTACGGTTTTCTCCTACGATCTGATGTACAAGATCTCCCTGGTCATCCCCCTGGTGTCCGTGATGGGGGTAACCCTCGGAGACGTAATGAACCGGCGAAGAAGAAGGCACCTCCGACGGCAGGGATTCGAAGAGGATGAGATTCAGGGGATGCTTCATCCCCGGGACGAGAAGCCTTCGCCGAACTGGTACATCCTGGGTGGGAGCGCCGTCTTTGTGGCCGTGACCCTGCTGGTGGGGCTGTCGGATCTGGTTCTGAAACAGGAAATCATTCTTTTCGGCTCCCTGGGAATCATCGTCTTTCTGATGCTCCAGCTTCTTCGGGAAATGGGCGTGGACAAGAGGAGAGAAATCCTCGGTATCGCGATCATCGTGTTTATCTTCCGGGCCATGCCCACCCCGGGTGCGGGTGCCGGCTGGTGGCAGATCGATGTACTCGGTTTCGATGAGGCCTTCTTCGGCACCCTGCGCCAGATCTCGGCGATCCTGGTCATTGTCGGGATGATTGCCCTGCGGAGCTGGATGGGCCGACGTTCGGTTCCTTATGTCGTGGTCTTCCTGTCCTTGTACGGAACGGTGATGTCCCTGCCGTATGTCGCCATGTACTATGGATTTCATGAATGGACAGAGGCTGTCTTCGGCTTCGGGGCACGCACGATCGCGATCATCGATACGATGGCCGACTCCCCCATGGGACAGGTCGCCATGATCCCGATGCTCGCATGGATCGCCAGGGAAGCGCCGCGGCACCAGAAGGCGACCTATTTTGCCGTAATGGCCGCCTTTACCAACCTCGCCTTGTCTGCCAGCAGCCTAGCAACGAAGTACGTGAACAAGATCTTCGTGATCGAACGGGGCCAGTACGATGAGCTCGGCCACCTCCTGATCTGTGTCGTCCTGCTGAGCCTCGTGCTTCCCATCCTCACCGTGGCCGGGGTCTATCTGCTCGAGCGGCGTTCCCAGGGGCAGCCCGCTGCCCGGTAGCAGCGAAGGACCCCCTTGAGGCGAACGGGCCTTCTCTTGTGTCAATCACGGGAGCTTGAGCAGACGCCTGGCCGCGGCCCCCAGGACGATATCCATCTCTTCTTTGCTGAAGGAGAAGTCCGAGTTGGGCGCATCTCTTAGCGCCGCGACCCACTCTTTCGACGACATCGCGAGTTTCAGGTAGGGATTGTCGGTCCCATACATCACGCGCCACGGGCCGATCACATCCAATGCATGACGCAGCATCGCATAGAATCTGTTCGGATCGATCAGGAACTCCCGCTGCCACCCGCTGAATTCAACGGAGAGATTTGGTTTGGTTCCAGCGAGCGTGAGTGCCTCTTCCCACCAGCAATGGCCGACATGTGCCATGATGATCTTGAGATCCGGGAAGTCCGCGGCTACGCTGTCTATGAAGACAGGCTGTGCATACTTCGCCTTCAACGGCGCAGGCTGCGTTCCAGTGTGAAACATAACGGGCACATTCAGCTCCAATGCCTTCTCATAAAACGGATGGCAAACCGGATCGTCCGGATAGAAGCCGGTTGTAGGATGCAACTTGAGCCCGCGGGCGCCTTGTTTGGTCACTCCTTGTTCCAGAATGGAGATCGCGCCCTTCCGCCGGGGATCGACCATCACGAAATGAACCAGGCGCTCCCCATGTTTCTCTGCTATTTCGCCGAAAATGCGGTTCTGATCGGCGATGGGTATGCATTCCGGTGTTCCACTGGGAGGCTCATCCGCCCCCAGAGCGTAGTCCAAAGGGAAGATCACCGAAACATCCACGCCCGCCTCGTCCATGTCGTCGATGAGCTTGTCTCCTGTCTCGTCTCTCATTTGGTCGGCATATTCCGCGGTGAGCTGTCCCGGATCCGGAAAATCGCCCGTGTCCTTTCCCATGTATGCCGAAAGGGCTCGGCCGATTGCATTCATCCAGGAACCGGGCACCCAGCCTTCGTTGTAAAGGTGCACGTGCAAGTCTATTATCATTCGGGCTCACCTCCGTCCGCTGTGGAACCCTGGTTCCTTGTTCCATGGGTCCCTTTTTATTTAAACCGGGCGATCGACCAAAATAATAGGTGGTACATCGGACCCTGTCAAGAAGAAAACTAGAAAAGATTTGGGCGAACGCTTCCGAAGGAACAAGGGCGACGCACACACTTGCAAATTGGGGAGTGGGTCGTATGATGAGGACTGCCGGGCGTGCGAGAACCTCCGGACCCTTTTGAGACAATTGAGAACCCATGAATGACAGGGGAGTTGTGAGGAATGCCGAAAGTTGTTGACCACCAATCCAAGCGCGAGGAGCTCGCGGAGGCCACGTGGCGTGTGATCAGAAAGAAGGGAATCGATGGCACGACGACACGGGAAATTGCGAAGGAAACGGGCTGGTCAAAGGGTGCCTTTTCTCACTATTTCAGCAACAAGAAGGAACTGCTCGTCTTTGCGTACAAGCTTGCCCTGAGCCGTGCGATTGCCCGATCCCGGAGGGTGGAGAGTGGCCTGACCCCGTACAAAGCGTTGCGCGAAATGCTGGCCGCAGGTCTGCCCCTGGACGCCGAGCGTCGCAAGGAGAGCCAGATTTGGATCACCTTCTGGGGTTGCGCGGCTACGGATCCTTCGATGGCGGAAGTACAGAAGGAATTCTACGATTGGTGGAGAAAAGGCATGAAGCGACTCATCCTGGACGGCCAGAGAAGCGGGTTGTTCCGGGCCGACCTCGTGGCCAGGGATGAAGCCGAAACACTCGCATCCATCTTCGACGGGATCATTGTTCAGGCCACACTCGAACCCCGTCGCTTTCCACCCAAAAGGCAAATCCGGCTATTGGATCGCCATCTCTCCAGACTTCTCACCGATTGAATCATCCGGGATTCGATCGGGTCGGCCAGCCTTATCCCATTCACTCGTTTCCCGGTTAGAGCCGTTTCTCGACCGCAAGAGGTGACCTCTAAGGCGCATATTCACGCCCCTTTGCCTTCTTTTCCTATTATGATTGAGCAGTTGGCTTGGTCCGACCCGAATTTCGACGCATTTCGACCCGATTTTGGTAATTTGACACTACCGATTCACTACCATTCGTTTACCATCCAGCCTGCAGAGCCGAAGGTTAGCTGAACGCATCCCATTAGAAAGAAAGAGCGGTATCGGCTTCTCACGTACTCTCAATCAAGCGAACACCTTCACATATATGCGTGACTTCGATCAGGAGGAAAAAGGAATGAAAAAGTTGGGAGCTATTGCCATGGTGCTGGTGTTGGGCATGGCGTTGAACGTATATGCGCATAACTGCGACAAGGCGAAAGACATTGTAGACACCGCCGTATCGGCGGGGTCTTTCAACACGCTGGTAGCTGCGGTGAAAGCCGCCGATCTGGTGGACACTCTGAAGAGCGAAGGGCCGTTTACGGTTTTCGCCCCGACGGACGAAGCCTTTGCGAAGTTACATAAGGGCACTCTGGAGGATCTGTTGAAGCCGGAGAACAAGGCGAAGCTTCAGAGCATTCTTACCTACCATGTCGTTCCCGGAATGGTGATGGCAGAAGATGTTGTAGGAAAGAGCATGGCCAAAACGGTTAACGGCCAGAGGTTCAAGATCGGAATGAAACACGGATTCGTCTACATCGACAATGCGAAGGTCTTGAAGACGGACATCCTTTGCAGCAACGGGGTGATACACGTTATCGACGCAGTCATTCTTCCCAAATAGATTCGTCTTTGTGTTACCGAATTTTTCCTGGTGTTCGCTTGATGGAGAGTATGCCAGAAGTCAGCAGACGGATCACATTGGCGTTCGCGGAACAAACACCTCGTCGATTCAGCGGCCGGACGCCTCTTCTTTCATCCTGTTTCGAAAGAGATCGATCATATCGTCCCAGGCGGTCTCCCGGCTGAAAAGACAGGCCCTGTACATCTGTCGGTGAGATCGATAGATGTTTTCAGGAATCAGGAAATGAGAGAGATAGATCGAGACCCCATTGGATCGGCAATCCTTCGTGTGTTTCTCATAGACGACCAGTTTTGAGGAAATCTCCTCGATCGCTTCCCTACAATATCGCTTCGTAGCAGGATCCCGGCATTGACGATTCAGATTCTCAAGAAAATCCTGCAGGTCGTAATACTCCAGGTTCATGAAGCTGCCGTATCGCTGTGATTTGCCCAGTGTGCGCCGAAAGGATTCCAGCATGGACTTGCCATCTGAAGGATCCACGATCTTCTTCTGTATATGGCGCGCCAGCGCGTCCAGGCGGTCCGCGACTGCATCGTAGTGGCTGCAATCGATGAGCGAAAGCCCCCCGGCAAAACGCTTGAATGAGAAACCTCTGTCGTTGCCGGGCAACGGGATGTCCCGGGTGTACTGATCGATGTAGGCATCTACAACCGCCTGTCCCAGGCCCTGCGCAGAAACATCCGGCTCGTCACGCAGCATCGCCAGGAGTTGCTCGAACTTGATGCCGCGTATCTGGAATGTGCCCGGAGG
Organism: bacterium; assembly: GCA_028277985.1. Lineage (GTDB taxonomy): Bacteria > Desulfobacterota > DSWW01 > DSWW01 > DSWW01 > S015-6. The sequence continues at coordinate 20,026 of JANQFG010000037.1, read as the reverse complement.
ATGATTGACGAGTCGGATCTCATCTTCGCTGGCCACCAGGTAGCGAGTCGTGTCCCGGAGCGAATAGCCGACTTCCACCATGTTCGTCAGACACGAGAAGAGCACCATCAGATCGAAGCGATTCACTCCCATGGCACGATGGATCGCATCTCGGAACTGTTGGTGCGTCATAATGGCTCGATCGGTGTCATCCGGGGAGATACTCAAGGTCTTCTCGGGGCCCGGCATGCTCAGCGAGCGTGTGTCGATGATCCCTCTTCCGTGAGAGAAGAAAAGAAAGATGTATCGATCTGCAGGATATCGAAGGCATGCTTCAACAAAATCATGGAGGGTGCTTGGGTCCGCCAGGTTTTTCTCACCCAGGTCTGCGACGACTCGTGATCCCAATCTTCCGATGACATCGTCTCTGGAGATGTGAAGGAACTTCGTCCCTGTCCAGTCGTCACCATAGGACCGTGTGGCCCTCGATCCGCCATCCACCAGAGCGAATACGTTGACTTCGTCGGAGGAGCCAACCATTTCCATCCGGTCGACGGCATGAAGCACTTCTTCGGTCAAGTCATTGTCTCCGTTCATGTAGCACATGACGGTGGACGTTTTTTTCGGGACGGATTGCGCGGGAGCGGCAAGGAATAGCGAGCACGCGGCCGTTAGCAGAAGACAAAGCCAGTGATTGCGAACGATCCTGTTCATCATGTTCCCGCTCTTCTTCGGTCTCTTCAAGAACGGTCCCGGCACCCATCCTGACGGCAACGAGACGGAGTCAAGGCAAAGCAATTCTACTCTCAGAGTATCGGATCGAAATCCGCCTGTCCAGAGGAGGGCGTCCCTCTAACATGCTGGAAATGCTAGGAATTTTTCGGCCAAGCGTCAGGCAAGAGACCCGATGAACTTGAGCAGGGCCGAGATGCAAGCCTCCGGGTCGTCGAAGTAGATCTCGTGCCAAGACCCCTCTACGGTCACGATCTCGGCGTTCGGGATCGTCTGGCGCATCTTGACCTGTTCGTCCAGGGGCGAGATCGGGCTCTTGGCCGGCGCAAGGATCAGGGTCGGAACGCTGACGTCGGGAAGAAGGGGCTCCACGTTCACGGTTGCGGCCAGCCGGGCCAGGTTGCCCAGCATCTTCGGCCGGTTCTTGGCCCACTCCGCAAGCAGCCAATCCTCTTTTGCCTCCCGGCGGTCGGTGTGCGTGGCCCCGGCACCATCCACCAGGCCCCGAATCCATCCGTCCCCTCCGAGCTTCTCCATGGCCGTGGGCCAATCACTCTCGCCCACGGCAAAGATCTCCTGGATTTCTGGGCGGATCGAAAGCGGCGCGGCAACCAGGGTAAGGCTCTTGAAAAGCTCGGGCCAGCGGGCGGCAAGGGCGATCCCGAGAATCCCTCCCACCGACTCACCCACGTAATGGACAGGGCCCAGGTTCAGGGCATCGCTTACGCCCCGCATGTCGTTGAGCAGATCATCCACGGTCCATGCGTGACTGTCGGGCGGGTCCCCGGAGCGCCCATGTCCACGCATATCCACTCGGAGAACACGATAGCTCCCACACAAGGGTGGGACCCAGTGAAACCAGAACTCGCCGCTCCGCCCGAATCCGTGCTGGATCCAGATGGTTTCGGACGCCTCCCAGGGGTTCGTGTAATCGTCCACCTCGTAGTGGATGGTCAGGTCGTTGATCTTCACGTCCGGCATGTTTGCTCCTCCTCGACAATGGTAGACCGCAACTTGTCACGCTTGCACACGAGCACTTGAACGCACTGTGCGGATATTGCGAGCGAAGCGGAGCAACCCCCAAGCCCAGAAGGCCATTGGGCGAGGGGGATCTCCTCGCTGACGCTCGCAATGGGCGGCGAGTGCCTCATGCCGCCCACTTTGACACACAATCCGCTTTTTTTCTATTGTTCTAAAGGCGGCTTCCGCCGTGCGATTTCAAAAAGGGAGAAGGAGACAACATCATGCGGGATCTCGACAGCCTTTCCAGGGAAGAGGCGATCCGATACTTGAAATTCATGTCCGGGCTCGCCATCGCGGTGGACGGCCTGTGGTTCATGGCCGTGGAAAAGGCCACGGACTACGACAAGGCCCTCGAAATGGATGTCGAGGTCTGGGTCGGGTATGCAAGGGTCGTGGTCAAACGGATTCGCAGGAACTTCGGCATCAACGGCACCGGTCTCGAAGCACTGAAGGAGATCATTCGACACGATCCGATGTGGTGGAGCATGGGGGAGCTCAGGATCGTGGAGGACTCGCCGAGCCGGCTCGCCATGGAAATCTTCGATTGCCCTTCACTCATGGCCATGGAGAAGATGGGCAGAGAGAAGCTCACCTGTGAGCCTGTGGAAGGAGCCTACCTGGAGGCCCTGGCCGCAGCGGTGGACCCGAATATCAAGGTGAAGGCCCTGAAACTTCCCCCTCGGAAGTCGCCCGACGAGGTTTGCTGCCGATGGGCGTTCGTCCTGGAGAATTGATCCCATGGAAGATCGCAAGTACTGGAACGAAGCGGCCGAGACCATGTCTCCGGAGGACCTCCGCGCCGAGGAGTCCAGAATCCTCGCCGAGCAGGTAGGCTACGTCTTTGAGAGATCCCCTTTCTACAGAGAGAAGTTCGAACGAGCCGGCGTAGTGCCCGACAAGATCCGTTCACGGGACGATATCGTCAAGCTCCCCTTCACGACCAAGGATGATCTGCGAAAGACACAGGCCGAGGTCGGCGGTCTCGGCGGTCACCGGTGCGCACCACATGAAGCGGTCGTTCGCATCCAGGGAACGAGCGGCACCACGGGAAGGCCTCTCTACGTGGGGCTCACCGCGAGGGACACGGAAAGCTGGAAGGAGCTCTTCGCCCGGCACGCGTGGACAGGAGGCCTGCGGCCCGGAGACTCCTTCATCAACCCGGCCAACTTCACCCTTTTCGTAGGGGGCCTCTCCGAGACGGTCTCGGCGGAGGCGATGGGCATTCGCGTGATCCCTGCCCCCCTTGCCACGACAGGCCTCGAGAAGCTCATGCAGCTCGTGCTCGACCTGAAGCCTTCGATCCTGTTCGCCACGCCGTCCACAACGAGCTTCCTGGCAGAATACGTACGAGAGCACCTCAAGATGGAGCCGGTGGACCTCTCGTTCACCAAAGGCTTTCTGGCCGGCGAGGCCCTGGCGGACAAGGACCGAACACGGATCGAGGAGGAGTGGGGCATCGCGGCAAGAAACTACTACGGTCTTGCCGACGTGGCCGCGGATCTTGCGAGCGAATGCGGGGCTTCGGAGGGGATGCACTTCTGCGGCCAGGGGCTCGTGATGGCCGAGCTGATCAACCCCGTCTCGCTCGAGCCGATCGAGATGCAGGACGGTGCGGAAGGGGAGATCGTTTACACCACCATCGACCGGGAGGCGACGCCGGTGATCCGTTACCGGTGCCGGGACATGGTCCGGGTCTTCACCTCCCCCTGTCCCTGCGGCAGAACCTCGTTCCGGTTCACCGTCTTCGGGAGAAGCGACGACATGCTCAAGGTGAAGGCGGTCAACGTCTTCCCCTCCGCTGTGAAAGACGTCGTCTGCTCCTTCATGCCGGAGACGACCGGGGAATTCCGAATCGTTCTCTACGAGCCGGGGCCGGCGATCAACACGAATCTGGAGCTGAAGATCGAGTACGGGGAACAGATCGCGCCCGACGAGACGGGTGCGCTGGCAGACCGGCTCAAGCGGACGATCAAGGAGAGGCTCGTCTTCACACCTGTGATCAAGCTGATCCCACCGAACACGCTGCCTCGCTCCGAGTACAAGATCGACTACTTCGAAAGGGCCTACAAACAGGACAAAGAAGATGCTTAGGCACAGCCCAGAGGGAAGAGAATGGCGCAGCACAACCCCACCGACACCCTGAAGGGAACATCCCTCTTCGAGATCGCGCAGTGGCAGGAACACTTCAAGCGGTCCCGCGCCGTGCTGCTGGTGATCGATGCACAGAACGACGTGCTCGACGAAAAAGGGACCCTCAACTTCTGGCAGGTGTGGAAACACGCCCAGGAAAACCGAGCGGTGGAGAACTTGAAGCGCGTGGTCCCTGCCTGCAGACAGGCCGGAATCCCGGTCATCTGGGCGAAGCAGTACCGCCTCGCCGGGGGACGGGACGTCTTTCCGGGAACCTGGGACGGGGATTCCCTCTCGCTCATCCGAACCCTGATCCCGGACGCCTTTCTACAGGATACCTGGGAAACCGAGATCTTCGACGACCTGGCGGACCTGGTCGACCCAAAGGACATCGTGATCGGCAAGCACGGATCCAGCATGTTCGAAGGAACCAATCTGGAGAAGTATCTCAGGAACGTGGGGGCAGGAGTGATCCTGACGACGGGCTTTCTCACGGACTTCTGCGTGGAAGCGACGGTGCGGTCCGCCTGCGACAAGGGGTATCTCGCCGTGACCGTGCGGGACGCCTGTGCAACGGAAAACGAAGGGATTCACCAGAAGGCGCTCGACAGAATGGAGAGATTGATCGGACCCGTTGTATCCACCGACGATCTCCTTTCTCTGATCCGTGAGGTCCGGCTCCCTCCGCTCCCCGCCGAAACCCGCGAATACGATCTTGAGGAAATCGGTGCACGGATCGCAGATGGGGTCTCCCTGAACGACATCGTCGACTGGAAGAAATACCTCGACCGAGAAAAGACGGCTCTCCTGGTGGTGGACCCGCAGAACGACAACCTGCACGAGAAAGGGAGTCTCAACTTCATCGAATCCTGGCGGCACGCAAAAGAGACCGGCGCCGTAGAGAACGTGAAAAGCCTCGTGGAGGCGTGCCGGCAGAAAGGGATCAAGGTCTTCTGGATCAAGCAAAACCGTCTTCCGGGCGGAAAGGACATCTTCCCCGGGACTCTTGACGGGAGGATGATGGACTGGATTCACGGCATGTTGCCCGAGGCCTTTCTGGGAGGGACCTGGGACACCGACATCTACGACGAGCTGAAACCGTTCCTCCGGGATGACGAGATCCTGATCGAAAAAGCGGGCTGGAGCGCCTTCGAGGCTACGCCCCTGGAGCGATACCTGAACCTGCTCGGCACGAACACACTGATCCTCTGTGGCTTTCTAACCGATTTCTGCGTCGAGGCAACGGCCCGAAGCGCCTCCGACAGGGGCTACTGCACCATCGTCGCGTCGGATGCGTGTGCCGCCTCCAACCAGGAAGACCACGAAATGGCGCTGGCCCGGTTCGACCGTCTGATCGGGCCGGTCGTGTCCACCCGGCCCCTGGTGGAGTTCATCAACGGGCTCTAACGCAACGAAGGCAAGGAGGGACCCGAAAACCATGGCCGAGACCCCCAAGCTTACCACCCAGGCCGGACCGGTTACATGGGAAGGGCTCAAAGAAGAGCTCGTCACCCTGCCAAAGGAAACTCTCGCCGAGATGGTCAACCTCTGGCTGAAGACCTACTGGACCCTGCAGAACTACTGGATGGTCTTCACAGAGCAGGAGTTCGGCTTCGAAAACGCGGCCAAGATGGATGCCCTTGTCTGGGAGAAGGTCGCACCCGCCCAGGCATACCGCACGGTAAAGGTTCTGGGCCTTGGGGACGACATGCAGGCTCTGGCCTCGCTTCTGAAATTCACGGCTCCCCAGTGGGTGAGCGCCGGCTTCGAATGGGAGTTCACAGAGGTGAGCGATTCCCGGCTGAAGATGGTGATCCACGCCTGCCCCATGGGCACGTTTCGCAAGGCACAGAATCTCGAACTCCTGCCCTGCAGGGACCTCTCGCCCCCGCTCTATATCGGGCTGGCAAAGATCATCAATGAGAAGATCGAGGCACAATGCCTCCACGCACACCCGGATCCACCCAGGGAGGGTGTCATGTGCGAGTGGGAGTTCGTCCTCGAGAGGTAAGCGCAAGCCCGGGAGGTGCACCCATGACAGAAGGTCGGAAGGTACACATCGTGGGGGCCGGCCTGTCCGGCCTGGTGGCCGCTATCTGCCTCGCCAGGGAAGGCCACGATGTCACTGTGCTCGAACGGGCGAAATCGATCGGGGGACTTCATCCCCACCACCCGTCCAATCACTCCACACCCGTGAACATCGATCTCCTCAAGAACTATGTGGGGATCGACATCACCCAGTGCCTCGTCCCCCAGAATCACATGTACGTTCACCTGAAGGGCCGCAGGTACAGCCTCTCCTGGAACTGCTACTCTGTCGAGCGGGGCCCTCGCAAGACCTCCCTGGACACGTTCCTTTACGATCTGGCCCTGAAGGGAGGCGTGAAGTTCGAATTCGGTCAGGTGATATCCCATCCATCGGATGTGCCGGACCCGGCGATCCTGGCCACGGGCCTTTTCCGGGAGATGTACGATGCCCTGGACCGCCCCTGCGTTCGCCTGCCCTGTTTCTCTGCCACTCGAAAGGTATCGGATCCGGAGCGTCAGGGTGATATACGAACCTGGTTCGGCACCTACACGAACACCTACGGCTACGGACCCATCAACAACGAGCTCGACTACGTACTGCTCTTCTCGGACCGTGACCTGTCGCAGGGGAATCTCAGAAAGTTCGAGGAGGAGCTCGAAAGAAGTGAAGGGATCCGCTTCGACCGATGGGACGCTTTCGAGGTCTACGTCCCCATGGGAAGGCCGGACGCACCCAGGCTCTTCTGGGACGGCAAGATCCTGGCCGGCACCCTGGCCGGCATGATGGAGCCCGGCTCCTACTTCGGCATACACGGCGCGCTGCTCTCCGGCCGGATCGCCGCTCGTGCAGTCACGGACCCGGAAGGCGCCGCACAGGACTTCAAGCGTTTCAACAGAGGCTACAAACTGAGCTGGTACCGGAATCGCTGGCTGAACAATCCGCAGAAACTACTCATGCACAGCCTCTATTTCCGGTTTCCAGGGCTGGTCGGCCCCCTCATGGCCCTGTCGGACGACGGCCTGCCGGGGCTCGACCACTTCATGTCGGGCATGAAACCGGAGTATGTGGGCTCCTACTAGTGCGATCGCCTGTTCCGTATCGGTTTCCTTGGTCTCCGTGTTCCGGCAACGGAGTCCCTCGTCCCACACGGCGAAACTTGGGCGCCGAGCGCGAAGTCCTTCGATATGCACGCGGGGACTCGGGAAGCCTCCACGAGTCGACCTGCGAAAACCGATACGGAACAGGCGATCGCACCAGAGACCCCACCTCCCACCTCTCCATGTGGGTGCCCTTGCCTCGTTACATGCAGATTCACGGGCAGCCAAGAACGTCCTGTTAGATCCACTTGAGGATCGCGCCGAACAGGATCAGACAGACCGCGTCAAACCCGAGTATCAAGCCCACGGTGATCGCCTTCTTCTTGACCGTCTCCATGTCATGGACCCAGAAACAGACGAGGAAGAAAGGCATGTAGCCGATCAGGAAGATGAGCCAGGGGACCTTGATCGTCCACCAGGAGTAGTCCCAGGTCAGTGCGCCCGCGGCGTTGAGAAACATCTCGATGACAACCGCCACGATGGAGTACCCGACCGCGTAGACGAGCCTGTTCGGCAGCCCCATGATCTTCGCACCCTTGTCTTCCGGCAGGGTGTGCGCCGCAACGATCCCGAGGATGAAGAACATCATGCAGATCTCGATGTTGAGCCCGATCAGCAGCAGAAAGGCGGTGTCGGCCGGAGCCCCCCAGACCGGGGCGTACTGGGTGAAGTGAAAGACGAGGGCATTCCATATCTCGTTGAACCAGTCCATCCCCCAGAGGGCGAGCCCGCCGAAGACAAGGTTCCAGTTCCGCTTTCCTACCTCCACGTTGTAAACGTAGATCACCAGGACGAGCAGGGGCACCACGTACCACTCGAACTGGGAAGGATCTCTCAGAATCGACAGAGCCTGCGATGCGGATTCCGTCATTTCGCCACCTCCGGAAAGAGCTTGTGAATGAATCGTCGGTCCATGTCCCCCCTAGGGATTCTATTCCATAATACAAGTCCCGCCCGCGGGTCAATCTCCCCTCCCTCCTGTATCCGCCGAGGGTGAAAAGGAATCAAACCGGCATGACCGAAACCACCCGGGGGAGGCGGAAGCATGAAAAGAGAAAAGACCCGGCTCATGGCCCTTCTGTACGTATTTCTCGGTTTCCTGCTAGTCACGGGATGCGATCCCGTTGTCACCTGGACCCAGCCGGAGGATGAAGGAGTCAATTTTCCGGTCGAAACGGATTTGCTCGTAGCATTCTCGGCCCCAATGGCCTCCTCGAGCGTGAATGCATCGACTTTTCTTCTGGAATCACCGACAGGCCCTGTGACCCCGTTCTTGATCACCATGTGCACCAGCTGCCCTACCCCGGCCAAAGAGGGTACGTTCAGGTTTGTCTCGGAGTCTCCTCTCGAGTATGAGACCACCTACACGGCGACCATCAAGGCGGACGTAAGGACACAAACATTCGGCTTTCGAATGCTGGAGGACTACGTCTGGTCGTTCACCACGGAGCCCCCTCCCGGAACAGGCGTCCCGCCGATGGTGGTATCCATGTTTCCTGAGAGGGATGCCAGGGGTGTGCCCGTCTACGCGGTCATCAGGGTGACCTTTGACAAGGACATGGATCCCGCGTTTGTCACACAAACCCACTTCTGGGTAGACCGAATTTTCGACGGGATCATCGAGGGAGATCGCATTGTCCAGGGCACCGATATCCTGTTCGTTCCCCACGAAGATCTCGATTTCGACAAGTTGTATCTCGTCCGCATCGGGTCCGTGAGGGATACGGACGGAAACCCGATGATTGGTGAGGAGTTCTGGCCCTTCCACACGGCGTCGCAGGTGGACGGGTGCGGGGACGGTACTCTCGATCCGAGTGAGGAATGCGACGATGGCAACACAACCGGCGGGGACGGGTGCAGGGCGGACTGCACCATCGAGGCCTGCGGCGACGGGATCCAGGATCCCAGAGAGCAGTGCGACGATGGCAACGGGAACGATACGGACGGTTGCCGAAACGATTGCACCTGGACCTTCTGTGGCGACGGCATTCCGGACCCCTGGGAGGAGTGCGACGACGGGGCCAACCTGAACTGTGATGGGTGTTCCGCCTCCTGCTTGGTGGAGTTCTGCGGAGACGGCATGACGTGCACCAGCCAGGGGGAAGAGTGCGATGACGGGAACAACACGGACGGCGACGGTTGCACGAATGACTGTCAGCTTGAACTTGCGTTTTGCGGGAACGGCAATGTCGATCCCGGGGAGGAGTGCGACGACGGAAACAATGATGACGGTGACGGGTGCTCCGCTACGTGCCTCATCGAGGGCGACTTCGACATCATAAGCTTCTACGCCACGCCCCAGTTGCAGTTCGGCCCGACGGGCTTCCCCCGATTCGACAGCAGCATGGAAATCGAGATCGTTACCGCGACGAACAACGCAATGAGTGAGATGCAGATTGATATCTTGAATTGTGTCGAACCGGACGTTTCCGACTGTACCCCGGTTGTGGAGACCACTCCACCGGCCACCACCATGTGGGCGCTGCGAGCCCCGGGCCTCACGGGCGAGCCTGGAGGGCGGACGTACTCCATCCATGTGACGGCCACGGCCCCGACGAACCAGACCGCCGAGGCCACCTTTGACATGCTCGTGTATCCCTTCGACCCTTCCGTAGAGATCACCTGCACCAAACGAAACGATCCGGTCGAAGGCTTCCAGGTGGATTTCGACGTGCTGCAGAACGGACAGCCCCTGACGAACATTTTCGAACACAGGCTCTGGCTGTACGAAGACAAGAATGATGGAGAAGGATTCGCCTTCGACGAGACCGATTCCTTCCAGGCCTCCTTCGCGTTCATCTGGCCGGTCACCTTTTCACCCGGCGCGGACGGCCACTACCAGGTGGTGTTCACCGGAACCGATTTTACACAGGACTTCCAGGGAAGCCTCTTCTTCACCGACGACGGGGGCCCGGATGACGTGTGCGTATGGGAGTAGCCAGCTGCCTTGAGTGTAACGAACGGATCTCCCCGGCATTCAGCGCTACTGCGGTCACAACGGATTCATCAACGGACCGTTCCTGAGGAGTTGGTACCAGAGGAAAAGGGTAGGATGCTTCGATTCTATCCTTCCAATACCCTGTGCAACACCTCGCCCAGGTCTTCGACCCTGTAGGGTTTGACGATCACTTCCCGGAAGCCGTACGCCTTGTAGTCAGCCATGAGCGGATCGTTCGAATAGCCGCTGGAAGCGATGACCTTCGCATTCGGATCGATTCGCAGCAAATCCCGGACCGTGTCCTTCCCCCCCATACCACCCGGAATGGTCAGGTCCAGCAGGACGACGTCGAAGCCCCGCCCTTCCCTCATCGCCTCCACATACAGCCTGCTTCCTTCTGCTCCATCCGAGGCAAGTGTCGCATCGTAGCCCAGACGCGCCAGTGCCTCGCGGCCGGCCCTTCGAATCATTCGCTCATCGTCGATCAACAGCACCCTTCCCTTTCCTGGACGGAGTGCCTCTTCGGCCCCTTTCTCCGAGGCACTCGTTTCCTCCGAAGCGGGCAGGTAGACATCCACCGTCGTCCCCTTGTCCACCTTGGAATCCACGTGAATGTGTCCCTCGTGATTCCTTACGATGGTGAAGGAGGAGGTAAGGCCAAGGCCGCTCCCCTTCTGCTTGGTCGTGAAGAAGGGATCGAAAATGTTGTTCAGGTGTCTCTCGGGTATCCCGATCCCCTGGTCACTCACGAAGACCTTCACGTACCTGCCGGGCTTGAGGGGAAGAGCGGCTAGATCTCGCGGGGAAACGTTCCGAGCCCCCACCCGGATGCTGCCCCCCTCCGGCATGGCCTGCACGGCATTGATGACCAGGTTGTGGAGCACCTGCCCAATCTGTCCCTCATCCACTTCCACCTGCCAGAGATCCTTCGGGATGGAGGAGACATAATTCACGTTCGATCCGCTCAGGGCGAACTCGGTGTTTTCCCTGAGGACCTTCGCCAGGGGGACGTTCTTACGAATCGGCGCGCCGCCCCGTGCAAAAGCGAGCAATTGCTGTGTCAGGGCCTTTGCTCGAACCGACGCCTTTTCCGCGTCCGCCATCATCTGAGAAATGTCATCTTCCAGATCCCCGTACAGCCTCGCCATCGAAATGTTCGTGGAGATCGCCGTGAGGATGTTGTTGAAGTCATGGGCAATGCCGCCTGCGAGCACGCCCAGGGATTCGAGCTTCTGGGTCTTCAGAAGCTCTTCCTCCATCAGCTTGCGCCGGGTTACGTCCAGAATGGTCCCGATGAAGGCGCGCCTTCCCCTGTACTGAATCCCTGCTTGCAACACCTCGCAGTCGATCGGGCGGCCGTCTTTCTTCACCCCTCGAAAGGAGAACACCGGGATCTCTTCCGCTCCACCCTTGAGGCTCTTTCGGGCATACGCATTCGCTGCCTCGCGGTCTTCCGGTCGGACGAGGTCGATCGGCCCCATCCTGCCGACCATCTCCGAAACCCCATAGCCGAACATGCGGCCGAGTGCAGGGTTTGCATACCGGAACAGACCATCCCGGTAGATGAATATTCCGGCCAGGGATGCCTCGGCAAGGGTGCGAAACTGCTCTTCACTGTCGCGAAGCTCTTTGTCCATCCTCTTGCGATCCGTGATGTCACGAACGAGAGCATGGATGACCGGGATTCCATCGATCTGGATGAGCTGTGCCAGCACCTCGACAGGCACCTCTCTTCCGTCGGAGCGGAGCAGGTCCGTTTCGAGCGTAATGGTTCGTTCTTCCTCGAACAGACTCTCGTACGCCCTGTCCACCCTTTCCATCCACCGGGACGGGAACAGCTCCCGATAATGCAGCCCAACGATCTCCTCCTGGCTCTTCCAGAGAAGCTCCGAAGCGGTCGGGTTCGCGTCCAGGATGTTCCCGGTTTCCGGTTCCACCAGGAGGATGGCATCAAGAGCACCCTCGAAGATCGCGCGAAAACGCTCCTCGCTCCCCCGGAGCTCGGTCTCGATTCTCGAGCGCTCGGTCACGTCACGGATCAGGACCAGGTCCGAGGGCTCTCCTTTCCAGGTGGTTTTCGCGCCCGTCAACTCGATCGGAACGGTCACGCCGTCCTTTCGGACGATCCTCGTCTCATACGTCCGTGGGAATTCCTCGCCTTTGAGTCTTTTCGCATATTTCTCCAATATGGCCGGCAGCTCGTCCGGATGGGCCAGGTCCCGTATCTCCGTTTGCAGCAACTCCTGAACGGTGTACCCGGTGATCTCGGATGCCCGCCTGTTTGCATAGACATGGGAACCTTTTCCAGAGGCAATCAGGATTCCGTCGTTCGCATTCTCGGCCAAGAACCGGAAGTTCTCCTCGCTCTCGAGCAGGGCGTCAATAGCGTGCTGGGTCTCGGTGATGTCCCGTGTGCATACTGCGATCGCTCTTATGTTGCCCTCAGCATCAAAGACGGGATCAAGGCGGTTCTCGTAGTGTCGTCCGTCACGCTCATCCTGAAAGACGACAGGCTGCGCCGACCGAACCACTTCTTCGGCTCGGGCCGACCTCAAGGCGGCGCGGTCTGCGGACAGATAGTCACGGGGGCTCATCCCGACGAGCTCGTCGACCTCCTTGCCTACTCTCTGTGCAGCAATCGCGTTCGCCGCAATGACATTGAAATCAAGATCCAGAAGTATGGCGCTCAAGGAAGGGGTGTTCAGGAGTAGTCGCAGGATTTCCGCCTGTTCGAGGAGGGCTGTGTTCTGCCCATCTCGTTCGAGGGCTTCCCGCTCCAGCTCCCCGACCCGCTTGGCGAGATCCTCATAGGTCGGCTTCTTCTTCATTCGAATACTTTCCAGAGGACCCGGGTCAGGACTGGCGCCTCCCGCCCATATCGAACAGGATTCGGTCGAGCTCACGGTGGGTGAAGTATGGATCATCGTTTCTCAAGTAGGGCAGAAGGATTCTTTTCTGACGGAGCAGGTCGCGCGAGATCTCCGCCTCGATCTGGTCCTCTTGGTGCATGGCCGCCTTGGCAATCTGCTTTCCAAAGGGGTTGACGATCTCGCTTCCACCCCAGAAACTGTAGGTCGTCTTCACGGGCTCCTTGGCAGGCTCCTTGCCAGCCTCCTCTCCCTTCTTTTGGCCGGACACCAGGCCTTCCGTGACGGACTCCTTGACCTCCAGGGTTTCCTTCCCTGCCCGGTTGGCACACACATTGTAAACACCAAAAATGCGGGCGTAGAAGGTGTTGATGATTCCCCAGCTCTCGATATTGCTGAACTCGCTCCCCATCGACCCCTGCGAAGAGTTGAAGATCGTCACCAGAACCTCCGCCTTCTGGGAAATGCCCAGGTAGGGGAGGGAAGGATGCCACAGATCATTGCAGATGAACACGGCCATGGACATGTCGTGATACTTGAACACGGGGATCTGCTTGCCCGGAGAGAAGTACTTTCGCTCTTCGAACACGCCGTAGTTGGGCAGGTTGAGTTTGCGGTAGGCGTAAACGATCTCGCCGTTCACGGCCACCAGGGCGGAGTTGTAGAAGTTCATGGAGGGAGATTCCTCGACGAAGCCCACGACGGCCGCCGTCCCTCGCGTGGCCGCGGCCAACCGCCTGATCTCTTCCGAGTCCAGTCTCAGGGCGACTTCGTGGTACCTTTGGCCCAGAAAATACCCGGTCAGTGCGAGTTCGGGAAAGACGACGAGGTCCGCCCCCCTTCCGCGGGCTTCCTGGATCTTCTGAATCACCTCTTCCAGGTTGGCCTGGACATCGAACAGCACAGGGCTCGTCTGGCAGACGACAACTTTCATGGGTCATCCCCTTGCGGTTGTTTTCGTATCACTTTTGGATTATATCAACCCGAAGCGAGAAGACAATCGGAGCCAGGGGAGGCCCTGGATGCCACCCGCTCCATCGCATGCCGGGATTCGCACGGAATGACCAACCTCCTTCAAAGGATGCACCGTTCGCGCAGGGCGATCCGAGTTGCCGTGATCCTCTTCACGGTCGGATTCCCTACCGGTGCCTGGTCGGTAGTAGCCGAAGATCTCGACCGGCCCCCCAACATCGTCTTCATTCTCTCCGACAACCAGCGAGCCGATTTCATGGGGTGCGCCGGCCACCCCTTCGTGCTCACTCCGAATCTGGACCGCCTCGCCCGTGAAGGCATACGGTTTTCGAACGCCTTCGTCACGACGTCCCTTTGCAGTCCGAGCCGGGCGAGCTTCCTGACCGGACAGATGGCCCGCACCCACGGTGTCCGTGACAACCTGACTCCCTGGAAGGACGAGAACGTGACCTTCCTGGAACTCCTGGCAAGGGCAGGCTATGAATCCGCCTTCATCGGCAAATGGCACATGCCGGGCAGTCTGCCCGAGCTGCGGGGCGTCGATCCCTTTGTAACCTTCATCTCCCAGAAGGGACAGGGCAGATACCTTGATTGTCCCCTTATTGTGAATGGGATGGAGACTCCCTCCAAGAAGAGATACATCACCGAAGAGCTCACGGACTACGCTCTGGAGTTCATCTCGAGGCCACGCAAGGGCCCGTTCTGCCTGGTCCTGTCTCACAAGGCGGTGCATCACCCCTGGCGGCCCCCGCCCGACCTGGCCGACATGTACACGACCCGGAATCCGCCTTTTCCACCCGAGTTCCATCCTCTCGTATTCATCACGGGCGGAAATCTCTTCGAGGGATTGATCGGACGACCGGCCGGGTTGTACAGGGACTACGCCCGTGTGGTCACATCCCTCGACCGCCAGATCGGAAGGCTCCTCGACCGGCTGGACCGGCTCGGGACCTACAACCGCACCGTCGTGGTTTTCGCAAGCGACAACGGCTTCTTCTGGGGGGAGCACAAACGGGGGGGCACCGGGAGATGGCCCTACGAGGAATCGATCCGTATTCCCTTCCTCGTGCGGGCCCCGGGATTCATGACGCAGACGGGCAGAGTGGCGGATCAGATGATCCTGAACATCGACCTGGCGCCCAGCCTGCTCGAGATGGCCGGGGTGCCGATTCCGGACAGTATGGAGGGAACAAGCTTCGTTCCGTTCCTGAAATCCGATTTCATCCCCGGCAGACAGGCCTGGTTGTACGAATACCGGGCAGATTTCCCCTTTCGGGTCCCCTCGAGCCACGCGGTCAGGACGCAAGAGCACATTTACATCGAGTTCGAGGGACGGCGTGGACGCGAGCTGTACGATCTTGAGAACGATCCGCGCCAGACCCGCAACCTGATCCACACGGAAGAGGGAAAGAGAATCGCGAAGGTGCTCGGGGCAAAGCTCGAAGATCTGAAACGGGGCGGGGAATTCTGATCCTCACGATGACGGATGAGCACGTCCGATAGGAAAGAAACACGTGGAACGTTCGAGCTTTGCAGACAGATTTCTCATTCCCGCGGGCGTAGCCCTCACGGTCATGATCGCTTCACGGGCCGTGTACCTCAACGCCTACCATATCGACAGCCAGGCCCTGTACCATGCGGTCGCCGTGCTTGCAGGAATGGTCCAGTTCGCCAGCGTCGTGCTTGTGGCAGTGCTCGTCTACCCGGTCACGTACTTCAGAGGGGCCACAGCTGCAGAGAGGATCGCTGCCGGCTCGACGAACCTCACCGTCTGGGTCTTCATCGACTCTTACAACCTGAGCGAGGCATTCCCCTGCATCGAGACGATTTACTACGGGGTGAACATCGGCTCCATCCTGTTTACATGGAGCTTCGCCTGTATGGGCATTCTCGAAGTCATCTGCCGGTGGGTCTCAAAAAGAAAGGGCAACAGCGTCAGAGTTCTGACCCTGCTGCCCTTTGTTCCCGTCGTCGTGTTCGTCCTCGTCGTCCTGGGTCTGTCCGTGGAAAGCGGCGCCGCCTACTTCAATATGCTCCTCGACGGCTACGTGACCTTGTTCGGAAATTGACGGCAAGCGTGACGGTCCGGACGGATTGTCCCCTTTGTTTTCATTCTTTCAATGCGAAACCATTCAGCCGAAGAGGGGTGGGGGGCACTCTGGGATACAGCTCTTCGTGTTCTCATCCCATGAACTCTCCACCTCGTCCAGACCACAATCTAGCGGGGGAAGTGGATCGGGTATCCTTATCCCCGGCGTATCACATAGGATGCCACCGTCGGAGCTACAGCAAGTACAGGCAAAATCATCTTCCCTGACGACCAGGCAACCGTCCGGAACTGCAAACGCTATCGATGCACATGTGCTTGGTTCGGCATTCTCGCAAGGATTGTCTCCACAGCCGCCCAATCCGATGGCAAGACACAGTCCGGAACAGATCAGCGACAAAAAGCAAAGTCTCCACATCTTCATCTTCAACCTCCTGCTTTTGTTGAGGGTGCTTTCGGCCAGGGAACCAATGCAAGATCTTCTAACAAAGAGTGATCCTGCATGTAAAGCGATTTCTTGCGTTCTATCACACTTCTCCGCCCCCAATCAAGTAAAACATTATTTTTTTCTCGGGGACAGCCGTGGCTTCCACCCTACGGCGGCGACCCGGCCGGAACGACGTGCGGCAGAGGGGGATAGGCCCCTTGCTTCCATCCTCTCTTTCAGGATAATCGATATCCCGTCGGATCCTCTCGAATGAACCGAAGCCGTAGCAAACAACGTGAGAAGGCACGCCTTATGAAAGCCCTGTATTTCGATGCCGACCCGAAGAGAATCGCTGTCATCAAGGCCCTCTCCACGGTCTGGAAGAAGGCCCCCCTGTCGCCCCTGTCCCCGCTCAAATACGCCGAGGTGGAAGAGCCGGATTTGCCCGGGCCCAACTGGGTCAAGGTGAAGAACCGGATGTGCGGGCTGTGCGGCTCCGACGTACACTTCATCTTCATGGAGATCGACCCGAGGGTCGCGCCGGCCGCAGTTCCGCCCTTGCCCCGAAAGTTCCTGGGCCACGAGATGGTCGGCGAGGTGATCCAGGCTGGAGAGGGGGCCGGTGACTTCCGCCCGGGGGACAGGGTCATCCAGAGAATCGATTGGCCCAGCTGCTTTCAGAAGGAGAGGGCCCCCATGTGCAGGCAATGCGCCAGGGGCAACTATCCCTTGTGCGAGGAGCCGGGCCGGGAGGACCTGCCACTGAATGTGGGGGGAGGGTTCTCTCAGTACATGGTAATGCACAAAACACAGCTCATCAAAATCGATGAGCAAATGCCGGACGAACACGCGATCCTGATCGAACCGACGGCCTGCGCGGTCCGAGCGGTCCTCAAACGGCCGCCCAGGGAGGGTGAGAAGGTGCTGGTCATCGGCACCGGGGCGATCGGCCTGAGCCTCATCGGAATCGCCCGGGCCCTGTATCCGGAAGCAGAGGTCTATGCCACCTACCGGTATCCCCACCAGGCGGAAATGGCAGAGGCCCTGGGGGCGTCGGGCGTCGTGGAGGAGAAGGGTGCCTACCGACGGGTCGCCGAGATCACGGGCGGGAGACACTTCGAAGGCCCCTTCAACAACGAGATGGTGATCGGGGGGTTCGACGTCATTTACGACACGGTCGGAAACGACAGGAGTCTCAAGGATGCCCTTCGGTGGGCCAGGAGTGAAGGGAGTGTCGTGGTCGTCGGGATCAACTTCTCCCCAAAGAGGCTCGATTACTCGCCGGTGTGGTTCCAGGAGGTGAAGCTGCTTGGCATCAACTGCCACGGACGAGAGGTCTTCCGCGGAGAAGAGATGAATTCCTTTGACGTGGCACTCACCCTTTACAGGGAGGGGAGATTGGATTTCAGCGGTTTCGTGACCCATACCTTCCCGGCACAGGATTACCCGAAGGCGATCGATCTGTTCTTCGAAAAGGGCAAGAACCGGGTGGTGAAGATCGCGCTTGTTCACCCCTGAGTTGCATCAGGGGGACCCTGTTCCTTTTGGAGGAAGTCGAGCAAGACGCTGTCCACCTCGTCCGGCTTCTCAAAGAAGAAGCCGTGGCCCGCGCCGTCCACCAGGTAGTGCTCGGCATCCGCAATCCCCTCTGCCAGGAGCCTCGCGTTCTCAGGAGGCATCATGCGGTCCTCGCTTCCTGCGATGGCCAGCACCGGGCACCGGATCTCACCGAGGCGCCTGCGGACATTGAACACACTCAAGGCGCCGATCTGGCCGGCGGCCCCTTCCGGGCTGGGCCAATTCTGAACGGAAAACCGAATGAACTCCCCGAGCCGGTCCGGCTCTTCGCGCATGAACCGTTCCGAAAACATGATGGGCACCCAGTTGCGCACCGCCTCTTCGACCGGCACGGCAGGATCGGTTGCCCTGCCGAGGGCTGCCATCACCTCCTGGGTCGGCCGAACCGCGCGGCTTCCACCGTGCGTGGTGCATCCGAGCACGACCTTCCTCACCCGATCCGGGTGGTCCAGGGCCAGAATCTGAGA
This sequence comes from bacterium, assembly GCA_028277985.1. Lineage (GTDB taxonomy): Bacteria > Desulfobacterota > DSWW01 > DSWW01 > DSWW01 > S015-6. The sequence goes on along the minus strand of JANQFG010000037.1, from coordinate 1,740 downwards.
GATGAGCCCTCCCATCGACACACCAAAGACATGGGCTGCGTCAATGTCCAGGGCATCCAACAGGCCCACTGTGTCGGCGGCCATGTCCGAGACCTGGAACGGCCCGGCCGGAATCCCGGTTTCGCCCACCCCCCGGTTGTCCAGTGTGATCACCCGGAAGTGCCGTGCAAGGTCTTTGACCTGAAGACCCCACGATTCCTTGACCATCGTGAATCCGCCGATCAGGACCACCGGATCTCCGTTCCCCCGAACACGATATGCGAGCTCGACTTCGTTGATGCGCACTTTGGGCATTCTTCGTCTCCTCAGTCCAGACGGAATCCCGCCATGTAGTTCCTGAGCCTCTCCTGGTTCTGGGGTGCAAGGGGCGGGCAGTCGTCAGCGCCTTTCACGCCCTCCACCACGCGCGTGGCAAAGACCATGCACGTTGCCTCACCGCATTCCCTGCAGTTGGTCTTGGGCAGTAGCTTCAGGACCTCGATGATCCTCGGTCTGGGGCGCCCCTCGAAACATGGCTCGATTTCCGGCCGCCGCTCCCACGCCTCGTTGATCTCGCCCTTGAGCCACTCCAGGATCTTGTCCGCCTCCTGCTCGTCCCGGAGCGCGTTGATGGCGATCTTCCGGGGGTGCACGGTGATCAGCTTCCCGTGCGCCTTGAACGTGACCGAAGGGGGATCTCTTGTGTACTCGAACCCGCCAAGCACCGCGTTCAGATAGGGAAGGGCTTCGCCGACGTCCTGGTCAAGATGGCCGAAGCAGTGGAGCGATTCGACCGTGGACTGACATTTGGAGCGGAAGATCTCCTTCCTGTAGGTCTGGAGCAGCATGATTCACCGCCTCCCATCCGGTATAGAGGTATCAGGCAAATCATATTCGCTGAAATAGGGGATTGACAACAAACGGGATTTGCACTATTCTGATAATTCAGACTATACTGAAATATTGGAATCAATGCAACAAAGGGTCGGATCCCATGGAAAAACGAGTTGAAGAGACGGAAGCCGCATGCTGCCCTACAGATTCGAAAGAGGCCGCCCGGGGTGTGAGCGGCTGCAGGGTGGACGCGCTGGTCGCGATCGACGGCAGGGGGCAGATCGTTCTCCCGAAAGACCTCCGGGACAGGGCCGGGATCGAGGCGGGGGACAAGCTGGCCGTGATCAGCTGGGAAAGAGAGGGCAGGGTTTGCTGCCTCTCCCTGATCAAGGCGGACGAGTTCGGAGCCTCCATCAAAGGGCTTCTCGGGCCGATGATGGAAGAGATCATAAAGGGCTGAAGGGAGACACCCCATGACAGAGTCCCACCCGGCGGGCGCCGCCGCCCCTGTCCGACAGACGGACAGCACAATCACCACGGCAAACCGATGGGATCATTTCCTGGCACGTTGGGGCTACAAGAGAAGCGAACACAGGGTCGAGGCCGGTCTCTACGCCCTCGGCAATCCGACCGCCGCATCGCCTGTCTTCGTCACATCCAACTATACCCTCAGCTTTGACGTGCTCCGCTCTTCCCTGCCGGAAACGGACGGATACATCCTGGTCCTGGACACGGATGGCATCAACGTCTGGTGTGCGGCCGGCAAGGGAACTTTTGGCACGGAAGAGCTCATCCGCCGGATCCAGGAGACGAGATTGGCGGAGGTGGTCGAGCATCGCCGCTTGGTCCTGCCACAACTGGGCGCGCCCGGCGTCTCGGCACAGGAAGTGAAGCGACAGACCGGGTTCAAGGCGGACTTCGGGCCTG
>JANQFG010000291.1 GCA_028277985.1 bacterium | reverse complement strand
CACTGGGTCTATGCTGCTTCGGCACCAAATCCAGTGCCTTAGCCAATAGGACATTTTCGCGTTGCAGTTAGTAGGACATTTTGCCTTTGCTTAAACACGAAGAGGAGGGCGCTCACGGCTTGGGCTGGGAAGCGTCTATCCCAACCTGTTGTCCATCCAACTCGCCAGAAGCGGCCATACCTCCTTGGCGGCTTCCTTGCTGACCACCATGCCGATGTGGTCGTAGTCCATCAGGAATCCCCGGTCCCTCGAAAGGACCACAAACTCCTTGTCTTTGCCGCCAAAGGCCTCATACAGCTTTCTGCACCCCTCCGGAGGGTCGTTCTTGTCTTTGGCGCCTGCGAAACAAATGAGGGGCACGGACACTCTGTCGAGCCCCGCCCAGTAGGACCTGCCGTTGGAATCCTCCCATCGGCCGCCGAGCCTCTTCCACCGGATGAACTCAAGCATCTCGCCGGCCGGTTCGGGCTCGGGTCCGAGGCCCAACTTCTGGGAAGGTACCTGTCCCAGCATCCTGATCACGCCGGTCAGGAACCAGGCCAGCGGCGGCACCTTGAGGTATCTTTCGCCATAGGTGATCTGGGCTCCCAGAAGGGCCGCGCCCGCGATGTGGTCCGGCTCCAAACACCCATCGGAGAGTGCGGCAGCGATGAAAATGCCTCCCGCGGAGTGGCCGATCAGGAAGGGAGGGCGTTGGGTCGCCTGTACGACGTAGCGGATGGCCGCCGGCAGATCCTGTTTGATGTGCTCTTCGGCCGTCATCGAGGAAAAGGAGGGTCTTTTCGGGGACCTTCCGTGGCCCCTCAGCTCGAGGACCCATGGATCGTATCCCCGGCTCGAGAGGAAGGGGGCCAGCCCGATCCCTTTCGGAGATACCCAGAATCCGCGGTCGGAGTAGTTCCCGTGCACCAGGACGACGGGCAGGCCGCGTTTGCCGGGGGAAGCAGGGCTCAGACGGGTCAGCGCGATCTCCACGCCGTCGGCCGCGGTGATCCAGCGGATCTCCGCTTCGACCTGTCCCAGCGACTCCTGCCGGTTCCGGCTCGGCGACACGAACGTATCGACCTTCGTCATTCCGGGATCACCTGCCATAAGGCGGAACCGGGTCGATCAGGCTGTCGAAGGAGTCGATGACCACGGTTTCTCAACGGTCTGCTATCCGCCGAAGGTCTGGTACAGGTACTGTTTGATGTCTTCCGACTCGTGCATGGGGTCCCCGTCGATCACGAGACAGGGGACCTGGGTCCTGCCCGTCAAGTCGACCAGGGATTCCTTTTCTTTCGGGTCGTTACGGGCATCGCGGAACACCACCTTGTCCTTGAGCCCGAGATCGTCGATGGCGCCTAGGACCTTGCGGCAGTAAGGACAGTCTGGGAAGAAGTAGAGCTCCAGCCGTTCCGGCTTGGAGGGGGAGCCGAGGTCCGACCCGTTCCCGGAAGAACCTTTTTTTTGATTCGTTTCTGCGCACATACCTTCAACATCCTCCGACATCTGTTATCGCGGAATCGATGCCTGAGACTTACCGTAGCATCGTGATATTGTCAATCAAGTGCGATCTCCTGTTCCTTGCCGGGTTCTCTTGGTCTCCGTGTTCCGGCAACATAGTCCCTCGTCCCTCAGCCACTGGGTTTGGGCGCTGCGCGCAAAGTCCGTCGATATGCACGCGGGGACTCGGGAAGCCTCCACGAGTCGCCCTGCGAGAACCCGGCAAGGAACAGGAGATCGCACCAGGACCCCGCCACTCACCTCCGATGGGCTATTGGCATATTTCGCAGGAGGTGAAGATCCAGTAATCAGACTTCCACACCTCACGGCACCTGAGGCCCACGGGGTGGACCCGGTGGGGCATCGGATGCGATCGCTGTGTTCTTTTTCCGATTTGTGCAGGGCGACTTTCGAGGGCGGGGGCGACGGAGCCCAAGCAAATCGGAAAAAGAACACCGATCGCATAGTAAAAACCCCAGTGTCCGGGGGGAGGGACACCAGGGTTTAGTTTAACGTAGAGGAGATACAAATCGTTTCGACTTGTCTCTCTGCGTTACTTAGATAGACGCACCGAGGGGCCGGAAAGTTTCATGACTCAACTCGATTCCGGGGATTCCCCCTGATCGACGGACAAGGCCTCAAAGAGCCTTGTGATCTTCCCCTGCCCGGCCGCCTCGTTGAGGATCCCCAACCTCTCGTTGAATTCGGATTCCGAGGCCGCCTGGATCTGTATCCCGAGGCGGGTGGTCTCGAAGGTGGGATCGTGGGATATCCGAATGCCGCTGTCCCTGCCGCTGATCTGTGACTGTGCCGACGCAAAGCGTGCTTTCCAGGACTCCATGAGCGGATACCGCAGCTCCCTGAGAATGGACAGCAGCCGGCTCGCCCTCTGTCGAGGCTCGGAGCGTTCGGACAGGGCCTGCTGGATCTCCTGCTCTTTGAGCAGTTCCTCCACATCCTTACCCTGCCTGCCGGCTGCCTCCCGGGTCCACGCGGCCGCGTTCCGGGACTCCTGGATCGTGAGGCCGCATTCGGTCATGATTCGGGCGAAACCGATGACGGCCTCCGCAGGGAGCCCTCTCAAGAGAAGGGCCTGCGCCAGAGCCAGTTTGCCCCGGGCAACCGCCTTCAGGATCGATTCAGGAAGGGAGAGGAGAAAGCGGTAGGGTTCCAGGGCTCTCTCGTCCCGCGGCACCCTGAGATCCTCGCCCAGAGCATTGGTCAGACGAGGAAGAAGAGGTTCGTAACGGTCCTTCAATCGCGTGAAGAGCAGTGCCTTCTCCACCTCGTTGAAGCCTCTGTGCCACCGATTCTCCGAAATACTCCGCGAAAGACAATCGGCATCCGTCATTTCCCCGGGGGCGGCGACAAAGGCGTTGACCGATTTCCGTCCGAGTTGCCGGAGAGCCTCGATCCTGCACGAACCGCTGACCAGGCGACAGGCTCCGGACGCATCTTCCTGAAGCAGGGGGGGCACGAGAAGGCCTGCGGTCTCGATGGAGGAGACCAGCCCGGACAGGTCGGGCCTGTAGGTGAACACGTAAGGTTCGGCCTCAGGGCCGTCTAGAAGAATCCGGTCAAGGTCGATCGGTTTGAACTCCATGTTCTGCATCCTCACAGGAATACGTCTTTGTGGATTTGGTCGGTCTCCATGCAGAGAAGGATCCGGGCTTCTGCATCGTATTTTCGGACCCGTTTCACCAATTCCCTGTACAGTGAAACGCGCAGGGGCCTGAAGTACCGGAATTTCCCATCCGGGCATCGAACGAATTCCTGCAGGAGCAGCCGGTTCGAGGGAAACCGTTCGCGGATCCTGTCGACGACCATCGCAGAGTAGCGGAATCCCCCGATTACGATGGATTCGATCCCTTCGGGATGCAGGAGTTCGTAGATCTGCTCTACGAGGTCTGCATATCCTGCCCGCCACCCGGGATAGATCAAGGCCGGATCCAATCGGATTCCGACCGGGTAGCCCATTTCCTGGCACGCTCGCGCTGAACGAAGTCGCGCCATCGGATCCGGGGTCCGGCTCTCATACCGTTTCCAGGCCTCCCAGGGCGTCAATGTCCAGGAAACCGTGATGTTGGAGGGTGGGCGCTCCGGCAGAAGATCCTCGACGCCCACACATTTGGTCCTCAACTCGAGCCTGGCATGGGGAACATCCTCGAACAGGGGGATCGCCGCCGAAGCGAACCCGCTCCAGCGCTCGAGGGCCAGCCCATCGGAAAGCTCTCCTGCGTGGTATACGACAGGCCGGTTCGGTGCGCTTTCGGCCAGATGGCCGGCAAGCTCGTGGAGGAGGTCCTCCTGGTTGACGAAGAGGACCGAGGCACCATGATCGAAGTACCCCTGCAGGAAACAATACTCGCAGTCCAGGGGACAACCGTTGGCATGTGCAACATAGTACTCGGTCGGCGCAAGGCTTTCGGTTGATCCGGGAAAGGGCCGAATCCAGGGACCCGGGTGGTGGGCAAGAATGAGCACACGGCGTTTGATGTCAGCGGTGTACCCCTTGAAGGGTACGTGCTCCTCCTCGAGCCTTCGGTGATCCCGGATTTCGGAAACGGAGCAGCCGGATAGCGACCCGAGGATGCGCTTCGTGAGGGGGGCGTTCCGGGCCTCGCTCTCGACGTATACGTGGATTGGTCGATAGGGCAGCATACCACCGATCTTAGCCAGACCCTCCTTTGTTGATCAAGCAATACCCTGGTTGACCTGTTTTGGCCCTTCCCCCTATGATCTCAGCCGGAGGTCTCGGTCGAGATGAAGAAGACAAAGAAGAAGAAGAGGAAGAACGCCCCACGATCCACTCATGTGACCGAATGGATCCGAAGGCTGGAAGAAACGCACGGGGATGCGAAACAGGCGCTCTTGTACTCGACGCCCCTGGAGCTTCTGATCGCACTGATCCTGGCGGCACAGTGCACGGACGAACGGGTCAACCAGGTGACCCGCTCCCTGTTCGAGAAATACCGGGACGCGGAAGACTACGCGAGTGCGGATCAGTCAACGCTGGAGGAGGAGGTCCGGTCCACGGGCTTCTACCGCAACAAGGCGAAGGCGATCCGCGCCTGCTGTCGTGAGATCGTGGAAAGATTCGGCGGCCGGGTGCCCGAAGAGGTGGACGACCTCGTGGGGCTCTCGGGCGTGGGCAGAAAGACGGCCAACATCGTCATCGGCAATGCATTCGGGAGGCCCGCCATCGGTGTGGACACGCACGTCAAGAGGCTGGCCCGGCGCATGGGCTTCTCCAAACAGAACGATCCGGACCGAATCGAAAAGGATCTCTGCGCAGTGGTGCCGGAGAAGCACTGGGTCCGCTTCTGCCACCTCCTCCAGTTCCACGGCCGACGGATCTGCCTGGCCCGCAAGCCCAAGTGCGATATCTGCCCCGGCGCGGATATCTGCCCCAAGATAGGCGTCTGACCTGTTCCGTGCCCGTGCCCGTGCCCGTGCCCGTGCCCGGCTAGTACACGTTCTTGAACCCCGGGAACACGTACACCTCGGGGCTGCATGGACCCCGGGTTCGCAGCTTACGAATGCAGCGGAGTTTGCTCCCCACCTCGATCCGGTTCTCGTCGAGGTACCTCCTGGTAGGGTCCTTCCCGTCTCCGATGATCATCGACTCCTTTGCCGGGTCCTCCTGATCTTCATCGGGAAGGAAAGTGAACAGCGTCCGGAAGCCCTCACCGTATGTGTTCGGGCCGGAAGGCGTGATCGATTCGATTCGACACGTTCCGGGGATGTCACGGTACTGGCAACCGCTGCCCACGGGTGCGGAAGGTGCCGGTGTCTCGCAGCCGAAGAGGAAGAGGCATGCCGCGAGGCACGCCTGGACAGGAAGGGTCTTCATGACGCCTCCTCGTGAATTCTTCTTTCAATTCCTATACAATACAGCAGATGATAGCTTTGTGACACCCCTTGGGAGGGAAAGATGACGGCCAGGAAGCAGATGCCTCACGCGGAACAGATTAGGGCGCTCACCGAGATCAGCCGGGCAATCACGTCGGATCTGTATCTGGACGACATCCTTACGTTGGTCGTGAGCGTGACTGCAAAGGTCATGGACTCGAAGATCTGCTCGCTCTGGCTGGTCGACCCGAAGAAGGGGGAGCTCAAGCTCCGGGCCACTCAGACCATCAGCAAGGAGTATCTCAAAGAGAGGAGCCTCAAGCTCGGAGAGGGCGTGGTGGGTACCGTGGCGAAGAAAAACGTACCCATGTCCATCTACAATGTCCTGAAGAAGCGAGAGTACAAGGAAAAGGAGATGGCCAGGAAGGAGAAGCTGAGCTCCATGCTCAGTGTTCCGCTGGTCGTCAAGGAGAAGGTGATCGGGGTAATCAACTGCTACAGCCAGAGACCCCGCCGGTTCAGTGAAGTGGAGGTGTACCTTCTGACGAGTGTGGCGAACCAGGCGGCTGTTGCCATAGAGAACACCGAGTTGATGGTCAAGACCCGGGTGATCCAGGAGGAACTCGAGGCGCGAAAGCTCGTGGACAGGGCGAAGGAGATGCTGATGGCCAAGAAGGGGCTGTCCGGGCCGGCTGCGTTTCGGAGGATGCAGAAGATGAGCATGAACACCCGGAAGCCGTTGAGAGACATCGCCGAAGCGATCCTGCTGGCCGAGGAGATCTGACATCCGTATGCTGTTTAAGCAAAGGCAAAATGTCCTACTAACTGCAACGCGAAAATGTCCTATTGGCTAAGGCACTGGATTTGGTGCCGAAGCAGCATAGACCCAGTGA
>JANQFG010000277.1 GCA_028277985.1 bacterium | reverse complement strand
GCGTTCTTCGCCGCCTCTGCCACGATCACCTTGTAGGACTCACCGTTGATCATGACCTGCCACGGTCCCTCTCGAACGTACTTGCCGTTCTCGTCCTTCCAGAGGGGCAGGCCCCACTTCTCGAAGAGATGCACACTGCCGTCCACGTGACGGGCGATGTCATAGACCAGGTCCTCTCGGGAAACACCCATGAGGTCCTGACGAACATACTTCACATACTCGTCTACGGTGTGCTCACCTTCCTCGATGCCGATGTACTCGTTGATGGCTGAGAGGCCCATGGCCACCGCGCCGCTACGATCCATGGCTGCCTTGTCCACAACGGTCACCTTCAGGCCGTGCTTCTTCGCCCAGTGGGAGGCCTCGAAGGCCGCGCCGCATGCAGACATACCGCCGCCACAGATCAAGAGATCGGTTTCGACTACTACGGTCTCAAATTTTGAAGAATCCATACTTTCTCCTCCTCTCAACCAAAATTACTTTTTCAGGGTAGGAAGCTCGTACCGAAGGGAATCGGGCTCCGTGCAGAGGAGCTGATCCTTGAGGTCTTCTGTTCCGGTGTTGCAGCCTGCCAGAGGCTCGGCCTTGCCTTCCGGAGTCGTCCGGATCGGGAACTTGAAGCGCTTGAGGGCACCGCTGCGGAACTTGACCGTCCACATGATGTCCTCGGAACCACGCAGCGGCACCACGCTGGCGCCCATGGGGACGAAGTCCGCGTAGCCCTTCACGTCGATGGACTGCTGGGGGCAGATCTTCACACAGTTGTAACATTCCCAGCACATGTCCGGGTCCCGATTGAAGGCCTTCGGGTTTTCTGGATCTGTGTCCACATCCAGAACCATCAGGTCGTTCGGGCAGATGTGCATGCAAGCTGTCTTGTCCTGCCCCTTGCATCCGTCACACTTTTCCATGATTACGAAGCTAGGCATACTGTTTCTCCTCCTTCTACTTTGCCCTTTGACGAACGGGGTAACCGTTCACTTAGAACAGCCCCCAACCGATTACGAATTTATCCTTAGACGCTCACCGAAAGAGACCCCAAAAGTCGCAGTATATTCCCTTCACCTCCTTTCCATGCGCATTTGAGCGTGTTTCAGAGGGTTGTTGCTATGTTCCGCGCGAAACGCAGACCTCCACCGATTGGACTGCGGTACGGCACGGATGTGAGATCAAAGAAAGATTAAAGAGAGGGTCTTTTCACCTTTTATCAAAACAGATTGTAATGTACAGGGCGTAAGGAGTCGTGCTAGGCGAAGAGCATTGAATAATACGCGAATGAACCAAGTGCGTCAAGAACCGGCTGCTTTTTCCCGTTCTTTTTTCCGTTCTTGCCCACCCTCTCCGGATCGACGCTCCCTGACCCGACCGAGAAGATATTGAGGGGGAGTCAGCGTCCTTCGGCCTTCGTCTTCACCCGGTCTTTTTGCCCGGTTTTCCCTGTGCTTGTCACTCTCCAGCGGGCGACGATGGCCCTGGCGTCAAAAAACCTGCATCACCAAACATCTGACCCCGTAACGAGGGGGTTCGCACGCTGAATGATCATTCATTCAGCTTTTTACCATCATCCCCATCGACTGTCAATACCGGCCCCAAGATTTCTGCTGGGATTACGCTCCACTTGAGCCGATTCCATGGCCTTTTCATCAAAACGCTGTTTACCTTGAAACGGGACGCGGGGGATCCCGGCGGGGAGAAACGGATCATCGTGCCGACCGGGAAGCTTGGATCGGAACACATGGAGGCCGGCTCGACCCTTTCTGCAGAGAATCCGGGTTGTTTCCTGTCAATTCCCCCCCTTCCCGACCTCCGGATGGGCACTCTAGGACTCACAAGGCCGTTTCCAAGGTGTTTCCGCGGGCGGATCTTGACATTTCAAGAGACTCCACCTAAAATGCCGGGTCTATTCTTGTTCTGTCATGTGGAGAATCGTCCAGGAGGACCACCACGATCGCTTAATCCCCGGTTCACCAGGCTTAAGCTGCACCGAAACCCCTTTTTTCTATCCCATGCTAAACCCATCACGATCAAGGAGGAGTGTAGAATCATGATCAAACCCCATGGGTCGGATACCCTGAATCCGTTGTATGTGCAGGATGACGCGAAACGAGCCGAGTTGCTCAAGGAGGCCGAAGGACTGCCCTCCATCGTCGTCTGCTCAGCCGCTGCCGCCAACGCCGTCATGATGGCAGGTGGCTATTTCAACCCTCTGACCGGCTACATGAACAAGGCCGACGCCCTGGGCACGGCCGAAAAGATGCAGACGGCGAGCGGCGTGTTCTTCCCGGTGCCCATCGTCAACATGGTGGAAGACGCCTCATCGATCAAGGACGCCAAACGGATCGCTCTCAAGGATCCGAACGTGGAAGGCAACCCGATCCTCGCCGTCATGGACGTAGAGGCGATCGAGACCTTTACCGACGACGAAATGAAGATGATGACCGACAAGATCTTCCGCACGGATGACATGGAGCATCCCGGCGTGAAGGCCTTCAATTCGGTCGGAAAGACCTGCATCTCCGGTCCGATCCAGGTTCTCAACTTCTCCTATTTCGACAAGGAGTTTCCCGAGACGTTCCGTACGGCCTACCAGATTCGGGAAGAAATGGGGAAAATGGGCTGGGAAAAGGTCGTTGCCTTCCAGACACGAAATCCGATGCATCTGGCCCACGAAGAGCTCTGCCGCATGGCCTGGAAAGCGGTCAAAGCCGACGGCATCCTGGTTCACATGCTCCTGGGCAAGCTGAAGAAGGGCGACATTCCCGCCGACGTGCGCGATGCCTGCATCCGCGTCATGGCCGAGAACTATTTCGAGCCGAACACCGTCCTGATCACCGGATACGGCTTCGACATGCTCTATGCCGGCCCGAGAGAGGCCGTGCTGCATGCCCTTTTCCGCCAGAACACGGGCTGCACCCACCTGATCGTGGGCCGCGACCATGCCGGCGTGGGCGACTACTACGGACCTTTCGACGCGCAGACGATCTTCGATGACGAGGTGCCCAAAGGCGCTCTGGACATCGAGATCTTCAACGCCGACCACACGGCCTGGTCCAAGAAGCTGAACAAGGTCGTCATGATGCGCGATGTGCCGGATCACACCAAGGAAGACTTCATCCTGCTTTCAGGAACCAAGGTCAGGGCCATGCTGTCCGAGGGCACCGCACCGCCCAAGGAGTTCTCCCGACCGGAAGTTGCCAAGATCCTGATCACCTACTACCAGGGTCTCGAAGAGAAGCCGGAAATCAAACTGGGCAAGCACTCTGGTTGATCCTTCGACATCCGCGCAAAAGGGTTGTCCACACGGACGTGATGACAAGGCCGGGTCCCCGTCGGGGAACCCGGCCTTTATTTTTTCGACGGGCCGTCTTCCATACTCTTCGGCGGACACTCACCGCATCCCCCCCTCCCGCCTCCGATGACACCACTCAAAGCGGACGCCGGTTGTTTTTCGTCCTTCCGTGCCGGATAATCTTAAGGTAGCATGCGGAAGACACCCGGCACGACGTCACAACGGAGAGGCTTTACCCGGAATGAAAGCGAAGAAGACCACACCGCAAGGGAACAAGGAAATCACCGATCTGATCCTGGACAGCATCGCGGACGGAGTCTTCACTATAGACCAGGGGATGAGGATCACCACGTTCAACAAGGCGGCGGAGCAGATCACCGGGTATGCGCGAAGAGAGGTCGTGGGCCAGTTCTGCCACGACATATTCAAGGCGGACATCTGCTTCAAGATGTGTCCCCTCAAACACACGGCAAGGACCTTCGAGAGCATCGTCAACATGGAGGTGAACATCCTGAATCGTCAGAACCAGGAGGTCCCGATCAGCATCAGCACTTCCATTCTGAAGAACCGGAAAGGGGAAGTCGTAGGAGCCGTCGAGACCTTTCGAGACCTTTCCCTGATCCACGAGCTGCGCAAGGAGATTTCGCGGCAATACACCTTTCAGGACATCGTGAGCAAGAGCAAGGCGGTTGCCAAGCTTCTGAACATCCTTCCCGATGTTGCCCAGAGCGATGCGACCGTGCTCATCCGGGGAGAGAGCGGCACGGGAAAAGAGCTGTTCGCAACGGCGATTCACAACACGAGCCTGAGAAAGAAAGGGCCCTTCGTTGCGGTCAACTGCGGCGCGCTCCCTGAGACCCTACTCGAGTCGGAGTTGTTCGGGTACAAGAAGGGGGCCTTCACGGACGCAAAGAGGGACAAGCCGGGCCGCTTCAAGATGGCTGCGGGGGGGACCCTGTTTCTTGACGAGATCGGAGATTTGAGCAAAGGGACACAGGTCAAATTGCTCCGGGTGCTGGAGCAAAGGGAATACGAGCCCCTCGGAAGCACATCAACCGAAAAGGCGGATGTGAGAATCGTGGCCGCCAGCCACCAGGACCTTTCGTCGCTGGTCAAGAAGGGGGAGTTCAGGGAAGACCTGTTCTATCGATTGAACGTGATGAAGCTCGAGATTCCCCCTCTTCGAGACCGGAAAGAGGATCTCCCGCTGCTCGTCGATCACTTCGTCCGGAAATTCACCGAGAAGACAGGCAAGCGAATCCGCGCGGTTTCAAAGAGGGCGATGAAGAGGCTTCTGGATTATGACTATCCGGGAAACGTGCGGGAACTGGAGAATGTTCTGGAGCATGCCTTCGTCCTGTGTAAAGGACCTGAGATCAAGACGAGCCATCTGCCGGAGAATCTCACCCCCTCCAATCATCGTACCGCTCCGCAGGCCACGGGCAAGACCTCCAGGTTGCCCGAGCTGGAGAAGCAGGTCATTGTCGAGGCGCTCGAGCGCTACGGCTGGGATCGGAGCCAGGCTGCCAGGGAACTCGGGATGCACCGCTCCACATTGTGGAGAAAGATGCAACGCCACGGGATCGAGGTTCCGTAGCGTTGCATATCTGCAACCGTTGCTATTCTGCAACAAATAGACAATCCCCCTAAAAATAAAAGAATAATCGAAAGATCCTCTCGGGGTCGTTGCGTCCGTGCAACGCGAGAAACCAATCTCCCCCTACCCGGGATAACTGAAAAACTCGAGCAAACTCGACAACTTATCCCCCCTCCGCGACGGTTGGCATCGTTTGTGCTCTTGCTGTGGGACACAATCGGTCAGACGGGAATCAATGGATGAAAATCGCCATGCCACTTCATGAGAACAGAATCTCCCCCCGGTTCGGAAACGCCCGGGAATTTCTCCTGGTTGAAGTAAAGGATGACCGGGACACGGGCCGCGCGACCCTGGCCATGGATGTTCAGAACCCGATCCAGATCGCCGAATGCCTCGCGAGGGAAGGCGTGGACCTGGTCCTGAGCGGCGGAATCAACGCCGAATACCAGCGGGAGTTTCGGTTGAGGAACATCGCGGTCATCTGGGGTCTCATCGGAGAGGCGGAAGACGTATTGGCGACCTATCTGGACGGCCAGGTCTTCGCGGGCATGGGTCCCTGTCCGCCCGTTCAAAACCCGCGTCGGTCTCCCCGAGGCGCAAGACGCACCGAAGAACGCGTCCCCGCCAAGAAAGACTCAAGGAGAAAACCGGTATCATGACGACAACCCGAGAGAAGTACAGCTACTACGTCGAAGAGAAGGCCCTTGAAGTCACGGAGCGCCCCAGGAAGTTCCTCGAGGCCTTTGCCGCGGTCCTGGAAAACTCGAGCTATGGTCTTGCGCTCGATGTGTACACTCGCCTCAGCACAAAGTGCAGCCGGTGTGCGGCAAGCTGCCAGCTGTATCAGACCACCGAAGACGACAGGGACATCCCCTGTCATCGATCGGAACTGCTCTTCACGGTCTACCGCCGCTACTTCACCGCGGCCGGCATCCTCAAGGCACGTCTTTTCGGCGGCTTCACGCTGACGGACGAGTACCTCGACGAGATGGCCGAGGCCTATTACCGGTGCACTGCGTGCAGAAGGTGCAAATCCAGCTGCCCCATGGGAGTAGACCACGGACTGGTCACCCACCTTGCACGCTGGCTGCTTGCTGAGATCGACGTAATCCCCAAAGCGCTGCTCGTCTCCGTCCGGGAACAGCTCGAAGGAGTAGGCAACACGTCCGCCATCACGGTGCCCGCCCTCGAAGACACGTGCGAGTTTCTCGAAGAGGAATTCGAGGACATCTACGGCGTGAACGACGTGAAGTACCCGATCGACGTCGAGGACGCAGAGTACGTGTTCTTTCCGGCCGTGTCCGACTATCTGCTCGAGGCGGATACCCTGATGGGAAACGCGGCGGTCATGCACCTGACCGGGGGGTCCTGGGCCATCGGCACCAAGAACTTCGACGGCATCAATTACGGCCTGTTCTACAGCGATCGGATGATGGAGAAGATCGTGAAGAATGTCGTGGCCGAGGTACGCCGCCTCAAGGGAAAGAAGATTCTCGTCGGGGAGTGCGGTCATGCCACACGGAGCGCCTGGTTCGTTCCCACCTTCGGGGGCCCCGACGCGCCGGAGGTCGTGAACTGCCTGCAATACGCCTGGGAGCAGATGAAGGCGGGGAGAATCCCGCTGAAGAAGGAGAAATTTCAGGACAAGGTCACTTACCACGATCCGTGCAACATCGCCCGCTCCGGTCGGATTACGGAGGAACCCCGGGAGATCCTGAAGCTCATCTGCGAAGACTTCGTCGAAATGACCCCCAACCGCCAAGAGAACTACTGCTGCGGAGGGGGTGGGGGGACCGTCTCGATCGACGAGATTCGTGCCTTTCGAACAGGGCCGATGGGCAAGCGAAAGGCGGATCAGATCCGGGCCACGGGCGCCAAGTACGTGGTCGCTCCCTGCGCAAACTGCAAGAAGCAGTTGCGGGAGGTTTGTGAGGACAACGACCTGGAGGATGTGGAGATCATCGGCCTGCACGATCTACTGCTCAAGGTCATTGATTTCGGCAACGGGAAGGGTGAAGACGGCGCCCAACTGCAAGACGGAAGCTCTTCCGAAGGTGGGGAAGAGAAAACCACGCAAGACTGAAGCTCTTCCGAAGGTGAGGAAGAGTAAACTACGCAAGCCGGTCAAGGATAGGAGAAGAAATGGACGCCTGGTTGGAGTGGGCAAGAGGTCCCGCGTTTCTGTTCGCCTTCACGTTCATGGTTCTCGGGCTCATGCGCCATGTGGGCCTGACCCTCTGGGGAATGGTCCGTACGATGCGGCAGGCCGGAGACGGCACGATACCGTACGCACAGGTCCTGTCGGCCACCCTGAAGTGGCTGCTTCCCGTCGAGAAAGTGAAAAGTCAGGTTCTTTTCAGCCTGACTTCCCTGCTTTTCCACATCGCCATCCTGATCGTGCCGATATTTCTTGCAGGGCACATCGTCCTCTGGACGCGGGGATTGGGTCTCTCGTGGCCGGCGATCCCGAACCAGGTAGCGGACGTCCTGACCATCGTGGCGATCGTCACCGCGGTCGCCCTGGTGATCCAACGGGCCACTGCACCCGCGACTCGCTCTCTTTCGCGCTTCCAGGACTACGCCCTCCCCCTCCTGGTGGCCCTGCCGTTCGTTTCCGGATACTTCGTGATGCACCCCTCCGGCAACCCTTTCTCTTACGAGGCCACCCTTTTCGTGCATGTAATGAGCGCCAATGTCCTGTTCGTCCTGATACCGCTCACCAAGCTCAGCCATATGGCCTTCTTCCCTGGTGTGCAGATGGTCTCTGAGATCGCCTGGCACTGGCCGTCGGACAGCGGGAGCAGGGTGGGAGTCGCCCTTGGAAAGGAGAACGAAGCGATATGATTTCCATCAAGCATAGACGAATCATCGTGAAGGTCACATTGTGGGCCGCCGTGGGGGCTCTGCTGGGCCTGGTGGCGGAACGCTTTCTCCTTTTGCACGGAGCGGGGAACGGCCTCGAAACGGCGACCCCGGCCTGGGTAAAGGTGGCGATCCTGATCGGCTTGGCTTCCGCGGCCGTTCTGACGATCATGTTCGTGACGGAGAAAGGCAGACGGGCACCCGAGGGTGGAACAGCACCCGAGGATCGGGTCCCGGCATCGAAGGGAACACGCTTCAATCCTTTCACCGTGCAGCGCTTGTCACCCGATTCACTTGCAGCCCCGAGACGGTATTCGTTTGTCGCCATGGCCGCCGCCGCAATCGTCGTGGCCGTTCTTCCCCAGGACGCTCTCTTCGGGAATGCGGCGAAACGGACGCCCGTCACCGGAACACGCACCCTGGAAGGCCTTGCCGTCAGTCGCGCCGGCGCCGTCGAGTATGTTCTGAAGGCGCGCGAACCCGGAGAACCGATGCCGGCCGGGTCCTCTCTCGTCAGCCTGATGCTCATCGACGGGAATCGGAACAACCAGCTGGTTCCCTTTCCTCACGACGATCATCTCGACTACCTGGGCGAAGAAGATGCGTGCAGCTCCTGTCACCACCAGAATATGCCCTTTGACAAGAACACCTCCTGTGTGGAGTGTCACCGGGACATGTTCCAGGAGTCGGACACCTTTTCACACACGTCTCACGTCGAGAAGCTCGGAGGGAACGCAGCGTGTGTAGCCTGTCATGAACAGCCAGGCGCAACCAAGACCCGTGACACGACCACGGCTTGTGCGACGTGCCACCAGGACATGGTGGTGGAAGACTCGCTCGTCGAGCAGCCTGAGGGCGGCTTGAAGGGCTATGCGGTCAGCTACAAAGATGCAATGCACGGCCTGTGCGTCGGTTGCCATTTCGAATCCGAGGAGCCGGATTGCGCTTTCTGTCACCGCGATTCGCTTTCCTCTCAACTCCGTAAGCAGGGACCCTATGCAGCCGGCCGACCATAGAATCGAGATGGATGATATCCGAAGGTGGGTTCGCACCGAACTGTGGGACCAGGTCCCGGTGAACATCAGTGTCATCGACCAGGGCTTCCAGATCGTAGAGGCGAACCGAACGTTTCAGGAGACTTACGGGGAGTGGCGAAACCGCCCCTGCTACGAGGTCTACAAAGGGAGGGCTTCGCGCTGCAATCACTGTGGAGCCGCAAAGACGTTCGCCGACGGCAAGGTTCGGGTGAGAGAGGAGGAGGGGGTGAGCCGTGACGACGAACAGACCTTTTACCTCGTTCATATGCTTCCCCTCGTTGTAGCGGACGGGACGATCCCGTACGTCATCGAGATGTCAACGGACATCACGGCAACGAAACTTCTGGAAAAAGAGAAGCTCGAGGCGGAGCGCCTCGCCGCGGTCGGTCAGACCGTTGCGGGCCTGGCCCACGGCATCAAGAACGTGCTCATGGGCCTCGAGGGTGGGATGTACGTCGTCAAGTCCGGCATGGAGAAGGGCGACGGAGAGCGGATCTTCCAGGGATGGCAGATGCTGGAGGAAAACATCACCCGGATCACCGCCTTCGTCAAGGGATTCCTCGAATTTGCCAGAGGAAGCACGCCGGAAGTCCACCTGGTCGATCCGAACCGGGTCGCTGAAAAAGTGGTCGAGCTGTTCCGGCACACCGCGAAGCTGGAGGGTATCGAACTGAAAGGGGAACTGCAGCAGGACGTCCCCTACGCTCTGCTGGACGAGGAGGGCATCCATACCTGTCTCGCCAACCTGGTATCGAACGCACTGGACGCCTGCCAGATAAGCGACAAGAACGGCAGACACGTGACCCTCTCGACTCACGATCGTGACGGAAAGCTCATTTACGAGGTCGCCGATGACGGCGACGGCATCGACTACGAGATCAAGAAGAAGATATTCACCAATTTCTTCAGCACGAAGGGCTCTGACAAAGGAACCGGTCTGGGGCTTTTGGCTACGCGGAAAATCGTACAGGAGCACGGCGGGAAGGTTTCCTTCGATTCAAAGAAGGGGGTGGGTTCCGTCTTCCGGCTCGAGTTTCCCCGAGACAGACTCCCCCAACCATCGAACAGGAAGCAAGACGAACCATGAGCGAGCCGAGTGAGGCTAGGAAGGTGCAGCATGGAACGGGCTGAGGACAAAACGATTCTGGTTGTTGACGACGAACCGAACATCCGAGATTACCTCAAGATGGTACTGGAAGATGCACGCTTCAACGTTTTGACAGCCGGGGACGGGGCGGAGGCGCTCGAAATCATCAAGAAAGAGAGGCCCGACTTCATATCTCTCGATCTGATCATGCCGAAAAAATCCGGCCACAAGCTGCTTCACGAGTTGAAACGGGACAAGGAACTCGCCCGCATCCCGGTCCTCATCGTTACCGCCCATGCGAAGACCGATCTGGGTAAAGGCGATCTCCAGGATATCCTGGACAATCGAATCATGTCGGGCCCGGGCATCTACCTGGAAAAACCGGTGAATCCGCTCAAGTACGTACAGGCCATACAGCGTACGCTCGGTGTGGAGGAATCCGGGCAAACAGAGGACACCATCAGCCTGAAGGAGCAGTTGCAGCAAACGATCCAAGGAGCCAGCCCCGAGGCTCTGCGCAAGGCCCTGGACGCCCTGGGGAAGGCAGCGAAAGGCTGACCCAAAGCCGTCCTGTCCGTCAGGAGGGTTGAGGCGCGGCCGAAAGGAGGTAAGTGAAATGTCTGGACCGGAGAATGGAAGCAAAAAGAGAGTTCTCGTCTTGGATGACGAACCGAACGTGGTCAAGTATCTGGAAACCTTGCTGCAGGACAATGGGTACGACACGGTCTCGGCAGCCAACGGCAAGGAGGGAATGGAAACGGCGAAGACCGCGAAACCGGACCTCGTGTGTCTCGACATCACGATGCCGGAACAATCGGGGATTCGTTTCTACCGGAATCTGAAGGAAGATCCGGATCTTGCCGCGACCCCCGTCGTGGTCGTCACGGCAGTGACCGGCACCGGAGGAGACCCGGAACCGTTTCGTCGATTCCTGAGCACGAGAAAGCAGATTCCCGCACCCGAGGCTTTCTTCTCAAAGCCGATCGATCAGAAGGAGTTTCTGGACACGGTGGCGAACATACTCTCCTAGGGGTCCTCACACCTGTCCTGACAGAGCGGGAAGCCCTTGGCCCTATTCGGGCCAAACCATATGGAGCGGCCGGCTCCATATGCTCTAGCGGCCCTGCAACAGTCCGTCGACCATCTTGAGCAGGCTTGCAGGGTCGAAGGGCTTCTCCGCGATGCCATCCGGTTGCTTGACACTGAACCGGTCAAGATAGGATTTGAACCCTTCCCGCAGGACCTCCGCCTTGCCTGAGACCACGACCACCGGAAGATCGCCACATCGGGGGTGGGTCCGAACCTGGCGGATCAGGTTCAGGCCTGAAGCGCCAGGCATCATCACGTCCACGAGCATCAGATCCGGCAATTCCGCGTCCAGCAGCTCCATCGCCTTCTCCGCGTTGTGTGCGGAGCAGACGGCGTACTCATGGTCCTCCAGGATCGCCGTCAAGTAGGCAACCGTGTCCGGCTCGTCATCCACTACAAGGATCTTCTTGACCGTCACTCGCGTCCTTCCCGCCTGAGAGAAGAGAGTCCCCTCCTCTCACTCTTTGCGACCGACTTCCAGGATCTTCCGAGCATTGAGTACGAGGGTATCTTCGTCCACCGGCTTGTCCAGGTACCCTTCGGGAGGCCGATGTGGCTTGTCATAGATGAGTCCTCTCAGTTCCGGTTTCCCGGAAACGATACAGACGGGGATCATCTTGGTCTCCGGGTCTTCCCGGAGCTGGGCGAAGACCTGGCCCCCGTCCATGCCCGGCATGGACAAATCAAGCGTAATCAGGTCCGGCTTCTCCTTCTTGGCCAGCTCGATACCCGTCGGGCCGTCCGCGGCCTGAAGTGTTGTCGCCTCGTTGTCTTCCAGGACGGTGGTGAGATAGGTGAGCGTGTCCGGTTCGTCGTCCACGACCAGGACCTTGTATCCCTTCAGGGTATGAGCCGCCTTCGGCTCCTCGGCCGGCACGGCCTTTTCGGGCGGCACCAGCGCCTCGGCGACCAGATTGACGAGCTGGGTGACTTCCATACCCAGATCGTAGTGCTTGATCAGATCGCTCAAGCCGTCGACGCAGTTGTGGCAGGAGGTGACAACGATCTTCGCCCCTGTTTCCCGCAGCTGGTTCGCCTTCACCTCGGCCGACTTGAGTCTCCTCGGCGTGAATTCGGCCATCGACATGGCCCCACCACCACCGGTGCAGCAGTAGTTTTCCGCACGGTTCGGGTACATCTCCCGGAAATCCGTACACACGAGGTTCAGCAGTTCCCTCGGCTCCTCATAGAGCCCGCAACTTCTTGCATTGTTGCACGAGTCGTGAAAGGTGACCGGCGTGCTGTTAACCGTCTTGTCTACCTTGATCTTTCCTTCCTTGATGTACCGAAGCATGGTGTCGACCGAGCTTTCGCTGTCAAAGGGAAGCGTGACACCGCCCCAGTTCGGACCCTCGCACCGGGTGGACCGGTAACCGTGACCGCACTCGGAGATGACGAGCATCTTGCCGTTGAGTTCCTGCACCTTCTCGTAGACGCGTTTGGCAACGCTTCCACCCAGGTCGTCGTCTCCGGAGAAGAGGCCGAAATTGGTCATGTCCCAGCCCTCGCTGGCCATGGTCCAGTTCGCACCCGCATAGTAGAAGATCTTCGCCGCGTCCGCGATCGTCCGGGGGTCGTATTTCACCTCTCTCGGGTTGATCGTGTAGACGATGTCACAGTCCGGCTTGTCGATCGGAATCCTCGCTTCCGGATCTTCAAGCTCGTCCTGGAGCTCCTCCTCCATCCATTCGATGGTGTCGACATAGTCCTCCTTGAGGACCCCCATCTGGTTGCCGATCTCCCACTGATCCTTGCTGACCACTGCGACGCCTTCCGGCATGACACCGACGTGGACCAGGAGGCCCCGGACCATCCGGTTCACAGTGGCGAAGTCGACGCCCATGGGACAGTTGATCGTGCATCGCCGGCAGTTCGTACATTTCCCGAAAGCGATGTCCTTGAGCTCTTCGAGCTCTTCGTCGGTCAGGATCGTCCTCGCCTTCACCCACCAGGGAAAGACCCTGCCCATCCAGTCGTGGTGACGCTTGAAGATCTTTCGGATCTGGTCCGCCTTGTAGGCGGGAGCGTATGTCGGGTCATCCGGATTGGTCTGCACGTAATGGCACGATTCCGTGCACATCCCGCAGTGAACGCAGGCGATCATCGAGCCCACCATCTGCCGGTTGAGTTTCTTGGAAAGCCTGTCCAAGACCTTCTGGGCCTTGTGCGACCGTTCTTGTGTAGCCATATTCCCTTTCTCCCTTTTCCAGTACGATCATCCGGTCGTTCTGTACGCTCCGGTTCGCTTCTGTTTGCTAGTGAGCTACCTTCTTAAGGCTTGACGCTTTTCTGAATCGGGTAGACCCCTCTGTACCCCAGGCTTCTGCCGAGGTAATAGCGTGTGATCGGATAGTAGAGGTAATGCCCGATCTTGCTGAAGGGCACGTAGATCAGGAAGAAGGCTGTCAGTAAGAAGAAGGTGAGCAGGATCCCTTCACCGCCCGAGATGTCGTTCGGCGCGGCCAGCACGCCGAAGGCGAACCACACGGTGAGGAGGCAAAGGCTGAAGTAGTCGTCCGGAGTGCTGATCGCACGCATCGTCTTGTCAGAGACCCTGCGGTAGATCCGGTAGCACCCGATCAGAAAGGCAGCACCGATGAAGGCCTGAAAGCCCAGAACGACGAGTCCGTTGTTCAGGAGCGAAGGCCCGTAAGGAATGACGAAGGACAGGGTGATCGCCGCCGTGACTCCCAGGTGGAACAGGGCGAACTGAATCCAGAAGACCAGGTTCGTCCTCGTACTCTCCATGGCCCAGGGCATGGCGATGTTCGCCAGGGAGTAGAGGGCTCCCTTCTGAGGGGAGGTGCTGAAACGCCCGGTCCGGCCCTGCCGATCTCCTCCCGCCTTGAACCGGAAGAGCCAGATGAGCCGAATCGTGTAGACCGTTGCCATGATGAGCAGGGCCACTTCCTGCAACCGATGCTCTGCGAAGTGAAGCAGTTGACTCTCTTCCATGTCGCCTCCTTACGTTTTCTTTCCAGCTATTAGCTCTTAGTTCTTTTCATGAACTTAGATCTTGTCCATCTGGGCTTCAAAGGGAGGAAACTCCCTGGAGTCCATCAGACAGATCCGGATCTCTTGGAGCGAGCTCTGGCCGTTGTTCAAGTGTGCGGTGATTGTCTCGAACATCACCTTTGCGCTCAGATCCAGGGAGATCCCGTAGAATCCGGTCCCCATCGGCGGGAACGCCAGCGTAGCCACGCCCTTCTCTTCGGCACATTTCAGGGCCGAGAGCATCGTCTTCCGCAGCTTCGCCTCTTCGTCCTGCTCCTGAAACTTGGGTCCCACCGCGTGAATGATGTGGTTCGCCTTCATCTCTCCTGCGGACGAGATCACCGCATCCCCGGTCTCGACCGGCGCCAGGCCGTTCAATTCCTCCTGGATGCCCGGACCGCCCCGGAGCGAGATCGCCGTCCCCCAACCGGAACCGAGCACGAGATCTGAGGTAGCGTAGTAGACGAAGGCGTCCACCTCCACATCGGTGACATCGTCCCGCACAATCCTGAGTACCCTGTCGTTGATCTTCTTCTCTTTCATTGCTTCCCCCTGGCTAATTGGACTAGTCCTTGTACTGTTTCAGGGCCTGTGAAATCCTCTTCATGCCCTGCTTCTCGCAAAGGTCCTTCAAAGAGTAGTCGGATAGCACCTCGACGATCCGGTGGTTCAATAGTCGCCACAGAGACCTGCATTCGCACAGGTCGGCCATCATGCACTCCTCCGGTCGCTGAACGCATTCGACGACGTTGATCGGCCCGATGATCGCCTCGATGATTTGGAGGACGCTGATGTCTTCGGGCGCTCGCCCCAGCCGATATCCACCGCTCCGCCCACTGAAGCTTCGGATCAGCTGTGCATTCTTGAGCGAGACGACCAGCTGTTCGAGGTACCCTTTCGAGAGATTGTTGCGCGTAGCGATCTCTCGAAGATGAACCGGCTTGTCCTCCTCGGCATGTCGACAAATGTCCAACATGAGTCGCAGTGCGTACTGAGGACGGGTCGATATTCTCATTGGCGTCTTTGGCAGAGACCTGGGTTAATGACGATGTCCACGTTTCTGTGTTTCGGGCGCCTGGTGTGTTCGTGGCGGGACAATTATCCCTACCTGTTCTGTAGGAATATATGTCATACTATAAAGGTAGGGATTATATGTCAAGGGTTTTTTTTAGGATTTCCGTCAGGAAGTCCGGAGGAAAACCCGTCGATCCCCGCGCAGGCGGGGATCCCCCAGCACAGAGAGGTCTTGCGTCAGGAAATCCAGAGGAAAACCCGTCGGACTACGCAGAGGCAGGGGAAGACGAGCGGAAAAGGCGGGGGGCGATTAGATCTTCAACGAATCGCCGATCAGCTCCACGATGCTCTTCACTTCGATACCCAGCTCGTACGCCTTGTTGAGCTCGCGTATCTGGGTCATGCAGTTGTAGCAGTTGGTGACAACGATCTTGGCCCCTGTTTCGCGGATCTGATCCGCCTTCGCCTTACCGACCTGGATACGCTTCTGTCCGTAATCCGCGGTGGCAGCCAAGCCGCCGCCACCACCGCAGCAGAGGTTCCATACCCCATGGGGCTCCATCTCCACGAACTGGGAGGTCGCCGCCTGGATGACCCTTCTGGGCTCGTCGATCACGCCGCCCATTCGTCCGATGTTGCACGGGTCGTGGTAGGTGAACGGTCCCTCCACGGCGTCCCGATTCAGTTCGATTCGCCCTTCGCGAATGAAGCGGTCCAGCATCTGGGAGAAGGTCTGGATCGGAAAATCCAGAGATTGGCCGAGCAGGCCTTCGGCCTCGTGACGCATCACGCGGTATCCATGTCCGCAAGGGGATTGTACGATCCCTTTGGCACCGAGCTTCTCCTTCCCCTCGAGCACGCGCCTGACGATTCGACGGGTGTTGTCCCTGTTGCCCTGGTAGAAGGCATAATTGGCCGTATCGTATGCGTGGGATGAGAAGGTATAGTCCTCACCCGCCGCGTGCAGGATCTTGACGACCGCCATCAACAGCATGGGGTAATCACGGGCTTCCAAGGGATGGGGAACGTAGAGCCATTCGGCCCCCTCCTTGTCGATGGGAGCCGTAAAGCCTTCGACCTCGATCTCCTCCTCCACTTCCTCGGCGATCCACTCGATGTTCTCTACGAAGTCCTCGGTACTCATATCGATATAGTTGCCGATCTCGAGGGCGGTCTCCACAGGGTCGCTCAGCCCGGGAGGCAGGTCTCCGATGCTCGCAAACATGGTGCGCGCAGCATACATGGCGCGCCTGGTGCTGAGACCCACGGGGCAGCTCAGAGTACACCGGCCGCATAGACTGCAGTCCTGAAAAGCGGCTCCGAAGAGGGCCTCTCTTTGATCGGCGCTCGACAGATCTCCCTTCCTGCCGAACGGGAGCAGGGCCCGGAGGCCTCCGCCGGGAAGCGTCCGGGTCAGCTTCTCGACCTTGACCGCCGGGATCAGTTCCGGATCTCCGGTGGAGAGATAGTAATGACAGGACTCGGCACAGAGCCCGCAATGCACGCAGGCATCTCTCATGAAGTAGGCGTGCTTCGCGTCCGGTTCCTGCTTCAGCGCACCAAGCATCTTCTGCGCATTCTCGGGGGATGGGGTTTCGTCCACGGCTGCCTGGCTCTCTATGGTCTTGTCCATGTCATGTCTCCGAAGGGCTTCTTGAATTCTCGTGTTCCCTGTAGCATAGCGAGACATGGTGGCGCAATCAACTTGGAAAGCCGACGGACACATGGGGTCAGGCCTAACGGGCTGTTGCCCAAAGTCTTTGACCCGGCAGAGTTCGGGGACAGCCACCGATCTCCCCTGGAATACCGGCGCAAACGGCAGAGATCGGTGGCTGTCCCCGAACTCAGAACCGCATTCTCAACGGGATCCCTTCTGGGCAACAGCCCGTTAGGCCTGCCCCACCATCTAGGCGTTGAGCTCGGTATGAAGCCCTGCTGCTACCCCTTCGACATCCCCTTTGCACACGGTCGGCGTGAGGGTGGCCAGATCCTCCACCTCCCCTTCGCTCGCGCCCACCTGCTTGGCAATCAGGAAGGGATCGACCTCTTCCTCTTCCTTTGCAACAAGCCCGCAGGCCGTTACCTGACCGATCAGGTTGCCGTCGCTCAAGATCGGTACGACCATGCGCAACAGTCCGGCCTCGCATTCACCGATCAACGGCCTCCGGGTTCGCTTCACCTCCTCGAGCATGGCCACATTCGTCTGGCTGCAGATAAAGGTTCGGGAAGCCTTCTTCTCCCTGATCTTCAGGCACAGGGGGTATCTCTGCCCCTGCTCTTCGAGAATGTGATTGCCCTTGTCGTCGGTGAGGGTTGCCGTCATTCCGGTTTCCTGGGCAATGCGAGAAAGAATCCCCAACCAATCTTCCTTGCTCATCAGGTCCAGTGGGCTCATTTTCATCTCCTCGTGGAACGCGTGGCGTTCTCCTAGGTCATCCTCTTTTTCGAGGGTTGGTTTCGGATCGGAGGAAGTCACTTCCAGGGTGGGTCGGGAAGAGGAAATTGTATCCTACCGATGTGGTAAGTTATTAATTTAACACAATTTTTTCAAAAAGTCAAGATTCCAGGAGCGGTCGATCCGGTTGCAATGCAGCCCTTCTCGGGGTAAGTTGAGCGGTCATGGAACGGCCATGATGAGGTGGGTACCTACAGCCGGTAAGGGAGTGGGTTTTCTCGTGACAAGGATCCTCCTGGTTCGCCACGGTCGAACCGAATGGAACAAAGACCAACGCTTCAGAGGAACGGTAGACATCCCCCTTGATGAACAGGGTAGGAAGGAGGCCGCCTGTGCCCGGGATTGGCTCGAGACAGAGACTTTCCATGCGGCCTACACCAGTCCATTGAGCCGGGCCGTAGAAACCGCCGAGATCATCCTGAGACCCCACGGACTCGCGGTTCAGAAGCACGACGGCCTTACCGACCTGAACTATGGCGAGTGGCAAGGGAAGCCGAACGAAGAAGTCAGAGAGACTTACCCGGAGCTCTATCGACATTGGCGGGAGGCTCCACACACGGTCGTGTTCCCCGGGGGAGAAGGGCTCGACGCCGTCAGAAAGAGGTGCCTCGCAACGGCAGAGGAGGTGGCGGCAAGGCACCCGGAACAGACTGTGCTCCTCGCCGCACACAGGGTGGTGAACAAGGTCCTGATCGCCGCGCTTCTGGGACTCGATGATTCCCATTTCTGGGAGATCGGGCAGGACACGGCCGCCCTGAACGAATTCGTTTATCAGGATGGAAAGTGGATCTGCCGGCTCGTGAACGACACGTGTCACCTCCGCGGCCTGGCAGGCCGCGTCACGACGGACTTCTGATCCTATCCCGACATGATTCAAGGTCCCACACAAAGAACGCACAGGTGAACAGATGAAAACTCCCGACACATCCGCGCCCAACGGCCTCGATCGAGACGGGCCGTTCTCCTCCCTGCCGGAGACACTGACGTTGCAGCACCACCACGGCGGCGAGGAGAAGGCTCGCCAGGCAATGGAGGGCTGGGTGGAGGCGCTCACCAAAGAGGCACGAGGCCGACTTGTCTTTGAAACCGAGGAGGGCGGAGATCAGCCTTTCCTGCCTTCCCTCTCCCTGACCACGAGATCCTCCTCCCATGTCCACTATCACTTCGTGCCTGAAGGCCCGGAGCTACCCGTGTTCCGAGATTTGCTCTGGGACGCTGCTTCTGAAGCAGCCCCCGAGAAGGCCGGTTCGGCAGGGCCCGGGGAATCGGGACCGCCCCACGAGATGCTACTCTTCGTTTCCGCTCATTGCCCCAATTGCCCACACGCAGTCCGTACGGTTCATGCGCTTGCCAGGAAGCTGCCGAATCTGTCGGCACATCTATTCGAGGCGATGCTCCACACCGACCTGGCGGAGCAGCACAACGTACAGTCGGTACCGACCCTCCTGATCGATCAGGAACTACGCTACGTAGGCGGCCTGGATGAGGAGAAGCTGTCCTCGATCCTCGGCTCTGCGGATTCCACATCGATTCTTCACGAGAAGATCCGAAAACAGATCAAAGAGGGTGGGGGCGCCCTGGAGGCGGCAGAGTGGATTGCAGGGGGTGGCGACCCCAGTTTCCTGGCCAGCGACCTGGGGGAATCC
This sequence comes from bacterium, assembly GCA_028277985.1. GTDB lineage: Bacteria > Desulfobacterota > DSWW01 > DSWW01 > DSWW01 > S015-6. The sequence continues at coordinate 125,201 of JANQFG010000277.1, read as the reverse complement.
ACCTTCGAGGAACGAATCGCCCTGCTCGTCGCCATGGAGGAAGCGCTCGAAACGGATCCGAGGTGTCTCGATCGACTTGTCGACCCTCTTCTCCCCTACCTCGAGTCAGAGCATGCCTCGGTGCGTGGGGACATCGCCGATCTGCTCGGCAAGATAGGGGATCCGAAAGCGCTGCCCGCACTGAAGAAGCTCTGCAAGGACCCGGACCCGAACGTTGCAGAGGTTGCAGAGGAATCGGTGGAGATGATCGAAGAAGACTCGTAAGCGGGCTAGCTCGAAACAACGCTTGCCGTCCCCAGAAGGATTCTGCTCTTCAGTGTAGCCCATGGGGTCGATAAACGGTTTGCTTGGGCGACGTCGCCCCCCCGTTTCTACTCTCCCCTGTAGTCCGCGAAGGCCTCTGCTGAGATACTGTGCGAGCAAAGTCGCCCGGCGCAAATCGTTTATCGACCCCATGGGCTACACTGAGACCCTTGACCGCTTTCGGGGTACTCCGACAAGAATTCTCGTAAGAACCCGCCAATCTCGCGTCGCAGATCCCCACTCGACCCCTCTACCTGCAGCAGCAGAAACTGGGCACCAGAAACTGAGAAACTGGAGAAACTGGGGACAGCCACCAATTAATACGAAAACGAGGAAGCGTGTTATTGAGTGGCTGTCCCCGATTGAAGACAGTGATTCCGAAGGCTTTTCTCGCACCAGCAGCTATCCCGGTGCGCGGGGAGGGGCCTCCAGACAGAACAGGACGCTGGGCCAACCTTACGGCCACCCATGGAAGGCGGGGGCGACGAAGCAAACCGTGGGAGGTGGGGCGGGGCCTCTCGCCCGGTCACTGTATCAAAATTCCGTCTTCGCAGGGCGACTTTGCTCGCACAATACCTCAGCAGAAGCCTTAGTGCGTTACACTGGAGAGTAGAGAGGGGGGGCGACGTCGCCCAAGAAGACGGAATTTTGATACAGTGACCGGGGTTGCAACATTTTGATTCATTTTGTATCATATGGGACGACAAATCGTTGCTCAGGAGAGGGGACCCGCTGTGAACAACACGGCCTACTGCTTCGAAAACGCGTTGAACTGCATGGAAAAGGAATGTCCAGCGCCCTGCCGCACGATCCTGGACCACGTGGTCGACGGCATCATTACGATGGACAAGGACGGGATGATCGCCTGGTTCAACCGCGCCGCAGAACAGATTACGGGGTACAGCAAGGAAGAGGTGCTCGGTAGGCCCTGTCGAAGCATCTTCCAGACCGATCTTTGCGGAACAGACGCCTGTCCCCTCGATCAGACCTTGCGGCAGAAAAAGAACATCTCGAATCTCGAGGTAGTCATCACGAGCAAGTGGGGGAGGCAGATCCCCGTATCGGTGAGCACGGCCCCGATCAAGGACAAAGAAGGGAAGATTGTGGGAGCCGTGGAGACGTTCCGCGATCTGTCCATCATCAAGGCCTACCAGATGGAGACCGAGGAACGGTACTCTTTCAAGAACATCGTAACGAACAACGCCCGCATGCTCGCCATTCTGAGACATCTGAAGGACCTCGCCCTGAGCGATTCTCCGATCCTGTTGAGTGGGGAGAGCGGCACGGGGAAGGAGCTCCTCGCGCGGGCCATTCACGAGCTGAGCAGAAGAAAAGAAGGCCCTTTCATCGCCGTCAACTGCGGCGCCCTCCCGGAGACCCTGATCGAGTCGGAGCTCTTCGGATATCGAAAGGGTGCCTTCACCGACGCCAGACACCACAAGCCGGGCCGTTTCGCCCTCGCAGAAGGGGGGACCCTGTTCCTCGACGAAATCGGGGACCTCCCACTGGATATACAGGTGAAGCTTCTGCGCGTGCTTGAAAACGGAGAGTACCAGCCCCTCGGAAGCACAGAGACGCTCAAGGCGGACGTACGCATCATCACGGCAACGAACAAGGAGCTGTTCGAGCAGATCCGGAAGGGTCGATTCCGAGAGGATCTCTTTTACAGGATCAACGTGGTGCAGATCGAGGTCCCGCCCCTGCGTCAGCGAAGGGAGGACATCCAGCTGCTCATAAGGCATTTCTTGAAGAGACTGAATCTCAAACGTCAGAAAGGCATCAACGGGCTGTCGTCCGCTGCAGAAGAGGTATTACTGGGGTATGATTACCCGGGCAACATACGGGAGTTGGAGAACATCCTTGAATACGCAACGATCGTATGCAAGAGCTCTCAGATCGAGCCTCGCCATTTCCCGCTCTACTTGCTTCGAAACAAGGAAGAGGCACCTCCACCCAGGGAAGCGACCACCCCCGTAGACGAACCCAGGCAGATGGAACGAGAAGAACTCCTCCTGGCGCTCAAGGCGAACCGGTGGAACCGCCAGGCGACTGCCTCAGCACTGGGGATCAGCCGGACCACCCTCTGGAGAAAGCTCCGAAAGTTTCAGATCGCATCTTGAAAGCTTCTGCTTCCCGAAACGTTTTGTTTCTAATGTTTCGTTTTGTTTCAAACGGCGCACAGAAGCGCGTTACAAGGGGAAGATCACCCAAATGTTTCATTTTGTTTCAACAACCCGGCAACTTCCCATGGAACCTCCATGCGGCATGAATCGGCCTAACTTGTCCAATACCATAGAAAAAATAACGTTGCATCCCGTCTGGCATCCTTCTTGCTCTGTTGCATCCCTTCCACCGGAAACAACGATGCGGTTTTCGCGAATGAGCAAGACAATGAATCCCCTGCAGATTCTCGAGAACATCCCGGAAGGGGTCTTTGCGATCGGCCAGGACTGCAGGATCACCTATTTCAACCAGAAGGCGGAAGAGATCACCGGCTACAGCCGACAGCAGGCAGTAGGCAAGACCTGCTACGAGGTGTTTCGGCCGGAAATCTGCCAGTCCACGTGCTCTATCAAGCGATCCATGACCACCGGTAAGGAATCATTCGACCACCAGGTCAACGTACTGGATCGCTCCAACAAGCCCCTGTCCATTCGCATTCAGACCTCGCCTTTGCGGGACGACGTGGGTGCGATCGTCGGGGGGTTGCAGACGTTTCACGTAATCGACCGACCCAACGAAGAGGTGCAGGAGGAACTCGTTCTCTTCGAGCTTCGGAAAAAGATCGGCAAGGACCGTCGACTCACGCAGGTGCTCGAAATCCTTCCCGACCTCGCCAAGGGCGACTCCCCGGTCCTTCTTCAGGGAGAGCCGGGCACCGGGAAGAGGTTATTGGCAAAAGCCATACACAGTCTCAGCGACCGGGCGGAGGGACCGTTCTTCCACGTCTCCTGCAAGGGGAGAAGCGAGGAGAGCCTCACGAAGGAGCTTCTGGGGCCTGACCTGGAGTTGGACGACCGGGAAGGCCCCCGAAAGAAGGGTCTGCTGGAAAGGGCACACCTGGGCACGGTCTTCATGGAGGGCATCGAAGACCTGCCTTATCCGCTTCAAGTCGGTTTCTTCAGGGCCATGGAAAAGGGTGTGTACCTCCCGGTGGGTGCCGAATCGGCTGTGGAACTGGACATTCGCCTGATTGCCTCAACGGAAACCGATCTGGAAACCAAGGTCAAGGAAGGCACCTTCAGAGAGAACCTCTACTATTGTCTGAATGTCTTCAAGGTTTACGCGCCGCCCTTGCGCGAACGGAAGGAGGACATCCCGTTCCTGGCAAGGGATATCCTCTGGCAACTGAGCCTGGAAAAGGGAAAGGAGGTACACGACATAGACGAGAAGGCCTCGCTTGTTCTTCAGGATTACCCCTTTGCCGGTAATCTGAGCGAATTGAGGGAGCTCCTGGAGGAAGCCTATAAGGCGGCCAAAGGGAAGACCCTCATGACGAGAGACCTTCCTCGTCGGCTCATCGGGGAGGGAAGATCCGGCGGCGGCTCTCGCGAGGCACAGACGCGAGGCGGAGAAGACCCTTCCAACCAAGAAAAGGAAGCGATCCTGGCCGTGCTGGTGCGCAACCAATGGAGCCGGAAGCGCGCAGCCCAGGAACTGGGCATGGACCGCACCACGCTCTGGCGAAAGATGAAACGGATGGGACTCGACTACACGACTCCCCCCGACAAGAATAGAGAAGAGCCAAAGGAAACGGGTTAAGAAACGGGTTAATCGGACCAGAGCCGAAAAGCAAACAATTCGAGATCTAGAAAAGGAGGAAGAAAACGATGCTATGGGTCCAGATTATGCTCTACGTGGCCGTGGTCGTGTTCGTGGTGGCCACAGTCCTGAGAATCAAGAAGTACGCGACGACACCGATCCATCTCCGATGGGAGTTGTATCCCGTATCTCATGAGGCGGAGAAGAAGGAGTACGGGGGATCCTACTTCGAGGAGGTGGAATGGTGGAACAAGCCCATCAAGAAGAGCCTGGTTTCAGAGCTCATGGCCATGGGGGAAGAGATTCTTCTGCTCAAGGGCGTCTACCACCATAACCGAAGCCTGTGGTACGCTTCCTACCCCTTCCACCTGGGCCTCTATCTCCTGGTAGGACTCATCGGCCTGCTCGTGGTGGGAGGGCTCGCGGAGATGATCGGAATCACGGTTGCCGGATCCTCTGCGCCCCTGATCGGCAAGGCGATCTTCTATGCCACCATTCTCGCCGGGTACAGCGGTCTGACCCTCGCGCTCGTCGGATGCGTCGGCCTCCTCGCAAAGCGGCTGAACGACCCGTCCCTGAAGGCGATGACAACCCCGGCGGATTTCTGCAACCTGGGCTACATTCTCGTTCTGCTCGCGTGCAGCCTGCTCGTGTGGCTGTTTGCGGATCAGACCTTCGCGATGAGCCGCGGGGTGGCTCAGTCTCTGCTTACACTCAAGACCCTGGAGGGCGCCCCCGCGCCGGTGCTGCTCCAGTTGGTTCTATTCTCACTCTTCCTGCTCTACATGCCCTTTACCCGGATGACCCATTTCTTTGCGAAGTATTTCACGTACCACAAGGTAAGGTGGGAGGACTCTCCCAACCTGCCTGGGGGCGAAATGGAAGACAGCATCAAAGAGGTACTCAATTTCGGCGTGTCTTGGGGCGGACCCCACATTCAGACCGGAAAACCCTGGGCGACCGTTGCCACTGAACTCCCCAAGGAGGAAAAAGCATGAAAGCGACAAAAGAGGTCAAGATAGAGGATCTGTCCAATTCCGACCCCCAGTTGGCGGAATTGAACACCGAGGCCTTCCTAAAGCTTCCACCACCCTACGAGAACTGGGACGATGAAGAGGTCCAGCAACTCACGGACGAGCAGAAGGGCCGTCTGGAAGCCACCCTGGACGGAATCATCTCCGTCCAGCTGACCAAGCCGGACAGCCAGGAAGAGAAGGACCAGAAGGTGGCCCGTTTTCTCGAAGGTCTGGCCAAGCTGCTGACCAAGGAGAACAACTGGACCTTTCTCCAGCCCCTGCTGCTGTCCATGGAAAACTGCGTGAAGTGCCAGACCTGCAACGATGCCTGCCCGGTCTATACCGCCAGCGGCAACCAGGACATCTACCGGCCCACCTTCCGCGCCGAGGCCCTTCGAAAGATCATCAACAAGTATCTGAAGCCCGGCGGGAAGATCCTCCCCAAGTTCCGCGGAAACGACATCGACCTGAACTGGAATGTGGTTGCCCGTCTGGCCGAGCTTTCTTATCGGTGCACGCTGTGCAGGCGCTGCGCCCAGACCTGCCCCATCGGTGTGGACAACGGACTGATCAATCGCGAGATTCGAAAGCTCTTCAGCCAGGAACTCGGAATCAATGTGGTCGAGCTCCACAAATCAGGAACGGTCAAACAGCTGGAAACCGGATCCTCCACCGGCATGAACCCCCAAGCGTTCATGGATGTCATCGAGTTCGCAGAAGAGGACATCGAGGAGAAGACCGGCCTACAGCTCAAGGTTCCCATCGACAAGAAGGGGGCCGAGTATCTTGTCATGCACAATGCAGGCGAGTTTCTCTCCTGGCCGGAGAACCTGCAGGCATTCACCATTCTTTTCGAAGCGGCCGGCATAGACTGGACCCTGTCGAGTGAAATGCTCGGATACGATTCGGTGAACTACGGCCTGTTCTACGACGACGTCCAGCTCGCCCGTATCGCGCTGACTCATGCAACGATCGCCAAGGACCTTGGAGTGAAAAAGATCCTGCAGGGCGAGTGCGGGCACGCTCACAAGGCCTTCATGCCGATCTCTGACCGAATTTTCGTCGGGGACATGAACCTGCCCAGAGAAAGCTGTTTTCCGTTGCTCGAGGAAATCGTCTTCAGCGGCAAAATAAAGTTCGACCCTTCACGAAACGACTTTCCGGTCACCATGCACGATCCGTGCAACATCGTGAGGAACATGGGAATCGTTCAGCCACAGAGGCGCATCCTGCACAAGCTCTGTCCTCAGTTCCGTGAAATGACTCCCAACGGTGTAGAAAACTACTGCTGCGGAGGTGGCAGCGGATTCGCCATCATGCAGAGCGCCAACTTCCCGGACTGGAGAAACAAGATTTCGGGGCGAATGAAATTCAAGCAGGTTCTGGATGCCTTCCAGGATTGCATCGAGCCGGAGACGCAGAAGTATCTGTGCGCACCGTGCTCCAACTGCAAGGGTCAGTTCCGTGACCTGCTCGAGCACTTCGAGGCTTGGGACCGCTGCAGCATCATGTACGGCGGTCTGGTCGAGCTCATCGTGAATGCAATGGTCGACCTGAAAGAGCCCTTCCACGAGTGGGATTTCCATTAATAGGAACGGCGAACCGAACAAGAAACAACTCTCGTCGAGGGGGCGCCGGAAGCGAGCCAAAGCTTCCGGCGCTCAACCCGGCGTGATCCTCACGGACAGGACCTGAGCTTTCATCCTGGCCGCTACGTCCTCCCTGGTAGGGATCCCTCCGATTCCTGCCCCCTCGACGACGAAGGATCCCACACAGGAAGCGAATCGCCCTGCTTCTACCACATCCCCCCCCGTCTCAGCGTACCGCATGAGGAAGGCGGCGCCGAAACAATCGCCTGCTCCTGTCGGGTCTCTCTCCTTTGCGGAATAGGATCCGAGGACGACCGTTCGTTCCGGGGTGTAGATGACCGCCCCCTCTTGCGCGCGAGTCAGAATCACGATTGGCGTGACTCTCCGGAACTCCTCCAAGGTATCCTCGTTTCCTTCGATGTCCTGCTCGCTGACGATCACCATTCGGGCATGGCCGAGCAGGGTTTGCACCCCCTTCAATCTCTTCGGACGAATCCTGCCGGTCTCGTCCCACTGTCGCATCCACCCCTGAGGAGCGACTCCAACGATCGAGCAGGAAAACCGCCCGACCAAATTCGGAGAGACCTCCTGGAGCACCGGGCAGAGATATACGACCCCGGCATTCTCCCACGCCGCGGGCAGATGGCGTGTGTCCAACGACGCGGCGACTTCGGTAACGTACTGGACTCGAACGTTGCCTTCATAGAGATTTCGAAACGTGGATGTCGCCGGGGATGGAATTGCCTTGGTCTCGAGTGCTTCCAGTGTTCCCTTGCCGGCGAAGTCTTCGCCGCAGGAGGTGAGGAGGGATGTATGCTTGCCCAGATGGTAGGCTGTCAGCGAAGAGTAGAGTGCAGCCCCGCCGAGTTGGATTCCCCCTTCCACAAGATCGTGGGTCACGTGTCCGATCGAGAGGAAGCCAGGGCCTCCCGAGGAGGGTTTCACCTTTCTTGTCCCGCTCCGTTCTTCTTCTTGTGACACTCACCGCACGCAACCGGCGGGCTCGCCTCTCCCACCCGGTTCACGTCTCGGTGACAGACATTGCAGCTTCCATGAAAGGCCTCGCGCAGGGCAGGAACGCTGCCGTCCTTCTTGGAGCCATGGCACTCTGTACACCCCGCGTCCGGATCATCCACGGGTACCAGCTCGCCCTTCTCCTTGTCGAACACGTGGTGACAGATGCCGCAGCCCTCTTCGTCCAGGGCATCCATGTGTCGATCATGGGGGAAATGGACAGAAGGCCTCTGCAAAGGCCCAAAGACATCCTCATGGGCCAGCTCGTACGATTCTTCCTGAGCCGCGACCCCGCTTCCGAAGAAGAGGGAAAAGACCAGCCATCCGATGATTCCCGGAAAGAGGACCCGGTTCTTCTTGTGCATCGCCCACCCCACTGTTCTGTGCTCTATTCCGTAATAAGGGAAGAAGTCCATTTATCGTGCCGCATCCTGCGGACACGAATGTCACAAGTCCTTCGACGTGATGACATGGCCGAATTCAGATCCCACATGAGCCCGGGTGAATGCGAACAGCAACATGTGACTCAACCGGGTGAATGGAATCGCGATCAGCACGAGCTCGCCGGAAAGCATGTGAGCAATGAGTAACGTTCTGTAAGGACCCCACTGATGATAAGCGAGAAACCCGGTGAGAAAGGTCAGGGCAATCAGGGCCAGCAGCAGAACATCCGACGGCCCGGTCACACTCTTCACCTCCGTCACCGTGAGCCTGCGGATCAGAAAGAAGACACAGGCCAGAAGGACCAGGACGGTCATCATGTCGGTCACGCTCTCGGGCGGACTCCAGAGATGGATTTTCCAGGATTCGTACCAGAGCACAGCATGGGCAAGAAGGACGATCGGAGTCACGATCAGGCAAACGTGGAATACGAAAGTCACAACCGTCAGGACGGGGTTCTTTCTCGAGATCACCGTCCCAAAAGGAATGAGCCCCTGAAGGATGGATTGAATCCTTTTCCCCGTGTACGAATCTTTGCCCGGCCCCCGGCTCCCCCCTGAGGCGATCAACGCGGCCACCAGCCGATAGAGGCTTCCCAAGGCAAAGACAAGGAGAGCGACCCATGCCAGCGGCCCCCTGGCCAGTTCATAGAGATCCATCGTGCCTCCCATTCGGTTTTGCGTCTCATACGTTTCATGGAGCCTGGCTTAAGTGATTCGCCTTCGCCCCAGTGAAAGGCCGTCATTCTGTGGCGCCGGGGTCGTATCCTAACAGCAAACCGGAGAAAAGTCAAAAAACGCTTCTGTTACTGCCAGTTACGCACTGTTTCCGTGCCTCGCCGCAGACAGGCTTCCGACACCTCCTCGCTGCGTTCCTTCAGGCCGACACATTCGAGAGACAAAGGCTGCTTGTCTTGCCATTCCGGGCTCGTCTACTATGGTCCCATTGTGATCAACCTCCCGCCAGCGCTTCGGGGACATCCACAACATGGAGCCTAAGACCCTTTCCGTACAAGACTTCTATGAGAAGGTGTGGGGCGAATACGCGGATCCGCAGCATCATCCGATCACGGCCGAGGGCCTGTCCGTCCAGACACGGGTCGTGGCTCGCCGCATCAGGGAAGCGAAACCCCGCAGGGTGCTCGATCTTGGATGTGGGCCCGAACCGGTCGTCCGGGTCGGGTCCGCACCCCTCATGGTTGCCGCGGATCTCGTCTTCGACATGCTTCTGCATATCAAGGAGACCCGGGGCGGTGCGGCAACCTGCCTCGACGCTCGCACGCTTCCCTTTCGGGACGGATGCTTCGACTTTCTCTGGTGCGGGTTGCTGATCGATCACATTCAGAGCCCTGGGGAATGGATTCAGGAGCTCTTCCGTGTGCTGTCACCCGGGGCCACGATGGGCATGGCGTGCTGGCGTCGCGCCAACCTTCCGGCCGATCGCTATCCGGAAGACAGCCGGATGTGCTACACCACTGCCGTCGGGGAAGAGCTATCGGTTGAAAGCTTTCCCACGTGGGAGGCCGCATTGAGAATCCTCGTGGAGAAGGACGCCGGGATGGAACTGGAATCGTTCACCATCGTGCCGGACGACTACGTGCTCCAGATTGCCTGGATAAGAATCCCCCCTTGACCCCGCCTCAGCCGGGGATCAGGGATCGGGGGTCAGGGATCAGGCCCCACGCTTCCTATCCGGATGCGGTCACGGTAAAGGAAGAACAGGCTCCAGGCCTTGAGAGCGGCCGCAAAGAGCAGGGTGTTTCGGATACCGATCAACGGAACGAGCATCACGCTGACCAGCAGGGCACCAAGCCAGGCCCCCGCAAGATCCAGTGCGTAGAGCTTTCCTCCCACGACGGCGCTGCCCCTCCCGGTTCGAACCACTGCTTCGCGATTCGCAAGGGGAAACTCCGCACCCACCAAGACCCCGGCCACCAGGTTGATGCCAAGAAGAACAAGCTTCGGTGTATCCATCACGACCGTGTTCCCGAGAACCAGGCGGTGCAAGGCTACGATCCCCCAGGCTGCAGCCAGCACGAAAGCGAGGTGCAGGCCCTCTAACCGTAAGAGGAGTCGGACTCCCCTGCGGACCCTTGACATCATCCTTGTCAGGAGAAACGCGCCCGAGGCAAGGCCCGCCATGAAGGAGGCGATCAAGAGTCCGATCCACTCATAGAGATACCCGTAGATGGATTGAAAGGCGAGAAGGACGGTCATCTCGACGGCCATCCCCACAAACCCTGTGCTGAACACCGCATAGTAGAGTGACCGGGTGCCGTCGCTGCCGCCTCCGCCCCTGAAGAGGGCAAAAGGCAGGGTCATGGCCATCAGGGCGGTCAGCAGCAACACGAACCGAAACTTCTCGACCAAAGGGAAGACCCCACGGAGACCCGGCTGTACCTCTGCGTTTCGGTACGCGAGCATGTAGTAGAGCAGGGACGCCGTCAGGTCACGGTTCGTTCGAGTCCCTGTTGCACTCTCCAGGCCGGTGCGCAGCCATCTGCCCTGCCATGGATCCATCAGATAAGCCAGATAGTAGGGCCTTACCACGGACGTCTCGACTCCTCTCTCATCGAGCCTGTCGGCAAGAAGTGCCGGCGTCAGGGAAGCGACAGGCACGTCCCTGGATGCAAGAAACAGGACCCGGTCGCCGGGCAGGGCCCTTACGTGCGGAAAGACTCTGTCCAGGGTGTCTCGAACACACCGATTCAGCCGGAGGATTTCCTCGCTCAGATAGGAGGACGAGCCGGGCATCGAGAGCGCAAGGAGCCCCCCCGGCCTGAGGACCTTGCGGACAAGGCGAAAGAACTCTTCCGTGAAGAACCGGTTCATCTGGAGCGTCCCCGGATCCGGCATATGGAGGATCACCGAATCCACCTTCCTGTCGGTCCTGCGGAGAAAAGACCTCCCGTCCTCGAGCAGAATCCGCGTGCGGGAATCATTCAACTCGCTCAGCACGGGCGGCGTGGCATGCTTCTCTACCATCCGGATGAGCAGGGGATCCATTTCGGTGTAGTACAGGGCTTCCAGTGGATGCTTCTGCGCTTCGGCAAGCGCTCCTCCCACTCCGCCCCCCACCAGCAGAACTCTCTTCGGATCCGGATGAGCCAGGAGGGGTATGTGAACCAGGGTCTCCAGGGCAGCCTGGTCAGGATAGGGAAACGTGATGGAGGGGATCCCGTTCTGGTAGACCATACGCTGCTCATCGAGTCGGAGCACTGCCACGTTGCCATAAATGGAGTCGTCGCTTTCCAGCATCTCCAGCGGGCTCCATCGCAGTTTCATGACCCGCAGGTGGAGTCGGTCGCCCAGCGGAGAGACCGCCCCGACGACGAAGACAACCGTCAACAACAGACACACGGCTTGGTGCAGGGGGTGAACGCGAGCGGTCCGGTCTTCTGTTCCGGGCGAGTCCCCTCCCCGCCCTCCGGTCCGAATGAGGAGCAGAAGGACGCCCATGCTCACCGCACCGAGAAGCAGCGCAATCTTGATGGAATGGACACGGCCCACGAGAAGAAAGCTGAAGGCGAGCCCCCCCAGGAAGGCTCCCAGCGACTCCAATGCGTACACCCTTCCGGACGCGTACCGCCCAGCCTGATCCCGGGTCGCCATGAGTCGGCAGCCATAGGCGAAGGCCGCGCCATTGAGAACCCCGAGCGGCCCGAGAACGGCAAGAGACCCTCCCCAGATCTCGAGGTAGCTCACGACCTCCCAGGGGGACTTTCCCAGGAAGAACCGATTCGCTCGAATCAGCAGCAGGGTGAGGGGGAGCAACAGGGAGAGCGCCGTCTGAATCCTGGCGAAGGCACCGAGCGGGTCTTTGGAAGAATCTGCTCTCCGCCCTGACACCCAACTGCCCAGGGCCTCGAGCAGGAGCCAGTTACCCAGAACGATGCCGATGACGAATTCGTTTCCATGAAAGGCCAGCAGGAATTCGCGAAGAATCAGCACCTGGGAAACGAGAAAGATGACCCCCATCACCACCATGGCCAGCACCATGGCAACGCAGCTCATACAAATCCTCCGCGCACTAGTCCGAACATTTCATGAACAATGCCGAGAGGTTTATGCAATGCCTTCCCGTATCGGTCCCGAACGGCCGGACAGTGCCCATCATAGTCGGTGGGACAGAAGAAACACAACAGATCGCCGCCGAAAGCGAAGACGCGGAGAAAGGGGTCAGGGGTCGGGGGTCAGAGGTCAGGAGAACTCTGGGGTTTGTGGGCGATCGATTGCAGCCATGGTTTGGCGGTAGGATGTCTTGCCCGAAAAACCCTGCCTTGTGTCTGCGCCCAACCTGAAGCGAGAGGATTTCGTTCGTGGGCGCGAGAGGGCTTCTTGCCGACGCATCTGGCGGTCGGGAGAATGAGGAGGGGGAGTGGGGGCTGACAACTGATCCCTGTTCCCTGACCCCTGAACGCAAATCGGGGACAGCGGCCTGGTTCCTGCACAGGCGGCTGTCCCCGAGGGGGGTCGGGCTGTTGGGCGTACTATTTCCTGGCAGCGTAGTTGAAGGTCATGACATCCACATCCGCCGGGGAGGTGAACAGGTTCACGCACTCACCTTCCGAGACGAGGGAAAGGGACACTTCCCTCAAGGTCTGGACCATGCCCGCGTGAAAGAGACCGGAAATAGCCGGGTCAACCGGCAGAATCGTCCCTGCCATCACGAAGGAGGCTTCACAGACATTCCCCTCCTGGGTGGGGTCTGCAGGATCGAAATCCAAGGAGAGACCCACCTCGACAGGCGAGACGGAAATCCCGTTCGGAATCGAAGCGTCCACGTCGTAGGTCACCGATTTCGGGAAGAGGCCGTACAGCACTGGAAGAGGATCGGAAACGACCGGGAAGGCGGAATCCCCGGACGGGAACAGACCGCTGATCGGCATCATCATGCAGATCCCCTCGGAGAAGCCGAGATCCAGGTCGATACCCGGAATCTGTATGGGGGAGTTGACGAAGCTGTTCAAACACTCGAACACCATGAGCCCCCCCTCGAAGTCCTGACGAGGGGCGGTCGAAGTCGACGTGAAGATCGACGTAACCCCGTGCGGCAATCCGTATGTGTCCAGCATCTGCGCGGTGAGCACTTGCCTGCCCGGGAACGGATGAATCCACATCCCCATCACCCCTGCGATTTCAACATCCGGAGTGATGCTCACGCTGGAGGCGGGAGACAGATTGGGGGTAATCTCGACCTGGTTCATCGAAACCTGGAGCGTGGAAGCCACCATTTCCGACGACCAGTAGACCTCCACGTCAAAGGGCCCCTGTTTGACCGATCCGTTCTCCGGCAAGACCCAGATCGCATCCTGGCAGCCGACCGGGCCGAGCGCCAGGGCCAGGCAAAGGAGCAATCCGGAGATTGCTGAAAAAGGTTTCCTCACGACAGTTCCTTTCATGGTCTGATACCTCCTCACACAACCGAGTGATGATCCCCTGCCAATCCGTGCAGAGGAACGGGAATTCGTTGTCCGGCATGAGGAAACAGCAAGAATCGGACCAAGGGGGATTCTTCATCCGCAGGCAGGAAAGGAAATCCGGGAGGAAAGAGGGAGGTCGAGCCTAACCCCCTAATAAATATTGAAAATCATGCAGAAAGGGGAGGGCCGGAACCGACCTTCCGGGCGCCGGCCGGAGTCCGGACGAGCTGCCGGCCGGTGACAAAAATGGGCTACTCGCTCCCTGGGTTGTTACCGGAACGAACTTGGAGGGACTGCCACTTCGCATCTCGAACGCTGTCCTTGATGCGCTTGATGTGGCCCCTGCCGAGGCCCTTCACCTCGCAATCCAGCTCGAAGTAGCGCCGAATCTTCTCGTCGTCCAGGATCCCGAAGCAGTCGATCACCGCGATCGGCCCGCCGGCCCATTTCACGACGTCGTCCGGCTCGAGCTCCAGGTAGTGCCTGTGACGGACCGCGAAGACCACGGCATCCACGTCCCGCAGGGCGTCGGGGAGATCCTGAATGACCCGCAGGTCCTCGAGCTTCTCCTGGTTCCGGAAGAACCTCGCCCAGCTGTAGCCGGGTCTCGGGTATACGTCCTGCTTCTCGAACTCCCACCAGTGCGCCACGTACGGATCGTGAACTCGCGGTTCCGCCCCCATCTCGGAGAGCTTCCGAACGACGAGCTCGGATCCGCTGTAACGCGTGTCACCCACATCCTCTCTGTAGGATGCCCCCAGGACGAGAACGTCGGCAGCTGCCAGGGGCCGATTCATGTTGCGGAGCGCGTCGCGCACCAGCTGCGCAACATGCAGGGCCCGCGTGTCGTTCACGTCGATGGCCATCGGGGTGATCTTGAACAGGGAATCCTCGAAGCCGAAGATGCTCTTGTAGGCCCAGATGCCGAGCCCCCCATCCTTGGGAAGACAATAGCCGCCGATCCCGGGCCCCGGAAAGAGAATGTTGCTGTGTGTGGGCCGCACCTTGATCGCCTCGATCACCTTGATGATGTCGACACCGTTTCTTTCCGCAAAGGTCGACCATTCGTCCATAAAGGCCAGCATGGTCGCTCGAAAGCAATTCTCCACGACCTTCGCCGTCTCGCTCTCCACGGGTCGATCGAGGACGACCATCGGATACTCTTCCGTGTTGATAACGTCCTTCAGGAACGACTCGACCCTCTGCTTCGAGACCTCGTTGACGCCCGCGCAAACCCTCCAGAAGTTTCGAACGCTGTCGACATAGTCGCGTCCCGGCATCACCCTCTCGTAGCTGTGCGCCAGGACCGGCTCCGTCTCGAGTCCCCTTCGGCGGAACGCCTTGCGCAGGATCGGATAGGCAATCTGCTCTGTCGTGCCGGGCGCCACCGTCGTCTCGATCAGGACAAGGGCTTCGGCCGGGATCTTGTCACCGATCACCTCGAAAGCCTTTTCCAGCTCGATCATGTCCGCGTTGCCGACTTCCACATCCCCCAGGGACTCCTTGATGTAGTCGCACTGTACGTCCACGACGACGACGTCGGCCAACCGGAGCGCGTCATACGTGTAGGTCGCTGTAAGCGTCTTCTTCTCGGTCACGCACCGACCGATCAAGACTTCCACCTGTGGATCTTCCGAGGTCACCGGGGGCACCCCCCGGTTCATCAACGGTATCTTCCAGAAGCTTCGCACGCTCGGTCGCTGCATACCGATAACGAATTTGTTCGGCTCGCCCGTATCGTCCTCGGCGTCCGCCACCACAGCGGCCATCACGGCCCCGACAAAGCCGATGCCGACCACAACGACGATCTCTCTGCCTTTCTCTCGTTGCTCGGCCGCGAGAGCTTGCAGCCTCTCGAATTCCCTGGAATAATCTTCCTCGTTGGGCAGGGGAAAGGATTCCCCTTCCGGACTGACAGACACCATCCTTTCCATTGGATTCACTCCTTTTGGGGACGAAGGCGCGAAAACACCCTTGTTGGTACGACATGGTAGTCTAATGAATCGTCCGGAAAAAGCAAAGCCATCGTAACAGGAGCTTTCCCGAATACAGACCACCTTCCACAAAGAGGAAGCGGACCCATGGAACATGAAGAAGGACAGCAGAGACCTTCCGACACGGAGGGAATTCGGTTTCTTACGACGACGATCGAAGGAGAGCCGGACGGGGCGCAAGTGACCCTCACCCTGGACAAGCGCCATGAGGGATGGCTCGGTGTTCCCCACGGCGGCATTCTCATGTCTCTGGTTCTGGAACTCGCCCACCACGGGATGAATCGCACCCTCTTCTCCCCTGGGCAATTCCCGGTGCGCGCATCCTTCCGATGGGGAGGCCCCACCGTCTCGTTGGGTGACGAGTTGAGAATTACAGCGCAGAAGGAAGGAACGGCCATCCACACGGCGATCACCAAGGTCGGGGAAGAAGCACCTTCTTTTTCTGCCACGATGGGTCCGCCCCCCGCGTCGGAGGAAACCGCGCCCCGGCATCTGGACAACCTCACGGAGGCGATGGAAGCAATCGGCACCGACACAAAAGACAATGTGCTGCCCCTGCCTTACGCGACGAACTGTTTCGTGTGCGGCTCCGAGCGGGAGCACCCCGGCTTGACCAGGCGATTTTACTGCCTGGAAGCAAAGGGAACGCAGATCGTTTTCACATCCATCGGCCTGGACCCGGACGACCAGAACGAGGTCTCCCGGTTCCAGCTCGATGAGGCGATGATTCATCCCGGGGTCCTGGCAGCCATCCTGGACGAAACGATGGGATGGGGGGGATTCGTCGAGGCGCGGCACGGGGGCATGACCGTCAAGCTGGACGTGGACTTTCTTCGGCCTGTGGACCGGAGCGAAAAGATGCTCTGCTACGGACTCTGTTCCGGCACGAGAGGAAAGAACCCGAACCGGATGTTCTGGTTCGCCGAGGGAGGAATCCTTCCGATGGGCGAAGGGGATCTTCCCCCCATCATACGGGCCACCGGACAGTGGCTGGCCATGCCGGATCTGACCCAGGAGATGAGGAAACACTTGAGGCCGGCCGAATGGATGGACCGATGGTTCGGGCCCGCGGGTGAGTGACTTCTCTGTAACCTGTGGTAGCTGAACAGATGGTCTTCATCCGAAACGGACTTGACTCTTCCGGAAGTGTGCTTACCCTTTTTCCGAAAAGGAAAGCCGGAAAGGGTGGCGCCACGAAGACAACAACGATGTACATGTAGTTCATAGGAGGAGGAAAGTACCATGCTCGTTCGATACAGACCATTCAGGGCCATGCGGCGCAGGGAAGATCCGTTTCCCAGCCTCTGGAGCCACGATTTCTTCGGTGATTTCTTCGAGAACTTCCGTGATCTGAAGGTGGAAGAGCCAAAGATCAATGTCAAGGAGAACGAGAATAACTACCTCGTTCGAGGGGAGTTCCCGGGGTACGGCAGGGACGAGGTGAAGGCTGAGATCGTGGACGGTGTGTTGAAACTGCATGCGGAGCACAAGGAAGAGAAGTGGGATCAGGACGAGGAGGAAGGCTGGAGGAGTATCGAGACCCGCAGAGGAAGCTTCACCCGGTCCTTTGCCCTTCCCGAGGACGTGATGGAAGAGAAGGTGAAAGCGGAAATGAAGGACGGTGTCCTCCGAATCACCCTCCCGAGAAACGCGAAGAAGGAGAAGGAAGTCAAGGAGATCGAGATCCACTAAGCCTCGCACATGCGAACACACTCAACAAGAAAGGGAGTCCTTAGAGGACTCCCTTTCTTCATTCCTGCGAAGCCTGCCCCCGCAATTCCTAGGCGGGAGCAGGAATCCCTCAGCACATCATGCCCGTGAAATCCCCTCGAAGCCTGTCCCCGCCACGGGCGGGGACAGGGGCAACAGTTTTCGCGGAGCCGAACGATTATTTCAGAACGCGGCGTCCGGGATCTCCAGGGGTGCGGTCTCCTTCTGCTTGATCGCTTCCACTTTGCCCACCACGATCGGAAGCAGTCGCCCGATGTAGAACTTTGCCGTTGCGAGCTTCCCCTCCAGAAAGGCCGCGTCCGGATTCTTCTCGACCAGGCTCAGTTGCGCCTCCTTGGTCGAAGCACCGGCCTCCTCGTAGAGTTTCGTGATCTTTCCGGCGGCAATCTCCGCCTGCCACAGGTGGAACCAGCCCAACAGCACATCCCCGAAGATCTCGAGAAGAGGCACAGACTCCAGGAAGCCTGCCGGGATCTCCCCGCCCGCCACAACCGAAGTGACGTGCTTGAGCGCGTCCTGAAGCCATCCGTAGCTCTTCTCGACCGTTGCGGCATACGATCCGAGAACCGGATGGGCCTTCGTGCGCTCCACCACGGGCATCATTTCGCCCATCAGGGCCTTCACCCCGGCCCCCTTGTCACGAAGGATCTTTCGGCTGAGCAGATCCATCGCCTGGATGCCGTTCGTACCCTCGTAGATGGAGGCTATCTTACAGTCCCGTGCAAACTGCTCCACGGGATACTCGGAACAGAAACCGTAGCCGCCGTGCACCTGGATCGCCTGCTCGCAAACATCGTAGGACATGTCACTTCCGTAGGCCTTGCAGACGGGGGTCAGGAGTTCCGTCAACACCTCCCAGCGATGCTTCTCCTCTTCGTCCGTTGCAGCCCGCTCCCGGTCGATACAGTAGCCCGTGTAGTACATCAGGGCACGCAAGCCTTCCACGTAGGCCTTCATCCAGAGCAGCATGCGTCTCACGTCCGGATGCTCGATGATCGCAACCTGATCGGCGCCCCCCTTGCCGGCCGCCATCGCCTGTCCCTGCATACGCTCCTTGGCGAACTTCAGTGCGTACAGGTAGGCCGTCGACCCGATTCCCTGCCCCTGAAGTCCCACGTTGAGTCGCTCTTCATTCATCATGATGAACATGATGGGCAGCCCCTGTCGTTCGGCACCCAGCAGCTCCCCCACGCAATTTCCATTCTCGCCGAAATAGAGGGTACAGGTCGCCGACCCCTTGATGCCCATCTTGTGCTCGATCCCGGTGCATTCCACGTCGTTCAACTCTCCCAGGGAGCCGTCCGGGTTGACCCGGTACTTGGGCACGAGAAAAATGGAAATTCCCTTGCTGCCCATCGGGTCACCCTCGATGCGGGCAAGAACCGGGTGGATGATGTTTTCCGCGAGGTCGTGCTCGCCGGCGGTGATGAACTGCTTGGTGCCCTGGATCTGGAATGTGCCGTCCGGATTCCGGGTCGCCTTGGTCTTGAGTACGCCCAGGTCGCTGCCCGCGCCCGGCTCGGTCAGGCACATGGTCCCTGCCCACTCGCCATAGTAGAGCTTCTCCAGGTACATGGCCTTTTGCTCATCCGTGCCGTGCTTCTCCACCAGCTTCCCCGCCCCGTGGTTCAGCGTCGGGTAGAGAGTGAAGGCACAGTTGGCGGCGAAGAATATTTCGTAGGCCGCCGTACAGAGGGATGTGGGAAGACCCTGCCCCCCGACCTCCGCATCATCCGTCGGGCAAATCCACCCGCCCTCGCACATCGCCTGATAGCATGCCTGATAAGAAGCCGGAACGGTCACCTTTCCGTCTTCGTATTGTGCGCCCGTCCGATCTCCCTCCACATTCGCCGGGGCCAGCACATTCTCGGCGACACGATGGGCCTCGGTGAGCACCATCTGAAAGACCTCGTCGGAGTGCTCTTGAAAGGCCTCCTTCTTCGTCAGTTCACTGATCTCGAGCTGATCGAACAGCACGAATCGCACATCTCTTTCGTCTACCAGCAGGCTCATCTTACATACCCTCCATCGATTGTCACGTCCACGGTCTTCATCTCACCCTCATTCCTGGGTATTTCTACCTTGCTTTCGTGTTCCCCTTGGTCCTTGCGCCTTTCGCCTTCGTCTTTCTAGCCTTTACCTTGTTCACATACACGGGGATCCCGGTCATCCAGGACATGCCCGCAATCGGCTCGATCTTCCACACCGAGTCCGTGGCCAGTCGATTCACGTTCACCCCCGGCCGCTTGTTGGCTCTGCGCCATCCGGCAGCGTACCGGTGTCCCCATCCATGCGGCAGGGCGACAACCCCGGGCATCATGTCGGAAGAGAGTCGGCATGGCACCTCGAGTCGTTCCCCCTCCAGGCTCCGCACACTTGCGCGATCGCCCTCTGCGATCCCCTTGCCGGCCGCGTCTTCCGGGTGCATGTACAGGTAGTTCGTCGTTTCACCGCCCATCAGGCTGTCTGCGTTGTGCACCCAGGTGTTGTGCGTGTGCCTCTCGCGCTTTCCGATCAGAAGAAACTCGCCTCCCTCGGCCGCGCGAAGGTCAAGGGCCGCATCCAGCTTCCAGGCCTCCCGAAGCAGGTCGCTCGGAGCCAGAGAAACGCGGAGGCCCTTCCCCCACTTCTTACGGCCGGGCACGAGCTTGCCGAACTCGTTCGGCTTGAGAAGGACGCCCGGGTCCGCAGTCTCGAGCGTCTTCAGGTCGACCTGCCCCATGAGGCGCAGAATCATCTTGATCATCGCTTTTGCCATGATCACCCGGTCGCCGTGCTTGCAGTCATCGAGCAGGCCGCTCAGCGCCGGTGTACCGCTCGCAAGACGGATCGCATGCCCGACACCGCCACCCCACATGTCCAAGCTCATTCGCTCTGCCAGATCCTCCAGTATCTGCCACTCCGGCCGCTGCTCGCCATCCGGCTCGACCACGGCCCGCGTCAGGGTCGCATACGGCCGAAGCTGCAGCGTGGCATGAGAAAGATTGATGTCTTCCCTTTCGAAGAAATCCGTACAGGGCAGCAGGTAATCGGCGAAGGCCCCTGTTTCGTTCTTGTAGATATCCAGACAGACCAGAAGATCCAGCTTGCCGAACGCCTCCTTGAGATGCTTTTCGTTCGGCACGCTCAAAAGCGGGTTGCCCGCAATCACGACGAGGGCTCGGATGCCGGCCCTTCTCTCTGCCAGGATCTCCGGCGCCATCACGGTAGCCGGATAGGTCCCGAGAATCGGCTCGAAGTCGCCGATGGTGGACCGTATGTCGTGCCCCCTCAGTGCCCGCCGGTAGAGCTTGTCCACATTGACGAGACCGCGACTCAGGAATGCCCCTCCCTGTCGATCGAAGTGTCCGCTGAGCAGGTTCAGAACGAGGAGGAGCCAGTAATTGAGCGTTCCGTGTCGCCCCAGGTTGATGCCGATACTTCCGTAGACGGCAGCGGGCCGGGGCCCTGCAAGGCGCAAGGCAATCTCTTCGACCTTCCCCTTTGGAATTCCGGTCAGAGGCTCTGTTCTTTCGGGCGGCCACTGATTCACGACCTCTTTGAGTGCGGCGAATCCCTCCGGGTCCGCCTCGACCCATCGGTCATCCACTCTTCCTTTTTCGATCAGGACCCACAGCAGGGAGAGCAGCAGGAAGCAGTCCGTGTCCGGACGGATGAACAGGTGTTCGGATGCGAGTTTCGCCGTTTCCGTCCTCCTGGGATCGACCACGACGACCTCTCCACCCCTCTTGCGAACGTTCTTCAGGGTCTCGACGGTCCGGGGCACCTGGACCACACTCATGCCGGAGACCGCCGGGTTGGCCCCGATGATCAAGAGGTAGTGCACGTTATCCAGGTCCGGAATCGGTTGCATCATGGGTGAGCCGAAGACCCTTTCGGATGCAGCAAACTTGTTGTTGCAGTCCTGGGAGCCTGCCGTGAAGAACTGGCGCGTCCCGAGAGCCGCCACGAACATCGGAACGCTGATTGTCCCATAGGTGCAGAAGGCCATCGGGTTTCCGTTGTACACGGCAACGGATTGAGGACCGTGCGCGTCTCGAATCCTGCCGAGCTTCTGCGCCACCTCGTCGAGGGCAGTATCCCAGGGCACTTCCTCGAAGCCCTTTGCGGCCTTTCGAAGCGGCTGACGCAGTCGGTCCGGGTCGTTGTGAAGCTCGCCGAAGGCAACTCCCCGTCTGCACAGCCAGCCTTTGGAGAGGGGATGGCCGGGGTCACCACGGACGGACAGCACGCGACTGCCTTCCAATTGCACCTTGAGTCCGCACATAGGCTCACAGATCCTGCAGTAGGTGGTCTTCTCTTCAACCATGGCTCGGCCCTCTCTCCTCTCTTTCTCTTCGGTAAGGACAATCCCCCTTCGAACAGAAGGGGCAGGGGCTTCTCAACGAAACCTCCCGTGCACCCACCAGGGTCGCAGAAATCGACTTCTGGGGGATCATCATCCCGGCAGAGGTTCGCTTCACGCCCACGGACTCGGGCGAAAGGAAGCGAAAGAGTTCCTCCTGTCCCTCACTCAGGTCCCAATCGCAATACCCGGGGCTGAATCTCGCGGTTGTCTGATAGCCCTCAGCCCCGAGAAGCCCGGAAACGTGCCGCTCCATCTGATCGGTCAATCGTTCGATCACGACCGACCCGACCGCATCCAGGAGATAGGCGTCAAACAGCGACTTCCCTTGCATATCATTGATCGCCTCCTCCAGTGCCAGGCCGGTCGTAACCACGAAACAGCAGATGACCTCCGGGTCACGCAGCCGTTTCATCAGGTGGACCCAACGCTGGCTGCGGACTTCGACGCCCTCCCCCACGAGCAGGTCCTTTTCCAGCCGAAGAAACGGCGTCGTCCTGTAGAGTGAATCCGGACGGACGATCTCGAGCCCGTCCCGGATCGCCCGCTCGACCTCGCCGAGCATGTCCTCCTTCAAATCATCGGGAGAAGGGTACCCGACCTGGCGGATCACATCCGGAAGAATGTCTGCAGGGGGCGGGAGCGAAAGGTCTACTCTTTCGGACTTCATCTCATGGACTACTTTGCGACTACCGGAATCTGTATGGGGCGCTCTCTCAGCGCCAGAACCCTCTCTGCCTCTTCCGGCACATCCGGTGCGCCCTCTGCGTAACCGTCCGCGCCGATGGCCCGGGCAAGCCTTTCGTCGAACGGAGCCCCCCCGACCAGGATCTTCACCTCGGGATGAAGCTTCCGTACCCAGCGAATCACATCTCTCATGTTGTCGATCGGAGTCGACATCATCGTGGAAAGGGCCAGCAGAGTAGCCCCGGTCTCGTCGAGGGCTTCCAGGAATTTGTCTTTGGGTACGTTCTTGCCCAAATCGTGCACCCGGTACCCTGCGGCCTCCAGGACTCCGGCCACGATGTTCTTGCCCATGTCGTGTGCATCGCCCTCCACCACGCCGATCACCACGCCCTCGTCCTTGCTCAACCCATCCGCATTCGAGTCTTTCAGAAGACCCACCCCTTTTCGGAAGGCGTCGATGCAGAGCAGAAATTCCGGGATTGAACACTCCCCTTCCTTGAGCTTCCTGCGAGCCTTCTCCATGCCGGCTGTCATGGCCGCCAGGACCTCGGCGGGCGAGACAGACTCCAGGTCGATCGTCCCAAAGACCTTGTCGACCCGATCCGGACTTCGCGACAGGATGACCTCTTCGATCTGCTTCAACACTTTCGGCTTTGCCACCTTGTCTGCCTCCTTCTATCCGTATATCTCGGCCGCCTTCATGATCGAGAACGCGTTCGTCAGGGAGATGTTCGGCGGATACTCGCATCCCGGAGCCAGAATGTAACCGCCGTCCTTGGCCAGCACGTCGATCTGCTTTCGGCAAGCGTCCATGACCTGCTGCGGAGTTCCTTCCGCCAATAGTGGCGTCGGGATATACCCGACCAGCGTGACCTGGTCTCCGTATCGCTCCTTGAGATCTTTGGGTGTCTTGCAGTCATCGGGCAAGTGGGCAAAACTGATCGCATCCGGCTCCATGGACCGAATCTGGGCATCGAAATAGAGGTCGTGCCCGCAGTTGTGTATCGCCACGGAAAGACCGTTCTTCCTGATCACCTGGCTGATCTCCCGAGCAAAGGGGCCCTCTATCTCCTCCCAGAGTTGCTTGGACAGGCCGTTGGCAGAGGCGAAGAGGGTGTCGATGCATACTGCGGGCAAACCCGTCTCGCACTGGGCCTGGACAAACTCGAGCAGGGTCTGGTTGATCGCCTCGCAGGCCTTGATCACTTTCTTTGGATAGAGCACACAATCCCTGAACATCCGCTCGGCACCGCGCATCATGCTCAAGACGCCGAGAGGGCCGAACACGAAGCCGCTCAGCACCGCCCTGAAACCGACCCGGTTCACCATGATCCGGCACAGCTTGACGAACTCCTGCATGCGTGTCGCCTTGGAGAAGTCGACGGCTTTGATCTTCTCATAGTCATCCACATCCTTGACCACGGGGTCGTCGTAGTCAGGCAGTGGCGTCGAATTCTCCGGGTAGATGATCTTCTGGCCGAAATCCTCCGCCTCCACGGAAAGGTCCCAGAGCAGAATGAGAAAATCACCACCCACGAATTCCATGCCCGCCATGTATACGTCTGCCGACTTCTCCGCGTTCGTGGCGAACTCCGGCCAGGGGATTCCCTTGACCTGTCGCCCCGCAGCACAAATGACCGGGGTCGCCGGCACACGGTCAGGCTGCTTGTGACGGAAGGATGTCAGGACCCGCTCGACCGTGGTGAGGGACGACCAACGACCGCGCATGCTGGAAAACGAGGCCACCGCGTCGAGCAGCGGCTCAGGGATGTCGGTGAGTGGGGGCATTCGACCTTCCAGAAGCGTTTCGAGGAGTTTCATCGGATTCTTCATTTGGGATGGCTCCATTCCTGCTCTTGAAGCGGGATGTTCCAGCGATTCCGAGCTTGCAAGCAACCTTTCGGAACCCATGGAATCGAAAAAGAGACGCTGATGGGGTAAGCGGACTCGGAAGTTCGCCATATTAGCATAAATGCGGCATAAGGAAAAATTGATGACCGACGAGACCTTTCGATTCCAGGTGGATCGGATCATCCCTGAATCGCCTCGTGTCAAGAGTTTTCGCCTCCGACCGGAAGAGTCGGAAATGCCATTCCGTTTCCGCCCGGGGCAGCACATGGGGGTCCGCCCGGCGCGGCAGGGCCTCTCCGATCCCGAACACGAGAAGTGGCGGCATTTCTCACTGTCCGGTTCACCCGGAGACGATTGCCTGGAAATCACGATCCTCAGGCAGGGGACCGTGTCGGACAGAATGCACACCCTCGCCGAGGGCGACTGGGTCGAAACAACCCGGCCCGTGGGCACTTTCACCTTGGAGGAGCCGGTCGGACACGGACCCGTGTTTTTTGCAGGGGGCATCGGAATCGCGCCGATCCGGAGCATGATCCGGTTCTGCATGGAAGAGGGGCTGGGGGAGGCGATCAGTCTCTTCGCAAGCTTCCCTGCTCCGGAGCAGGTGATTTACGGAGAAGAGATGAAGACCTGGGCGAATCGAAGCCCAGGCTTTTCCTGCTGGCTCACCTATACCGGGCCCGGGGGAGAGCGGAACCCTCCGGCCCCGGCATCCCATCCATGGGACCGGGCCTTCCTTGAAGAGCGTATCGAAAGACCCTTGAATCGGGTCTACTATCTCTGCGCGCCGAGGGGCTTGATGGAGCAGGTCGAATCGCACCTCGAGGCAATGGGCGTACCTGCAGAACAGGTGCATGCGGAGCGATGGTAGTGGAAGCAGACGTCGGGGACCTGATCCATGTTCAGGCGGCGGGAAGAAGTTCGGAGCGTTTGTCGCGGATCAGGGCAGCCGTCGCATGACAGAATCGGGTTTGAGCGCCGGCAGGATCTTCGAGAATACCCACACCGGGCATTCTCTCCTCGCGAAACGGGTCTCCTGGGACCCGACCCCGATTCCTCAGCGATGCATCCCCGGGGTTGCCTGACGGGCCGGCAGCGCTCGGAGATCCGGCACCGGCCTCGGAAGGAAGCATACCGAAGTTTTCCACGGCCACCTCGAGGTCGCACCTCTCCTCGATCCTGTCCCGCCAGTAGTTGTAGAGGGCATCCCCTTCTTCCGCACACCCGGCACCCGCAACCACGATTCCCGCATGGCCCGGGTCCGAGGCAAACCGATCATCCTCCCCCATTTCCCGGTCCAGCAGGGTCGGGGTCGTTGTGGCAGGAGTCACGAAAAAAACCTTGAGACGGGGCAACGATCCGAAGACTCGGCCCGGCCGGACCTCGTCGGACAGGATGTAGCGGAACGCGACCTGCTTGCCCGCCAATGGGTCGACCGTGGGCACCTGCCCTTCGCGTCTATCCCCCCTCCAGAGCACGCGGCCGTCCAGAAGACAAACACCCATCGGCCCGAAGCTCCCCGAGGGAATCTGCAACCCTTGATCGACCCTCAGCCTCTCACGGTCGGGTCGGAAACCGAAACGAAAGCGGTTCTCGTACAGCCGTGGGGAGCCTATCACCAGAACGGGCCCGTTCAGGATCTTCAGCATGACGGCGAGATTGAATAGAAACCAGGTGGACAGGCCTCGCTCAGGCTGGCCGGCCACGCACTGGACGAACAGCGCTCGTGGAAAGGGCGAGAAGGTCTCGGCGGACCTCTCACTCTTTACCTGCTTCTTTGGCGCCTCGGTCTTGGGCGAAGGAGAGGAGAAATAGAGGTGTGCAATCTCCTCGAGTTGCTTTCTCTCGTGGTTTTCTTTCGGGAAGTTTCCGAGCTTCTTCACAGGAGGCTATTCGCTAAGGCCTACTTCACCTTGATCAGGGAATTTACGATTCCGCTCTCGGTCACGATCCTGAGGGGATTCTCAGGGTCCACGACCCATTCTCCATCCACATAGTATTTGTACTGGTATCTGCCCGGAGGCAGGGGCACCCTTCTTCTCCAGACCCCCTCCTCGTCCCTCTCCAGGCTCGCATTCGAATCCAAACGCCAGTTGTTGAACTCGCCGGCAACAAAGACCTTGCTCGCCCTGGGAGCGCTCACGCAGAAGAAGACTTCGCGAGTCCTTCCTGTCTGGCCGGTCGGCGGCGTCGGTTCCTCCGCGACAGGCTCGACTTCGACTTCCTCCGGCGCCTCCAGCTGAATCGGCATCTCTCTTGCCAGCAACTCTTCGGTGAGGTCTTGATAGTCCCAGGATCCAAGGCTGTTCGGACGGTACCGGACGATCGGCATTCCGTAGCTGGCCGCCTCTTTCAAATGTATGTTCGTTCGGATCCTCGTCTTCAACACCTTGCCGGGAAAATGCTCCTCCAGCTGCCATTCGATCGTCCTGGCAAGCCTGACTCTCCGATCGTAGAAGGTCATCAGGATGCTCACATCAGGGGGCCTTCCCATGCGCTCCTCTATCAGGTCGACCACCTGAAAAATCCTTCGCATACCGTGCAGTGAAAACGTCCCGGTATCGACAGGGATCAGGACCTCGTGGCTCGCTGCGAGGGCATTGATCGTGAGCACACCCAGGTTGGGCGGGGAGTCGACCAGTACGTAATCATAGACATCACCCCCGCGATCCAAGATGTCTTTCAGCCTCCTCTCCCGATCCGTGGCACCGATGAGTTCCTGCTCGAGTGCCACCAGGGAGAGCATGGACGGAACGAGGTCCAGATGTGTATCGACAGGCGTGATGACTTCGGGTAGCTGAATCGGCTCGTCGTAGAGGTTCAGCATGGCGCTTCGAAGGTCTCGGTGCACCGCTACGTCTGCGGCATTCAGGCCCGCGGCAGAGTGGCCCTGGGGGTCCATATCAACGAGAAGGACCCTTCTTTCCTTCTTCGCCAGGCAGGCGGCCAGATTGATGGCCGTAGTGGTCTTCCCGCATCCCCCCTTCTGGTTGATGACGCTGAGAACTCTCATGGCCCGCCCCCTCTTGTCCCCCAACAAGGAAGACTGTCCTCATCCGCCTAAGAGGTCTCCGTCTGCATCCCTTTCAGGGGCCGTTTAAACCGTTTTCAGGAGGTCCCGTCCGGATTGCTTGGGCACACTGACTCTTCGGTACCGACTGATCTTCTTCGCCTGCTTCATCCACCGTAAGGCCTCTGTCTCCAACTCGGCCACGTGGATGATCCACTGTTGTCCTGAAACGGCTTCGAAGGCCGTATCCTGGTAAAATACGAGGATGAGATCTCCGGTGGCCACGAGCGTGAGTTCCACCAGGGGTCTCTTGATCGAGGGCAGGATCTTCTGAAGAGAGGCAACGCTCTTCCGAATGCGTTGCAGGGGCACGCCTGCATCAAGGAGGCGTTTGGCCGTCTTATAGGCAATCAGATCTTGGAAGCTGTACCTACCGTGTCCCCCCTTGGTCCGGTAGGTAGGCCCAAGCAGACCCGTCTTTTCCCAGTACTGGACCTGCCGGGGCGTAAGGTTGATGATCCTGCAGAGATCTCCTCTCCGGAAATAAAGCTGTTCCGAGGGCATCTTCCCTACCTTCCATTTCTGGATGATTCCTGAATGCGCCCGAGCGGGGCTCGTAAGAAGGTGGCACCCGATCAGGGTAAACAGTACAAAAGCCCCTTCTTTGTGTCAAGAAAAAACTTCACCACCCGCCGAACACGGGAAAAAGAGGGTCTGAAGCCCCTGATCCGCCGATCCCCGCGCTCCCGGTCTCGTCCTATACAATCCTTCTAAGTGGCTAATTTAGAGTAGTTTTCCGATTCAGGACAGCCGCTTGGCATCCACTTCCTGCTTTCACATCCGGCGGGATTCCGGTTCGATATCCACACGAATCCCCTCGGGCGGAGGCTCCCGGGCCGCCGGGTGGCTCAAACGGGCAACCGAGGCCGGAACAATCGAATAAATACAACGAAATTTGATATTGTCGCTTTCCGGTAGAAAATTCCCTTTGCAGAAAAGGGGTTTTCCTCGTACCGCAAAAATGAATACAATAGGCGGCAATTCCGAGGCGTCATCGGCTTGAGGGACGAAACCCATGGAACCGCTGATTCTGGGCCTGGATATCGGAGGCACGAAGATCGCAGGCGGCCTTCTCACCCGGGCCGGAGACCTGGTGGCACGAGAAGAACGCCCCACAGAACAGTCGCGCGGTTTTGATCATTCGAGCGGACAGATGATCCGCGTGATCGAGGCACTCCTGCAACGCGCAAAAGAGAAGGATGCCGAGATTTCCGGCATCGGGGTCTGCGCCCCCGGTCCGATGGACATCGAAGCGGGCATCCTCTTCAACCCTCCGAACCTGGAGGGGTGGGAGAACCTGGCGCTCCGGGACCTGCTCGAGGAGCGCTTCGGCATTCGGGTCTGGATGGACAACGACGCGAATGCCGCCGGCCTCGCGGAGGCCCTGTGGGGCGCTGGAAAAGGATTCGAGCGGGTCTTCTATGCCACGGTCAGCACGGGGATCGGGACGGGCATCATTTGGAATCGTCGAATTCTTCACGGCAAGAACGGGATGGCCGGAGAGGGAGGTCACATGACGATCCAGTTCGAGGATGCGGACGCCGTGTGCAAGTGCGGAAACACAGGCTGCATAGAGTCCTATGCCTCGGGAACCTCGGTGGCAAGGCGGGCAAGGAAGGCTCTGGCTACGCTCGATGAGAAGCCTCCCCTGCTGGAGCAGGAGACGGGCGGCGCCTGGAACAGCCTGACGATGAAACACCTGGCGAAGGCGGCTGAGAGAGGAGACGCCTTCTCCCTCGGGGTCATCGAAGACGCGGGGACTCGCCTGGGCGTCTGGCTGGGCAGTGTTGTCAGCATGCTCGATCCCGACATCATCGTGATCGGGGGAGGCGTAGCGCGCGTCGGCGAAACCCTGTTCGAGCCGATCCGAAGGGAGCTTCCGCGACGGACCATCAATCCTTTCGCTTCTGAGACGGGCGTCGTGAGGGCCGAGCTGGACCAGGACGTCGGCATCTACGGGGCAGCGGCCCTCCTGCTTCAGCGCTCGGCTCAAGAAATATAACCCTTTAGAATTAATAAAAAACTTGGAACCGGCCGATCCTTTATGGGTGTATCCGTCCGGGCCGACAGGAAGTCTCGGGCCAGGACCCCGACCGCAGCTCTCTCAAGAGGCTTGAGACCATGAAAATCCTCGTAACAGGCGCAGCCGGATTCATCGGATCCTTTGCGGCTGCAAGTCTCGCTGCAAGGGGTGACGATGTCGTCGGTCTGGACAATATCAATGACTACTACGACGTCAACCTGAAGCTGGGACGTCTCGAAAAGGACGGCATCGAACGGTCCGCCGCAGACACCGACAGACTCGCCCAGAGCCGGCGATACCCGGGATACCGGTTCATTCGAGCACATCTCGAAGACAAGGACTCGCTCGAAGCCCTCTTTCGGCAAGAGCGCTTCGAAGCGGTCTGCCATCTGGCGGCGCAGGCGGGCGTCCGGTATTCGCTCGTCAATCCGGATGCGTATATCCGGTCGAACATCATCGGATTCCAGAACATCCTGGAATCCTGCCGGCACCACGGGATCAAGCACCTCGTGTATGCATCTTCCAGCTCGGTGTACGGCCTCAACGAAACTTACCCCTTTTCCACGAGACACAATGTCGACCATCCCGTGTCCCTGTACGCCGCCACGAAGAAGTCGAACGAGCTCATGGCCCACACCTACAGCCATCTCTACGGCATTCCTACCACCGGACTCAGGTACTTCACCGTGTACGGGCCGTGGGGAAGGCCGGACATGGCCCTGTTTCTGTTCACCAAGGCGATCCTCGAGGACAGGCCGATCGACGTCTTCAACCAGGGGGAGATGAAAAGGGATTTCACCTATGTCGACGACATCGTGACCGGCACGATCAAGGTGCTCGACCGGCCGCCCGGAGGCAACGAAGCCTGGAGCGGCAGGGACCCGGATCCGACCAGCTCGCCGGCTCCCTACAAGGTGTACAACATCGGCAACAACTCTCCAGTCGCGCTGCTGGATTTCATAGGCTGCATCGAAGCGTGCCTCGACCGGGAGGCGAAGAAGAACTTCCTGCCCCTGCAACCCGGGGATGTCCCGGCCACCTGGGCGGACGTGGATGATCTGGCAAGGGATTTCGGCTATTCCCCGAGCGTTCCCATCGAGCAAGGCGTTAAGCGATTCGTGGAGTGGTACCTTTCGTTCTACGGGGGGGCACCATGAGTGCCGGCAAGAACATACTGTGCATCGGCGCAGGCTACGTAGGTGGCCCCACCATGACCGTAATCGCGGCCAAGTGCCCTGAGTACAGGGTAACGGTCGTCGACATAGACAAGAACAAGATAGAGGCCTGGAACAGCGACCGTCTGCCCATATACGAACCCGGCCTGGACGAACTGGTGCATAGGACGCGCAACAAGAACCTGTACTTCTCCTCGGACATAGAGAAAGGCATCCGGGAAGCGGATATCATCTTCGTGTCGGTGAATACCCCCACGAAGACTTTCGGCCAGGGCGCGGGGATGGCCGCAGATCTCCAGTACTGGGAGAAGACGGCCCGGCAGATCCTCGCCAATGCAGAAGGCAGAAAGGTCATCGTCGAGAAATCCACCCTGCCCGTCCGCACGGCCGCGGCCATGAAGCGGATCTTCAACGGCAAGACCCACGACGCCAGCCTCGAGGTCGTCTCCAATCCCGAGTTCCTCGCGGAAGGCACCGCGATCCGTGACCTGGAAAAGCCGGATCGAGTGCTCATCGGCTCCAGGGAAACGGCGGAAGGCATCCGTGCCCGGGAGGAGATCGTGGCGATCTACGCTCATTGGGTCCCGCGAGAGAAGATCATCGAATCGAATGTCTGGAGCTCCGAGCTCTCGAAACTCGCTTCCAACGCGTTCCTGGCCCAGCGGATATCCTCCATCAACTCCTTCTCTGCACTTTGTGAAGCAACCGAGGCGGACATCGATCAGGTGGCCTATGCGATCGGAACGGATTCCAGGATCGGCCCCGACTTCCTGAAGGCGAGTGTCGGATTCGGCGGATCCTGTTTTCGCAAGGACATCCTGAATCTCGTCTACATATGCCAGGGCTACGGGCTCGATGCGGTTGCGGATTACTGGAGATCGGTCGTCGAGATGAACGAGTGGCAGGAGCAACGATTCGTTCGGAACATGCTCTCAAGCCTCTTCAACACGGTGGCGGGCAAGCGTATCGCGCTCTTCGGTTTCGCTTTCAAGGCGAACACGGGCGACACGCGGGAATCGCCCGCGATCTATGTTGCAAGGGGACTGCTCGAAGAAAGGGCCCATGTGGTCATCTCCGACCCGAAGGCTCTCGAAAACGCCAGGAAAGATCTGGAAGACGAATCGGAGAACGTGACCTTCGAGACCGACCCCTACAAGGCGGCCGAGGGAGCCCATGCGATCGCGATCCTGACCGAGTGGGATCTCTACAAGGATCTGGACTACGAGAAGATCTTTCAGACCATGGTGCACCCGGCTTTCATCTTTGACGGAAGGAACATCCTGGATCACAGGAAGCTGTTCAGCTTGGGCTACAACGTCTTCGGAATTGGGAAGCCTTTTCTCAAACACTAGGAAGGGCATGAACGGAACAAAGGGCCTACCCCCGGCGGGACAGGACTTCATGAACATGGACGAACAGGAAACAGCGGAAAAGGCAGAGGGCTCGCGTCTGTTGATCCCAACCTCTCTCGAGTTGCCCCTCGTTAGGGAGGGAGACACCCTCCGGATCGACCTCGCGGACCTGCCGATCTTTTTCGGGCTTTCCATTCTCTCCAGGGACATCGCCGAGAAGATCATCAATCGATACCACCTGGACCGGATCGACATCGAGGTGGAAAAACGGGTCAAGCGAACCGAGGCCCCGGAACTGGCCGCCCTGCAGGTCGAGTACATCAAGATCTCCGGAGACTACGAGGTCTTCGAGCATATCATCCCGGAAAGGGATGCCTTCATCGAAGACGTCACGACCGTTTTCGGCTCCCTCCAGATGAGACGCTGGCGGAAGCACATCTACCCGGAGGACCCGCAGGCCGAGTCAAGGGCCCTGGTGTTCCAGCACCTGAGAAGGCGCGGGGAGGGAGATTATCCGTATCGCGTCATCCTCGAGCGGCTTCGATCAACCAAGAAGCCGGACAAGTATTTCCTGCGCGCCATCTTCGAAGGGCTCGACCGAAAGCGTCTCGATCTCGCCACTTTCCCGCACGAGATCGTGGAAAACCCGGAAGGAAGAACCTTCATCGCAGGCGCCACCCGCATCTCGAGCATGCTCTGCGAGCAGGTTCGTTGGCAGGCCAGCCTCGGGAAACGCACCTACTCGGAGGTGAAGAGGACCGACAGTTTCATTTTCGGTCGTCTTACGGATGCCGGGTTCGACCGGCTGGATGCCATCCAGCTGTCCTGGGCCGAGAACTACGTCGAGATCTTTCGCGCCATGGAGCCGGACCAGTTGAGCGCGATCTTCAAGAAGATCCTCCTTCTCATGGAAGACCACACGGTGAGAAATCTCCTCGAGGACGGAGAGACGATTCGGGTGGACTTCGGCGATACGCACTGTCACCTCGACCTGTCTCAGCTGGGCCGCTCCTTCTGGGTGACCTTCGGGCATCGGAGACGAAGCCTCGACCTGGATGAGTACCTCCGCCGCATGCCCCCCCTGGAGGAGATCGTCGCACGCAAGGAGACCGAACGACCGCTCGAGGGGCTGAACATCCTGCTGATCCATCATGTGACCGCCGAGATTCTCGGCTTCATTGCGGCACTTCGACGGCTGGGCGCGCGGAACGTGTTCACCCTGTTCGTTCATTACGGTGAATCGGTGCCTTCCGACTTCCTCGAGGCCCTGCTCAATCTCGACCAGGACCACTTCCGGTGCCATTCCCTGAACAATGTCGAGGATCCCCTGTCGGTGGAAGGCTATTTTGTCTTGAGTCCCAGGTTCTCCGGTATCGACGGTTTGCAGAATCTTGACGAGAGATTTCACCGGGATCGGCCGGGGTATATGCAGGCCATGGTCGAGACCGCGACCCGTCTGTTTCTCGAATTGCTGTTGAGGACCGCACAGGAGGACAGCCGGTGCCTCATCATCGAGGACGGGGGATATCTGACCCCGGCCCTCAGCGAGAAGGTCTCGGAAGGAGGCACCCTGAAGGCGCTGCTCGAGGAAAACGACGTCCCCAGCCCCGAGCGCGCCGGTGACCTGGTGGAACAGGATCTGGCCGAAGCACTCGACAGGTGGGTCGTGGGTGCGGTCGAGCACACCAAGAACGGGCTCGACAGACTGGAGAAGGTCCTCGGCAAAACAGGGCGGCTCGCGCGACCCACCTTCAGCATCGCCGTGTCGAACCTGAAAGTTACAGAAGAGGCGAGTGAGGTGGCAGCCTCGATCCTCTCGGCCATCGAATCGGTCCTTCACGCCCAGGGCAAGGTATTGAGCATGCGAAAGGCGGTGGTCATCGGTGCAAGAGGGGCCATCGGAGGGCATCTCGTCTCCCAGCTGGAATCAAGGCACAGCGGGCAGGACTCTCGCGCCTGCCTGGAAGTGGATATCAGGACCGATGGATCGCCGTCAGGGCACGGGACAGGGAACCTCGCGTCCAGGTTCCAGGACCTGCCCAGACAGAGGGTGCTGGACGCGGACCTGGTGATCGGTGTGACGGGTCAGCCTGCTTTCCTCTGGGAGGACATGGAGATGCTCCTCACCGAGGGAAGGGCGTCCTCCTACTATCTGGTCAGCGGATCCACGAAAACGATCGAGTTCGAGAACGTCTCCGAAAGGCTGGAAGAACTGCTCAAGGTCCGGAATCCGACGGTTCGCGGTGTTCCCTGCAGGATCGAAGGCGACGAGCTCAACGACCCGCAGACCGGGAAGCTGCTCGGGCAGACCTATCGATTCACCTTTACGACCGACCGGACCGGGGCCGGAAAGGAGGACCGGAAAGAGATCTGCTTCCTGGGCAACCTCATGCCGATCAACTTCCTCTACTACGGCGTTCCGGGGGAGATCATGGGCCTCGTCCTGTCGGAGCTTCTGCGGTGCTCCATCGGTCTGGTTCGCGGGGTCGAAAGCGGCCGGGTCACTCACAAATCGGTCAGTGCCGTCGACCGGGACATAGACGCGGACGGACAGCCTCTGACCTGAAGGGCGAGCACCCCGGATCGTTTCCAGCTCAAATAACTTCTGACTACTCCACATACAAAGAGCCAACCCTTTTCTCTTGACCTCCATAGCCCGGGTTTCTATACTTTCACGTATTCGCGTGAAACCTCTCATCTTCTCGAAGGGAAAAGGTGATGCCCTCGTCCAATCAGGATCGACCGGTGAACGAGAACGCGGACACGTCGGACATCTTGAGACGCCTGGAGACCTACGGCGCGCTCGTCTCCGAGTGCAACCGATACGCCCTGCTGGCCAGAAACGCGGAACGAAACCGCCACACCGTACGGCCCCATATCTATGCAAGGGTGAAGGGGGAGTACGAAGAGAGAAGCGAGACTCTCGACCAGGAGCAGCAGGAGCAGAAGGAATTCCTACGAAACGAGCTCGATACGATTCTTGAGAAACGAAGAACCCTGAACGAAAGATGCCGGAAGGAGTCGGACCGGCTCGAGGAACTCGATTTCCGGGTCCGTGTCGGCGAGTTCCCGGAGGAAGAGGTCCAGGAGTCGAGGACGGAGCTCAAGGAAGAGCTGCTCGAGATCACCAGGGAGCTCGCCGAGACGCAGGAGCTCGTTCGCAGGTTCGAGCAGGTGGGTCTGCTCGCACAGGAAACACCGCCCGAGGAAGGGGAAGGCGAAGGAGCAGGGGACGAACCGGATCAGGACCAGGATGATTTCCTCGTCCTGGAGGAGGATGAATCCTCTGCCGACGAGGATTCCCCGGTAGTGAGCAGCTCTCTGTCTTTGCGCGACGACGTGTTCGGCTACCTGGTTGCTCTGGATGGAAGCCGCCGGGGAGAACGATTCCCGCTGATCCGCAGGGAAGTCACCGTCGGCAGTTCGCCGGACATAGACATTCGACTCGCAGATGCAGGAATCGCGAGGCTTCACGCGAGAATCGTCTACAAGGACGGGAAGCATTTCATCGAGACCGTCGAGAAACAGGGAAGCTGCCGTGTAAACGGTGTGAAGAAGGACAAGGCGGAGTTGAAGGACGGTGATGTCCTCAGCCTCGGCAAGATCAAGATGCAGGTGGAATACGCCCGCGAAGCTACAGCGTGAGAAAACATGCTCCTTCCCTGCCCACACTGCAGAAGGCAATTCAACCTCGACGCAGAAAGAATCCCCCCTGCAAGGGCCAGGCTCGAGTGCCCGGCCTGCGGGGGTGTGTTTGTCTTCGATCCGACCGGTCCATCGAAACAGCCTTCGAGCGGTCAGCCTCCGAAGGATTCCGCTCCGTCGGTTGGGATGGAGAACTCACCCCGTCGGTACGGCCGCGACGTGAGCAGGCCCGGATTCCTTCTCTTCTGGACTCTGGTACCGACTTGCTGTCTGCTGTTGGCCCTTGCGGGCATCCTCTTGTCCGGGCCCTGGGGGCCCGCACAGGGGCCCGCTCTGCATTCCCTGCCATCCGGAGGGGAACCCGGGCAATCCCTCTCCTCATCGGTCTCTTCTCTGCCGGAAACACCCCGGAAGCCCGGGGCATCTCCCGTAGAATCCAACGCTCCGACCGTATCGCCCGAGCCGCCTGCCGAGAGCTTGTTGGTGCGAGCCTTCTGGTCTCCCGAATCCGATGTCAGGACCGCTTGTGGTCTGCTTCCCCGTCCCCCGACCGACCCCCGCGATACAGGAGATCAGGATGCCTGCGAGACCTACCCCGCCTGGATCTCGTACCTGATTCTCGAAACGGCGCCGACACCTGTCTGCGGTCTGGAGCCTACCTTCGAGTTTGCCGCCGATGGGCTCCAGAAAGAGAGCCTCTGCGGCCCAGGGCTCGCCTTTCTGAGCGCATACTATCTCAAGAAAGGCCTTCTGGACCGCTCACAGTCCTTCCTCGACCAGGCCCTCGGTCAGGACCCGGAAAATCCCTGGGTAAGGCTCGTGGAGGCCGTCTTCTTCGAACAGGCCTACTATGACGATCAGAAGGTCATCCGCATATTGGAGGATGTGGGCCTGCAAGATCCTTCTTTTTCGCTCTCCCGGTACGTACTGGGGAAGGCATACGTAAGGGAAGAAGACTACGGCAAGGCGAACACGGCCTTCGCCTCCCTCAAAGAAGACGCGAAGGGACAGATCGCCTTCTGGAGGATTCGGCGTGCCCTGTCTTCACTCGAGACGGCGGCCGACCGGGGAGAGGAGAAAGCCGAGGCCCTGCTGGCCCTGAGCAGGACGTTCGCATCCCTCAAGGACTATACGATGGCCCAGGACCTGTATCGCTGGATTCTCGACGATATGTCTGAAAGGCTGCCCAGGGAAGAGCAGAGGGCCGCCTTCTGCGAACTCGGGGGGATCTATGAGATGAAGGGCGACAACAGCAGCGCCTACAACGCCTACCGTAGCGCGCTGGAGATCGACCCGGAATTCCCGACCGCCCGGGAAAGGATCAGGGTGCTCATGTCCTCCCAGTCGGATCGCTCTTAGCATAACCGGGGTCAGGTACCGGGAAAGACCCTCTGGCCGGAAGCAAGCCCTGCATATGGCTGCACGATATCTTCGAGACGCTTCCCCTTGATCCGGACGGGGAACGCATCCTCAAAACCCCAGGCTTTCAATCTGTCGATTCCAATCGAGGACTGCTGTCCGGATTCGAAAACCCCGACACAGACAAAGGTGAACCGATCCCCCACGCCACCCCGGATGAGGAAGAGATTCTGGAGTCTCTTCTCGGCGAGGTCGGAAAGCCTTTGCGATGCCCCGGCTTCTTCCTTGAATGCGCCCACTTGTATCGTGTAGAAGTCCGCCCCCCCGTTCTTCGGCTCAGGCATGTCGGGAAGGACGAGTTGCATATTCGGGGTCAGGTTGTTCCAGTCACGTATCTGGGGATTCTTCTCCCGGAGAACCCTGAGAACCTCGGAATCCAGCCGACCGTAATGCTCGAGCGCGATTCCCGCCACATCCTTGGCAGGGACCGTCTTCTTCTCTTTCTCCGGAGGCCCACCGTCCTTCGAGGTCGCCGTCACCTCGAAATCGGCCTCATGCGGATCGAGCGACCGGTTCACCCTGGCTGCAGCTTCTTCAGCCTCGGACCAGCGGAGCGGCAGGAGCCCGGCAGGCATCTCTATGGAGCCGTCTTCCCGGACCTCCGGCCCGTCACCCCCTCTGGGCATCGCGTGCCGGGGCTCCATCTTCACCCGCACGCGGGTTGCCGGACCCTCGCCCGATCTCTCCGACAGACTGGCGCCAACCGGATCGACAACGACATCCCCGGTCTTCGGAAAACCTATGGTCATGACGACGCCCACCATCACGAGCAGGGCGACGAGAACGAGGGCGATGGCGAACCTCCTACCGGAGTGGTGCCAGAACGAGAAACCCTGCGGTCGGCTCATCGGAACGGTGATCCCCTCCACTTCCCCGCCTTCCGCCTTCTTGGGAGAATCATCAGGATCGTCCGCATCGGCAGTCTCCTCACCCTCCGAAGCGACGGCGCCTTCTCCACCGGGGGGGGACACCGTCTCCACCATCCCCCGGATTTCGTCCGGACCGACCGTTCCCCCTGGCCCTGTCCCAACCCCTGAATCTTCACCTCCCAGTTCTTCCAGCGCCTCCAGCACTGCGTCCTCATCGACCGGAATTCTTCCCGCAGAATAGGCGGAGATCATGGCCTGATTGCACACCAGGTTGATCAGCCGCGGGACACCACGCGAGTAGTCCACGATCCGTCGGAGCGCGTCGTTCGAAAACAGCTCGCCCGAGGAGCTTCCGGCCACGCCCATGCGGTGGAAGATGTAGTCGATCGTCTCTTCGGGCTCGATCGGCTTGATCGCACACCGGATCGCGACCCTTTGCCACAGTGCCTCCAGGCTCTTGTCCTTGAGCCTTTCATCCAGCCGGTCCGTGCCGGCCAGCACGATCTGGACGAGCTTCGCCTCGGGGACTTCCACATTGCTCAGATGGCGGAAATGCTCCAACTCCTGCAGGCCCAGATCCTGAGCCTCGTCGACCAGGACAACCACATTCCTGCCTTCTTCAGCCGTCTGGATGCAGAACTCCTTGATCGCGTGGGACACGCCGAACAAGGAATCCTGCTCAGGAGAAATCCCGAGCAGCAGGCACAGATCCTTGAGGAATTCGATCCTCTCACCTGAAACAACACCGGAGAACGCAGCGGCCTCGGCATGCTCACGGATCTGATCGAGGAACGAAGCCAGGATCATGGTCTTGCCCACGCCCACGGGCCCGGTGAGCGTGATCAAACCGGCCCTTTCGCGAATCCCATAGATCAGAGCAGACAGGGCCTCGCGATGACTCTCGGACAGGTAGAAGTACCTGGGATCCGGGGTCAGGTTGAAGGGCTTCTCATCGAGGCCAAAGAAGGATTCATACATGACTGTTATTCACAGGCAGGTCTTTTTTGCTTGGATTCGGCCCCCGTCTTCGTGGCCCAGAATTTTTCCGATCAATTCTAAATACTTATAATATGAAAATGAACGACATTGTCAAGATATTCTTCCAACCACCCTTGAGTCTTCAACATATTATTAACAGCAGAACAGGAGGCGCTGGGGAGCGCCTGCGGCAGCCTCTTGTGCGCTCATCGCTCGCTAGAAGTCGCGGCTTGGAGATAGTATCCTGCCGGGGAGGAAACCAGGACGATTCTCCCGGCAGACGGTTCCGAAAAGAGACTCCGGAGGGATACCACATG
Source organism: bacterium (assembly GCA_028277985.1). GTDB lineage: Bacteria > Desulfobacterota > DSWW01 > DSWW01 > DSWW01 > S015-6. The sequence goes on along the minus strand of JANQFG010000277.1, from coordinate 86,198 downwards.
GAGAGAATATCCCCGGGTCGTGCAGCCTTCCTGCTTGCGCTCCTGTTCATGGGTCTTGTCCTTTCGAGTGCCTGCATCTCGCGAGACCGCGTGAAGATTCGAATCTCGAGCACACATCTGTCCCACAGGATTCTTGTCCTGGATCGGGTTGAAACCAGATTGAAGCTGATCGTGGGCTTCACCGTTTCCGGGAACCTGCCATCGGGGCCAGGGGGTACGCGGGCGTATGGGGCCCTTTCCCACAAAGGCACCCGATTCGCCGATTTCACAGCGCCGAGACTGGATCACCTCGGCGGCAACCTGGTCTTCTACTTACCCTACAAGGTTCCTGCCGGCGATTATGATCTTCGCATCGATCTGGTCGACCGCCCCTCGGGCGACAGGATTGCGGGGACCCAGCAGAGAATTCGGAGCATCGAAACGATCGGCCCCAGGGAAAACGTCGACAGGTACAACTGGATGCAGCCCCTGTCGATCCCACGAGAGCCTCCCCCGGCCGACCGACTCGGGGTAAGCCCGACCGAGAAGGACAGGCGGCGGGGGTTCATCCTCTGGCATCGGCACCCCTTCCGATACGTTTACCCCAACTCGGCGCCCCAGCCACCGGATCTCCTCACCGGTCTTTCGGTCCGGCTCGCACGAAACGATTTCGAGCCGATCACCTTTTCCCTCTACGGCCTCAGGAATCTCGAAAAGGTCCGTGTAGAGATCACCCGGCTCGTTTCGGATCGAGGGGAACTTCTGCCCGAAGTGAAGATCCATGTCGTAGAAACCGTGCCCCGAATCAAAAGCATGGCCGGGGATGCCTACGAGATGCGACCTCGCCTTCTCAGGGAACAGAGCGTCACTTCGGTGGGTGATCAGCAATCCAGGAGGTACTGGCTGACCCTTCATGCTCCCGCAGCGACCGAACCTGCAGAGTATCATGGGACGGTAAGCATCCTATCCGAGCTCGGTCGAACCGAAGTCCCACTGACCGCGAAGGTCCTACCCTTGGAACTGGTCGAGAGGCCCGACAAGGAATACGGCTTCGACATGACCTACGTGTTTCAGGAGATGACCGCCCAGGACCTGACGGCCGAAGAAAAGCAGACCGTCTATGAAAACGGAGTGAAGATCTACCGCTCCTTCAAAGAGCACGGATTGACGACCGTCATTCCCCATTCACCTTTCGTCTTCCGGAGAACCCCGGACGGCCGCCCTGACCTCAGCGACCTCCGGGCGGCTGCGAAGGCTTTCACCGAGATCGGATTCACCGGCCCCTTCATCTACTACTGTGGACATCTGGTTCAGGCCGCCAAGCCGGGCTGGGCGGGTTCCAGCCTAGGGTTCGACCCGGAGCATCATCCGGCGCTGATGAAAGAGATCATCTCACATGCCCGGTCGCAGATCCCGGAGATGCCTTTCATGGACTTTTACTGGATGCCCGGAGACGAGGTGCAGGATGACATGGGCGGCCCCAGCCGAATGGAGATAGCAGGAAGCCTCCTGAACGCCATCGGGGAAATGAACGAGAAGACCGCAATCAGTGTCTGGACAGACGCACCTTGGGCAGCGGACATCACACTCGGCGGTCCGCGGCCCGGCAAGGGGCAACACTGGCAGTATCCGAATCAGGCCACAACCCTGCCCGCCAGTGTAGACGACGCGGAGGGTCTTCGAAGAGCATTCGGCCTCGGTCACGTGAAGACAGACTATGTTGGAATCGTGCCCTGGACATTCCAGACCTCTGAGAACGCGAACGGTGATCCTTACAGCGACATCGACACTTCCGCAGGCCGCCCCGAGGTCATGGTGGCATATCCGGGTACCGACGGCCCGATTCTCACGCCGGAGTATGAGGCCGTCAGGGAGGGAATCGACGACGGGAAGATTGCCTATCTCCTCGAGACCCGGATCGAGTCGGCCGGACGGAGCGAGGACGCAGCACTTCAGGAACTGGGCAGACAGGCCGAAGCCGCGTATCAGGGGATACTCGACCGGGTCGAGTCGGCCGGCCTCGAGCAGATGGATGAATACCGGGAAACCATGGTGAGGTGGATCCTTCTGCTCCGCTCCGCAGAGGCACTCGGGGGGACCTAGTCCCCTTCGCCTCCAATTTCCGAAGACATTGTTATTTGTTTTGAAACGGTCTGTCTGCTTGACATCCGCCCCATATACGTTTAACAGTAATGGTTTACCGGAAGAGCTGTGCAAGGCCTTCTGAACTGCGAACACCTCGAATAATGGAGGGGAATCATGTCAAAGATCGATTACACGGGACGAGTTGCTATTGTTACAGGCGCCGGCGGAGGCCTGGGAAAGACCTATGCCCTGGAGCTCGGCAAGCGTGGGGCCAAGGTGGTGGTGAATGATTTTGGAGGATCCCGGGACGGGACCGGCGGCGGCAACACGATGGCCGACGACGTGGTCGCTGAGATCAAGGCCGGCGGCGGAGAGGCGGTTGCGAACTACGACGGCGTGCACACCCGTGAGGGCGGAGCCAACTTGGTCAAGCAGGCGATCGATGCATTCGGCAAGGTGGACATCGTTGTCAACAACGCCGGAATCCTGCGGGACAAGAGCTTCACCAAGATGGAGGAAGATCTCTGGGACCCGGTCATCGCGGTACACCTGAAGGGCGCGTACAACGTGACCCAGCCCGCGTTTCTCAACATGCGGGAGAACGGCTACGGCCGAATCGTCATGACCACCTCCGGGACCGGCCTGTTCGGCAATTTCGGGCAGACGAACTACGGCGCAGCCAAACTGGGCCTGGTGGGCCTTCAGAACTCGCTCCGGATCGAGGGCGAGAAGTACAACATCAAGTGCAACACGATCGCCCCCGTGGCCGGCACCCGGATGACCGAGGACATCATGCCGCCCGAGGTCTTCGAGAAGCTCAATCCCCAGTACGTGACCCCCGTGGTGCTGTATCTGTGCTCCGAGTCCTGCCAGGACACGGGACAGATCCTCTGCGCCGGGGCCGGTCTGGTCCAGTCCGCGAAAATCCTTGTCAACGACGGCGTCTTCCTCGGGCCCGATCCTTCGACGCCTGAGGCCGTGGCCGAAAACTGGGGAAAGATCACGGACAAAGAGAATCTGAAGCAGCTCTCGAACGTGATGGATCAGTCCATGGAGATCATGAAGCACTACAGCTAGGGTTCAGGGATCAGGGGTCGGGGGTCAGGCACCGATCCTCCCCACCGCTTCTGCCCGGAGACTGCTTCGCTGCGCTCGCAACATCCGGGTTTAAGAAAAACAAAGGCGGCCCTTCAAAGGCCGCCTTTTGTTTTTTCTGTTTCTGTTTCTGCGCGAACAGGCTCACGCAACACCCGGCATCACTGGACGTCCGTCACCTCGAGGCCGCCCGGAGGGGCCGGCGGAACATCGTCGATCCAGGAGACACTCACCACGCAGCTGTCCGTAGACTGAAGGCCGCCATCATCCGTGACGGTCAGCTGGAAGGTCAGGGACGCGCCGCTCGGTCCGACACTCGGGGCCGAGAAGGTCGGCGCTTCGGACGAAGGATCGGATAGCGAGACCGAAGGCCCGCTCGTCTGGGTCCACGCGTAGGAGTCAATCGTCCCATCCACATCCGACGATCCGGACCCGGACAGTGTGACCACTTCTCCCTCTTCCACCGCCTGGTCCGAGCCCGCATCCGCGGTCGGCGCCTGGTTCAAATCCGAGACATTGATGATCACGGTGTCGGTGTCCGACAACCCGCCGCTGTCCGTCACGGTCAGCTGGAAGGTCAGCGCCTCCCCAGCCACGCCCACATAAGGGGCCGTGAACTGAGGTGCCTGAGAGGTCGGGTCGGAAAGGGTAACCGATGTTCCGGCGGTCTGGTTCCACAGGTAGGAGGCGATGCCGTCGTCCGGGTCGCTCGATCCGGACCCGTCCAGGACCACCAGGACCCCCTCTCCAACAGTCAGGTCGATCCCCGCGTCGGCCGTAGGCGCAAGATTCACCCACGAGACGTTCACGATGCAGGAGTCAGAGGCTTGAAGACCACCGTCGTCCGTCACGGTCAACTGGAAGGTCAGGGATGCTCCTCCGGGTCCGACATCCGGCGCGGTGAAGACCGGCTGCGCCGAGAGGGGATCCGAAAGCGATACAGCGACACCCCCTGTCTGGGTCCAGGAATAGCCGACAATGGTCCCATCCGGGTCGGTGGAGTTCGATCCGTCGAGGGTGACACTCTCTGCCTCACCTACCGTCTGATCCGGACCCGAATCTGCGGTGGGCGCCTGATTCACGTTCGACACGTTGACGATCACCGTATCCGTTGCCGTAAGACCTCCGTCGTCCTCCACGGTCAACTCAAAGGTCAGAGCTTCACCGCCTGCGGAGACAAAGGGCGCATTGAACCAGGGTGTCGCCGAGGAAGGATCCGACAGGCTCACCGTGGTTCCGACGGTCTGGACCCAATCGTAGGCGACGATACTCCCGTCCGTATCCGACGAATTGGAGCCGTCGAGCGTCACCGCATCGCCCTCGCCCACCGTCCGGTCCGGCCCGGCATCCGCAACGGGCGGAATGTTTGCCGCCTGGTAGGACTCCTCAATGGAATCACCACTCTCGTTGTTCGAGGTATCAAAGGCTCTCGCCACGAAGTAATAATTCTGGGTTTCGTCGAGGCCTTGGAACGTGTAAGTGGTAGCCGTCCCTTCCCAGTCGGGCGAAGAGTAGTCGTAGGATTCCCCCTCACCCCGCATGAAAAGCCTGTAACCCGCAAGATCCGGCTCGCTGTTCGCGTCCCACGTAAGCTGGATATCGACGGCGGGAAAAGCCTTTGTCGGGCAAAGAAGCAAAAGGGCCATGGCCACCAGGCCGAACCAGACGATAGAGAAAGAAGGGGCGGAAGCACGATGCTTCCGCGGTGGAGTCGAATAGAACGTTGACATGATATGGCCTCCCTTGCTGCGTTAACGTGGAAGATGGAATCCCAAGAGGCTTGCAGGCCTAATCGGATTTCGAACCTCTGACTGTGTGCACTCGGATACAGCAAAGGGCGTGCCAGGCGGGGATCCACGTTGTTCTAAAGAAAAGAACTCATCAAGTGCAAGGAGCGAAAGGAGAAAGGAAACAGCGAGGGAAAAAAAACGAATCGTCCATGCGCACGTGTCGGTAGTTGGAAGCTACGATGGTCCGTCAGACTTACGATATTGTACTTTCCGATCCTTGACACAGCCCACTTCCGGACTTGTTCAAAGGCGATGAGATCGTCTGTCGAAGCAGGCTCGTTCAAAACGCATATCGGAATATCTGTCGAACGATGGGAAGGGGAAAGCGAGAAACGATGTTACGGGACAGATAAATGTGCGGCCCAATGCCTGCGCCTGCTGGTCTCAGGATTCCAGCAATCCTGCGGGAAGCCGGAAGAGACGTACCACGTTATCGGTCGTCATCCTTGCGACTTCTTCGACCGGGCGTCCGTAGACCTCGGCCACCGTCTCGGCCACATGGACCACGCGGGCCGGCTCGTTTCTTTTTCCTCGGAAGGGCACAGGGGAGAGGTAGGGGCAATCCGTCTCGAGCAGTACCCTTTCGAGAGGGATCTTCTTCAGCACCTCCCGAAGAGGCTCCGCTTTCGCAAAGGTGATGACCCCGGTAAAGGAGATGTGAAGGCCCAGGTCGAGCACGTTCCTCGCCAGGGGATAGTCACCGGAAAAACAGTGAACGACCCCGCAGAGAGGCTCTCCCCGATCTTCCACAGCGTCCCGCAGAAGGGCAAGCGTATCCTCGTCCGCCTCACGTGTGTGCACCACCACCGGGAGGCCCGTCTCGTGTCCCAGCCGCAGGAATCGCTCGAAGGCATTCCGCTGGACTTCCTTTGGAGAGTGCATGTAGTGATAGTCGAGCCCGGTCTCGCCGATCCCGACCACCTTCGGGTGCCGAGCCAGTTCCTCGATCCGCCCGTACCACGCAGGCTCTATCCTCTGGGCATCATGGGGATGGACACCGACGGTTGCGAAAATTCCTTCCCATTCGTCTGTCAGGGCCACGGCCCCCTCGATCTCGGAAAGGGTCTCTCCCACGCCGACGGTGATCACGGCGGCGAGCCCGGCTTCCCGGGCCCGTTCGATCACCTGACGACGGTCGGGATCGAAAGCCCTTGCATCCAAATGGGCATGGGAATCGATCAGCATTGCTTTAGGTGTTGTCATGCTGCTTCCGTTCAAGCGCTAGACGGCCACTCAGTTCCCCGAATCGTGCTTGAACTCGTGGGGGCCCACCTCGACTTCCTTGCCACCTTCCAGCTCCACGGTGACCGTTCCGTCCAAGGGGTTCTGTCGGGTCACCTTGCCCCGTTCCGATCCGACACGGACCTTCTTCCCGCATTTGGGCAAGGCCTTGCTCATCTTCTTGTAGGTGGCATGCTCGAACGTCAGGCAGCACATCAGTCGGCCGCAAACGCCGGAAATCTTCGAAGGGTTCAGGGGCAGGTTCTGGTCCTTGGCCATCCGCACGGACACCGGTTCGAAATCCTGCAGGAAGCTTTGGCAGCACAACTCCCGCCCACAACAGCCGATCCCCCCGACGAGCCGCGCCTTGTCTCGAACGCCGATCTGTCGCATCTCGATCCGGGTGTTGAGCAACTTGGCGAGGCTCTTGACCAATTCCCGAAAATCGATCCTGCCGTCCGCCGTGAAGTAGAAGATCGCCTTGCTCCTGTCGAAGAAGTACTGCACCGTGACCAGGTTCATCTCCAGTTTGAGATCGCTCGCCTTGGTCAAGCAGAGCTGATAGGCCCTCCTCTCCAGATCCTTGCGCTCGCCCTCCCTCTCGATATCCTTGTGGCTTGCCTTCCGCAGAATCCTCTTCAAGGATTCCAGCGGCGCGGCACAACAAGTCTCCACGGCATCGATCACGACTGTTCCCACTCCGTCGCCTCGATCCGTCTCCGCGACAACGACGTCCCCGTTCTTCAGGTTGAGTTGGTTTCGGTTGTAGCTGTAGGTGTTGGGTAGATCTGCAAACCTTACATTCACGATCTCATAGACCGTGGGGTCTGTGGTGTTCGGTTGATGATTCTTGTTCATCGGAAGTGTTCTCCTATATATATCCAGAGAGCTTCAGGAGCAGGCCCTCCATCACAGAGTGCCTGTTCAGATGAAACGGTCCCAGAAAATCCCTCCTCGCCCGCCGAATGGCTTCGATTCTGTAGACCGTCTCTTTCGGCTCTTGTTCTTCAGAGGCCTCTGCGATCTCCTCCATGTAGTCTCGGTTGATGATCCGTTCCGGCTGGTCGGTTCTGCTCACCAGAAGGTCCCTGTACCAGCTCTCATAGAGATCCAGAACATCAAGAAGATGTTCCGACTGGACCAGCTCCTCGGCAAAGCCGGTCAACTCCGCTTGCGGCCCCGACACCAGGAACGCTCGTAGGCGGTCGAGCCACTCTCTCCTCACCTCCGTGACCCACTCGGGATCCATCTTAAGCGCTTTGCCGGGGCAACCCCCTGACAGTGCCGAAACCAGGGGCAGTTCCTCCTCCGCGAGTTCCAGCCGCTCCGACAGGAATGCCTCCAGATCCTCGGGTGGGAGTGGGGCAAAATGCACGGGTTGACATCGAGAAACGATGGTCGGCAAAAGCTGTCCCCGCGTGGGGCTCACCAGCACGAGGAGGCTTGACGGAGGGGGTTCCTCCAGGGTCTTCAACAAGGCATTCGAGGCAGCCTGGTTCATCTTGTCCGCCCCTAGGAAGATCCCGATTTTCCATCCGCCCTCGAAGCTCCTCACTGAAATCCATCTCTGGAACTCCCGAATCTGCTCGATCCGGATCGTACCAAGATCGGGGTCGATTATCCACTCCTTGGTTCCCTTTCGGGATTCCGGCCTGACCACGATCAGATCCGGGTGTTTCTCCCCGGCTACCCGCTTGCAGGTGGAGCATTCTCCACAAGCATCCCCCTCCCCTTGCTTACACATCAATACTTCGGCAAGGGCGAGGGCCGTCTTGAACCTGCCCAGGCCCTCCGCACCGTAGAAAAGGTATGCATGAGGCATCTTGTTCTGGGCGAGTGCTCTCGTCAGAACGCGTTTGGCCCGTTCCTGACCGAGTATTTCTTCAAAGGGCATTCTTATGATCGTCCCTTCAGGGCTTCATGCAGGCAATCCATCACCTTGCCGTGCACTTCTTCGACCTCCCCCGACGCATCCAGGAGACGAATCCTGTGGCCGTGCTTCTCCGCAAGGGTCAAATACCCCTTCCGTATCCGACCGTGGAAGGCGCTGTCCTCCGTCTCCATTCGGTCCGGGCCCTCGGCGTCGCCTGTTTTCGCGCGGCTCCGGTACCTGCTCCTGATCCTGTCGAATCCGGTTTCCACGGTACAGTCCAACAGGATGGTCAGATCCGGCTCGATTCCCTGCCCTGCCACCTCGTTCAGGCGCTCGATGAGGTCCAGGTCCAAACCCCGGCCGTAACCCTGGTAGGCCGTAGTGGCATCGAAGTACCGGTCACAGAGCACCAGGTTGCCCGCCTCGAGCTCCGGCCGGACACGTTCCGCGATCAACTGGGCCCTGGCGGCCTCATAGAGGAGGAGTTCGGCCATGGGGCCCATATTCCCGTGCTCGGGCGAGAGCAGCACAGCGCGGATCTGCTCGCCGATCCGCGTGCCCCCGGGTTCCCGGGTCGTGACTGCCGGATAGCCTTCGGTTGCAAGCCGCTCGGCCGCGAGACCCATGTGGGTCGTCTTGCCGCAACCCTCGATGCCCTCGAAGGTAACGAACATCCCGCGCAAGGCCTTCCGGTTCTCCGACCGCTCCTTGGTTGTTCCCATGCCTTCCCGAAGTCCCGGAAACCTCGAGCAGCTCCGGGCCGATGTGTGTCCCACGCGCACCGATCCGACCGGATCGGGTCGCAATTTTCTGATTATAACCGACATCACTGGGGGTTTCAAAAAAGAGAAACACAGCAAAATTGCGTACATCGCGAGGATCGAAACGACATGGAGACGGGGAGTCCGCAAACCCGGAGGGCCCGGGTCGGCCGACACCCTCTACAGGCAGTCCGAGTACCCACAATTCCTGCACACGGCGCAGCCACCCTCCCTCTCCAGAGGGCCCTGACAGTCCGGACACGCCCCTCTCAGAAATAGTATCCCGGCGTCCTTCTCAGAGATGTCCAGGTATGCCGAATCCTCGGGACCCTGGTACGACCCCGGGGCGTCTGCCGGCCCGGCAAAGGTTTGAGGGTTGCCGTTGAGAAAGAACTGCAGCGCCTGGGCCACCGCATCCGCGCAGGAAGAAATCCTCTTCTTTCCCAATCCTCGCGGAAGATGGCAGCTGATTCCCCGAAGCTGGCGCGCCACCTGTCCCGGGTCAACCCCGGACCGCAGTGCCAGAGAGGCGAGCCTGCCGATCGCCTCCGACTGGCTGGATGCGCAGCCGCCCGCCTTTCCCATGGAGGTAAAGACCTCGAAGGGCCGTCCTGTTTCGTCCCAATTGATCGTTACGTACAAGGCCCCACAACTCGTGTCCATCCGCTTCGTGATGCCCTGCATGAACTCCGGCCTCGGACGCGGCGTCAACCGGGCTTCCGACCCCGATTCCTCCTCGGGCCCGTACTCCTCCTTGGGCCCTGCTGGGGCAGCGGTTCGGTCGACACCCTTCCTGAGAACCTGATGCTCACGGCTCTGGTCGCGGTAGATCGTAACACCCTTGCATCCCAGCCGGTAGGCCTGCCAGAAAGCCTCACGCACATCCTCCTGGGTGGCCCCGGCCGAAAAATTCACGGTCTTGGAAACCGAATTCTCCGTATGCTTCTGGAAAGCCGCCTGCATGCGGATGTGCCATTCCGGTGATATGTCATGGGAGGTCACGAAGACCCTTCTCCAGTGCTCCGGCACCTCCTCCAGGCCCCGGACGCTGCCTGTCGCAAGGATCTTCTCGATGAGCGCCTCCGAATAGAATCCTTCCCTCCGGGCGATCTCCTCGAAGAGGGGGTGAATCTCGATGAGGCGTTCGTCATCCAGGACGTGCCGCACGAAGGCAACGGCGAAGAGGGGTTCGATACCGCTGGAACAGCCGGAGATCAGGCTGATCGTACCCGTTGGGGCAATCGTCGTGGTGGTCGCGTTTCTCCGGGGCGTGCGGCACCCGTCCGAAAAGATGCTCTGCTCGAACCGGGGAAAAGGCCCACGCTTCTCTGCGAGATCCTCTGACGAATGCACCGCCTGCCGGGCAATGAACTCCATGACCCGCTCCCCCGTTTCGATCGCCTCCTCGGAATCGTAGGGGATACCGAGTCGAATCAGCAGGTCGGCAAAGCCCATCACCCCGAGCCCGATCTTTCGGTTCGCCCTGGACATCTGCGCGATCTGTTCAAGGGGGTAGCGGTTCACATCGATCACGTTGTCCAGAAAGTGAACGCTCGAGCGGACGTTCTTCTCGAGCCTTGCCCAATCGATCTTCCCGTCTTCCCCGACCACCCGGGCCAGGTTCAACGATCCGAGGTTGCAGGACTCGAAGGGCAGGAGCGGCTGCTCGCCGCAGGGGTTCGTGCTTTCGATGGTTCCGAGCGCGGGAGTCGGGTTGTCCCGGTTGATCCGGTCCATGAACAGGATACCCGGCTCTCCGTTCCGCCACGCCGACTCCACGATCCGGTCGAAGACCTCGCAAGCACTCAAGCGGCCCGTCACCTCCCCGGTCCTCGGGTTGGTCAGCGCGTACGTCTCGTCCGCCTCCACCGCCTCCATAAAGGATTCCGTCAGAGCCACCGAGAGGTTGAAGTTGTTCAGTCGGTGGCTGTCCTGCTTGCAGGTGATGAACTCCAGGATGTCCGGATGCTCCACCGACAGGACACCCATGTTCGCGCCCCTTCGCATGCCGCCCTGTTTGATCGTCTCGGTCGCCGCATCGAAGACGGTCATGAACGAAATCGGTCCGCTCGAGACCCCCTTGGTGGAGAGCACCTGGTCGTTCTTGGGCCGCACCCGGGAGAACGAGAAGCCGGTCCCACCCCCGCTCTTGTGAATCAGGGCCGTATCCTTGACAGCCGCGAAGATGCTGTCCATCGAATCGCCCACAGGGAGCACGAAGCAGGCGGAAAGCTGGCCCAGCTCGCGGCCCGCATTCATCAGGGTCGGCGAGTTGGGCATCATCTCCAGACGGGTCATCATCTGGAAGAACCGATTCTCGACTTCCCGGGCATCCGGCTCCTCGCCATAGAGGAGATCCGCCTGGGCCACCGCATGGGCCACGCGTCGGAACATCTCTTCCGGCGTCTCGATGGTCCGCCCCTGGTCATCCTTCTTCAGGTATCTCTTCTCGAGGACCCGAATGGCGTTCTCGCTAAGCCGGAGGCTATCTGACTCGCCCACTCCAGGGACCGACTCAGCCTGTCCGTCCTTCTTCAGGCTATCGTCGGTTCCCTTCTCCCGGCCCTTGTCCAGATGGCTCACCGTTCCCACTGCGTGTCTCCTGCCCTGGGGGTGCGGGCATTGCGAGGAGCCGAAGGCGACGCGACAACCCCCAAGCCGCAATCGCACACACCTTATTTAGTGCCACCCACCATTTAACTACAATATATGGTGTGTGTCAATGATCTAACCCATTGGATTTGAACAAAAAAAGACCCTCTAATGGACCTCTCAGAGGTTCACCGAGGGCTTTCAGGCAATCGCCCGGAGGCCACCCTTGCTCATTCCCGTGGTCGACGGGATGGGGCGGCCTCGATGGTTCATCGTTTTCGGCTAAACCGCCTCGACCGCCTTCACCTCTGGAATGTCCTGCTTGAGCTGCCGCTCGACGCCCATCTTCAGGGTCATCTGGGCACCGGGACAGCCTGCACACGCACCCTGGAGACGAAGCTTTACAATCCCGTCTTCCACGTCCACCAGCTCCACATCCCCACCGTCCGCCTGCAGCATGGGTCGAATCTTGTCAAGCGACTTCTGAACCTGCTCTCTCATGAGGCTTGTCCTCCCAAATCTGTAAGTGATCCAAAGTAGCGCTGTTACACAATAATTCTAACGCATTGGGGACATTTTTGCCACCCGTTCCCCCTCGGAACCATCCTGCCCTTATGGTTTGATGAGCTTGTAGGCGGAAAGGCAGCAAAGAATCATGCAGAAGGCGAGAATTCCCAGCCTGACCGGGGGAGGCACGGGAAGCCTGTCCTCGAGCAGCAGGAACGCATCTTCCCGAAGCCGTATGCCCCCCTCCTTCTGGAAGACGCGGCGCAAAGGGAGGTCGAGCGAGCTCTTTTTGAGACTCTCCAGCGTGCCCGTGATACTGCGATTCTGGATAATGTCTTGAATCGCCTCCGGCCTCTTGAGACCCTGTCCCGAGCACACGACCAACCGGTTCCCGAAGTCCACCATACGATAGCAGGTGAGGGTCTCACCCTCATGCGGAAACCGCAGGGCATTCTTGTAGTCCGGTATTCCCAGGGCTTCGGCCGGCTGTGGACCGCTCTTTGAGGGAGAGGGCAAATCCGCCTGACCCGTCAGCCTGAAGTAGTCGATCTCGCCAAGAAGATACGCCCTGGCCCCCCACAGGAGTTCGTGCCTGCCCCAGACGAGGGCCCCTGCTGCGAGGAGAAACACGATCAGCGCAATGGCCCTGCCGCGCGCACCCTTCTTCTTTTTCTTCTTCTTGCCTTTCGCCATCCGTATGACCCGCCCGGGTGAAATCGGTCAAATTCGGGTCGAAGTGTATGCGACTCCTCCGTCCCAAGTCAATCCGAAGACACTCGGTCACGCGAGCTTCGCTACCGGGAGTTCTGACCTACGAATTCTCTCAGGAGGATCCGAGAATTCGGCCCTCTCCTCCTACGAATTCTCCTGGGAGGCTCCGGGCTCCTGGGGCGTCCAGGGGCCCCTGGAAGGCTCGGGAAAGACAAAGAATCGCCTGCCACCGAAGTTCAGGATCACTGCGATGAGGGAAGCCAGGGCCTTGGAGGACCATGGCGCAAGCCCGAGGGCCAGGAGCGACCGGGTCGCCCCCAGATCGATGAGGCAGACCAGGCCCACCACGAGCCAGTAGACAGCCTGCTCCCCCAGCCTCGTCCATCTGGCTCTGTGCCTGAACAGGATCAGGATGCAAAGGAGATAGTTCACAATCGCGGCGACGATAAATGCGACGGGCCCGGCGAGATTGACACCGGCCCCAGAGGAGAGCAATCCCAGGAAGACGAGCAGGTTGATAATCGCAGCCGTGCCGCCGATCAGAAGGTAGAATAGGAACTGAATCGGCAGAGGCGCCCGGTGCGTGTTGTATCGGAGGATGCAGTAGATCGCCCGGAACCCATCCTTGGCACCGATCTTCTTTCCCTCTTCATAGGTTCGCCCGTAATAGGATACGCCCATCTCATAGATCCGAAGCCTCAACTGGGCCACCTTTGCCACGATTTCGGGCTCGAAACCGAATCGGTTCTCCTGGATTTCGATCCCTTGAATCACGTCCCGCCGAAACACCTTGTAGCAGGTTTCCATGTCGGTGAGGTTCAGGTCGGTGAGCATGTTGGAGAGGAAGGTCAGGAAGCGGTTCCCCAGGGAATGCCAGAAATAGAGGACTCTGTGGACGCCCGTGGCAAAGAACCGGGACCCGAACACCACGTCCGCCTTGCCCTCCCTCAAGGGCACCACGAGCCTTTTCAGATCCTGCGGATCGTATTCCAGGTCCGCATCCTGCACGGCCACGAAATCCCCTGTCGCCTTCTTGAATCCCGTCCGGAGGGCTGCGCCCTTTCCCTGGTTCTTCTCATGCCTCAGCACGACAATCTCGGGGAAGCGTGCCTCGAGCTCCTTGGCGATCGCAAGACTCCGGTCCGTGGAACAATCATCCACGATGATGATCTCGAGCGACAGGGATCCATCCGCGATCTCCCTGACCCGGGCGATGCACTTCTCCAGGGTGTCTTCTTCGTTGAAGCAGGGAACCACGAGGCTCAGCTTCACGGAATCGTCTTTCGCAGTGGACTCGTACTCGGCCGCCACGGTTGTCGTCTGGGTAATCATCAGGGACCTCCTCCCGGAATTTCCCGTTCACCTCTCCTCATTCGCGCCGCAAGCAGAGCGACCAAGGAGCAAGCTCCATAGGCTCCGAACATGATAATGACCGGTTCGATCGGATGTCGATATCTGTGAGAATGTGTGTGCACGATATAGTAAACCATCGGGAAGAACAGAAGGTATGAAAGGGGCAGAAGAACCGGGGTCTTTCGCTGTACGGCACGCAGAATCCCGAACACCATGAAGGGCAAGGGGATCAGCAGGCTGAGGTCCTTCAAGGTCGAAACGGAGAAGGGCATTTTGATGTTACCTTTATATTCCTTGGGTGCCCTCAAATCCCCGACCCAGAAATTGCGAAAGCGCGCTACCGTGAGATCCACGAACTTCTCCGGATTCTCCTTGATGAAACTCATTGCCTCATCCTGGCTGATCTTCGCATATTCCACCTCGCCGAGTCTCGCGAGAAGATCGAGTTCCTCTTCCTTCTGACAAGGGTGCTCCCGGACCCAATGCACCAGCCTTCCCCGTTCCTTTCCGTCCATCTTGCTGGCCTGCCAGGTTCGCTCATTGTTCCCGATGCGCAGCTCAAGACCGAAGTTCGACCTGAGCATCCATCGCCCGAATATCATATAGTTCCTGAGAAGCCAAGGGCTCAGGGTAACAAGGAACACGCACGCGGCCGTGCCGAGAAAAAGCGTCTTCCTCACAAAGTCCGTGTCGAGCTTCCAGAGGAGCCACAGGAAGGCGAACGGCAGGACTGCAATGATCGAGGCGTTCACCAGCGCCGTCACCCCCAGCAAGAGACCGTAGAGCACCGCGACTCTCACGGTCGCCTTCTCCGTGACCAGAAAGGAGACATAGAGAACGAGCGTGCAAAGGAGTGTGAACAGGGTCGTATCCCATATCGAGTTCACCGAGTGCCAGATGGAGGGGGGGAACACCGCCCAGGCAGCGGCGGCGGCGTAGGCGGCGATTCGACCGAAGAGACGGTCCGCCACAAGAAAGATCAGAACGCAGGTCAATGCAGATGCGATGCTGTTGAAGACGAGGATCGCTACGGCGGCAGCTTCCGAATAGCTTCCGAATACCTTGAAAGCGAAGGCAACCAGGTATGGGTAGACCGGCATGAGCCATGCGGAAGATCCGCTCAGATCCCCGCAGGGAGAAGCGAACCCCTGCCCTTTTACAATGTTGTCGGCAATCCTTCCGGTCTCGAAGCCGAAGGCCCAGTCAGTCTCGAACGAGTACGCCCCGGAATAGAGCATGAAAGCTAGCCGAAGAGCAAGCGCCGGTAGAAACACTGCAAAGAGGATTCCTGTATTCAGATTTCGGTCAAGACCGGGCCTCTGAACGGAGCCGCCATCCGCTGTTTCCATGAATAAGAAGTTCCCGAAAAAACACACTCTGTAAGAATCGTTACCTGTTAACGCTAATGGATGCACACGGCAGGCAGAAGGTATCCAGCGGCAGCGAAGAGTTTTCAGGTCCAAAATAGCATTCACAGCCCAGCGACTTCTTGATCCGAAAAGACATCCCATTAATGTTGTAGGGATTAACACCGGAAGAACGGCTTGGCGGCAAACCCAGTTACGAGAATGAAACTTTTCGGCGCCTTCGGTTGCGCTTCAAGACCTTGAGGAGACACCAGCAATGTTCAGATCATCAGTGGATAAAACAAAGTTCTCATCCAGGAACGCCCTCTTGTCCGGGCTATTCACCGCAACCGTTACGGCAGCCCTCATGCTCGTGTTTACCGGTGCGGGTCACGCGCAGATCAGCTTTACGGGAAGCGACCTGCAGGGAGCGAATCCCAGCAACCCGACTACGCTCCAGTTCGGTCCGGACGGCAGGCTCTACGCCGGCCAACAGGACGGAACGATCCAGGTCTACACGATCTCTCGTAACGGACCGAGTGATTACCAGGTCACGGCAACCGAAACGATCACCCTGATCCAGGAGATGGTCAATCATGATGACGATGGGTCGCAGAGTGCCGAGTTCAGCCGGCAGGTCACGGGCCTGCTGGTCACCGGCACCCCCAGTGCCCCGGTCCTGTACGTGACCTCGAGCGACCCTCGAATCGGTGCCGGCGGCAGCGGCACGGACACGAACCTGGACACGAATTCGGGCGTCATCTCGAGGCTCGATTGGAACGGGTCGGACTGGGACAAGCTGGACCTGGTCAGCGGGCTGCCCCGTTCCGAAGAGAACCATTCGCAGAACGGGATGCAACTGGATGAAATCAACAACATCCTCTATGTAACCTCCGGCGGGAACACCAATGCCGGCGCCCCCTCGAACAACTTCGCCTTTGCAACGGAATATGCACTGGCCGCAGCCATCCTTTCGGTTGACCTGGACGCCATCGAGGCCCTCCCCGTTCAGTTCGACGCAGCCAACAACAGATTCTATGTATACGACCTTCCGACCCTTGACGATCCGGACAGGGCCAACAACCCGGACGGCTCGGATCCCGGGGATCCTTTCGGGGGTAACGACGGCCTGAACCAGGCCAAGCTCGTCCCGGGCGGACCGGTTCAGATCTACTCCCCGGGGTGGCGCAACGTGTACGACGTGGTCATCACCAGCTCGCCCGGAAGAGAGGGCCGCATGTACACCGTGGACAACGGTGCAAACGGCGGCTGGGGAGGCCATCCCGACAACGAGGGCCCTGCGGGCAATTGCACCAACGATTACGTCATCGGTGAGCCAGGCTTCGTCAACAACCTGGACAATTTTCACTTCATTCCTTTCGAAGGCTACTACGGAGGGCACCCGACCCCGATTCGAGGAAACCCGAGCGGCGCAGGGCTCTACTGGTACGACAACGGGGGGAACTTCGACCCTTCCCCCACGGCCGACTGGCCACCCGTGCCACCCTCCCAAGCAAACCCTGTGGAGTGCGACTTCCTTCTTCCCGGGGTCGAAGATGGTGCCCTGGCAACCTTCGTAACCTCCACCAATGGCCTGGTCGAGTACACGGCCTCCAACTTCAGCGGTCAGATGCAGGGCGACCTGCTGACGGCCTCTTTTGACAACACCGTCTACCGGATGACCCTCAACCAGGCCGGAGACCAGCTCGTGGCCGGCCCGCTGGCGTTCGCCTCCAACTTCGGACCCATCCCGCTGGACGTGACGGCCCAGGGTGACCTGGACATCTTTCCCGGCACGGTCTGGGTGGCGGTCTATGCCGGCAACAAGATCACGGTCTTCGAGCCGGATGATTACGACGGAGGGGGCCCCGGCAACTGCACCGGCAATTATGACCCCCTTCTCGACGAGGATTCGGACGGCTACAACAATGCCGACGAGATCGACAACGGCTCCGATCCCTGTTCGGCCGCCAGCAAGCCGCCCGACAATGACGGCGACTTCATCTCCGATCTGAATGACCCGGATGACGACAACGACGGGGTGCCCGACACCACCGACCCCTTTGCCATTGATCCGGACAACGGACAAACCACGGATCCCCCCGTGGTCTTCCAGCTCTTCAACGGGCAGCCCGGTACCGGCTTCTTCGGTGTTGGGTTCACGGGCCTGATGACCAACGGAGACGACTATGCCAACCTGTTCGATCCGGACATCATCGTGGCCGGCGGGGCAGCCGGCCTGTTCACGATCGAGCAGGTTTCGCAAGGGGACGCGCTGGGCAGCCTGAACAGCCAGACGAACGCCATGCAGTTCGGCATCAACCTCACGGATCAGACCGGTCCGTTCACGATCCTCACGAGACTCGTGGCTCCCTTCTTCAATGGGCAGACCCCGCAGGATTTCCAGTCCCAGGGGATGTACCTGGGTACCGGGGATCAGGACAACTATGTGAAGCTCGCGCTGAACGCGAACGGCGGGAGCGGAGGCATCCAGGTCGTCATCGAGCAGGATGGAACGGTTGTGCAGGACATTCAGTTCAGCCCCGCCGGTGTTCTGGCATCCACCTTCGTCGATCTCTACCTTACCGTCGATCCCGCAACGGGATTCGTGCAGCCGAGCTATGCGATCGAAGGGGTCCCGCTGACGCAGCTGGGCACACCCCTTGCGATGGGCGGAACCCTCCTCAGTGCCTTGACCGGCCCGAACACGATGGCGGTCGGCGTGATCGCCACTTCCCGTGGCGCCGCAACTTTCGCGGCAACGTGGGATTTCATCGAGCTGTACCTGGAGCCCGCAACCTCCCAGGGGTTGGTCGAGATCATCCCTCCCGGGGGTATCAATGCGAGCACGTTTTCCCCTGGGTCGTTTTTGATCGAGAACACCTCCCTGGAGGGACAGCAGATCACAACGGTGCAGATCGATCTCACCACGGCCATTTTCCCGGACATGGTCTTCGATCCGGACGGAACAGCCGGAGACACGACGGCAAAGGGCTTCACGGTTGACTCGGATCCGGGTGTGGGGCTGACGGGTCACAGCTATGCGGGCCCCCACAACGGCATCGACGGAGACGACGGCTGGGACATCCTGGAAATCCAGTTCACCGATTTCGATCCGGGCGAGGTCTTCACCTTCTCGATCGACAACGACCCGACGAGCATCAAGGGTGCGCCCGCTCCGGGCCCCGGAGAGTCGGGCAGCGTGTCCGGGCTGGAAATGGCCGGTGCCACCGTGACGATGCAGTTTGATGACGGGTTCACGCACATCGTTCAGACCTTCCAGACGCCAGGAAGCTTGAGCGGATCGGAGAACATCGTCCGAAGGGTCGGCCCGCCCAGGGCCGGCATCAGTGTCCTCGGGATATCAGACGATCCGGTGACGGTCCCGAACGCGCAGCAGACGGTCCGCGTGACCGGGCCGGGCGGGATGGATGTATCCCTCCTCGTGGTTGAAGGCGCCCTGTTCACACAGGGCCTTCCAGGTGGAGGGTATGACCTGGATCCCTTCGAGGCGAACAGCGCGATCGAGGTGCAGGAGATCAACGGGACCGTGGGTCCCACCGGTTTCCTCGACATACCGATCGTTCTCACGGACTCGGACCCGGATGGCGGCCTGAACTACATCATGGCCGCGCTCAGAGACATAGATGGAATGGCCGGCCGGTCCTCGAGAGTCATCGTACTGGAATACGATCCTTCCATCGTGCCCTCGCCGTTCATGAACATCAACACGGGTGGCCCTGCTGTGAGCACCGGCGGCGTCGTCTGGGAGGCGGACCAGTACTTCACAGGTTTCAGCACCCCCTACTCCAACCCGATACCGATCGAGGGAACGACCGATGATATCCTCTATCACTCCGAGCGATACGGGGCTTCCTTCGGCTACGCCGTTCCGGTCACCAACGGAACGTATGTCGTGAATCTCCATTTTGCCGAGATCTACTTCGGTGCGCCCGGTGGAGGAGGGGGAGGCGTCGGCAGCAGAGAGTTCGACTTCGACATCGAAAACGGCCAGGCAGGCTTGCTCGGGTTCGATATCCTCGCCGAGGTGAACCCTGCCGAGGCACTCATCAAGAGCTTCCCGGATATCGACGTGAGCGACGGTGTGCTCGACATTTCCTTTACCGCCATCGTGGACAACGCAAAGATCTCAGCCATCGAAATCCTCGAAAGCTCCCCCGGGGGGCCTACCGCGATCCTCCAGGTCATTCCCACGCTCCTCGATTTCGGCCAGCAGGCGGTCGGCTTCACTTCCTTCAATCCCGTGGTCCTTACGAATACGGGCAACTCGCCCCTGAACGTGACCGGCTTGACGATCACCGGTCCGGACGCAGCCGAGTTCGGCTTCGACCTGGTTCCACCGTTCCAGGTGAACCCCGGTACACCCGTCACCCTGACGATGGATTTCACGCCCCAAACGGCGGGGCTCAAGTCCGCAACCCTTACCATCTTGCACACTGGGGACAACCCGGCCATGACCGTGGACCTGAGCGGACAGGGTGAGGCGCAGGCAGCCGTCCTGCAGGCGACTCCCGCTTCGCTCGACTTCGGTCAACAGTCGGTGGGTACGACCTTTTCCAATCCCGTGGACCTGACGAACACGGGCAACACGACTCTGGACGTGACCGACCTCTCGATCACCGGCCCGGACGCCTCTGCGTTCAGCTTCGACCTGACCCCGCCCTTCCAGGTGGATCCCGGTTCTCCGGTCACCTTGAACGTGAGCTTCTCGCCCCTGATCGAAGGGTCCATGTCTGCAACCCTGACCATCTCCCATACCGGAGACAACCCGGCCGTGACCGTGGACCTGAGCGGACAGGGTGTCGAAGCGGGCAGCGTTCTCTTTCGGGTGAATGCGGGTGGACCGCAGACCCCCTCCGGCGATGGCTCGCTGCCTGACTGGAGCGAGGACCTGTTCTTCTCCCCCTCTCCCTATGTGAATACCGGTGCCGCAGGCAATACGGTCTTCGCTACCGGAGCCGCGATCTCCCTGGACGGCACGGTGCCGACCGGCGCGCCCACGGCCCTGTTCCAGTCGGAACGATGGGACTCGGCAGCGCCTGCGGAGCAGCAGTGGAGCTTCCCGGTGGCGGATGGAACCTACCGGGTCAACCTGTACTTCGCCGAGATCTACACCGGCATCCCGGGTGCAGGCGGCCGATTCTTCGATGTGGCCATCGAAGGGACAACGGTGCTGGACGATTTCGACATCGTTGCGGAAACAGGTGACCTTTTCATCGGAACCATGCGATCCTTCCTGGTCGATGTGATCGACGGAGAGCTGAATGTAGAGCTGCTGCACGAATTCGAGAACCCGAAGATCTCCGCGATCGAGATTCTCTCCGGCACGCCTCCGCCTCCGACCGCAAACCTCGCGGCCAATCCGGCGCTCCTCGATCTCGGTCAGCAGCTGGTGGGCTCCGTTTCCTCCGGCCCGATCGATCTGACGAACACGGGTAACACGCCCTTGGACGTGACCGACATGACGATCACCGGTCCGGACGCGCCCGATTTCAGCCTCGACCTGGTTCCGCCGTTCGCGGTTGTTCCAGGTGCGCCTGTCACCCTGACGGTGAGCTTTGCGCCACTTACGGCAGGGCCCAAGTCGGCAACCCTTACCATTTCGCATACCGGGGACAATCCGGCCGTAACCGTGGATCTGAGCGGACAGGGCGAGGCCCTGACAGCCATCCTGCAAACGATCCCCAGCTCGATCGATTTCGGCCAGCAGGCAGTGGGTTCGAATGCCTCCAACCCCGTGACCCTTACGAATACAGGAAACACGTCCCTGGACGTGACCGACCTTGCGATCACCGGGCCGGACGCTTCCGAATTCAGCTTCGACCTGGTTCCTCCGTTCAGCGTCGACCCGGGAACACCGGTCCTGCTGAACGTGAGCTTCGCGCCTCAAACATCAGGGCTCAAATCCGCAACCCTAACGATCTCCCACACAGGGGACAACCCGGACGTAACCGTGGGACTCTCGGGCGAAGGCACGGGGCTGACTGCCGTCCTGCAGGCAACTCCCGGCTCCGTTGACTTCGGCCTGCTGGCAGTGGGCTCTACCTTGACCAGTCCCGTGGATTTGACGAATACTGGCAACTCGTCCCTGGACGTGACCGGCCTTGCGATCACAGGACCGGACGCAGCCGAGTTCGGCTTCGACCTGACGCCGCCGTTCCCGGTGGCACCAGGCACGCCCGTCACCCTGACTCTGGACTTCTCGCCCCTGACCGCAGGGCCCAAGTCGGCAACGCTCACGATCTCGCATACAGGGGACAACCCGGATGTAACCGTGGATCTCTCAGGCCAGGGCGAAGCACTGGCAGCTATCCTGCAGGCGATCCCCAACTCGATCGACTTCGGCCAGCAGCCCGTGGGCACGACCTTCTCCAACCCTGTGGACCTGACGAACACGGGCAATACGAGCCTCGACGTGACCGACCTCGCGATCACCGGGCCGGATGCCGGCGAGTTCAGCTTCGACCTCACGCCGCCGTTCCAGATCGATCCCGGGACACCCGTGACGCTGAACGTGAGCTTCTCGCCCCTCGCGGAAGGGCCCAAGACTGCAACCCTGACGATCTCCCACACAGGGGACAACCCGGCTGTGACCGTGGATCTGAGCGGTCAGGGCCTGGAGGCAGGCGATGTGCTCTTCAGGGTCAACGCAGGTGGACCCCTGGAGCCTTCCGGAGACGGCTCCCAGCCCGATTGGGACACGGATCTGTTCTCGTCTCCTTCTCCTTACGTGAACACCGGCGCCGCAGGCAACACGGCTTTCATCACCGGCGCCACGATCACCCCGGACGGGTCGGTACCGGCCAGTGCACCCGCCGCCCTGTTCCAGTCGGAGCGGTGGGATTCGGCTGCTCCGGCGGAGCAGGAGTGGAGCTTCCCGGTGGCAGACGGAACCTATCAGGTCAACCTCTACTTTGCCGAGATCTACACAGGCATTCTGGGTGCAGGGGACCGGGTCTTCGACGTGGTCATCGAGGGCACGACTGTCCTGGACGACTATGACATCGTTGCCGACACCGGCGACCTCTTCATAGGAACCATGAAATCCTTCCAGGCCGATGTGACCGACGGAGAGTTGACCATCACGCTCCTCCACGAAGTGCAGAACCCGAAGATTTCGGCCATCGAGATCGTGTCCACTACACCTCCGCCTCCAACAGCAATCCTCGCAGCCAATCCCGCACTTCTGGATCTGGGCCAGCAGCTGGTTGGGACTTCTAGCAGCGGCAATGTGGACTTGACGAATACCGGCAACACGATCCTGGACGTGACCGACATGACGATCACCGGTCCTGACGCGCCCGATTTCGACGTCGACCTGACACCGCCGTTCCCGGTTGTTCCAGGTGCACCCGTCACCTTGACGGTGAGCTTCACGCCCCTTTCGGCAGGACCCAAGTCCGCGACCCTTACCATCTCTCACAATGGGGACAATCCGGCCGTAACCGTGGATCTGAGCGGACAGGGAGAGGCGCTCTCGGCCATCCTGCAGGCGATCCCCAGCTCGATCGATTTCGGTCTCCTGCTGGTAGGCTCGAACCTTACCAATCCTGTTGTCCTGACGAACACGGGCAACACGAGTCTGAACGTGACCGATCTTGCGATTTCCGGTCCGGATGCGTCCGAGTTCTCCTTCGACCTGGTTCCGCCCTTCAGCGTCGATCCGGGAACACCTGTCACGCTGACCCTGGAATTCCTGCCGCAGACGGCTGGAATCAAATCCGCAACCCTCACGATCTCTCACGATGGGGACAATCCGGCTGTAACCGTCGATCTGAGCGGACAGGGAGAGGGCTTGGCAGCCATCCTGCAGGCAACTCCCAGCTCGATCGACTTCGGGCAACAGGCGGTGGGCCTGACCCTTGCCAACCCCGTGGATCTGACGAACACAGGCAATACTCCTCTCGACGTGACCGACTTCACGATCACAGGGCCGGATGCTTCCGAGTTCAGCGTCGACCTGATCCCTCCGTTCCAACTGGATCCCGGATCGCCCGTTGTGTTGAACGTGAGCTTCTCGCCACTGACGGAGGGCCCCAAGTCTGCAACCCTAACGATCTCGCACACCGGGGACAACCCGGCCGCAACCGTGGATCTCTCGGGCCAGGCCTTTGAAGCGGTCAATGTGCTCTACAGGGTGAATGCCGGAGGATCGCAGACTGCTTCCGCAGACGGGTCCCAGCCGGACTGGAGCGAGGATGAGTTCTTCTCGCCTTCTCCCTACGTGAATACAGGTGCCGCCGGCAACTCGACTTTCAGCACCGGTGCCTCGATCACCCTGGACGGGTCCGTTTCGGCCAGTGCGCCCCCGGCCCTGTTCCAGTCGGAGCGGTGGGATTCCGCGTTCCCGGACGAGCAGGAGTGGAGCTTCCCGGTTCCGGACGGAACCTATCAGGTCAACCTGTACTTCGCCGAGATCTACACCGGCATTCAGGGGGCCGGCGAGCGGGTCTTCGATGTGGCCATCGAGGGTACAACGGTGCTGGACGACTATGACATCGTTGCCGATACCGGTGATCTATTCATCGGAACCATGCAGACGTTCCTGGCCGATGTGGTTGACGGCGAGCTGAACATCCAGCTTCTCCACGAAGTGGAAAACCCGAAGATCTCGGCCATCGAGATCCTGGAAGGAGGAGGGTAAGGCCTACAGCATTCTCTTACAACTTTGTTCTTCCCACAGACAGATTCGTCTCCCCGCAGGTCGGTGCCCCGGCTTACCCGGCCCCCGGGTCCCGGGTCAGGACTCATCGATTCCCGAGCAGGATAGAGTTCTTAGCCAAGGTCTGAAACACCCTGAAACATTCGTCCATCCGGTCGTGCCGTTTGATCGGTTCATTGGCACAGCGATTGCGTCTGATTCCCACAGGGAGGATCGCATCGATGAAATGCACAATCTTCAGGGATTTCCCCAAGTTGCGTGGTAGCTTCTGGACCTGGGTCGCTCTATCCATCTTCCTCTTTCCCATAACCTCGTTCTCAGCAACACCGGGGGAGGTCACGGGCGAGCAGAAGCGATGGCACCGGGTAACGATCACATTCCAGGGCCCCTCCACTTCGGAAGACGCTCCGACCAATCCGTTCCTTGACTATCGGCTCGACGTGACGTTCTCGCATGCGGGCAGCGGCAAGACTCGCGTCGTTCCCGGTTTCTTCGCGGCGGACGGAAACGCCGGTGAGACGTCTGCCACTTCAGGCAGCGCTTGGCGCGTGCACTTCACTCCGGAGGAGGTGGGCACCTGGACCTACGTCGCCTCGTTTCGCTCGGGAACCGATGTGGCAGTCAGTTCCAATCCCCTGGCCGGCACCGCCGACCCATCCATCGATGGGGCCTCGGACTCGTTCGTCATTGCCGACACGGACAAGGCGTCACCCGACCACCGCGGCAAGGGACTCCTGCAATACGTGGGCGAACACTACTTCCGCTTTCAGAATGGCGATTGGTACCTGAAGGGAGGAGCGGACAGCCCGGAGAATTTCCTCGGCTATCATGAATTCGACGGAACCTACGACAGCTGGGGAAGCTTTCTGCACGCTTACGCGGCTCACATCGGAGACTGGTCACCCGGAGATCCCACCTGGCAGGGCGGCAAAGGGAAGGGAATCCTGGGTGCCCTCAACTACCTCGCTTCAGAGGGCATGAACGTCGTCTATTTCCTCACCTACAATGTCGACGGAGGTGACGGGGCCGACGTCTGGATGTGGACGGATCACACGGAGAAATTCAGGTTCGACGTCAGCAAGCTGGCCCAGTGGGAGAACGTCTTCTCGCACATGACGCAGAAAGGGATCGTGCTGCACGTCATCACGCAGGAGACCGAGAACGATCAGGGGCTCGATGGGGGAACACTGGGGACAGAGCGGAAGCTCTATTATCGAGAGCTGATCGCCCGATTCGGTCACCACCCTGCCCTGGTCTGGAACCTCGGTGAAGAGAACACGAACACCACGGCCCAGCAAAAGGCCTTTGCCGACCATATCCGGGGCCTCGACCCCTACGACCACCCGATCGTTGTCCACACTTATCCGAACCAGCAGCAGGTCGTCTACCCGCCGCTCCTGGGATTTCCGAATCTGGAGGGTCCATCGGTTCAGTCCAGTGTCCCCGGTGTGGTCCATGGACAGACCAAGGAATGGAGGGACCGTTCCGCAGCGGCAGGGCACAAGTGGGTCGTCAATTCGGACGAGATCGGGCCGTATTCCATCGGTGTGCTGCCGGACGCGAACGATCCGAACCACGACGACATCCGAAAAGACGTGCTGTGGGGCAATCTGATGGGCGGCGGTGGAGGGGTGGAGTACTATTTCGGTTACAGCTACCCCCACGACGACCTCTCCTGCGAGGACTGGCGCACACGAGACAACATGTGGGAACAGACCCGCTACGCCCTCGAATTCTTTCACACCTATCTGCCCTTCAATACGATGAACCATTGCGATGACCTCGTCTCCGGATCGAACTACTGTTTCTCGGACCCGGGCAACATCTACGCCCTCTATCTGAGAAACGGTGGCAGTGCAACACTCAACATCCAAGCCGGCGACTACGAGGTTCTCTGGTACGACCCCCGAGGGGGCGGCGCACTGCAAAACGGAACCGTCAGCATGATCACGGGTCCGGGCACGGTCTCCGTCGGACAGGCACCTTTCTCGGGAGACTCCGTGGCCCTGGTTCGTCTGGGCGACCCAGCGGCAGTGCGCGCTGTTGCACTTGCCACACCCTCAACGATCACACTGCCAGTCAATTCCACAACACTCGACGGTACAGGGAGTCAGGGTGATATCGTATCCTACCTGTGGGAAAAGGTGAGCGGCGGACAGGCAAGCCTGCAGTCGCCTCAAACCGCTTCGACCCTTGTCACCGGTCTCGAGGAGGGGACGTACACGTTCCGGCTTACCGTAACGGATGCACAGAATGATACCGATACGGACGAACTGAGCGTTCTCGTGTGGCCCGAGGGAGGTCCCCCAGGCCCGGCAATCGTGAGCTTCACCCTCGTGAACGCGGATACCGATTCAGACATCCAGGAGCTCACGAACGGCGCAAGCCTCGATCTGACAACGCTCCCCACGACGAATCTGAACGTTCGAGCCAACCCAGGCGCCGAACCGGTGGGAAGCGTCGTCTTCGGATATGATGGAAATCCCCAGTACCGGACCGAGAGCCAGGCGCCCTTTGCACTGGCCGGGGACGTGAGCGGGGACTACATTGCGTGGACACCTTCCGCAGGCAATCACACACTGACCGCGACCCCCTACAGCGGGTCGGGCGGCACAGGCACCGCGGGTGACGGTTTGACGATCTCGTTCAGCGTGACGGATGAACCGGATACGCAAGGCCCGGCCGCTCCGGAAAATCTGCGCATCGATTCGGTCATCACTCCATAGCGCCCGGTCGCAGGTGGGTGGAAGAGATTCGTAATCAGCTAGGATCGACGGTTCGATCCCGCCCGCCGGCTCCAGGAAAACTAGCCCGCCACGGACAGTCCGTGGCCCTCTTCTGTTTCTATTCGGATTCCAAGCGAGTGAAGTGGACGAGGGTCTTGTATGGCCGAATGCAAGATCATGGACAGATTAACCGCCTTTGATACCTGTCCAGTCATGACCATGGATACCCGACCAGGGTATCACCCTCGATTGACTTCTTTGCTGCGCGACATCGCCGCCGTAGATAAGCAGTTTTTCCAGGAGGGCTCGGTTGTGATCAGAGCCGGCAACTTGCTCGAACCGGTCGAGCGATACAAAGAAATCTGAGGCTATCGTCTGACCGGACTTGATCTCCACTGCCATCAGCTTCTGGTCCCGAACAAGAACAACATCCACCTCGAAGCCTTTTCTGTCGCGAAAATGGAAAAGGTCCATGGGCAGCCCGTGATGCGCACGCGCCTTCAGAATCTCAGAGACCGCCCAACTCTCAAAGATAGCCCCGCGCATGGGGTGATTGACGAGTTGGTCGGGACTCCGAATTCCAAGCAGAAAACAGAGAAGACCAGCATCGTAGAAGTGCAGTTTGGGGGTCTTGACCAGCCGTTTCTTGAGACTGCTGTGAAAAGGGGGCAGCCTGAACACAACGTAGCCGGTTTCGAGAACAGAGAGCCAAGCCCGGGCAGTGTTGTGGGTGATACCACAGTCTGCACCCAACTGGGAAAGGTTGAGCAACTGGACGGCTTGGGGCTATTTGTCAATTGAATTTACATTTAGCCCCTGGCTTTGGAAAGCCTTGATTGCAGGTCGGCTATTTATCTGATCTTGTTCAGCTTTCTCCAGACCCCTGAATCCGTTTCGGATCGGGACGGCCATCTCTCACGGGCAGGTGCAGTCCGTCCTGCACTGCCCGGGGCAGGCCGCATCGTCAGCGAGATCGCATGCCTCGGTGCTTTGTTTCACACCGTCCCCACACACGGACACAACCAGGTTCTGCGGCTCATTCGGGGGGATGGTGTCGACGATCACATCGCCATCGTATTCATAGGGGCCGATGTCGTACTCTGCGGTCCCGCTCTCATTGCCGTCCATCGGCCTCCGGTTGCCGGCAAGGTCCCGGGGCACTACAGAACTGACGACTGAGGTGCCGCTGTCCACCGCGGGACTGGACTGGGGCACGCGGAAATTGCCTCCTGCCGGATCGATCAGCTGGGGGTTCCCGGTCAAAGGAGAGCTGTCCCATGGAGGCACCCCTGAGGGCGTCCCGTCTCCCCCATGATACCAGATGTTGTTCGAAGCGCTCGTGAGCCCCTTGCAGCAGTAGTAGGAGTGAAAATAGTCTTCGTTGTATTTATCCACGATGATGTTGTTCTTGAATTCCCAGGATCCGGCAAAAGGCCATCCCATGTGGGCCGCGTAATTGTCGCCCGCCACGAACACGGCCTGATCCACGTCGTCGAATTCCCCGGGCCCATCACCGTAAGCGTAGATCGTGTTGTTGAATATCTTCACGTCTGCAGTGCATTCATCCCCGGCAAGGAGGATGTTGGCGCTCGCCGTCTCGGCAAAGACGTTGTTGTAGACATGGAACGTCCCGGAAAGGGTGTGGCCGGAGTCGCATGCCTGGGCCTGCAATCCCAATGCAGGACCGACCTGGTTCAGGACGAAGTTGTCATGAATCTTGACGATACCGGAGTACCCCTCGCAGGCGTGTTCTTCGTAGAAGTGGAGTCCCACGCGCGCTATGTTGTCCTTGAGCACGTTCCAACCGAACTCGAGCGGCTCGGCCGCCCTGCCCAGGTTCCTTTTCGTGAAGTAGGTGGTGTGGTGGAGCTTGCTCGTGCACGATCCTCCGAAATCATGGATGAAATTCCCCAGGTACGTGTCTCCTTCCACATAGGAGGTACTCGTGATAGCGGCGCTCTGCCCGGTGGCGCAAACGATGTCCGTGAACGTGCATCCGATGACGCGATTGAAGGAGAAGAAACCGTTCCCATCGTCGGTTCTGTTTCGCAACTTCGAGAAATTGATCCGACTCGCATTCATGTTGTAGTTACCCCAACCTTCATCGATCAGAACATTCGCCCCCGGATAGGCGACGAAGGAGATGCTCTTGTTCGGCTCCCCCCTCATGTCGAAAATCAACCATCCATCCGGCTCCTGTACGCCGTCGCACACGTAGATGGTATCGCCTTCGTTCAGGGGGGACCCGCCTCGCCTCGTGATGTGATTCAGGCTTCTCCAGGGGCTCGACCACGAGCCTGTATTGCTGTCGCTGCCGTTCGCCTTTACGAAATAGATCGCATTGGCGGCCGGGTCATCCGGCCGGATATAGATATCCAGCTCGTTCGAAAAGGTTCCGCCCACCTGGACCTTGATCTTCTGCTGGCCCGTAGGGGTCGAGGAATTGATGGCGAAGGCGATCTCCTGCATGCCGTGGTAGGTGTACATATCGGATGGGCCGCCGCCGCTGTTTCCATCCGCCTTGCACCAGTAGTAGACGTGTGCAGCCTCGACGTTGCCGACGTAGACCTTGGAGGTCCCTTGGGTTGTTCCCAGATTGTTTCCCCAGATCGTGATGATCGCACCTTGATTCGTGACTTGCGCGTCCGTGAGCCCTACCCTGGGGGCGTCGACGAGGTCGGAGAAGAACAGCACCGGCTCGGCAGCACCGGCAAGAGAGGGCAACGTGGTCGAAAGCACGACGATGGCTATGGAAACGAGCACTGTTCTGATCATTCCTTTTCTCCTATGAAGTAGGTCGCAGGATGTATGATGGACCGGCCAGATCCATCCTGGTGCAAGCTTGGTGCCAACCGTATGTGTCGGCTGCGCCCCGCCGGATCCATCCATCCGGGACGGCTGGATCGTGCACCCATCATCCAACAACCTTGGATGTCAACGAAAAATCGCCCCCCACAAGAACCCCGCCACGACAACAGGATCTTGTTTCAGGCTCCATACCCATACGACTTTGGATTACAATATGCGCAGACAAGTTACACACATGGGGTATGACCTGCAGGCTTTTTCGAGGGTGCTGCAGGCAGTCGAGAGGCAATATCCGACACGAGGTTACTTTCCGGCGTATAGTCTCCATAACAGGCCGTACTTCTCATCGCCGATCCATCTCCTCAGCAACCTTCTGCTATGCCACAGGAGCTTCTCCCTCCTGACCCGATCCGGGCGACAAGAAGCGATCGAACGGAACCCGTCCTCACCCAGACCCCGCTTGATCATGACTCTGCCGACCAGAAGAGAGCCTTTCACCCTTCTGACCGCATACGGGTCGGAGGAAACGAACGCTTTGAAACCCATTTCCCGGCCTACTTCCAGAACACGGTCGCTGTACCGTCCACCGGGAAAGGATATGTACTCCACCTCTGCTCCGAGAAGGTCCTCGAGCGCCCGCTTCGACCCTCCGAGTTCTTCCCGTAGGCCGGCAGTATCGAGTCCGTCCAGGTAGCTGTGACTCGCCCCGTGGGACTGCACGGACATGCCTGCTTCGTGCATCTGCAGCAGCTGACCCCGGTCCATGTATCCTGTGCTTCCGATCCAGTCCGTTGTCGTGAAGAAGGTCCCTCGCACCCCGTTCCGTTCCAGCACCGAAAGGGCAACCTCGTAATGCGAGACATGGCCATCGTCAAAGGTCACCAGAACCGGTGAGGCCGCAGGCTCCCCTCTCTCCCCTGAGTCGAGGCTTGAAAACTCATCGATGGTCAGGCACTCGCATCCCATCCGGACGAGCAGACCCACCTGTCTCTCGAAGTCTTCGTCACTCACCGCGTACTTGTGGGGCGCCCCGTCGCGACAGATCTCATGGTAGGCGATCCCCGCGACTCCGGCCCGCCCAACCTTGCCCATCAGGCCACGCTTCATCTGTGCAACCTACCTCCGCAGGCTCTTGAAGTAGCCTCTCAGGTCCTCTTCGCTTTCACCGTCTCTTCCGCTCTTCACGGAGTGAATGATCGTCTTTCCGGTTCTCGTGATTTCCTCCTTTGCAAGAGGAAGAGAGCGAAGCGCAATCGCCATCGGGTCTTCCGGTCGGCCGAAATCGCCGATTCTGTAGCCGGCAGAATATGCGAGCATACTCAGGATGATATCATCCTTGATTTCGATCTCGTGTAAGCGATCGGTCCGAACCGCCTCATACGGAAACAGGTCGAGCATGCTCTTCAAGCATTCATAGGTGAAGACGAAAGACCCGCCGAGCACATGCTCGCCCAGCTTGTAGCCGTTCCTTCTTGCCGCAGGAACCATTTCCTTCCAGAAGAACGGGTTTCTCCGCATTTTGCGCACACCGTACGCCAGGTAGAGCATGTACAAGGCCCATTTCCATCGGGCCCGCTTCTGTCCGTCCGCTCTGATCTTGTACGATCCGATGAGGCCGATCTTCGGGTCGCACCGCTTGAAGAACGCCTCGACTCGGTCCATGAGGTCAGGCCCCGTGAAGAGTGCATCCGTATCCACCCCGACGAGGTACTCGAACCTGTACCTGCCCAGAATGTAGTCTATGCAATGATATTTTTTGCAGAACAGCGAGCCTCGGGTATCCCTGCGCCAATCCGGCTCGCTGTGAGGGCGGAAAGAAACGAAATCCGAAGACGTCCTTTCCTCTATGAACCGGATCGCCTCTTCGTCCTTGCAGTCGTTCACACATACCACCAGATAATCCCGCGCATTGAAGTATCGAATGCTCTCCAGGAGGTCCTCGATTCGGTCGAGATCCGAATCACAGCACGGCACCAGAAAGATGGATTTCACGAATGGCTCACTCATCGCTCGCTCCTTACCGTCGTACCCACCCAAACACGCCTACCGCCCTCGAGATTCCATACAGCATCACATAGCACAGTATCGAGAGATATCCTCTGCGTACCCGCTTCCAATCCCTGAAGGCCACAAATGCGCTCAAACCGATGAATGCCAGAGTAAAAACGAGAGCAGGGGCCCAACTCCCCCCCAGCATCCAGTACACCATCGAGCCGGTCCAGAGCAGCAAGAGCGAAAGGTTCGCCAGACTGAAGGTAACGATTCCCAGGTTTCTCACTCCCTTGAAGTCCTTCCAGAATACCTTCCACGTATGGCTCCCGTGCCAAACCTCTCTTCTGATCATCTCACCGATCCCCTGAGGCGACCCGAGGTGCATGCACCGAATGTCCGGGTTCACGCAGATGCCATAGCCGTTTCTGACCAGTCTCCGGCACAGGTCCACATCCTCGTTCGTTCGAAGGCTCTCGTCGAAGCCTCCGACGGCCTCGAAGGCCTCACGGGAGATGATCATGTTCCCGGATGGGATATAGTTCGCATTCCCCTCTTTTCTTCCCTCCTGAATCATCCCATAGGCATGACCGATCCAGCCACAGTCTTCCGGGATCTGGTGGAAGGAGCCTGCAGCTTGAGCCCCCCCATCCCGAAGGGTCGAAACCGCTGCCGAAAGCCATCCGGTTCCGGGTACGCAGTCTCCGTCCAGAAAGGCGATCACATCGCCCTCCGTCTCTCGCGCTCCTCGGTTCCGGAGGCTTCCAACCGTACCCGTCGCCTGCCCGATCACCCGAACCCCCAGGCTCTCCGCAATCTCCGCTGTCCCGTCGGTGGACCCGTTGTCCACGACGACGATGTCGGAGATCTCCGCCTCGCCGCTTTCCTGTGCCCTGATCCCTTCTATGCATCTGCCAATATGGCTCGATTCGTTTCGTGCAGGGATCACGACACTCACGCCTGTCTTCATGCAACCCGACTCCTCTTTCCCAAGCTCACCAGGTCACTCGGTACATGAAAAGGACCCTTTGCATCTCAAGCCCCGTTTGCTCCGTTGAGGACCCCAACGCCATTCCCTTGATTCTTCGTTTCCCCCTCTCGTTCGGTCTTCCCCTGCTGCATCAGAACCAGGATCCTGTCCACCAGGCCCCAGACGATCCAGAAATACCCCCCGATCACGAAGTAGGACCATCTGTCTCCGAATACATTCGTCGTCGCCAAGGCCAGAACACACCCCATGAACCCCAAACCGAGCCCTTGCGAGAAGCCGCTGCTCCCCCTTCGGAAGAGTTTCGCCCCGCTCATAAAGGCCCTGATCATGATAAGCGTGAACAGACCGAATCCGATCACCCCTTGCTCGCACAGGATTCTCATGTAGATGCTGTGCACATCCTGCCCTTCCTTGACGACACCCCCCGACCGCATCGTCTTGCCGCCCACACTCAGCGCGTACCCGTTGTACCCGAGCCCGAAGACCGGGTTTTCCTCGAACATCCGGAATGCGACCTCCCAGAGCTCCGGCCTTCCCCCGGCCGATTGCTCCATCGTGCCGTCCTCTTTGACGGTCATGTCGATCCGGTCGATCACTGACGGCGGCAACAGTGCCCGATAGAAGATGACGACCCCGACGGCCACGATCAGCAGGCTTCGCTTCTTGACCAAGCCGAAGAAGCCCACGGTCACCAGTGCACCCAGGTAAGCGCCCCTCGAATATGCAAAGAACAGAGGATGCAAACTGAATCCCACCGCCGCCAGGAGCAGCAGCCGAAATCTGCGATCCTGTTTCACAAGCAGCATCCCCAGCAACAACCCCCCGTAGTGCGCGAAGAACGCTCCCATATGATTCGCCCCGAGACCCACGATCCAGAAGGGACCCGCAGCACGCTTGTCCCAGCGGAAGGTCGCACCGGGCGAGAAGTTCCTGAAGTCGCGCAAGGCGATGAAGAGGACCACGATGCAGATAACGATCATCACGTTCTTCACGTCCTTCTCGTCCTTCACGACGCTCATCGCCAGGAAATAGAGGAGCATCATCTCCGCGTAGTTCTTCCAGTGGAAGATCAGGTAATTGTCCAACGTGATCGGCATCGGCAGAGAGAATCGCATGCTGCTGTTCCACAGGGAGAGATAGCTGACGGCAATGGCCAGCCATATCAAGAGACGATTCCCTCCTTCCTTCGGCCACCTGCCCTGCACGATGGATCCGAGGAGGACCGCAAAGAAGAGCAGATCCATATAGTCCTTGCCGAACGGGTACTGATGAAACTTGTACCAGATGTTCGGCTGCGGGATGAGGCTCACCAAAAGGAAGAAACCGAAGCGGGAATCCTTGAAGATTGTAATCAGAATGCTCCCGATCCCCCCTATGTAGAGGACAGGAACCATCACCATCCGAAAATAGTGCTTCAGCAGAGCTAACATGCGATCTC
The DNA here is from genome assembly GCA_028277985.1 of bacterium. GTDB lineage: Bacteria > Desulfobacterota > DSWW01 > DSWW01 > DSWW01 > S015-6. The sequence goes on along the minus strand of JANQFG010000277.1, from coordinate 52,250 downwards.
GATCTCCCGCGGCCTCATGCGGCCTTCTTCCCGAAGGCGCTCATGATCCCGGTCACGATCTCCCTTTCTCGAATCGCGATCCCGATTCCCACAATCAGGATCCCGATGGCAACATTCGCAAGGACGGACAGATACATCACGTCGATATGAATTCTCTCGAGGATCCCGACCATCAGGAGGGAAACAAGAGAATAATAGAGCAAGGTGCTGATCCTAAGACCGACGAACAGATACCGGTACGAAAGGATCACGGTCAACAGGGTCACCAGAATGCACGCCACCAGGGTCGACATGGCGGCTCCCATCACCCCGTATTTCGGAAGCAGGATCACGTTGCACCCGATGTTCACGAGCACACCCGAGACCATGATCCCGAGCATGATTCCCGTCCTCTTCTGGAGATAGAGCCCGGCAGTCAGGATGTTCGTGCTCAACCCCAGAATGAAGGACGCGACCAGGATGACGGGGGAGAAGGAGGCGGAAGCCAGGTACTTTTCCGAGGCTATGAGTACAATCGCCTCCTCGCATACGGCATAGTACCCGAACGCCATCGGGATGAAGGCGATGAGAAGATAATCCAGACAGCGCTTGAGAAAAGCCTCCGTTTCCGCCCGTCCCTTCTCTTCATAGAGGGACACGTAGATCGGAACGATGGAATAGGAAATCGAAAAGACGAGAATGTCCGCAATGTACATGGCCAGGTTGTATCCCACCGTGTAGATCCCAAGATCATCCTCGCCACAGTAGTGAATGATCATGTACCGGTCGGCGTACGACAGAAGGAGAAAAGCCATCTCCATCAGCAAGAGAGGGGCCCCGAATTTCACGAGAGCGCCTATGAGTTTTCCGGACGTCTTCTTCCAGCTGACACGGTAGTGGGTGAAAAACCAGAAGAAGAGGATCCCCAGAAGCACCGCATCCGACAGGATGCCCCCCAGCAGGAATCCAAAGAGTTTCTGCGCCATGACAAAGAGCAGAAGAAGGGAAAGCCCGAAGGAAACGAAACGGTGGACGAATCCGACAACGTTGACCAGAACCGACCTTCCCTGCACGATCATCAGGCTCGTGATCATACCCGAAATCGGTTGCAGCAGGATGCAGGCGGAGATGAGGACGAAGCACCGGACGTATTCATCGCTGACCCGGAGAAGCGGCCATATGTGCGGCAGGGATATGGAATAGAGACCAAAGGTGATGAAGGAGAATACGAGCCCTCGCATCAGGATGCTGGAGGAAAAGACCTCCCGGTCTTCCTCGGTCGTGTCGTATTGACTGTGGTACCGGATGATTCCGTTCGTCAGCCCGGCCTTTGCCACCGCAACAGACAACATGATCGTCGTGGTGGCCAGGCCGAGAACGCCATACTCGTTCGTCGTCAGCATTCTCGTGAGAATGGGCATCGTTACAAAGCCGAAGGCCTTGCCGATGATGTTCCCCGTAAGAAAATGGCTCAGCCTTGCCAGGAACGTTCTTACTTGCGACACGTCTTTCCAATCTTTATCTCTGCCTCTGAAAAGTTTCCCTCAACCCTCTCAACACGATTCTGCCCAGGGTTCCGGCCTTCAGCAGTCTGAGCAGTACGGTGAGAGCGAACGGATACTCCTCGTAGAGTCGCTTCGAGAAGTACCTGAGAAAAGCGACCCGGTCCCCGCCGCCGATCATCCTGTTCACGAGCATGATCTCGCAGGCATCCCGGATCATCCTTCGTTTCCAGTCGTCCAGCTCCTCCGGGTCGAAGCAGCCGTGCCGGGACGCAAATTCGTACGGAACGGTCACCGCCTGTAAATTGTCGAAGAATCCGTCGTCTCCCCCGGTCAGCGCCAGGTTCTGGCCGTGAATCCGGTAGACCCCGACGACCCGGTCGACGAATCCGATCTTTCCCCTGAGAGACATTCTGAGAAAACTCTCGCGGTCGCTCGAAGAGATGTCGGTTTCAAACACATTCAACTCCATGGCGATCTTCCGGTTGAACAGGACCGTCAGCTTGTCGTAGTTCCTCGTCCCCATCACCCCGTACTCGTAGTTGAGGAACATCCACTTCCCGTCGACGACACGGGGCAACCCCTTGCAGACATCTTCGTAAGTATCTGAATCCACATGATATTTTTTGAAATTCGCATGTACCAGAACCACGTCGTCGTTCTGATTCACGATCTCCATCGCTTCTCTCACGTAGGACTTGTCAATCAGGTAGTCATCGCTGTCGAGCACGATCGCCCAGTCCCCGGTGGCATACTCGAAGAGCCCTCTTCTCTGGTTCCCCACCATTCCGAGGTTTTCGTCATTCCTGCAGTACTTGAACCTCGGGTCATTCGCGAACTCGCGCATCCCTCCTTCTGTGCCGTCCGTCGATGCGTTGTCGGAGACGATCACTTCCAGATCCCCATAGTCCTGGTCCAGAGCGCTCTTCACCGATTCGAGCAGCAGGTCGAGCCTGTTGTATGTCGGTATGATGATGCTCACCTTTCCGCTCATCACGAAGCCCCTCCCATCTCTCTCTTCATCAGGGCTGTTCCCTCCCTGTATCCGTGCAGCACCGTCTTGCAGACGCTCTCGAATCGATCCGTGCTCAACCTGCACTGCTTAGGCCGAGCTGCGTCGCCTGCATCGGGCTCTTTGACCTCGGCCAGATACGTTCCGTCCAGGCCCAGCGTCCTGCAGGCCTCCTTGGCCCACTCGTACCGATTCACGAAGCTCTTTCCGACAACGTGGTACGTACCCGTGGCTCCACGATCCACCAGCTCGAGGATCCCTTCCACCAGATCGCCCACATATGTCGGTGTCCCCCAGAGAAAGGACGGCGCCCAGAAGGTCCTCTCTTCCCGGATCGTCCGGTAAAGATTCATGATGTAGTTCGGTGTCCGGGTCATCGGGTCCCAACCGAACACATTGGTCGTTCGCACGATCAGATGGCTCGACACTTCCTGTCGAATGGCTTCCTCGGCCTCGTGTTTCAGCTCGCCGTAGTGATTCGCAGGCTTTGGCTCGTCCTCCTCTCGATAGGGCTCCGTCTTCGTCCCGTCGAAAACATAGTCGGAAGAGATATAGACCATGAATGCGCCTGCCTCCTTGCAACACCGGCTCAGATTCCGGGTGGCCTCCAGATGAAACTGTCGGGCTGCTTCTCGGTCCTGCTCGCACCTGTTGACGCCTCCCGGGAAATTGGCACAATCCAGGACCACCTTCGGAGCTGTCTCCCCGAGCATTCTCTCGACTTCGTCCCGGCAGGTTCTGTCCAGCTTCACGAGCCCTTCCTCAGGCCTGCCGAAGTAAGTGCCCGCGCAGCCCCCCTTTGTCCGCAGAAGGGCGCGTCTCGCTTCCCTGCCGATCAACCCGTTCGCCCCAATGACCAAGCTTTCGACCATGATTCCGATCTCGCTAATCTTCCCGTTCCCACCGGTAGGGGATCTCGCCACCGAAGGGGTCGGAATGCATCACTTCCTCCGGGTCGTGGACAATCGTGCAGCAGTTCGCCACGATCGCCTCCCGTTCCCCCAATCCCTTGAAGCTCGTCCATATCCTGGGAGCAATCTTCACAAGGACATAGTCCTCTTCCCCCACTAGGATCTCCTGTATTTCTCCCTTGGTCGTCGATCCGGGCCGGTCATCATAGAGGACGAGTTTGATTTTCCCGCTTGGAACGGCGAGATTCGCCGTTGCCCTCTTGTGGAAGTTCCATCCCTTGACGTGGCCCGGATTCACAACCGAGAAGTAGATTTCGCCGAAGCCCTCGAACCACTCGGCATCACTTCGCAGCATGTGCATGACACCGCCACGATCGTCTCTGATCCGCTTCAGCTCCCGGACCCGCACGCCTTCGATCATCCCCGCTTCTCCTTCTCACACCCAGGCCACATCCTGTCTTCCGGCCTCCTGGATGTACTCGGCTATCTGTCCCAGGGAGAATTCGTACATGTCCGCCTTCCCGTCATAGAACGTCTTGTACCACTCAGCGGTCATTCGGATCGTATCCTCGAAGGAGAGCGCCGCGTGCCAACCGAGCCTGTACAGTGCCTTTTCACACGAGAGCTTGAGAAGCACGTTCTCCTTCTTCTCCGACTCGTCCTTCTCGTAGGCCCACCCCCCACTGCCCCAATTCGAAATGAGCAGGTCGACCACTTCACGAACAGACTCGCTTGCTCTTCGATCCGGACCGAAATTGAAAGCCTCCCCGTGGAACTCCCCCGATTCGAGGAGATTCGCCCCCAGCCACAAGTAGCCGCTCAACGGCTCGAGCACGTGCTGCCAGGGCCTTGTGGCGCCCGGGTTTCTCACATTCACCGGCTCGTCCTTGGTCAGTGCCTTTATGCAGTCCGGAATGATCCTTCCCTCCGCCCAGTCGCCGCCTCCGATCACGTTCCCTGCTCTCGTGGTCGCGATGCGGGGGAATTTCTGCTCTTGTGTCCTGGGCATGAAGGATTGAACATAGGAAGTGAAGGCAAGCTCCGCGCACGCCTTGGATGCCCCGTAAGGGTCCTCTCCTCCCAGTCGGTCGTTCTCCCGATACCCCCAGGGCCATTCCACATTGTGGTAGCACTTGTCACTGGTGATGATCACCGCCGCCTTCAGATCCTCGGCCGTCCGGATACACTCGAGGATGTTCACCGTACCGCCCACGTTCGTATCAAAGGTCAGCTTCGGGTCGTCATACGATTTTCTCACCAGTGTCTGTGCAGCCAGATGGAAGACCACCTCCGGCCGCTTCTCCTCGAACACATCGCGCAAATCTCCCAGGTTACGTACGTCGCACCGTACGTCATCGATTTTGTCTTCGAGGCCCAGGACGGAGAAGTTGCATGGATCGCTCGGCAGGCCTGAAGAAACACCGACAACTCTGGCGCCCATGCTCGTCAGCCACAGAGCGAGCCAGGATCCCTTGAAGCCCGTGTGCCCGGTCACCAGGACCCGTTTGCCGGCATACGCCTCACCTGCTTTCGTGCTCATGCTTCCCAGATCTTCCATGGGGCCTCTCCGCTCTTCCACAATTCGTTGAGATAGTCTCTTTCCCTGACGTTGTCCATGCACTGCCAGAACCCCTCGTGTCGAAAGGCCCTGAGTTGCCTTTCTTCGGAGAGTCGCTGCAGAGCGCCGAATTCCAGGTCGCAATCTTCATCCGCAGTCAAATAGTTTAAGATCTCTCTGTTTAGGATGAAGAACCCGCCATTGATCTTTCCACCCGTCATCTGAGGCTTTTCCTCGAACTTGATGACACAGTCCCCTTCCATCTCCATTTCGCCGAACCGGGACGGGGGCCGCACACCCGTGACGGTCCCGAGGGCTCCGTGCTGCCGGTGGAAATCCACCAATCGGCCGATATCGATGTCCGCAACCGCATCTCCGTAGGTCAGGTGAAAGGCTTCCCCGTCGAGAAACGGTTCGAGACGCTTGATCCTTCCCCCCTTCAGCGTGCTCATTCCCGTATCCACGCAGGTGATCTCCCAATCGTTCTCTTCGGAGCTGCCGTAGACCTTCACCGGCCTCTTCGCGTCCAGGCTGACCGTGAAGTCGTTGCAGGTAATGCGGTACTGGTAGAAATACTGCTTGATGAACTCTCCCTTGTAGCCGAGGGCCAGCACGAACTCGTTGAACCCGTAATGGGAGTAGATCTTCATGATGTGCCACAGGATCGGTTTCCCGCCGACCTCGACCATCGGTTTGGGCCTTATCTCGGTTTCCTCTTTCATCCTCGTTCCCATTCCGCCACATAAGATCACGACTTTCATATCGAGCCTCCCCGACTCGCTGCATTCCGAATACTCTTGCAGGGGATATCCTACGCTTCCCCTTTTCGGTCCTTGATCACCCTGGCCGGATTCCCACCCACCACCGCATAGTCGGGCACGTCCTTCGTCACCACGGCGCCGGCCCCGACGATCGCATGATTCCCGATCTTCACACCCGGCAGAATGATGACCCGGTCGCCGATCCACACGTTACTGCCGATGATGACATCCTGTACGATGAACCCGTCGTAGTGATCCTCTTCGTATTTGTGATTCTGGGTGATGATCGTCACGTCATCGCCCATGGCGATGTGCCTGCCGAACTCCACACGACCATTCCCTTTTATTTTCAAGTAGTTACCCAGGTTCGCGTGCTCGTCCATCTGGATCAGATGACCCAGGTACGCAAAATCCACACCCTTGCCTACAGAGAAGCGGCTTGGTGTCCGCAGGAAGAGCCCCCTGCAGAGCACGTTTCGTATCCGTGAGGAAACCTCTCCAATGAAACCCCAGCGGTCTCCCATGGGCAGATGGAAACCGATGGAATAGTAGAGCAGGTATCTCAACGCCTTGATAGGAGATTGCATCTCGGGTCGTTCTCCTTGCTCACGTGTCTTTGTCGCCGCTCGACAAGAACCAGTTCTTCCCGCCCTTTGCAGCGTTTCCGCCCAGCCAGCACACCTGATACGAATCCTGGTACGATCGCCGAAGGAATCCACAACGCAGGAGCTCGCTCTCGTAGGGATGATTGCGACTCAGCTTCAAGCGAACCACCCGCGTCCTTCCGTTCTTCCATTCTTCACGCAGAAAAGCACGGACCACGGAAGGAACGAGCTCCGTCCTGAGGGCCAGCAGATCATTCACCCAGCAGTTTCCATGTTCATCACGGTCGCAAACCACATACCCGACCATCGTTCCCTTCTGCATGATCTTCCGGAATTCGTAGGGTCGATCCGGGTGCGTTTCGTACCGCCACCGGAGGGAAGCCGCGCATCGATCGCGAAGAATGAGATCGTCCTTGGCGAGCTCGTTCCAGAACCTGTCGAAGGCCTCATCCACCTGCCCGACCGGTTCCGCATCCAGCTCCGGGCCCTTGCCGGCTCCTATTCTGAGACCGGTGATTTTCCTCGGGATCTCTCTCACCAACGGGGGCAGCGCTTTTGCCCCGATCCACTCCTCGAGCTTGTAGGTTGGATCGATGACCCACAAGTACCAGACAAAGGCCTGCGAGTCCTCCCAACCACAGGACAGGAGACAGGAACCCAGCGTCTCGGTCGGAATCACGAAGCAACAGGCTACCCCATCCCTTCCATTGACCGTTTGCCCGTGCGTCGCCCTCAGATGTTGCGTCATATACTCGAGCATCCGCTTCCCGATCCCCTTTCCCCTCAACCCTTCATCCAGGCTCACGTCACCCAGAACGGCGAAATAGCGTCTCTCGTCTCCGATCCAGTAGGGACGAAAGATGACTCCCGCCATTCCCACCGGCTCTCCCTCGTCGGAGTGGGCCCAATAGATCAGCGGATCGTAAGCCCCCTCTTCTCCGCGGTACCGCCAGTCCATGTAGCTCCCGGCACACGGAGCGGCCCGGTTCCGGTTCCTCAGGTCGAGCACCTCGGCTTCATGTCCTTCGTATCCGGAAACAGAGAAACTGTATGCCTCTTGCGGGTTCACGATCAGAGAATCCTTCCGCCCATGGCCCTGAATTTCTGCACATCCTCCGGTTTCGGAAAGCTGAAATAGCTGCCTCCGCTCGGCATGGGTCGGGCCGCCACCCGGTCCTCCCTGTACATGCCGAGGACCTCCCGCACGAATTCCGCTCCCATTCGCTTGGTACGGATGATGAGGTCGTTCAGGCTTTCACCGGGCACCACGCTGCAGTTCTTCTGCAGCAGGATGTCCCCCGTGTCGATTCCGGCATCTATCCTGTGGACCGTGATCCCCACCTCGGTTTCTCCATGGTAGAGTTGCCAGAAATTGGGCATCATTCCCCTGTAGTTCGGCAGGGGAGCGCTGTGCACGTTGATACAGTCTCTTTTCGGCAGATCGATCAGCTCCTCCTTGAAGATGACCGGAGAGGCGACCGAAACGAGCAGATCCGGTTCGTACGCCTTGATCATCCCACGGAACTCCTCGCTGTTCAGGTCGCTTCGCTCGATGACCGGAATCCCGTAGGCCATGGCGGTCTGCATGATCGAATAGGTCTTCTTCTCCCCTCCCCGCCCGGGCTCGACCTTTCTCCTCCCCATCATCCTGGTGAACCCCATTCGGGCTGCCATCCGGACGAAATCGACCGGACCGTAGAAGCCGTACATCTGTCGCAGAAGATCCTTCATGCGCTTCTTACCCATGAGGCGAGAAATCACGATCGCCTTGATTTCATCCTCGTTCCGATGATTCCTGAGGAATTCATCGAAGAAGACCTTTACATAGAGCGGGTCGTCCTGGGTGAGAAAGACTATGTTCATTCGAACCTACCCCTTTTCCAAGTCGTTCAACGTATCGTCTGCCAGGTGACGATGTTCTCCCCTCGAACCACCTTCACCAGGCTGATGAGCGCGGCAAGATTGACCGTGCAGAAGTAGAGGGGCGGAGAGAGAAGCCTGCTCTTCATACCCTTCCTCTCCAGGCCGTATCCGATTGCAGCCGAGAAATAGAAGAGAACCTGCCCGACGAACAGAAGCAGATAAAGGGGCGAGCTCGCTGCAAGCAGGCCGTTCGTAGCGAACGCCAGGATCGCAAACACCGAGACCAACCACCTCAGCAGCTTATGAGAGATCAGCTGAAAAGCGACGAATCCGTGTTTTCGCGGGTCAAAAAGGTCGCGAACGAAGAGCATGCCGTTCATACCCCTCAGAATGACCCGAACGCGCATCTTCATCTCGTCGTCTGTCGCCCCTGCCGTCTCCTCCAGTGCAAGCGCTTTCGGCTCAAAGACGATTCGGTAGCCCTTGCGGAGGATCGTCAACGGCTCGACCAGGTCACTGATGATCTCGGGCGGCAGATCCGTATAGAGGTCCTTCCGCACGGAATAGATGCATCCGCAACAGCCCGTTATCGTCCGGACCATGGACTGTCTCTTCTTTATGAAATTCTCGATCTTCCAGAACAGAATGGTTCCGAACCCGGCCAAAGACTGGCTCTTGTCCACATACGTATACATTCCGCTGACAGCACCCACGTTCGGATCGGCATAGTTTCGTGCCAGCGCCCTTACGGCCCCCTTGTCGTACATCGACGCCGCATCGGAGAAGACCACGACTTCTCCTCGACAGATCTTCACGGCGCTGTTCTGGGCCGCCGTCTTGCCGAGCCTTCCTTCGACCCTGTGCAGAACGACACGCACGGAAGCCTCGTTCGTCTCGTAACTCCGGACGATGTCGTCCGTTGCGTCCGAGGAGCCATCCGACGCGACCACGATTTCCAGTTTGTCTTTCGGGTAGTCCAGGGCGAGGCAGTTGTCGAGCTTGGCCGCGATGTCCCGCTCCTCGTTGTATGCCGTGATCAGCACCGTCACCATCGGCTCGATATCCGCACGGCGAACCTCTCTCTTCAAGAACGCGGAGAGCAGGACCGTTACGAGCGGATAGCCGATGTAGGCGTACAAGATCAATAGAACAGACGTCCAGAAGGCAACCTCAATGAGAATCATTCAGTCTCTTCCCTTCGTAGATTCGCAAGTAGCTGTCGATCATCCTCCCCGAGCCGAACCCTTCCTTCACCCTCCGAAGGCCTGCTTCGCCCAGGGCCCTTCGCTCTTCCGGTGCTTCCACCAGGGCTGCCAGTGCCCGTCTCAGACTGCCTTCGTCATCCGGCTCCACGAGGATGCCGCAGTCTCCATTCATGACCGCCGGGACCTCACCCACGGCCGTAGCCACGACGGGAAGGCCCGAAGCCATTGCCTCCAGCAACACCATCGGAAGCCCCTCGGTCAATGATGGGAGAACAAAGATGTCCATAGACGTATACAGATCCGCAACGTCGCTCCGAACTCCGGCAAAGACGATTGCGGGTGAGTCAAACTCACGTTCCAGAACCTCTTTCAAGGGTCCATCACCGATGAGGAGGAACACGACCTCGGGATGGGACTCGAGGATCGTGCGGGCCGCCCGGAGGAGCGTCCGATGCCCTTTCTCTTCGGACAATCGTCCGACCGTACCGATCACGACCGCTTCCTCCCCGATTCCGAGCCTTTCCCTCGATGCCTGCCTGCGCTCCGCTTCCCCGAACCGATCCAACCGTATCCCGTTCCGTACCAGACAGACCCGTTCAGGATTCACTCCACCGTCCAGAACCTTCTCCTTCACTTCCTCGGAGACCGCCACCACCTTGTCGTATCCTTTCAAAAACCATCGATCCAGGAAGCCGTACACCTTCATCTTAGATTGGGCATCCAGCCAATTGTGGCAGGTCGCTATCCGAAGGGTGTCCAGTCCGGACGTTGCCAACCTTCCGTATATGTCCGCTTTGTACCCATGACAATGCACGCAACCGATGTCCCGTTCCTTTAAGAATGCTCTCAAGGAGAGCACAGCCCTGATATCGATCTTCCCACGGCACGGAAAGATCGCCGTCTCGATCCCGTTCTTTTCGCACTCATCGGCAAGCTCCAGATGAACGGCCTGTTCGTTCTTGAACACCCCGACAACCGCCTCGTGTCCTCTCACGCCCTCCATGCCGATCGCCAGTTCGAGCACGACATTCTCCGCACCGAAGAAGCCGGAACTGCTGATGAGATGTAGTATGCGCATCGTCTTTTTCTACTTCTCTTTCGCCCACAGCACCCTTGTCAGGTGGTCTCGCAACAGATCCCTGTCCCGGAGCTTCCGTTCGTGAATGCCGTGGGGCGCCACCTTCCTGCCGTCTTTCACATCCGCGAAGTAGCCGTCCGGTTCTTGTTTTCGCCAGGTCTCGAGAACCTTTTCCCTGTATTTGTCCAGGGAAGTGATGACCCGTGCCGGGTTTCCCGCCACCACGCAATCCGCCGGAACGTCCTTCGTCACCACGGAGCCCGCACCCACCACCGCGTTCGGGCCCACCCGGACATTCGGCAGGAGCATCACGCCCGACCCGATGAAGCAGTTGTCCAGGATTTCGATGGTGCCGAATTTCTGCACCGCCGGAATCTCCTCCGTGAAGACCCAGGTGCCCCCGTCGTGGGTCAGAAACCCTACTTCCGGGGCGATGGTGCAATGGTTCCCGATTCGGACGAGAAAAGGCTCTGCCCCGAGGTTCCGCACCTCGATTCTGCAGTGCTCCCCGATTTGGGCGCCCTGTTTTCGCAAGTACTCGGCAATCGTGAAGTCATCGTATCGATTCAACTCGATCGACCGTCTGACTCGCCCGAACAATTTGCCAATGATCTGAATCATGCCTCTCCTGCCCGTGCCCGCCCGGCCCGTCACGTTGCCTCACGTCATGTCGCCCGCACTCGGGCAGCCACCCTTTGCTCCGCCATCAATTCCTCGTAATACGCCTCGTGGTTCCGAATCATCCGATCCATACCGAACTCCGCCTCCACCCGTTCCCTGGATCGCACTCCCATCTCCAGTCTTCGTGTTCCGTCTTTATGAAGATCCCGGATGGCCCGAATCAGGGCGCCTGCGTCGTTGGGGGGGATGACGAATCCATTCAAGCCGTCCATGACCGCTTCCCGGTTCCCGCCCACGTCGCTCGCAACCATGGGCAGGCCCATGGCCATCTTCTCGAGGATCGCGTTCGAGAACCCTTCGTTGCTTCCCGGCACCAGGCACCCCACGTCAAAGGTGGACAGATAAGGCACCACGTCATCCACCGCACCTGCAAACACGACTCTGCCCTCCATCCCATTCTTTCTGAAGAAGTCATGATACGGATCCAGAGTGTCCGCCCCACCCACACACACGATCCGCAAGGCGGGGATCTCCTTGCACAGGACGCTTGCAGCCTGAAAGAACAGGTCGTGATTCTTCTCGGGACGGAAGACGGCGACCATGCCGAGAACGAAATCGTCCTCAGCCAGGCCGATGCGGGCCCTTTCCCTGACCCTTACTGCCGGGTCGGCAGGACGAAACCTCTCGGTATCGACACCATTGTAGATCACCCTGACCTTTTCCTTCTGAATCCCTTCTTTTCGTACAACGCTCTCTCCCACGGCGTCCGCAACCGCGATACAGCCGGACAGGCATGCTTTCGTCATCCTGTGCAACAGCAGGTGAATACGCTTCTTCCTGTCCCCAACATCCCGCTTGCTCGATATGATCGTATTCACTCCCGCACACCGGGCCACCAGGGCCCCGTAGGTGTCCGACTTGTGATGAAAGGTCTGTACGATATCGATTCCCCGATCCTTGATCAGACTCGCGAGTTCCATTGCGCGCAAAAAGCTGGAGGGCGTGTAGTAGCGTGTTACCGGCACGTGGAGCACTTCCACCCCCTCCGCTCTCATCCTCTGGAGAATCGGACTCTCACCCAGGTCAAAAGCGACAACGTGGGGTCGGTACCGGTCCCGATTCAGGTGGGTCACGAGATAGGACAGATGCCTCTCCGTGCCGCCCCCGCCGGCTCCGTAGAGACAGTCGATCAGAAACATGATGTCTATTCTACCGCCACTGCTCGGCCCCACTTCATCTCTCCCATGTGTCTCGTATCCCTGCCCGATAACCCGTCAACGCCCGTAATAATTTTCTATCTCTGATGCCGGCCGGGTCCGGGATGATCCAGGAGACGCGCATCCAACTTCCCGCAGAACAAAGAAAATCTCGTTTTCCTGGTTACGAGTCTCTCTTCTTCCGGTTCCCCATGGGATGAAAATCGGGCCATCCCAGGGCCATGGCAAAAAGGGCCGTCGAGAACTCCCCTCGGAGGTCTCTCGCAGTCCCCTCCCATACGTTGATCCGTTTCAGCGAGAACGCATCCTCAAGCCGGGCTATCCCCGGTTCCTGGGTCACTGCGAAATCGTACCCTGCCTCACCAGCCATCTCCGTGACAGTCCGGCTGTAACTCCCGCACGGATAGGCGATCGAGGTCACCTGCGCGCCGGTCTTCTCCTCGATCATCTTCCTGGACATCAACAGCTCCTCTCGCAACCGGCCCGTATCCATCTTGTCCAGGGGAGTGTGGGAGTGTCCGTGAGACCCGAACTCCATCGAGCCCGTCATGCCTCTGAGCTCTTCCCAAGTGAGAAGTCTGTTCACGGAGGCCAGGCGATTCTCATCCGTCGCACCGACCTTTCTCAACTCATCTCTCAGACTCTCGACCCGATCCTCATCCCAGCCGTTCAGCTCGGCAAAGAGCGCGGACGAGTTCTCCCGGAACCGTCGGATGAGCTCTCGCAGCGACTCGCCCCCCGCCCCGTCACCGTTTTCCGCATCCTCTGCCGAAAGGCGCCACAGCCCGTGGTAGACTTCGTCCCACCATGGGATCCTCCTTTCACTGATCATCCCGGCCGGCAGGAACATCGTACTCGGTGCGCCGAGCTTGTTCAGAACGGGGACCGCAAGCTCCAGGTTGTCCGCGTATCCGTCATCAAAAGTGATGATCAGGCCATCGCCCGCCCACGGCTTCGACCCCGTCGTCCCCTCGAGATCCTTGAAGTTGAGAAGCGTGTAGTGCTTCTTCAGGAATGCGATCTGTTTTTCGAAGGTCCTCCTGCTCACGAACAGGAAAGGAAGAGAATCCCGGATCTCATCCACGTCCCCTTCGGCAATCCGGTGATACGTGACGATCGTCAGGCTTCGCCCGGAAGAACGCCTCGCCCAACGAACCAGATGGAAGGCGCCGGAGTAATAGAACAGCATCGCCAACATGATCCGGAGCGATCGACCCGCTTTCGCCCTCACTAGCGCCTTGATCTTCGCTCCGCCTTCAAACATGCTCCCTTCCCTCTCCAAGCACCTCGCGCCCTCCCAGGCGCCCTACGGCTGTGCCGAGTTGCCCGATTTCAGAAGCTTGTCCCGAACGGGCCGTAACACGGACCTTGCCCCGTCCATCCCCTTCGTGACCAGGCTTGCCGCCCGCCCTTTCGTCGTGTCGCTGTAGATGGTCAGCTCCGCATTGAACCGCTTCGTTTTGGTCCAGGTGTCCTTGTACGCCTCGTTGCCCTGAAGGAAGTCGAATTCCTTGGCACCGCTCTCGACCGCATCCCGGATGGAGAAATCGAAGAGCACCATTCCAGGACTCAGCTTTGCCCAGGATGGATCGAACCCGGACTGGTAGTAATGGACCTTGTCGCCGTAGACCAACAGATAGATCCCGGCAATCAAATCATCCCCCAGCTTCAGGAAGTGGACCTTCGCCATGCCCCTGTCCAGGAACTCCCGGAGGATTCGCCTGTGGAAGTCCAGGAAGTCTTGCTTCAGGAACGGGGATTCTTTCTCCTTCACCACCATTCTGTTCGTGTTCAAACGGACAAACTCATCGAAGTACGGGTCCAGGTCCTCCCCGCGCTCCAACGTGAAGAAGCCGGCCTCCTCCTGTTTGTTGAACTTGCGGACCTTGCGGCCGAGATTCGTCCGGAGCGAGCGTGAAAACCCCTGAAGCACACCTTCCCATCCCCCGCCCAGGTCGATGTACGGGCATTCCGTGTATGCCCTGTTCACCTGGACCCGACCGTTCCCAAAGAACCCCTCCACCAATTCGAGGCTCTCGGATGTGGACGGGATGTCCGTGAGGGAAATCACATCCCAGTGCTTCCTGTCCTTCTGTAGAAACCGAAGTATCGCCGAGAGGCTCTCCTCCTCTCTCCCTTCCATCAAGATGAAATCCAGATAATCCGAACAGACCACGTTCGATCCGAGAAAGACGATCTCCCGGAATACGTCCAGGTTCCTTCTCCTCACATAGATGGGTGCGATACCGATCGCTTCGCCGTTCTCCCGGACAACCAGGATGTGGAGCAGATCGTCCTTTCCCCCGTAAGACAGCCACCAGGTGTAGAGCCAATCCCAGCTGAGAAACACGCAGCGGCTTCGACTTCTCGCAAGGAGGCGCGTCCAATCCTCCCGAAGCCCTTCGAACCCTGCCGAGTCACTGATCACGGCTATTTCCAATGTCTCATCGGCGTTCATGGCGTCACGGCCCTCCTTCGCCTTGTCAGCGAATCGAGGAGGTAGAACTCCAGGGCCAGGGTGATCAGGCCGACCAGGAACAACACGAACCCGGCGAACTGGTGAAAGAAACCCTGAGCCACCTGCTCCCCGTACAGGTTCGCCAGCACACCGGTCCCGGACACACGAATGATGTTGACCAGAATGGCCAGAGGGAAGGCGGAGAGAATCATCACGGTCTTCAGCCATCCACTCCTGCTCATCAGGGCGAACAGGCTTCCGACCATGAGATAGGAGTAGAGCGACCGGATGCCGCTGCAGGCTTCGGCGACCTCCAGCTGCACCCTGGCAAAGAACAGCAGGTTCCCCTCCTGGTAGACGGGTATCTCGAACAGCCTCAGGAGCGTCGCGGAAATCGTGGTGATCATCAGTTTCAGAGGATTCGTGATCATGATGTAGTAGGCATTCGGGATGGGAAACATGAAGATCAGGAAACAGACCGGGATGAGCAACCGGTAGGTCAGCCCGTACCCGCCCATGAAGAGGATCAGCCCCAACAGCATGACGATCATCGAAAGGTGGGTGAGCGTGTGGAACCTGGCTACGAACGAGATGACATAGACCGAGGCACCGGCCAGGAACACGGGAAGCCCGGTCCATGAGGGACGGATCGCCGTGGCCGAAAGCCTTTCACGTGCATTCCACGCCATGTAGAGCGCGATGGGGATGACGAAGAATCCATGCGAGTAGTCCTGGTCGTTCATCCATATGTTCATCAGCTTCCAGATGGTGGGTCCGAAGAGCAGCAGAACCAGGCAGGAAAGCACCAGCACCCGCCTTCCCCGGGGATTGGAAACATAGGACAGGATCTCTTCCACAGCCTCACGGAACGTCACTGAAGGTACCTCCTCAAGTCGGGGTACAGGTCCTGCACGAAGCTACGCATCTCCGTCTTCGCGGACTCGACCGTTTGGTCCCTGGGGACCACCGCCGTGATCCGGACAAAGGCGTTATTGTCCGACTTGCCGAGCATGCTCCGAAAGAACAGGTTGATCTTCTGTGCACCCCTGTTCGTGAAAGCTCCATGGGCCGACTGATACCAGTGAAGCGAGACCATCCGTGTGGCAAGCTTGTCCTGAACCATCTGATTGACGCCGATCTTCGCCGAGCCGTCTTCGGAAACCGAGACCTCGCCGATGCTCGTATCGGTAATCTCCCAGCCTTGGCCCGTGAAACAGACGATGGGGGAATGGGAGAGATCCGCCTTCTCGAGGGTTCCGTAGCAGGCCAGGAAAAGTGTGACCGGCAACCGTCCTTCTTGCCGGTAGGTCTTGTAGACGATCCGATCCGGGTCAAGCACGCCCAGGACGACCGGATCGTACGCCACCTCCGTTGCTTGCCAGTCCGAGATTCGGGAAGGGAAGTCCGCCGGAAACGCAGACACACCCTCGTCCGCAGGAGACAGCTCGCTCCAGTACAGAATCCCGTTGAACAGGCTGAGGGCCACAACGGCTAGGACGAACTTTGTGTGAGATCCGGACGTCATTGAATGGTCGCCTCTATGTAGTCACGGCAAGAACGAAACCTTGCCTCGTGAAAGGTGCTCAGGAATAGCGAGAGCTTGTCCAGCGTGCTGCCCAGGTTCACATAGTGTCGAAACCGGTACAGCGTCGAGGCCCCGTTCACCCTGGGCTGACTCGGATCGACCTCCCAGGGATGAAGATAGAAGACGTAGGCCTCCTCCTGTTTCAGAATCAAGCGCACTCCCATCCGAAACAGGGCAGAGGGCATGAGGCGAAAGTAACCGCCGCCGCCCCAAGGAAGAACATGCCGACCGAACGCAACATTGCTCACCGGCAGCTCGAAGAAGCTGTCCGACAGGGCGGT
This sequence comes from bacterium, assembly GCA_028277985.1. Classification (GTDB taxonomy): domain Bacteria; phylum Desulfobacterota; class DSWW01; order DSWW01; family DSWW01; genus S015-6. Next base: position 35,614 of record JANQFG010000277.1, on the reverse strand, counting down.
CAGAATCCCCTTTCGCCGATGGGCGGACAGGTCCATCTGCCCGTACCGATCGTGTAATCCGAAGGAGTTGAAGCTCGAATCATAAAGATAGCCGCAGGACTCGATCATCCCTAGGACACGGTCATCCACGGAGAAGCTGGGCGCACGGTACCCCTTTACGGGTTCGCCCGTAATGTCCTCCAGCAGCTTCTTGCTTCTCGTGAGATCGCTTTTCAGGGCCTCCTCGTCCTCGCGGTAGCAGAGCTCGTGGTTGAAACCGTGGGATGCCACCTCGTGTCCGCGCGCGCGGATCTCCCGAACGAGACCCGGCAGCCTTTCGGCAATCCAGCCGAGCACGAAGAAGGTGGCTCTGTGAGCGGGTCGCGCGGGCGAAGCATCGAGAAGATCCAGGATGCGATGGGTGTTCCCCTCTACCCGGAGCTCCCTGCTGTCCCAGGTGGCGAAGGGAATGCAGGCCTTGAAATTTTCCACCTGGAACCAGTCTTCGATGTCAAAAGTCAGAAGGATCGATCTTGCGCGGTCGTAGTTGTTTTCCACTGTCTCCCCACAGTCAGGGCGCTCTTTGGTGATTCCTGCCGTCCCATGCATCTCTGTGTTCGCTTGGTCTCATCGCGCGCCCTTTCCACCCAACACAACACGAACGGTATCGAAAATGATGGAAATATCCAGGATCCCGGAAATGTGCTTGATATAGTAGAGATCGTATTGAAGCTTCTCCATGGTATCGTCCTTGGATGCCCCGTAATGGTACTTGACCTGAGCCCATCCCGTGATTCCGGGTTTCACGAAGAGCCGGTAGGGATAGTAGGGTATTTCCCGTGCAAGCTCTTCGACGAAGCACCTTCTTTCAGGACGGGGCCCGACAAAGCTCATGTCTCCCTTGAGCACGTTGAAGAGCTGGGGCAGCTCGTCGATTCGGTATGTACGGATGATCCGCCCCACACGCGTCACCCTCGGGTCGTCTTCTTCCGCCCACTTGGCACCCGCTGCCTCGGCGTCTTGCACCATGGACCTGAATTTGTACAACGTGTACTCTTTCCAACCTGCCCCGACCCGGTCCTGCTTGTAGATCGCAGGGCCCTTCGAGTCGAGCTTGATGAGCAATGCGGTGATCAGCATGACGGGTGCAGTCACCAGAAGCAGCAGGCCGGCCATCGTGATGTCGACAATTCTCTTCGCCCTCAGAGTGAAGGGGCTTATGCGGAATCCGTCGGAGAAGATGAAATAGCTCGGCCTGAGCTTTTCGATCAGGATCTTCCCTGTAAGTGTCTCATAGAAAGATGCCGCCTCCTCCACCCGTACGCCCTTGAACCGGCACTTGAGCAGGGTCCGGAACGGCATTCTTCCTCTGCGGTCACGGATTGCCACAACCATTCGATCCGTCTTCAGGGACTCCGCCTCCAGCGGGAATTCCTCCAGGCGGAGTACGGTCGGGGCATGCACGGAATCGTGTGAGATTGCAGGGTGGGGATCCTCTTCATCCACGAGCATGGTCACCTCGAAACCGGAGCCCTTCCCCTCTTCGATTTCCTTGAGAATCTTCTGTACCGAGGGGTCATTCCCCAGGATCACCACGCGCTCAGCGAGCGCACCCGACCTTAGAATCCTCGCGTAGAGCTGCCGCCACAAGAACAGGAGGACGATAATCGCTGCCAGGGAAATCAGGAAGATGCTCTGAGCAACCCGTACGCTGGCCCAGAACAGATAGACCACACTCAGAATGATGCAGGCCGCGCCCAGGGATTGCAGCAGGCGGACCCCCAGTTCCCCGTGACCCCGGGCTACCTTCGGATCGTAAAGCTCGTTCATGTACATACACAGCTGGCACGCCAGAACCACAATGACGGTCTTGACCGCCTGAGAATACGGGTCGAGGGGCCAGATCGACTCCTGCCCCTCGTAATAGAGGAACATGAGGTAACTCACCCCTTGGATAACACCAAGAATGAGGCAGGATTCCATGGCAAAAAGCGCCGCTCTCGATCGCGACAGGTTCCGGCCGAATGTCATGATTACGAGCTCTCCCCGGAACTTCAAAAAAGGATCAAAGGCCCCCTTCCACCGCCCGGGAAGGGAAGCCAAAAACACACTATTTCTCTGTGAGTTTGGGTGGTTCAGGCACTCTATTCTCTATCGTGTCCGTTCTTCTAAAGGATGGTTCCGGGCAGGGGAATGATTCACCCCTTTTTCGGCAAACAACGTTCTAACAAACGCCCGTTCTGAAAGGGATTTCTCCTGCCGCCCTTTTTTGTCGAAAAGATTTGTGCTACATAACCCGGCCGAATTCATCTAAAAAAATGCAGCAGCTGTTTTCTGAGGAAAATACTAAGGATTATGAGGGTTTTGACATGACATATGGCACATCACGCTTAATCACGCTCCTTTGCCTCTTCTTGGTAGCCTCGCTCATGCAGGCTCCTCCCCTGGATTTCTTGAGCCATGCACAAGAGCACTCGACATCCGGACCGAACCGGATGCCGTCCAGAGACGACTATCTGATCGGCAAGGGAGATCTGCTCGAAATTCTCGTCTGGAAAGAACCCGACCTGTCACGAACGGTGAGGGTTCGGATGGACGGGAAGATCTCGCTGCCCTTGGTAGACGACATCCAGGCCGCCGGCAGCACGCCGCTCCAGGTAAAGAACCGTATCACAGAGGCATTGAGCGGCTTTGTGGATGCTCCTGCCGTCTATGTGATGCTTCAGGAGAACCGGAGCAAGCGAATCTACATCGTCGGCAAGGTGAACTCGCCCGGGGAATATACACTGGAGAAGGACATGACCCTTCTCCAGGCCATTGCGATGGCCGGTGGATTCGCCGATTGGGCAGACAGGGGGGATATTGTCGTCATGCGGCAGGGACCGGAAGGGCAAACCCGCCTCAAGGCAGACTATCAGCGGGCCGTCTCGGGAAAGGATATCGGACAGAATATCCTGCTACGTCCCGACGACGTGATCGTTGTACCCTAGCAACCGAGAATCCGCCATACATGCTGCTCGCTGAAAGCATAAGAAATCAAACGCGGTTACGCGATTCCGGCTTTTTATGTGCCCAGGGGTTGTGAAAAATGATTCCGAAGCAAGACCTGAACCTGAACTACATCCGTGAAGCTCTTCTGCGCCGATTCTGGTACCTTGTGATCCCGTTTTTCATCATCTTTCTCGGCGCGATCCTCTATTGCATGTCGGCGCCGACGGTCTTCCGAGCACAGACATCCATCCTGGTCGAACCCCAGAAAGTGCCCGGGGAGTATGTCAGCTCCACGGTTACCATCGACCTGCACAGCCGGTTGAGGACCATCACCCAGCAGATCAAGAGTCGAACCCGGCTCGAAAAGATCATCAAAGATTACGACCTCTACCCCGAGATCCGTGAGTACGCGACCATGACGGACGCGGTCGAGGCCTTCCGTAGAGACATCGAGATCAATGTGCGCGGAGGGAACCAGGCCTTTGAGGTCGCTTTTGAAGGAAGAGACCCCGCAAAGGTGCGGGATGTGACCAACACCATCGCCAACCTCTTCATCGAGGACAACCTGAAGCTGCGAGAGGCTCAGGCTGCAGGAACCACCCTGTTCCTGGACCGCGAGATGGAGAGGTTGAAGCAGATGCTCGAGCAGAAGGACACGGCCCTTCGCGAGTTCAAAGAGAAATACATGGGGCTGCTTCCCGAGCACATGCCTCAGAACCATCAGATGATGTCCCACCTGCAGCAGCAGCTGGATTCGGTGAATGCCACCTTGCAGCAGACGAAGGACCGCAAGGTCCTGATGCAAAACCAGCTGAACAGTCTCCGAAGGATGCAAGCCGAAGCGAATGCTTCTGCGAGTGCGGCCGTCGAAATGCCTGATACGGCCTACCAGGACAGCACGATCCGAAGATCACCCGATCTTGCAGAGCTCTATGACCGGCTGAAGAGCCTCAGGACACGCTACAGCGACAAGCACCCCGACGTGCTCAAGACAAAGGCCGCAATCGCCAAGCTGGAAAAGGGGCCCGCGGTGATCACCGAGGATACGGGTGAAGACAGCGGCAGCGATGCATCCCGCACGGTGTCCGGGACATCCCTCTTCTCCGAGCAAATCGCGGATCTTACCGCCCAGGTGGGCTCCATGAACAGGGAAATGAACCAGCTCCTCTTGAAGAAGGGAAAGATCGAGGCGGAGCTGAACATATATCGTGACCGCATCGAGAACGGGCCGAAGATAGAGCAGATGCTGCTGGATCTACGCCGCGGCTATGCCGAGGTGGATCAGAATTACCGGTCCCTTCTCGACAAGAAATTCAAGGCGAAGCTGGCAGAGAACCTGGAGGTTGCCCAGCAGGGAGAGCAGTTCACGATCCTGGACCACGCTCGACTGCCGGAGAAACCCTCCAAGCCGCAGAAAAAGAAGCTCCTCCTGATGGGTTTTCTGCTCGCCATGTCCGCCGGGCTGGGCTTGGCCGGCGTGATGGAGTATTTGGATCCCAGTTTTTTCAGCGCAAAGGAAGTGGAGAGCCAATTGGAGTTCCCGGTGCTCGTCTCCATCCCGGTGATCATGACGGACAAGGATCGATCCGGCATTCTACTCAAGAGAGCCCTTTCGGCCGCGGCCCTGGTTTCCATGGCCTGCATCCTGATCGGCGCGATCTATCTGCTGATGAGCATGGACCCTATGGCGATTCCCCAATCTCCGAGTTGAGGGACACCGCTTCCAATACCGGGTAAAGGACAAGTGACTTCATGGGGAAATTCTACGAAGCTTGGAGAAAAGCAGGGACGTTCAGCGAGGAGCAACCTCCGAAGGACGTCGTGAACAATGTGGTGAAGCTCTCCCCGGACCCGTTGATGGGCGTGGATCCGGGCAAGGTGCCCGAAGTTCTGTTGGCAGAGAAGCCTTCCTCCGTGCCGGACGTGGACCCGAGGATGGTCTGTCTCCTCGACCCGAATTCGGCCGCCTCCGAGAGTTTCAAGATGCTGCGCACGAAACTCCTCGTGCTTGCCCGGGAAAGGCCGATGCGTTCGATCCTGGTGACGAGCGCGGAGCCGCTGGACGGAAAGAGTCTCATGGCTGCCAACCTGGCGGTGAGCATCGCCCAGGGACTCAACGACTATGTTCTGCTGGCGGACTGTGATATAAGGGCACCGACGATACACAGAATATTCAATCTGACCATGAGGGCGGGCATCACGGATTACCTGAAGGAAGGGGATTCTGTGGCCCCTTTCCTGATGAAGACCCCTTTGGACAAGCTCACCGTGCTGCCCGGTGGAAAACCGGCCCCAAACCCCTCGGAGCTGCTCTGTTCCAGCAAGATGCGGGCCTTGATCGAAGAACTGAAATCCAGGTATGATGACCGCTTCATCATTTTCGATTCGCCTCCGGGCCAGTTCACCGCCGAGACCGCTTTTCTGGCGCGTATGATGGACGGGATCATACTGGTGGTTCGGCACGGAAAGACCCCGAGGCACCTGATCACGGAGACGATCGAGAACATCGGAAGGGAACGAGTCCTGGGTGTGGTGTTCAACGCCAGCCCGGAGCGGATGAAGGATTACCAATACTATTACCGATACTACCGGAGGCCAAGAGGGTAAACGACTCTGCAAGGGGGGACCTATGAAGAAACGAAACGTTGCAGGTCCGTTTCTGCTGTGCGTTTGTTTTGTTGTTTGCCTTGTCGCCTTGACGACGGATGCTTCTGCAGGGCCCTTTCGATACCAGTGGAGTGCGAGCCTGTCGGCCTCCCAAGAGTTCGATGACAATATCACGCTCAGCCCCGAAAACCGGGAGCACGACTGGATCACACGGCTCATCCCCGGTCTCAGCGTGTCCTTGCTGACCGAAGAAACCGAGGCGAATCTGAGCTATGAGCTGCGCCTGGTGAACTATGCGAGAAACGACCAACGAAGCGAAGTCCGCCATTTTATCACGCTCACCGGCTTCCAGGGCATTCAAGTCGCAAGAAGAGTCACGCTTGACCTGAATACAGTGCTCCGCATATCCGAAGACCCCTTCGAGCTGGCTGAACCGGATGAGGATGTCTCGAACGCAAGCGACACCAGCAACCGGTCTTACCGGACGACCCTTGGGGGGCGTGTCAACTATCTCTTCGGCCCGGAGGACACGGTCTATGCCGGTTTCCTCTACGAAATGCTTTTGAACGATGACCCCCTCGTCGAAGACAGAAGACAGTATCTGCCCTCGGCAGGCTTCAGCTACTGGTTCACTCGTGAATTCGGGGTTCGTACAGACTATACCTTTACGAAGGCGGATTTCGATCAGACCGAGAACTATGATGAGCACATCGTCACACCCGCTTTCCTCTACCGGTTCAACCCGAGATCAACGGCAACGCTGTCCTACACCTACGATGACCTGGCTTATGATGGTCTCAGTCTGGATTATGTCGTACACACGATTACGCTGGGGCTGGACCATCAGTTCAACAGCGCAATGTCCGGTTCCATCTCGGGCGGATACTTCGTCGTAGTCCCTGAGGAGGGTGACGATCGAGGCGACTTTGCGGGATCACTCTCCTTCACATACACCAGGCCGAGGATCACGTTCAATCTGAATGGAGACGCCGGCTACAGGCGTCAGTTCTTCCAGAGAGATAACCTCGGACTTTCCCTGTACGGCAACGTCTCGGTGAACCTCACCTATCAAGCCACCGAAAGGCTTTCCGCTAATCTCACGGGCGGCTATTTCAGGGACGAGTACCTCGAGACAATCGAAAAACGAACGAGCGACAACTATAGAGGAGGCGCCGGTCTCGACTATACAATCCTGCGGTGGCTCCGGGGCTCCCTGCGCTACGACTACCGCCAACGAGAATCTAACCGCTCGGAAGACGAGTATGTAGACAACCGTGTGGTCCTTATTTTCACGGCAACCCATACGGCAGAACCGCGAGCCCTCTATTGAACCTTTCTGCTTACCTTTTCAACGACCGGCTGCCTCGCACGCCGATCGTCCAGAAAACCCGGGAGATCAAGACATGGGTACAGTTCAAAGGGCATTTCCGTTCGTCCACCTGATAGTCGTCTTCGTCCTCCTCTTACCAACAGCCTGTGGGGGGGACCGGGAACAGAAGAAGGAGAGGCTGCTTGCGAGTGGGGAGGAATACTTCGAGCAGGGCAAATATGCTGAGGCACAGATACAATTCAAGAATGTGGTTCAACTCGACCCCAGAAGTGCGACAGGACACTACCGCCTTGGGCTAACTTCCCTCAAGCTTGGAAAGGGCTCCGATGCATTCACGTCCTTCCTGAAGGCCGTGGAGGTCGATCCGGAGTTCCCAAACGCCCAGATCCAGCTCGGGAATCTATATCTGGTCTCGAAGAGGCCGGAAGAGGCGAAGCAGTGTGCCCAGAAGGCGCTGGAGAGCGATCCTGCTCTCTGGAAGGCCTGGATTCTCCTTGCAAATGCATCTGCAATGCTCAAGGAATTCCCGGAAGCCCGCGAAGCTCTGGAGAAGGCCGTCGAAATTGCTCCAGAGGAGATCCTCCCGCACCTGTTGATGGCAAAGCTGCACCACGGCATGGGTGACACCGAGAAGGCGGAAAGAGCCTATCTTGACCTTGTGAAGAAATTCCCCGATTCCTTGCGGGGAGAGCAGGAACTATTGGACTTCTACGTCCTGACTCGTCAGAAGGAAAGACTTCTGGAGAGAGCCTCGGAGAATCTGAAACAGTTCCCAACAGACCCCGGGCGTATGGAGGCCGTGTCGAGAGTCTATCTCAGGCTGGGTATGGTTGAGGAGTCGATCTCCTGCCTAAACAAGGCGCTGACCGCAGACCCGAAGAACGAGGCACTGCAGGTGCAACTCGGCAGGATCTACCTGGGGACCGGCCAGCGAGAAAAGGCAAAGGCACAGTTCGAGAAGGCGGTCGCTATCCCGGGTGACAGCATGGTCGCCGAGCTGGCCCTCGCGGACCTTCTTCTGAAAGAAGGTTCGTTGGAAGAGGCGGAGGCCCTGATCGCGAAGATCGTCGAGAACAAACCGGGTGAGACGCGATCTCTGTCCCTTACCGGCAGACTCAACCTTCTCAAGAAGGACTACGACGCAGCGCTCGAGATCTTTCAACAAGTCGTCGACAGGGACCCATCCTCGGCAGAGGCGCACTATTTCCTTAGCAAGTGCTACGCTGGGAAGGGACAGGTCAAGCTAGCCGAGAAGAACCTTCTTCGAGCAAGCGAGTTGAACCCTAAAGCCCTTCCTACAAAAGTGGCCCTGGCGGAAATCTACGTGCTGCAACGCGAGGGAAAGCTGGCGGAACCGATTCTAAAGGAGATCATGGCGGCGGGAGTTGAAAACCCGAAGATGTTCTGGCTTCTCGCCCAGTCCCTCAAGTTCCAGGGGCGGTTCGAGGAGGCGAAGCAAGCGATCGACAGATTCATAGCGGACGAGCCGGAAAATGCGGAAGGGTATTATCAACTCGGCCGCATCTACCAGCTCTGGGGTAAACCGGACAAAGCCCTCGCGGCCCTCCGCAAGTCGGTGGAGATGAGGCCCGACGCGGGAAATGCCTCCGCAATGGTGGCGAGCATCCTCATGGCCAAGGATGAGAGAGACAAGGCTCGAAAATGGCTGGAGGAGACCCTGCCTCAGGTGAAAGACAAGGCCCTGCACTACAATCTGCTGGGCAAACTCTCGCTTGCCGAAAACAATCTCGAGAAGGCAGGTGAGTACTTTCAGGCCTCCCTGGAGGCAAACCCCGACATGCTCGACAGCTACCTCAGCATGGGCGCTGTGTATGCGAGGCAAAATGCACAAGAGGATGCTATCCGCACCTACGAGTCCCTTTTGGAGAGAAAACCGGACTCCCCCTCGGTGCATATGATTGTCGGGATGTTGTACGAGACGATGGCAAGGCAGGAAGAGGCGGTACGCCACTACGAAAAGGCGCTCGAACTGAAGCCGGACTTCGGCCCCGCTGCTAACAATCTGGCATGGTACTACGCTGAGAAGGGGGGGGATTTGGGACGTGCTCTCGTGCTAGCGGAGAGGGCGAGGGAGAAGCTGCCGGACAACCCTTTTGTGGCAGACACGCTCGGCTGGATCTATGAGAAGAAGGAACTCCACTACAAGGCCCGCACGCTCCTCGAGCAGAGTCGTGCCGGTCTGCCGAACAACCCTACCATTCACTACCACCTGGGCGTAACCTATTCCTCTCTGAAACAAGAGGACAAAGCGATCGCCTCCCTGAAAGAGGCCCTTCGCCTGAGTGCTCAATTCCCTGAGGCGGAACAAGCGAAAACGCTTCTGAGCCAACTCGAGGGAAGCACGGAATAGATAGACAGGCCTCAAGGGGTGGAGAGTAGAACGCAACGCACAGGCCCCACGGTACCTGCAGCCGAGTGCAAGCTACTCTGGCACGCATCAGATGAACGCCTGCGTTGGACGCACCCCATCCACCGCCATGTCTCCACCATCCAGGAAGCGGACTTGAAAATCGGTTTCGTACCACATCGTTCTTCCTGATCTGTGCATGTAGTCCAATTGGTGTTGACACCGGTCGCAACACATAATAACATGGTGCTATTGAATAGCCTATCCATTTCTTCCCCTTAACTTAACCTCGCGCTGGTTGCGCCCTAAAACTCCAATACGGGATGGACAATGGATAAACAGGAGAAGAGAGATTCTTACGACCTGCCCAAATTCCTGAACTTCAATCTAACCTGGAAATGCAACATCAGGTGTAGAATGTGCAACAACTGGGCCCTGGATCGAGGGGACCGAGAAGAACTGAGTGCCCTGCAGATTCTCGAAACCGTGAATGCGTACAAATCACATTTCGATATCCTAAGAGTACGCTTCTGGGGAGGAGAACCATTCTTGAGGGATGATCTAATCGATATCGTCAAGAACATCCCGTCTCCGATAGAGACGCTCGTCATTACGAACGGGACGCTAATAAGTGAATCGAACGCCTCAGAGATCGTGGACAGTGGTCTGGATTTCGTTGAGTTCTCGATTGACCTCCCGGAACAACACAATGACTTCTTGAGAGGAAAAGGCACGTATGAGAGAGCAATGAGTGGCTTGAAGATACTGCAGAAGGAGAAGAAGAGGCAGGGAAGCGAGAAACCTAAGATTACCCTAAGGCCATTGATCACAAGGTTGAATTACTTGCTGTTCGAGGATCTGTTTCAATGGGCAAGGAACAATGGCATTGATTTTGGATTTGTCTTCTTGCGAGACCATTTCAGAGCTCTGGAGGACACGTTTCTTGAAGAGAAACATATTGGCTACTATCAGCCAGGTTTGCGAGGAGAAGGTCAGAACAAGACCATTGCCGAAATGGTGCTCCCCGCCAAGGAATGTAGGAAGATCTGGGACAAGTTCTCTGCTCTGGAGAGGAATTTCAAGAGTACTTGGTTTTCGGACAAGATGAGGGCGTTTCTTCTGAATGTAGACCACATAGCGAACTCGTTGATATATTCTGATTGTGCAAGGAGCAGGACAAACATTTTGGTTGATCCTTGTGGAGACCTCTATCCTTGTGAGTTCCTTACCTACAAATATGGCAACTGCTTGACCGATGGCCCCATGAGTTGGTTTTCCGAACAACGAAATAAGGTTAGGGAAGAGATAATCGAGGGATCTCTCCCTATATGTCGGGAATGCAATCGCTATGGTCTCAAGCGCCCGCTGTTTTCCTCATACAACTACATCAGCAGGTACTATGGCCACCTTACAGGAAAGGGTGATCTACTTCCCGACTTTAGATCGGTGCGCTGGCGGATTAGGATTGGCAAGTAATTATATCATCTCACGTACAGAGTATTATTAGCTGCCAAGTTAGTAGTACTCAATTCTGTCGATTTCCAGGCCCGTAGGCCTTGAAGGTGGTGTCTGATCAGTTGGTGGGGTCCCACTTCTCAAAGGATGTGGGTACTCATACGGTGTCCACGTAAATCCGTCGGCTTGCTCGTTAGGTGCTCTATGAAAATAGTCAACTCCTTCTACCAGCGATCCATTGCCACAGGGCTCTTCGACTGTCACTTCATTGTTCGCCCCATTCAGTATATTGCCCCAAACATAAGATCCGAATGGTTTCTCACAACAACCATCTGTCGGGTGCGCGCAGACGGTCCTGTTTGATTTGGGGCCCTGATGCCAAGTGATGTCAAGGGGATAGCCGTATTCAGCGCTACAGCGAGGACCGTTGGATTTGTTGTCACAAACAAAACGACATGCATCGTCAATGTAATTGGAGGGATAGCCGGATGAATTGAGAGTATTTCCGGTATAGATGGTGGCACCACTACGAATCCTTGCAGTGTATGCAAATTTCCCTGTACCGGTCCAGTTCCATGTGTTGTTGTAGATTTCATAAGCCTGACCGCCATGGGTCAATTCCGTTTCGGTAGTACCATCAACGTAGGTGTCCCAAGAATCCCAGTTGTAAGTGCCGGAATCACCGGGGCAATCTCCATACCCTGGCTCGTGGGCATCAATATTCCCAGTACAATTGCTCGATGTATCGGCCCAGTTGAAAGTATTGTGCCGAACCACAGCGGTGGCGGATGTGAACTGGCTTATCGGATGATGCACGCCGTCATGGAAAACGTTGTCCTCGAAGAATACTTGATAGTTGTTGCTACCCCAGTTACTCGTCCAGTCATCCGTAAAGGTTTCGTCTCCATAGAGATAGAAATGATATGACGATCCCAATCCGGTGGTGTCCCAAAAGGTGCAGCCATGGATCACGACATTCTTGGTTCCACACAGGACGCCCGTCGAACCGTACAATTTCTGAGTAACGACATCGTGGATGATAGCATTCTCGATACCATGAGCTACGAAGAAGCTTCTTCCATCACCGTTATTGCCGTCCAGCGTAAACTGACCCAACTCCCTAATTGCCTTTCCCCGCAAAAAGAACGCTCTTGAATTCTCGAACCTTATCTTTGTCGCGTGAATTCCTTGCCCGACGATTCTAACATCGGGAGAATCACCATCCACCTCTACATGCTCGGAACCGGTCCAACACGAACCATTATTACACGAATTGGAGTAGTCACATGCCGGAATCGTAACCGTGCCACCGCCGCCGTTCATGCAAGTGTCCACGGCAGACTGAATATCGGACGCAGAGCAACTGCTCGCGACCTGATCCGATGCTTGCACGTTCGATGTGAGCAAGAAGACACACAAAATAGCTGAAAAGAAAAGGAAAATGGATAGCCTGTTCATGATTGGGGACCTCCTTATTTCACCTGAGCATAAAAAAATACGGTCACGTCGAGATGAACAAATTCAATGCCATACCTGTAAACCCCCGCATTTCTCCTTACCAGAATGGTAACTGGGAACGCTATCGTACATAACCAAGCAAATAGTATGCCATGAGGCGTTCTACCTTCGAGCGGGCTCTCACCCACCCCCGCAGCACCCAACCGGACGAAGCTAATGCGCGCCCTTTGCTTTTAGAACCGCAAATATCGTCTCGTAGAGAATACTCATATCCATGGAGATGCTCCGGTTGTACGCGTAATAGAGGTCCAGCAGGACCATATCTTCGAATGCCACCCCGCTCCTGCCGGCAACCTGCCAGAGCCCGGTGATGCCGGGCCGAATGCTTAAGCGTTTCTTGTGCCAGTCCTCGTAAACTTCGTACTCGTAAGGAAGACAGGGTCTAGGTCCGACCAGGCTCATCTCTCCTCTTAGAACGTCAAAAATCTGTGGTAGCTCATCCATGCTGGTCTTGCGGAGGATCTTTCCCACCAGGGTGACGCGGGGGTCATCCGTTATCTTGAGGTCCGTCTCTTCCTCGCCTTCCGGCAGTATCTCACCCTTGATCAGCCTCGTGACGAAATCCTTGTGAACGCCACTGTCCGAATCGACCCGCATAGAGCGAAACTTGTGCATTGTGAATCGTTTGCCACCCTTGCCCACGGCAACGGCTTTGTAGAAGACGGGACCACGCGAGTTGATTCTGATCGCCAGCCCAACCAACAGGAAGAAGGGCAGGAGCACCACGGACAGCGACAGGGTCATGAGCGCATCCAGTCCGCGTTTCACTCTCCTGTAGATCCATGCATGCCTCTGTGAACAAAGCCTGATCATCGGGATCCCGCAGAAGTTATCGATGTGGACCTTGACGTTGATGATGGGCAGGAGCTTCGGCGAAAACCATACGGAAAGCCCTTCAGATGTGCAGTAATCGAGCAAGGAAATGAGTACCGTCTTCTCCATGCTTTCGTCCGTCACGATGATGTCGTCCACTTGCTCCCTTTGAACCACAGAAGGAAGTTCTTCGAGTTCACCCAGCAGCATTTTGGACAAGGGCAGATCGGGAGCATTCTCATCCTTGTGTCCGACGAACCCGGCTACCCAGAAAGGGGCCTTGTTCGCCGCAATGTGCTCAGTGATGCTCCTTGCCTCTTCATCCGAACCAACGATCGCCACCTGCCGCCTGAATCGCCGTCTGAGCCAATTGCCGAAGACAACGTGCACCGTGAAGAATCGACACACCGGAATGGCCAGCACGATGACAAGAACCGTCCACAAGAAGGCGCTGTCCTCAACGGCTATTAGAGGCCTTTCCTGCTGGGGAGCAAGGCCAAAGATGCCCAGGGCCACCAAAGCCATCCCCATAGCCTTCAAAACGTGCAAGAGCTCGGCAACATAGAATCGACTAAGAAAGAGGAAGAACACGCCTCCCACGCCCACAAGGACAAGGACCTGTGTGGTTGCGAGTTGCTCGGGATACCTGTAAAAGGCAGCGACGAAACCAACCGAGATAAAGCCCCAGAGGAGAGCCTGAAACAGGCTCGAGAGGTGGGTCTGCGTCATAAATATATACCGATACTCATAGAGATGAAAAGTTCGGTAGAAACCGAGCATCATCAATGCGATGACAACCGTGAATCCATGCTGAACCGGTTCGGAAATGGCCTCAGACGCAATCCCGGCGACCCAGAGCCCGGCCCAAGCGGCCATCCACACGACCACTAAGTCCTGCAAGAATAGAGTTGCCCTGTATGGGGAAAAGCGCCTCATCGGGAATCGCCTCGCCCCTGCATCGCTCCCTTTCAGAACCGGGATGAACTCTATTTCACCTCTCGCAGCCTGCCCCTCAGGCATAGGGAACTTACCTCCCCGGTTCCGCGCGTCCGCTTTCCACAATCGATGTCGCTCTATCCAACATATTCTTCGCCTTGCACGGCCCTGCAACGAGCCTTGAACTGCCTATTCTCTTTTCCCACTTCTTCATCCCCCAGAGTACAGGCATCAGAAGCAAGAGTGCAATAAAAAAGAACAGCATCCCTCCACTGTCGTGAAGCCAGCTCCCGGTGACGAACCGCGGGTCCACATAAGCACCAAGCAACGCCAGACTCACGATCCGCAGCGCATTCTTGAACATGCTGATCGGAAGAATACTGAACACAAGAACAGATCTTGCCCATCCCGATCCAAGAAAGAGCTTACCGGCCAGGAGGGCTATGATGAAGAGAGCGATGCTGGAACGTATGCCGCTGCACTGCTCAGCCACCTCAACGCTCAACCCCGGCAAGAAGAAGAACAGGCCATCCCTGTGAAGCGGCACTCCCGTGACCTTGAAAATCACGTGAGAGAACTCGGCCGAGCCAAGCTGCAAAACTCGAACAAGGGGGTCCAGAATGACCGTGGGTATAGGAATGCTCAAAAAAAGGAAAAGGAGAGGAAAAGCCCCCTTCCTTGCTGCCGAAGGCCCGTAAACAAGCAGGAACGCACCCAGAATCCAGACAACGAAGCCTGACATGATGATCGAGAGATGGTTGTGATCATTGACGTTCCCATCAACGTGTCGGCCAAGCCACCAAAGCACAAGTGAGACCGCGATGAGAGGCAAACCCCTCGAGTAGTCCCATCGAATCTCAGAGAAGATGCCTTGCCTCCCCAGGAAGAGGAAATACAGGCTCACGAGAGGGATCAGCGGGATGTGGGAGTAAATCTCATCGGTCGAGGAAACAACCATGAGACTCATGACCGCACTCGAGGAGAGAGCCGCTCCGATTGCCAGCAGAACAAGGAAGACGAAGCCGCGTTTTACCTGGTTTGCTCCAGTTACCATTCGTATCCTTAGTGTTACACGAGGGGTGGTCTAAGACGGTAATCCGATCTGCCGAGGAGTCTAGCGCAAACGGAAAAAAGATGCGAGGTTCGGATCGATAATTGGCGCCAATCTGAACGCAGGACTCGATTCTCAGGGAAACTGCTCAACGATTGCCGGCCCCACGAGGCTCACCAACCCCCTGGGTAGCCGTTTCCAGACTTTTTCGAAGAGTTGGCGTTTCTTCCCTCGCTTCACCGCAAATTCCGTCTGTACACAGGTTGCAGGATAATACTGATAATAGTACTGGTTCTTGACCCCACCCCATCCCAGCCGGTACGCATCCACGATGTCCGTATTCGGGATTCGACCGGAATGCATGATTTCTATCCCTTCTTGGGACAATCTCTTTATGAGTTCCCAATACAGCTTGTAGGTGAACATCTCGTGCTTCTCGTCTTGCTTCAGCATTGCCGAATAAGGAAGCGAGACGGTCTTCTTGAACTGCTTTGCCATGGTCACAGAAACAGTCTCCCCCCTGCTTTTCAAGAGGGCGATCTTGTAGGAATAGTCCTCGAAGTTCCACTTGCTTTGGATCCATTTCATACCCGGGCAGGGGATACCCTTCGCATGATGTTGGGCAAAAACAACGTCGTAGAAGCCCTTCACATCGTTCGAAGGATACTCCAAGACGAGATCATGCGTTTCTGCTTCTCGAATCATTTCTTGATTTTTCTGGGACAATCTGTTCCACAATTCTTCTTCGCTCTGGTTCAGGTTGAGCTCTCGGTTATAGAAGTTCTCATCGGTTACCAGATCCAGATCGTTCTTTCTCTTGTACTGCTTCAGGATGATCTGACAAGAATTGTGTTTCTCCGACAGAGAGATCGCCTTGTCCAGCAAGGCCTTCCTCACATCATCATCATCGGCAACGATCCCGCCTGCGACGACATACGGGCACGAAATCAGTAGATCTTTCGTGCGCAGGGTGCGAACATGATAGAGAGGCAAGATGCCGCAGATCTCGTCTCCCCGATAGACTCCAAGAGGATAGTACGTTGTTTTATAGCTGCCCTCTATGACCTTGTGGAACTCGTAGATGTGCCAGGAAATTGTGTCGGGATGATTGTACACGAACTCGTTCCAGTCTTCCTTCTTCTGCTCAGGTACAATGACTGCATCCATCGGAACCCCCATTACTGATTAACCAGCCGTAGTGTATTCGTGGTGTGGGGTGAGTTGCCGACCCTACCTCTTTCAATCGCATGCTATGGCCGGCCAAGGCAAAAGGAGAGAACATCCATTACACCATTATGACCAAAAGAATACAAAAGAGGATACTCTCTTTGATTGAGGTTGTCAAGAATCACACGTCTCTGTTCAGACCACCTTTCGAGCTCAATTCT
The DNA here is from genome assembly GCA_028277985.1 of bacterium. Lineage (GTDB taxonomy): Bacteria > Desulfobacterota > DSWW01 > DSWW01 > DSWW01 > S015-6. The sequence goes on along the minus strand of JANQFG010000277.1, from coordinate 19,178 downwards.
ATCATCTCAGGCAGAAATATGGTATAATTCTTATAGTATTATCGTAGGTCCGTTCAACCTAGGAAACCTCTCGTCAGACCCGTCTTCAGACCGGCTCCGAGTGCAAGGAGGATTATGTACGATGAATATAGTTGACAACAAAGTGGCCATCGTTTTCTCAGACATAAAGGCCTATTCCAGCAATCTCCCATACGATCCGCCGGAGCGCTATCCCGAATATGAAGGAGAATCCCTCGGCCCGAACAATCACATCTATTCGAAAATCAGAGAATGCCTGTTCCAACTGGGCCTCGACAAGAAGAACTATGGGAAGAAGGGCTGGAACCCCTTCGGCAAGATGATCAAGCCGGGGATGACCGTATTCATCAAACCGAACACCGTGGTCCACGAGCACGAAGAGAACAAGGATCTGTTTTCCGTGATCGTGCATGCCTCTGTTCTACGGCCGATCCTCGACTATGTCTGTATTGCTCTGAAAAACAAGGGCAGGATCATTATCGGTGATTCACAGCTCTATTCCAGCCACTTCGATAAGGCTATGGAGGCCTCTTATTTTGATGCTCTCCTGAATTGGTACAGGGGCCAGACTTCTATTCCCATCGAATGCTTCGATCTCAGAATGAACCGAGCGGTCAGGACATACCTCTATGGACGTTGGGGTCGAGACAAGATAGAACAGGACCCTCGCGGCTACCGGTTCGTTGACCTGGCAGACTCAAGCTACTTCAAGGACATTGACCCGAAGAGACTTCGTATTGCCATCGCCAGCTACAAGAACATGTACAAGCACCACGCCAATGGAAAACATGAATATCTATTCCCCAAGTCTTTCCTCGACAGTGATGTGGTGATCAGCATTCCCAAGCTCAAGACACATCGACGGACAGCGGTCACCCTGGCTCTCAAGAACTTCATGGGGCTACCCGCCCTGAAGGACAGTCTCCCTCACTTCATTACCGGATCGGTGTCAGAGGGTGGGGATCAATACATCAATCCTTCAGTTCGTAAGAAGATCGTGACGCGATTGCATGATATCAAAGAGGCGAATCCCTATATACCGGTCAAATTCGTTTGTGCGGTTACGAAGAAATTGCTCTGGGAGTCTCAGAGAGTCTTCCCCTTCAAGGACGAAATCTTCGAAGCGATGTGGTACGGAAACGACACCCTATGGCGAACCCTGCTCGATCTGAACCGCGCAGCGATATACGCAGATCGGGAAGGCACGCTCTGCGACGCGCCCCAGAGAAGCTTCTTCTGTCTCATCGACGGGATCATCGGCGGTGAGGGAGATGGGCCCCTGATCCCGGATCCGGTCGCTTCCGGGGTCTTCATTGCCGGCCACAACCCAGTGGCCCTCGATGCCGTCGGCGCCACCATGATGGGTTTCGATATTGACAAAATCCCACTCATTACAAAAGGACTCGAGGATGCCGAGAACGCGATGCCCCTCTTTGCCGGAACAAAGGAAGACATCGAAGTAGTCGATGGTGACAACGTTCTCAATCTGTCGGATCTGGTAGAAAGACGCGACCTGACCTTTGAACCCCATCCAAATTGGAAGGGGCATGTTGAACTCGACTGAACGAAACAACCGAGCCTGTCTCGTAGATGCCTGCGACGTACCCGTAGACGGAGGGGGGGCCTTTCCTTTGACCCCATCGAAACCAAGTGCTGCATTTCTACCGGTTCTATGAAATTTCGCACGATACACAGGAAATTCCAGCGGAATCTCGAGGACTACGGCTGGGCGGTCGTCCTGAAGAAGATTCTCTCCTTCTTTCTGGCACCTGTTTGGCTACACAGGGTCTATCGGATCTATGGTCTCGATCTTCAAGACCTCAGAATCCCTCCCACTCAGACAAACAACATCGTCTTCAAGGTGCTTGACAGAAATGATTCCGAAATCATAGCTCAGATCGAAGAAATGGAAGAGTGGCTCGCCCATCGAATCGTGGAGAAACTCGAGAACAAGAGCCTGATCCTTGTTGCATCGGACAAGGGCATCGTCGCAGGCTTCAATTTGATATCCTTTGGCGAATTGCATATTCCGTTGCTGGAGCAGGACAGAAGGCTAGAAGGAGATGAAGCCTGGTCGGAACAGATTACCATTAGAAAGCAGTACCGGCGTCTCGGCTTGGGAAGCGCCTTGAGATACGAAGCCTTTACCGAGCTTAAGAAACGAGGAGTCAACAAATTCTATGGAGGCGCCCTGAGGAGCAATGAGGCCTCGTTGAAGTTGGCAAGGCGGGTTGGATTTAGGGAGCTCAAGGATGTTCATTTCTTCAAGATCTTCGGTCGCAGATTCTGGCGTGAACTCGAGGTAGCAGGATGAACTACCCTCAAAGGCTGCACGAGGCAGTCATCGGCAGGATCACCTTTCCGCTGACGAACTACTTGTTCAACAGGAAGAACATCCTCAGTGACTTTCACGCCCTGCAGAAATCGGAACATCTCTCCATCGAATTATTGCGCGAACTACAACTAGCACGCCTCAGGGAGACGATCACCTCCGCCGACAAATATGTCCCTTACTACACGCGCGTCTTCAAGGAGATCGGACTTCGTCCGGGGGATATCAAACAGATCGAGGACATCAATCGAATCCCCCCTTTGAGCAGGGAAGACGTTATCAATCATCACAAAGACATGGTCGATGTAAGGATGCAGTCGTCGGTGCCCTTTGCAGACAATTCTCCGAAGGAACCAGGTGCTCCCTTGCCTTTCGCCCCTTTTCGGAGGCACAGGCTTATCAAGAATACCTCCAGTGGTTCAACCGGTGCTCCGACTGTCTTCTACGAGGACGGCTCAAGAACTGCAATGAATTGGGTGCATGAATTGAGACTGAAGAACTGGTTCGGCGTTCGACCTGGAGCCAAAGAAGCCAGAATGACCCGCTTGTCCGTCGACTACATGCCGAAGAGCAGTGTTGTCCAGCTAAGATGGATGCTCTGGCATCAACTCATTCTGCCCGGGGTCAATCTGGATGATGAGCACTACTCCGTCTGCCTGAAGAACATTCTGAAGTTCAAGCCTGAGATACTCTGGGGTTTCACCTCCGCTCTCGCCGGGCTGGCCGAATACGTGAATCGGTCTGGAGGCCTCCCTGACGGTTACAGGCCGAAGGTTGTGGTTGGTTGGGCTGCGCCCGTCTATGATCACGAAGAGAAGCTGATGAAAGAGGCGTTTCAGTGTTCTGTGACCAACATCTATGGCGCAAGAGAGGTCGGGCACATTGCAGCGAAATGCCCTCGTGGATCGTTTCATATCAACCAGGAGAATATGATCGTTGAGGCAGTGTCACTAAGTGCAGAGGGCGTCGAACAAACAGGCCAGGAAATCCTTGTCACGACGATCGATCCCTCACCCATGCCCTTTATTCGCTACCGTATGGGGGATGTTGGCGAAATCGTAGATTCCGATTGCAGCTGTGGTCGGACCCTTCAGGTCCTCTCGAACCTCCTGGGTCGAACCGGTGAAATCTTCCAGACAAAAGAGGGGCGAATGATCTCCCCGAATTTCTGGTGCCGTACATTCATGTCCGGCAAGGTTTCCGGTGCGATCAAACGATTTCAAATCATCTATACCCGGACCAGAGATTTGCGGATCCTGGTGGAAAGGGATTCAGGCTATAACGAGGACACTGAACGCTACATTCATGAGACCATCGCCAGGAATTTCTCACCTGAGACAGAGCTTGAGCTTGAGTACGTGGCCAAGATACATCCGGAGGTGTCCGGAAAGTACCAGATGGTTGTCAATGAAGCGAGGAATGAAGCATGAACAGGAGGGGGTTCTTGCGAGTACTGATCGGCCTGGTAGGCTTTCTGACCCTAGTATTTTTCGGTGTTGAATCGACTCTCAGAAACAAGATTATCGGGAAGCTCAAGTACGTCTTGTTTCCTCCAAAAGAAGAATCGCCCGACGGCCAATCAACGACATACGTCCTCCCTCCGGAGGGGCAGACCGTGTCCGTAGAAAAGGCCCTGAACTCCCGATGCACCAGTGATTATTCGGCAAACCAGAAGTATCACCATTGGGGCATGTTCGATAATACTAAGAAACTCACCGGACACCAGATCGATCAGATAGTAGCTCTCACTGAAAAAATACCCCGTTTCACACAAGGGCGGGTCGAGACTCTTGCCAAGGGGAATATGCTCACTTTTTCCATTGAAGACGTTCCCCCTGGGATCCAGAGAGACTGGATGATGGTGGAAAGCGGCATGCAGCAGCAGGCAGCGGGACTGGTCTGTGCAGCCCTCGGCATCGGCATGGTCTTCAAGAATCTTGGAATCGATGGCCGCCCTCTTGACAACGGTCTATTGGGGACCGTTAGAGAAAAGCTCAACCCCATGATACCCAGCTACGAAGGCTCCTATTGGCACGCTGGAGAGCCTGCGGGAAGAAGACCCTGGATGAAGGGCAATCTGCCTGACCCAGTACGAGATGGTGAAGTGCCTTTACTCTCCGCGCTTTCTGATCTAGACAATCATCGTTCAGGCAGAAGAAAGGCAACCGCCAAGGACGCCAGTCAGCTGCTCTGGGCGGCACGCGGCAGAACACCGCATCTCTATAAGTCCAAACCCTGGGGAATGACGATTCCCTTCTGGTCGGATCGGATCCAGACCTCCTGCCTACATCTGATTCAACGAAAGACTGTGTACAAGTATGAGAATTGGACCCAAGGTCGGCCGACTCATTCGACCATTCCTATGCGTGAAGCGGACCCGCAGGCACTTCAAAACCTTCGGCAGATGTTTGAACAGAAAGAAACCTTCATCATATTGAGCAGGATCGATCAACATGCCAGAGCCATTTGGGAAGTCGGCTACCAGCTCATCAACATCATGCTTCAGGCATATGCCTTGGATGTCGACCATCAAGCCGCGCTATGTGGGGTTGATCAGAGAAAGCTTCTCGAAGATATGCAGATTGGTGATTCGATTGCGATAGTGGCGACATGACGGTTCCCTCAACACCAAATTGAAACCGTACATGGTCATTTCTTCAGCTTGTCGTATATGCTGTAGTAATTCTCCTGTACTCTTTCCCATCGTACCGACTGGAATCTCTCATACGCGTTCTTCGCCATTTCCTTCCTTTTCTCAGGGTTATGATACAGCTCAACGATGCACCTGGCCAAGTCTTCCTCATTACCAGACTCGAAATACTTGAGATGAACTTCATCCTCGCCAAAGAAGTTTTCAACCGCGTTCGTTCGCGAGATGATTACGGGTCGCTTCATCGAGATTAGCTCAAACATCTTGTTCGTGTGAACAAGGTCCGAGTAGGAATTCTTCTTCACCGGTACAATCCCCACATCACACCTCCCTATAGTCTTCACGACATCAAGGAAGGGAATAAACCCCAGGAATCGTACATGATCGCCAAGGTCAAGCTCAGAAACCATGCTCTTCAGAAACACCTCATAGTCACCGGATCCCAGTATTGTCAGTTCGATTTCAGGCACCTCTTTTTTCACGATCCTAACCGCCTGAATCGCCGTATCCTGCCCGTAGCGCTCTAGCATGGTACCGTGGCAGACAATTGAGAATCTCCCGTCGGTTCTTTCAAGCTCATCCCCGTATAGCTCTCGACTGAACTCCAGATTTGGAACATTCAGCACCACGTCTATTTTCGATGCCGGTGCGCCCCTTCCGACATAGTTCTCTTTCATCTCATCACTCACTGTTATGACCCGATCTGCAAATCGTACGCTGATCTTTTCTGCGAATTCAACGAACCGGAGCAGACTTGTCTGGTCCTCACCAAAGATGGTCGCAAAGAGTTCCGGGGCCGGCTCATGCAAATCCAATACAACTTGTGCACCGAAGAGTTTCGGTAAGAAAGCACAGAACACTAAGAAATCTGGCAGGCTATTCACCTGAACGAAATTGTACCGCCTCTTCATATAGAGCGCACAGAGAAGGATCGTGGCAAGACCGAAGAAAACCCCATATTGCAGCGCGTACCTCCCGATACCCTTCCGGTTCCTCGCCATGGGGATCCTATAGACCTTCACTCCTCGACAAGTCTCCCTCCCCTTTTCGCCTTTCCCTTTCAGGCAAATGACATCCACCTCGTAGCCTTGAGCGGCCAGGGCCAGCGCTTCTTTCCGCACCCGAACGTCATCAGGGAACCATCCCTGTCTAACTATGCAAATCCGACGCCTCGTCATCGTCCCTCCCTCTAATTCCTAACACATCCTCGTAAACTCTGATGATCTTCTCTGTAGCCTGCTTAGAACTCAGACCGAGTTCGAGCAACCTAGTCCTACCTTCGGTCCGTCTACCGAAGCTCAAGGCTTTGCGAACACTCTCAGCAATACTCTCAGGACTTGCACTGCAAATGTAACACCCTTTCGTTGTGCCAAAGACGTGCGAAACATCCCCAACATTGGTTGAGACGATTGGCAAGTTGCAGGCCATCGCCTCCTTGATCACATTCGGGGAACCTTCCGCAGTCGAAACCAACACCAGTACGTCGCATGCGTTCATATAGGATGGAATGACAGAATGAGGTTGCTTGCACGCTGCAACCAACTCAACGTCAGGATCCTCTTCTTTCAGTCTGCCAACCGCCTTCTCGATCAGATGAAACCTCTTTTCCGGTCGTATAGTTCCCGCGAAAAGCACCAGCTTCTTGTCCACAGGCAACTGCAACTTCCTTCTGGCGACCTCTTTCTCCTCAGGCTTGAAGAGGTCAAGATCGACTCCAGCAGGTATTATGTACGGATGCACTCTTTGCAGGGCATCCCTCATCTCGTCAGATCGTACAATCACCCTGTCCACCAACGGAGAAATGAATCGAGAAAGCGGCGCCTGGTAACTCCTCAGCACTTCTATCCCGTGATGAGTCAGAACGATCGGATACTTACCCTGAAACCTCGCGATGTATCCACAGAAGACATAGTGCGCATGGACTAGGTCATAGTTGTTCTCTTTGACCTTCCGGCGCACCTCAAAAACCCCCTTAAGGTAATTCAGTTTGCTCCTCTGTCCGTTGATGAACAATACATCAATCTCCACGCCATGTGTCTCTAGTCTTTCCAATTGCTCTTTGACGAATATGCCGTAGTGAGGGTTTTCTTCGTATGGGTACATGTTTGTGATCGCCAGGACTTTCATTCCTCCATCCTCTCCATTCCGGGACTCCTTGGGATCATGCTCATGAGAATCACGAAGGCCTTTTCCCGCCCAAGAGTTCAGACACCACATCCGGAAGCCACGTAGCCTGGGAATACTTCTGAAACCACTTCTTCAGTTCTAGACCAACCTCATCGTCCGACGGAGGCAAATCATCGATCTCCCCGACTCCATCCAGATACCTACCAGGCATTCGCGCCGACAAATAGTACGGAGCAACGGTTCCAGCGCCACCCACAGACGGCGGCACCATATCGCCCTTTGCGCTTCTGCGCTTGTAAGCACTCGCCACACTGCGGGTTACACTCTCTGGTGCCATCGTCAGTACTCTAAAACCGAAATCCATGATCGTCGGATTCGTCGCCAGACTCATCAGCGGCAGGCTTCTGGTCCAACCCAACACATCCCGCAATACGGATCGCCTTCTATAATCTTCCACCAAGTCCTCGGAGCGTTCTCGTACCATTCCTCTCACCATTTCCAGACCCGTCCAGCGACAGTGCCAATCCATGACCTCACGCCACGTTCGGTTTCTGTCAGCCATGTTGAACGCCCCTTCGGGAATACCTCCCAGAATACAGTCGATGAGCGCGGTAGCCAGGCGCTCAACGTGTACGGTATTCGACGGCAATTCGCCGTTAAATGGTAATTCGAAAGCAGGATCAGCTGCCGCCTCGATCAACTGCCTTGATCGATCCATCCCCGCTCCTATCACATGGCCGAGCCTTAGGACACACAGATTCAGCTTCTTTTGTCTGCATCTCTGTTCGGCATATCTCTCGATGTACAGTTTCGACCGCCCGTAATCATTGTCGGGTCTCGGTTGAGAAAATGTGCCTCTACGGGAGTTTTTCGAATCTACGCACGCCCCGTAGACCGAGACGCTACTGAAGTGTATCAGAGATTTTAGACCCGGCATCTCCAGACAACAATCAATGATTGCTTTGTTCAGCAAACGTGACTCTCGTGGCCTCCCGCTGACCATCGCAAGCGCGCTATTCACGATGACGTCACAATCGCCCAGAATCCTTTTTGCCGATTCCATCTCTGTGATCGATCCCATTCGGATTTCGCAATCTGGAGCCAAGGACTGCACTACCCCAGCGCTAATGGAATTCCGGCAGACCGCGACCGTCTTGACATCCGCAATATCCAACAAGCGTCTCACCAATACAGAACCGACCTGCCCAGCGGCGCCTGTTACTCCAACAATCATTCCTATTGCTCCCCGCTATCTCAGGATTGTATCGCTAACACTCATGACCTCGGCCTTCTTGTAGCAATCTTCTATGATTCCTGCGGCTACGCGCCCGGTATTCGCGTTGACATACGACGATTGCCCCGTGACCACTTCGGCTAAGAAATCCTGCCATTCACAATAAAGTGCTTGATTCAGTGTCCTCGCCCCGCCAGGAGCATGCACGATCGCGACGGGCTCTCCCTTCGGTGAGAGGAATTCCACTTCTTCTTCAAAAAACAGCCCACATTTCAGTATCAGATTCGGAAACTCGATGAATATACCGTTATAAAGGTCTTCGAGCCGACTCACATGGAACATGAGTCGAATATTCTCTTGGCTGTCATTTGAAACGACCCCCGAAAACAGGGTCTCAAATTCAAGCTCTCCATTCCTTTTTTGTCTACAGCACTCCAGTTCATACTCCGCAACCTGAAGAATCGTACATAGCTGGTCAACAAGGTGGGAACCTGTTTCCATTAACACCCCTCCCCCCGCACTCTTCGCATCTGTCATATACCAGTCGGCCCCCTGTCCCGTTCGCTTGGTTCTGCTCCCTTCGCTTCCCCAGATTCTTCTGATCGGGCCGAAAATCCCCGTGCCAACAATCTCCTTGCCTAACATGACTCCCGGACCATATCTCCGCAAGAGCCCGACACCCAGAGCGACCCTGGTCTCACCACTCTTTCTCACATATTCGTCGTATTCACTCAAGGACGCTGCAAAAGGTTTCTCACAAAAGGCGTGCCATCCTCTCTTGAAGACATGGTCCATTACTCCACGGCGGGCCCCCACCGGGATTGCGACCAGCACCACATCTACATCACTACACTCTTCGATCCTTTCGAAGGCGCTCGGAACGCCGTATGCCTTTGCCAGGCCCCTCGCGCGTTCCTTGTCCTGATCGCAGATCCAGCAAACCGAGACATCAGGCATGTTTCTGAGAACAGGCAGATGCATATCTCTCGAAACACGTCCCGCACCCAGGACACCAATCCTATGCCTCCCACTACTCCTATCCATGTTTCGACTCCATGGGTACATGATCCAATGCTGATCAGACTCCGAATGTTCTCCCAAGACTGCTTCTGCTTCGTTATCCTTCCTTGATCGTCACGCTTTCTTTACCTGTATGGTCCGCTCTATTCCTGACAACACCGTTCATTCTTTGTCCGCCAACGTATATCTCTGTGGGCGTGTTCACCGGAACATAGAAAGTGAAGCCTTCTAAATCCTCCTTCGAGGGCATGATCTCCCCGGCCAGAGGATCATTTATGTTACCGATTACTATCCTTATTGAATCCTTCCCCACCTCATAGGACCATTCTAGGTATTTCTGTGCGAGGTAGTAATTAAGCAATTTTGACGTCTTTGTAATATATATCGCACCGCTCTCGCCTTCTTCGGCTAGATGTCTCAGCGCTGTGATCGTTCCTTCCGGTATGAACGAATCGTAACCCTTGTTCTTTCCCAGATGCGTGTATACGATCATGTATCCGCCAACCTCTTTCAACCGACCAAGGTTTCTCTCAGAGATTAGGTACTCCAATCCTCTCGCATTGTCCTCCGCCGCCACCCCTTTCCAGTGGTTGTCAAATCTCACGAATTCATACACCTTCTGACCATCATCTAGCTCACTGATCTTCAGCAGATCATTCGTTCCATGGATTGCGTATTTCCCGCTTCCGAAAACTCCTAGCACGTTCTTCGCCAGTTCCTTGCCGATGTTCTTGCATGAGGCAAGTGCATGTTGTTTATCAAACAGACTCATGAAGCTTCCGATTCCAATCGGCGCGACCTGCCCTACGAGCATGCTAATTCTGCCCATCCAGACGAAATTGATCCCATACGCCAAGGTCAAGTCAGCATGATACGCCGCCGATTCAGGATGATCGCCTTCCCCAAAAGTAACGTCATCGCCAAGATTATCTATCGCTTGCGTGTGGTCGATCCACACCTCTATCTCGAGCCTCTCCCTCCTCATCTCTTGGATCGCGCGGACAGCATCTTCCCGAACAAAGTCCTTTTTCTTTCCGAAGGAGTGAATGGCATCAATATCACCGGCCCTAATTAGTTTCCTCAAGGTGGGGGCAACCTGACCATCCGGATGATAATAGGATATTGCCTCCTCAACTGGTTCGAAGAAGAAGAAGTTGTATGCGAAATCGAGACCTAGTCCCCGCCCCATACTAGTCATTTCCTTTGTACTCATGAAAGTCTGGATCTCGACGAGCTCCGCAAGGGTCTCGAGATTATCGCAATCACTGGAGATCGCGAGACCCGCTCTATACGGATACGGGAACTTCCGAAGCGCAACCTCTTTTCTCGCGTCATATCTCTTCCTAAATTCACTATTCGTTTGCCATACTGCCCCGAAGTAGTAGCAGAGAACTGCTACCATTACACAGGACAGAACCAGGCCGACCATCCGAATAGCCGACCTTCTTCCTTCATGTGATGTTCTCATGGCCTTCCTCAACAAGGGCCCGCCGAGACTTTCACATACCCTACCTACAGATCGTCCCGTTTACCCCCATTCCTCATCTCAGACTAAGAGCTCTCCTATACACTTCAATGGTTCTCTTCGCGATGTTCTTCCAACAAAGCTCCTCCTTTGTTTTCCTGTATGCATTCTGACCCATCGCCACCCTCTTTTCGTCATCTAGCAACAGATCTATAATCGCTGCCCCAAGTTGGCTGCTACTCTTTGGAGGCACCACGCATCCCGTAATCCCCTCGTCGACGTTTTCAGGCAAACTTCCCACGTCGGTCACAACGACCGGCTTCTTGAAGCTGTAAGCCATTGGAATCACACCGCTCTGGGACCCATCGACATATGGCAAGACCACGATGCTCGCCTTCTGAAACAATTCAGCAACCATCGTGTGGGGAATGAACTTGTTGTGAATTTCGAAACCATCCCTATTCACAATCATTGCCTCATATCTACCAAAATCCTCACCCACACCCGCTATTACGATCTTCGCATCCGGCACACTATCTCTTATCATCGGCTCCGCCTCGATGAGATACTTCAACCCCTTGTACTCCCAGATTCTCCCGAAAAACAGCACCGTGCGCCCATCATCTTCACACGGCTTCTCGATGTACCTCGTATAGATCGAGTTAACCCCTCGGGGCAGGACGTGTACATCCTCCGTACGCCTCTCGTGCATTCTTACCATCGCTTTCTTCAACCTCTCTCCATGGACAATCAATTGGTTTGCCTTCTCGACCGCTGGCTTATACGTGAATCTCGGAATTCTCTGCGATGGGAAATCTAACAGAATAACATCGTGTATGGTCGTGACCAGGCAATAGCGATTCAAGAATGGCAACGCCGCAACGTTGAACCACGGGTTACCTCGCTGCAAATGCACAATATCCGGCTTGAATTCATTGATCTTCCTTACAACATCGTAGGCCATCAAGAGGTTTGTCGGGTATCGCATTCTTGGGAAATAGAATGGGTACACCTTCACGTGTTTCTTGATGATATCCTCAAACCGTACCGCTTGGGGCTTTGGGAGCATGAGCAGAACATCTTCAAACTCCGCCAACCCTTCTGAAAGCTCAATCGTGTACTCTACTCCGGGAAAAGCCACCATTGCTATTCGCATTCGGGTACCCCCTCTACGACAACTACTTCTCTCCACCTATACACCGTCCGCCCATCCGAACAAGAGGTAAGGACTAACCATCCTCCAACCCCCTAATCATACATTCTTATTCCAAATACTCTGCCAGATGAACCCCAACCCGAATACTGTACAGGTCCGAACTCATGCACAAACCTATGCAGCACCAACGGTGCAGGGACATGGCCATCCATTCCTATGAAAGAACGCAAACCCACGCCCATGTGACAGAATATCCGACAGCAGCCAAACAACCCATAAATCTCACAGCACCTTTTCGAACGATCCCTACCCTCTGATTAGACCCCTAACCAACTCTCCATCCTTCTCAGTGAATTCTCTCAGGATGATCAAACACACCGGATACGCCACCACGGCAACACTGAACACAACAAACATGTTGAAATCCTTTGTTAACATCATTATTCCAGCCATCATACATACAGACACGACAGGTTTCCACAGCAACTTAAAGAACCTGATCCTGAAGAGCTTTTTCGAGACAAACCAGTACTGTGAAGCAGCCACGATCACTGTTGTCAAAACGGTTGATATTGCTGCGCCAATATAGCCGAGTTGGAGGATTAGCACCAAGTTCAGTATAATTCCAGCAATCACCCCGATCAGATTCGCCTGCAAGTTGTTCCTCTGGTGATTCCCCGCCATCAGTGCGTTTGCGAATATCTGATTCAATGAGTAGAACGGCAACGTCCAAAGAAGTATCGAGAACGCCGACGAACTAGGAAGATACTCCTCACCGAATACGAGGCCGATCAATGGTTGTGAGATCAACGCCCCCCCCACGACAATGGGAAGAACCCCGATTACCAGGTATCTCGTTGACTCCCTGCACGCACTTTCAAACTTCTCTGCGGATGAGGCGAACACCCTGAATACAATCGGTTGAAGCGCCATTATATAGCAGCTTATTCCCAGTTTGAATATATTCGCAAGCTTAAGCCCGGCACTATAGTACCCAACATCCTCGACCCCCAGAAGTCTGGTCAGCATAATAACATCGATATTGAATCGCACAGTGCTCAGTATAATAATGAAGCCAAAGTCCGGGACGGCCATCAGAGCCTTCTTGCAGAATTGAGGGTCAAACTTCCCCAGCGGCCCAGGGACTAGTCGCAGGCTGAAATAGAGACTCATCACCGCATTTAGGATCGTACTTCCCAAAATGACGAACATTATTGCCAATATCCCGTGCCCCTTCAGAAGGAGAGGCACACCCAATCCCACTTTCAACACACTTGCAGCTAGTTGGCAGATCGCAACGTACTCTAGTCTCTCATATGCCCTGCACACTGATTGAAACGCCACCGACAATGAATAGAAGACCAATGAGCTGCTTAGGATATATGCGCTGTACCTGACCGTGGGAACCGAACTGACCCAATTCACGCTAACGCACATCGCTACAGAGGCAACTGCTGAAAGAAAGACCGCAATGTATGAACCGTTAACCATGTACTTGTTGGCGATTGACTTATCCTGGGCCACGTCTCTCGTTATCAGGAGAGTGAGCCCGAACGTTGAAACTGCCTGAAAGATATAGTACATGGAGAGCGCGGCGGAGTACTCTCCCAGGCTATCCGTACCTAGACGACGGGCGATGACCAGGACAAGAACAAACGTAACCGCCGGCACGCACGCCTGTACCAACAAGGAGGCGATAGAATTCTTAGCTAACCTGCGGATAGTATTCATTCCCTACGCTCCATGCGCCATAGCCCTCCCACCTTCCTCCCCAACGTTCTTGATTCCGTAGATCATTCCTGCGAAAAACCAAACAATCAGATACAGTTTCCCTCCATAGTACGCAACATCGGCTAGCCCGTGCACCAGAAACGCCAAGATCCCACCCATCAGTCCTATCACAGCATAGGCCCCAAACGAGCTGTTTCCACCAATCCACCCAATCCCTGAGACAAAGACAACCATCATGCACCACAGGAAGACCGACAACCCAAGCAGTCCCATTTCGACGCCCAGGTGTAGATAGATATTATGTACAGCGTGCTCGGTGTGCGATTCAATCCCCTCTTCTGAATAGTCGTATTGCTCCATGACAATCGCGTAGTTGTTGATGCCGACGCCAAGACCCGGATTCTCCTTCATCATGTTGTAGGCCATTTCAAACTGAGGCATTCTAGACTGCGCAGATCCTTTATCATCTCCCAAGAATCGGCCCGCGACCTTGCTGTACAGCCTGGGGTAAATCGGCACCGCCAACAAGACCACAAGGATGCAGACAAAGAATCGCCCAGCCACCATCCGCTTTCCCCGTGTCTTCAACAAGACAAACACACCAACGAACGCGAGTCCGGCTGCAAAGCTTATCCATCCCCCCCTCGAGTTCGTCCACATCAAGGCAGCTGATCCGAATAGAAGCGAGGCGCTGCACACGACTCGCCAAGAGAGTGATCTCTCACCGAAGAACATGCTCAGTGAGATTGGCAAAACAAAGGTGAGATACCATGCAAAGTCGTTATACGAACGCCACGTACCCGCGACTCTGGAATCAATCCAATCGCGGCCTCCCAATGCCGAGGGCCAGAATGGCTCGTCGTAACGGTGCTGTGCGAATCCCAGCGCTCCCTCGAACAGTAGCCCGAGCATGAGCACCAAGACGAGAAATCTTACTTCGCTCTCGCTCCTTATGTTGTTGGCAAGATAGAAGAAGGTCAGATACAGTTTGATTACTTGAATATTCGCATATATGCTTAGATCTTGTCTTTCCGCTACCAACGTGGACGCCCACGCGACCAAAACCAGCAAGATGGCGGGGATACTGATTGCTGGGAAAAACCTGATTTGATATTCCCTTCTTCCGTAAACCATCTCCCCGAACCACATCAGGTACAGAACGACCAATACGGCATCGTACAAGGATACGATGTACCCTGCGATATCTCCTACATATCCGGTGTGGTTGGGCGTAATCTCCACTGTTATCGGCAGTAATGTAGCGAGCGCTGCAAGCAGGAGTCGCTTCGAGTCCCCGACAACCAGTGCGACTACAGGGAAGACCAACCCTGCACTAAGAATAGTTGCGTACGTTAGCGGCAGTCTCAGAAAAACGAACACAGGGATCATCCCGCAGACGAGTCCACCGACCAAGACCAGCATCAGCCACTTGAGCTGCCTGCTGTCCATTTTCTGCGGTACAATCTCTCTCATCCGTCAAAAACCCTCTCGGAAGCACAAGCCTCTACAGTTTTCTGTTGACCGTAGGAATGACACCCAACACGGGAATATCCAAGTACTCTTCTACCTCCTCCGCTGTCTTTAGCGATTCGTCGAAGTACTCGGCGATGAATGTCATCCCGATCCCGAAAGCCAGCCCAACCACGCCCCCTACAGCCAGTAGAAGCAACTGGGTCCGCCTCGAGGCAAACGGCGGGGGAAATGCTCGGTCAACTATCTTTATGCTCTCCAAGATGAGGTCTGTTGATCGGATCGCCCGAGCCTGCTCGACCGCCGCCCTGAGGGCTTCCGCTCTTTCTCGGTGTCTTGCAACATCCCGCGCCAATACTTCCTGCGCAGCCTGTTTCTCCATCAATGCTTGCCTCTGTGCCAGAATTCTCTTTATCTGGCCGGCTATGAAGCTTTTTCTCGCCTCCAGATCTTCTTTCTCTTTCAACCGGGCCATGCCATCTTCCGAACTGCGATCTCCATCTGCCCCACTCGCCCTGCCCGCGGCCTCCTCGATTCGACCTTCCACCTGGCCAATTCGATTACGGATCCTTTTTACGTCCGGATGATCTTCCTTCAGATAGACCAGGGTATTGGACAATTCAGCTCTGAGAGTCTTCAGTTCTTCCTCAAGCGCTTCTGTTTCCGGATTCGCCCCGCCACTGGCCACCAACATCTGCCCTCCAGCTCCCCCGTCCTCGGCTCTTGCCCTTTCCCTCCTCAACTGTTCAAGCTGCGCCTGAATTTGCGCACTTTCCTCCTCTAGTTGGCCCAACATCTGCGCTATAACCGAACTCTCTGCGGGTATGAGAAAGCTCATTTCCCGCTTCTTGAACACATCCAGATCCCTTTGAGCCCCGGCAAGCCGTTCTTCGGCCTCTATGAATTGATCTTCTAGAAAGCCGTAGCCACTCTGGGTGCTTTCTGTGAAAAGCTCTTTGGCGTATTCCACGTAAACCTCTGCCACCGTATTCGCCAGCGTGGCTGAGAATTCGGCAGACCGAGCTTCGGTTTCGATCACCACAATATTAGTGCCTCTTGGCTTCTTGACGGAGACCGCCTGTCGCAGGCCTTCAATGGCCCCTTCGACAGGATTGGGAGTCCTCTTCGTCATCCCTAGAAGCTCATAGATCTGCTCCTTCGTTCTCGACTTAAAACTCTTCTTGACGGGTCTTCGATGCAGATTCAACCGGTAGACAACTCTTTCAAAAATCACCCGGCTCTGGATAATGGTGACCTGGTTTGCTAGAAATGACCTACCTGTCACCTCTTCGCTCAGCGGGAGCCCCATCCGCGAAATGACTGGAGGACGACTTATAAAGATGCTTGTATAAGCCCTGTATGTTGGAGGCAATGAAATAGCCCCCAAGATGGTAATAATGAGAACGACGGAGAAACCCGTGGCAGCTAACCACTTGCGCGAAAGCAGAATCGCCAAGAGGTTTTCCAGCGGATCTACCGACTTCCGACTGTCGACCATGAGGATCTCCTACAGAACACAAGGCCCTACGAATGTCTTCTACGATGAGCGGCGCCAGGGACAATACATGCGGCCCCGCAAACCTGCTACTTTGTCTTCTTATAGTAGTGATAGTAGTCGTTCATTTTGAGACTTGTATGGTTGAGAACAATGCCTAGAATGTTGTTTGCACCGATGCCATCAACTGTCCTCTTTGTCCTTCGCTTATCCCCATACCCTGCCCTAACCACGAGAACGGTCCCATCCGCCAGCTTGCTCAAGGCGAGTGTCTCCGATATTTCACTTGGTGGCCCATCGAGAATGACATATCGCTCTTCATCTTCGTACTTCACGTGTTCTACAAAGACCTTCATGACATCGGAGGCCAGCAACTCCGTTGAGCCTTCGGGGCACGAGCCTGCGGGCAGTACGGAAAGTCGCGGGAAGCTCGTGCCCTGAATGACACTGCTCAACTGACAGCTTTGATCAGCCAGAAAGTCAGAGAGACCTCTGGTTGCTCCAAAGCCAAAGGTTGTGTGAAGGGAGGGCTTTCTGAAATCCGCGTCAATCAACAACACGGGCCGATCCAGCCCGTTTGCCATACTCAACGCAAGGTTTGATGCGATGAATGACTTACCTTCTTTCGGGACAGTACTGGTCAAAAAGATGACTCTGGCTTTTCTTTCTTTAGCGGCATAAAGAACGCGCGTCCGAATCACCCTGAAGTACTCCGCAAATGCTGAACTGGGCTTCAGAAGCGTGACAGCGTGTTTCGCTGATTTTCCTTTTCTGAAAATGAACTCCTTCGCGCCGTCACCCGACAGTCCCTTGCCGGCCGCTGCGCGTAGCGAATCAAGGGACTGTGCAATCGTCTGCCGGTCCTCGATACTGGTCCTTTCCTGGGTCTCTTCCTTCTTTCCTTCACCTCGCACACCAAGCCCGCGTTCCTCCCTCCGGGGGGAACGTACTTCAGGGCCTCTGCCCTGATTCTCGGCTGTGGGGATGCTGATACTGTCCTGCATTTCCGGCTCAGAAATCCCCCTGGTCCGAACAAAGGCGCGCTTTTGTTCCGGCCGCTCCACCGGCACGTCCATCGTGACCGGGCTCTTTTCTTCGTCATTCGAAAGCGGCAACGGTTCCGCCCTTTCATCCGTTTGCTTGGATTTGCCAGTTGAAGAGGGCTTCCCGACCTTCTTTTCACGTTCCAGCGGCCTGATCAATCCATCGGCTTTCGCCTTTTCCAGGACCTGGTCAAATTTTCCCATGAAAACCTCATGATCTCTCGAGGATTCTTCCTGACTTCCGCCGACAGGAAAAGAATCCACTGTTCCATTCCCTACGGTACTATGATGCTATCCCCCGGCAGGATTCTGATGTTCTGAGACATGTCTTCTCCGCCTATTGCCTGATTGTAGTTCACCTGGTACATCTTCTCCTCGGCCCCCTCTCTTCTGACGATTCGGACTCTCTTCCCATCACCGAACTCGCTCAGCCCCCCAGCCAACGACATCGCCTCCAAGAGGGAAAGACTGCCCCCTACCTTAAACACCCCGGGGGCGTTCACATTCCCTGAGATTGTGATTCTCAGGCTGTTTATCGCCTCCACAATTACGGACACCGTCGGATCCTCTATAAACTTGACGAGGCCCTTCGCGATTTCGTTTCTGAGTTCCTCGGGAGTAAGGCCCGCTGCCTGGATGTCGTTCACCAGAGGAACGGAGATCTTCCCGTCGCTTCTGACCGGAACGGTCACAGAATTGTTCGGATGCCTCCAGACGTCTATACGCAGAACGTCTTCTGGGCCAATGACATACCGGTTCGCCACATCAGGCTTCAACTCCGGTGGAGGTCCGCCTATGTTCTTTGCCCCACAGGAGGAGACAAGGAACAGTATAAGTACGAAACCCAAGAATCTGGCCATTGCTCTTGTTTTCATGAACCTCTCCTTTCGGACGCTACCATGCAATTCCGAAATACCCTGTCAGTTCATTCCTCTTGGCGAACTCTATGTTAACAAGATCGTATACAATCCTATCGCTAGGCACGCGATTCAGTATTTCCCTGAATTCCTCTTCCTTGTTGACGACCACGATGACTTCCGAGTGGTTGATCAACTCGTCTACATTGTCGGATATGAACTTCGAGACAAAGGGGATCTTCTTCAGGATGTATTCCCTGTTCGCCCCTGTAAGCCTCGATAGATGAACGTTGCTATCGTAGATGCGCACATCAAACCCTTTTCCCAAGAGGATTTCAACAACGTCCAGAATCGGACTGTCCCGCAAGTCATCCGTGCCCGATTTGAAGCTCAGCCCAAGAAACCCCACTCTTTCCTTGCCGAACTGGATGATCTGATCCAGGGCGGTTCGTTTCTGGCTTTCATTGCTCCGCTCAATATTTTCGAGCAACGGACAGTCAATATAATTATCGTGAGCTATGATTCTCAGGGCTTTCATGTCTTTGGGGAGGCATGAACCCCCGTACGCGAATCCCGGTTT
>JANQFG010000261.1 GCA_028277985.1 bacterium | reverse complement strand
TTCACGGCTCCGGTCTGATGGGCCTTGGCCCCCCTGACGAGCAGTCCGTCCTGGTTCTCTTCAATGATCCGAAGATAGAGGTCCGGGTCCTCCTGCTTGTGGGGCGGTAAGGACCGGTCCCCTTTGGGGTCCGTCATGGCCCCGTCGCACATGAGGTCTTCTTCCTGGACATATCGGAGATAATCATTGAAGCGTTCGTAATAGCGGGTGCCGTGAGCCTCATCGATAGCGAAGGTGGTCATAGAAAGGGCGTTCAAGGCATCGATGCCGACACAGCGCTGAAAACAGCAACCCGTGTGGGCCCCCATCAGGCGCCCCATCTTGGTCTTCTTCACAAGATCTTCCTTGCTCTGATGAATGTGGGTGAAGCGGTTGATCTTGTTGCCGGTAAGATGAGATGTGGCGGTCATGATGTCTTCAAATTCGGGTCGCCACGCCATTTCGTACGTCTTGGCCACTGCATTCATGGAAGGTCTGATGATGGGGTGGTCCACGATGTTTTCCACCCTCTCCCCGAACATGTAGACTTCCAGGTCGAGCTTCCTCAGGCTCTGTTCATACTGTTCTGTTGTTTTCATCGTTTGAGTCCTACTATTTTCGGTAGTAGAGGGATTGTACTTCAGATGCTGCGACCCGCGTTGAAGCCGTCGTGAACCGCTTCAAAGGCTTGCGCGACCTTGCCGGCGTCTCCCACAACCTTGCAGGGGATCTCCAGATCCGAGACTTCGCCTTCGAGTGGATTGTTCGGCTCTGAACCGACTGCCATTACAACCGTATCAGCGGGCAGCAGCTCTTCCCCGTCACCGGTTTTGACCCAGACCCCGTCTTGGTCGATTCGAAGTGCCGTGGTATCGGCTCTTACCTCGACGCCGTAACGGGCAAGGTCCTGCATCATCGTCCACCGCGTGGTCCTGCCGATATCCTTTCCGACACGACTCAGCATTTCGATCATCACAACCTGTTTTGACCCACGTGTGGCCAGCTCGTACAGATCTTCAGCGCTCTCCGCCTGGTTCACCATGAGGAATTTGAGCGCATCTGCAGGCAGAGTGCCTTTTTCAGCCAGAAACATGGAGGTCTCTACACCGACAGCACCGCCACCGATCACAACGACTCGGCGCCCGGTCTTCTTTTTCCCCAACAGAACGTCCCAAGCATCGACGACGTTCGGAGAATCGATTCCGGGAAGCTCGATTCGAATGGGACGGGCTCCGGTCGCCAGGACGACCACATCCGGATTTTCCTTCTCGACAACTGTCTTGTCGACGGTTGCGTTGAGAACGGTCTTGACGTCGTTCACTCTGAGCTGGGCTGAGAGATCGACCGCCAGCTCTCGGAACTCCTCCCTTCCAGGAGGGATCCCGGCCAGGTGAAGTTGACCACCCAGTGTCGGCTCCCTTTCGTAGAGGACAACGTCGTGCCCCCGTTCTTTGGCGGCCAAGGCCGCACTCATACCGGCCGGGCCTCCTCCTACAACGAGAACCTTCTTAGGGGATTCGGTCCTGTCGATTCGTCTTTCCTTCTCGTATCCGGCCTTGGGATTGCATAGGCATTCCACGGGTGTGAGGCGCGAGAGCGCATCAAAACATCCCTGTGCACACGCAATACAGTGAACGATCTCGCTTTCCCTGCCGGATGCCGCCTTCTGGGGGAGAAAGGGGTCCGCAATCAGTCCGCGTGCCATCCCAACCAGGTCGCACAACCCATCGTCGAGCAGCTCTCTGGCTGTCTCCGGAGTATTGATACGGTGACTGGCAACCACCGGGACGTCCACGCGCTCCTTTATGCCTTTTGCCAGGTAGGCGTACATGCCACGAGGTACGGCGGTCGTGATCTGAGGCACGCGTGCCTGATGCCAACCCACGTTCACATTGAAGCCGTCCACCGAGCTCTCTTTTGCGAGCCGCTCTGCATATCGCTGCAAATCCTTTCGGCCCAGTCCGCCTTGCATGAACTCATTCCCGTTGATACGGGCGATGACCGGGAACCCCTCACCAACAGCGGCGCGGACGGATCGAAATACTTCGAGCCCAAACCTCATTCTTTGCTCCAGTGGTCCGCCGTATTCGTCTTGACGCTTGTTGGTGACTGCCGACAGGAATTGACTGATCAGATATCCACCGGCGCTCAGGACTTCAACCGCGTCGAAACCGGCCTTCTTGACCCTCAATGCAGCGGCGCCGAAATCCCGGATGGTTTCCTCGATCTGTTCCGCGGTGAGCGGGGAGGGGGTCTCCTTGCTCATCCCCGGCACATCGGAAGGCGCAACGGGCTGCTTGCCGTCCATCATGATGGAAAAGGCATTGGCACCCGCATG
>JANQFG010000243.1 GCA_028277985.1 bacterium | reverse complement strand
CGCCGGTCATCGATCGGGTTGATCGAGTCCATGATCCGGAAGAAATCCATTTCCCCCCAGGATACGATCTGCTTGCCCACCCGGAACAGGAACGTCCAGGGTGTCCAGGTCACGTGGCACTCCTTCAAGAACTGCCACGACCGGTCATCCAGGTACATCCGACTCCTTGACTTGGCGAAGCCCTTGTCGTTCCAGCTTCGGTCGTTGTGCTTCAACTCGTAGATGAGGTCCATGGTCATAAGGCCCGAGATGTACAGCGTCGTATCGTGGCGTGGACGGTAGTCCGCCTCTGCAAACACCGTGAGCAGGGCCTGCTGCAACCCCTGTTCGACGTGGTAGTGGTCCCCCTTCAGGCTGATCGAAGCGGACTGGGAGGCAAACCCGAACACATTGAGCGGTTTCCCCCACAAAGAGAACTGCTTGGCCACGGCCGGCTGTACTGAAACCCCGACCAGGATGACCAGTATCAGGACGGCACTCGGAATCGATCTTCGCATCGCTTTCCCCCCCGAAATCGTTCAGGTTTGCTGTTTGAAGCCACCTATCTGCTGTCACTCCCGCGAAGCCTGTCCCCGCAATTTTCAGGCGGGGCCGGGAATGACGGGTGTTCTACCTGCCGAATTCCTCCATGTTTCACAACCGTCTAGACCGCCTTCTCTACCCTGCGCGTAATGAACTTGGGCTTGATGATATAAAGCATGAGAGGGTGAAGCGTGATCGAGAGGATCACGTTGGTGGTGAGAATCATGGCCAGGAAGATCCCCATCTGGGCCTGGAACTTCAGGTCCGAAATAAAGTACCAGGACATGATCGGAAGCACCATCGTCAGGCCGGTGAGGACCACTGCCTTCCCCGAGGTGCGCACCGACTTCAAGATGGCCACTGACCATCTCTCCTCCACACTTGTCTTCTCCCATTGATCCTTGCCAGGAAATTCCTCCATACACCGATTGTAGATGTAGATCGCGAAGTCCACCCCCACGCCCACGCCGACCGCAGCCACGGGAAGTGTGTTGATCGACAGGCCGATGTCGGTCAAGGCCATATACGCAAAGGCTACGAGATTGCCCAGAATCAAGGGCATGGTGAACATCAGCCCGGCAACGATCGATCGGTAGAAAAGGGTGCACAGGAGAAAGATTGTGGCCAGCACCATGCTGTCGATCGCCACATGGGTCCTGCGCATCTCTTCATTCGTAGCGATCTCCATGCCGATCCTGCCGCCGGCAAGGAAGAACTCGCCCTTTTCCAGCTTCATCGGGTGTTCTTCGAAGAACGAGTAGGCCGCCTCGCGGATCCGGAGCAGGTTGTCCGAGGTGTGGTCGGCAAAGTACAGGGTAATCTGCGCCTTGCTCATGTCGCTGTCAAAGTACCGGGCCATGGTGTAGACGTCCACCTGGTCCCGGGTCCAGCCGATGATGTTGGTCATGGTGATCGGGTCGGGTGGCAGCTCTCTCCAGAGCACGTCTCCGTCGTGCATGATGAAGTTCAGAGCCTTCATCAGTCCGATGATCGAGTCGGAGGACTTGTAGATGTCCGGAAGCTCGGTCTGCATGTGCCGGTCAAAGGCCTCGAAGGTGTTGAGGATTGCGGCATCGTCGTAGACCGACCCCTCCTCCCCCTTGTAATAGAGGGTGAAGTCCTCGGAGGAGATATCGAAGGTCTTGTCCACCACTCCCTGATCCAGGTTGTACCGGTGGTCGGGCCAGAGCAGAGGAGAGCCGGGACTCGCGTCCCCGATCTTCAAATTCGTTGCCTGGTAGACACAGAAGAGAAGCATGACGGCGACCGCCCCCGCCAGCACCGATTTGCCCCGGCCGATGGAAAACTCGGCCGCACCCACACAGACCTTGTCCAGCCAGCTCATTTTCTTGCTCTTCCGCACCCAGGCCTCGCTGGCCCGGGCCAGGGGCATGTAGCTGCAAAGGATCGGGGTGACGATCCCGCAGAGGGCGACCGTGAGCATCCAGAATGTCATGAAGATCGCCACCATCTGCATGAGAGCGATCTTGACCAGAATCAGGATGAAGAACCCGGCGGCGTCGGTGGCCACGCCGGCCCAGTTCGGCAGGATCATGGACCGCATCGTCTCGTAGCAGGCCGTGTCCCGGTCACCCAGCTCGACGAATTCCTCCATGTACCGGTGGGTGATCTGGACCGAGTGGCTGACCATGCGGGCCGCCACCAGGAAAGCGAGAACATATTGCAGGGGACTGAAGTTGATCCCGAGCCAGCCGATGAAGCCCAGGCCCATGGCCGTGCTGATCACTCCGAAGCACATGGGCACGACCATGCCCACGAAGTTCTGAAAGGAGAAGAAGAGCACGATGATCATCAGGATGACGCTCACCACCATGACCATCATGATCTGGGTCTTGTACCCGTAGATCCATCCCATCAGGACCGGGAACCCGACCAGATACACCTCGGTCTCGTCGTCCGAATACTTCGCCTCCAGCTCCTGGAGTATTTCGTTGGCGCGGGCGTAGGAGATATCCTCCTTAAACTGGGTGAGCACCATCGCGGCGGTGCCGTCCCGGGAAACGAGGATGCCTCGGAGGATCGGGTCGGAAAAGATGTCTTTCTTCAACCTCCGGACCGACTCCGGGGTGTCGGGCACATCCGGCCACATCAGCGGCTTGACCCTGATCTCCCCTTCTCCCACGGGCCTGACCACCTTCGTGGCCCGGCTTCCGATCGACAGGGTGAGGATCCGGTAGGTCTCGGGCCAGAGGGCCACCTCCTGATCGATGGCCTGCACCTTCTCGAGGATCGACTTCCTGAAGATATCCCCGTCCCTCGCCTCGAGCGCGATGGCAACGAAGGACCCGCCGCTCCCGAACACCTCGGAGAACTCGATCATGATCTTCAAGTAGGGATGGGCATAGGGCAGGAGCTCTTCGATGACCACCTCACCCTTGATCCGGGTCGTGCCGTAAGCAAACCCCCCGGCCACGATAAGAGTCAGCACCAGCACCAGGACTCGGTTTGACGTCGCGAACCGGGCGAGCCTGTCAAGAAACGTACGCTTCTCTTCCGTCATCTTCTCCGCCTTATATCAGTATTCGATTCTCGTCCAGGGGCTTCCCGAAGAATTCAGAAAGATCGCACCCTCGTCCCCACACGCTGCAAACCGCCCTGCGCTGACGGCTTCAAGATCATAGATCCAGCCATACTCGATGGTCGGCTCGAATTTGGCGGGCTCCCACGTAACACCGGCGTCCACCGAGAACACACACAAGCCGTTGCCTCCCATCACAATCATGCCCGCCCCATCGGAGGCGATGCTGTAGAGCTGGACCTTCGGCAAATCCAGAGACACCACTTCCCAGGTCTCGCCTCCGTCCGTTGTTCTCTTGACGGTACCCAGTATCCCCACCGTCCAGGCAGTCCTCGGGTCGATCGCGACCACATCGAACAGGAAATTGTCCCCGCTGATAAAACCGGTATCCCAGTCCATTTCGTAGAGGCCGGCCTGTTTCTCCCAGGTCGCGCCTCCGTCGCGAGTGTGGTAGGTGTGTCCGAACTCGCCCGCGACCCACCCGTGCTGATCGTCGCAGAAGGAAATGGACTTCAGGATGTAGTCCTCGTCCTCGAACCGCACCTCCCAGGTCTTCCCGCCGTCCTCGGTGGCCAGGATGTTCGTCCTTTCGGAGGCGATGAAGCACTTTTCAGGATTCAGGGCCACCACATCCATGTGGAAGTAGTCGATGGGACTGTCCTGCTTCTCCCAGGTCTCGCCGCCGTCACTCGTGTGCAGGATGGTTCCCTCGTTGCCCGCTGCCCAACCGTTCTTCGTATCCGTGAAGCTGATGCCGGACAGGGTGAACGTCGTGCCGCTCGACTGGGGACTCCACGTTGTGCCGCCATCCGAAGTCCTGAGGATCGTCCCGTATCGCCCGCAGGCCCAGCCATCCGTTTCGGTGGGGAAGGTGACCGAGAGCAGGTCATCGTGTGCTCTGCGTTGCTCCCCGGCATGCACGGGTCCGATCTGCAGAACGAGTATCGCGGCGACAAGCGCAAGTGATCGTCGTGAGACAAGGTCGAAGATATTGGCTTCCATCAATTGGGTCTCCGGGGTTCCGTCAGGCCTTCTGGGGATGGGCCCTGGCCTTGGATGGGTATGTCGGAAAACTGCGTTTGAATGGCCCCCCTGCCTGGCGCGTTTGGACGAACCATCTTAGGACGATCCTCATCATTTTGAAAGAGGCCAGGTGGTCGGCACGTCGGGAGGCGAAAGCGGCCTGCCCCCAGGCGATCGACTCTAGAGAGTGACTATTCACTCTCTATACCGAAAGGTACCCCCATTTGTCAAGCACAGGGACCCCACCGATTGCGAACGTCGTGATGACTTTCAAACTCACCACATCTCCCAACCACGTGCGGGAGATCCGCACGGACTCCGTCACTTCAGCACGCGCGACCTCATCTCCACCTCCTCCACCTCCATTCCCCGCCGGGCCATCTCGGCCAGGAACCGGGGCGTGTCCACGCACCCTTCCGGTGCAACCACCCCCTGGGTCTGGATTTCGCCCTTGGCGAGCATCTGTGTTCCGATGGATGCTGGAATCCCTGTCCAAACGGTCATCTTTCCATAGGAGGTGTAGACATACTCTACGGAGTCTGCGCCTGATCTCCCGCGCACCCAGACCATGAACCCTGACAGAGGCGGGGGCAATTCCTCGGGCAAAGGAAGACCGCCCATCAGCGCCACGGCAATGTCTTTCGGCGCAACCTTGTCGCCCCTGACATCCAAGGGCTCCGTTCCTGTGAGGCCAAGAGCCGAGAGAACCTTGAACCCCTCGTCCATACCCGGAACACCCCCTTTGCAGGTGCACTCTTTGAGTCCCTCGATGTAGAGGGGCAGCGTCACGGGCTCTGGATGGCCCACGTAGTAGACCTCGGTTTCACCGATCTCCGGGAACAGGACGATCTCGGATTCGGTGAGGGCAGGAACATCCTGGAACTTGCCGTCCAGGTATTGGGGCACGTCCCCGTCGATCATGTGGAGGCCATGATACACGGCGGCCGAGGCACCCGGTTCGTCCACATCGGTGATGGTGACGAACCATTTCACCTCGATCTCGTCGACCTGGTCCAGCTTGTCCGCTCCGTGCTTCGCGAACAGGTTGGTCACGCCCGGGCTCGCGCCCATTCCGATGATCGCCGTGATGCCCGCGGCTTTGGCTTTTTCGTCCAGGGCGAGCATGTCTCGTGTGGCGTCGTAGTCATCGCAGATGTCCACGTAGTTCTTCTTCGCCTCGATGGCCGCCTCGATGACCTTCACGCCATGCTTGTAGAAGGGTCCCGCGAAGTTAACGGTCACGTCCGCTTCCTTCATGGCGGCCACGAGCTTGTCGTGATCGTTTACGTCCAGGCGCAGGGTCGAGACTCTGTCATCGGCCAGCTCCGCCTTGAACCTGTCGGCGTTCTCGATGTTGATGTCCCCGATGACGATACCCGAAACGTCCTTGCTCTTGACAAGATCCTTGACGGTTGTCTTGCCTTCCTGCCCGCAACCACCCAGTGCCAGTACTTTCACGTTGCTCTCCTTCTTTCCCCCAGCGCAGGGAAGCGATGGTTGAGAAGCTGCTGGGAAAGGTGTCACAAACCTCTTCCAGCTGCACCGAGACGCTCACAGTCGAGTCGTCGCAACGGTCTTTTCGTGGAAATCCGCCAATCCTCTTTCCTTGAGCATCGCCTGGAAGGGGCCGAGATCCAGGCACGCCTCGGGCGGGAGTACTCCTGTCGCCTTCACCTCCCCCCGAGCCAGCATCTGAACGGCCAGCGATGCGGGCAGGCTCGTGCAGGGGGCCATGTTTGCGAGACCGGCATATTCAAGGGTCACGGGATTTCCGTCCTTCAAGCCCCTGACCTGTACAACCATGCTGCTGAGTCTCTCTTCTGGGGGAATTTCCGCATGGGGGACCGATGCCATCAGAGCCACCAGCACGTCCCTCGGGGAAACGTCCTGCCCCTTGACGGGGATCGGCTCGATACCCATCAGGCCCAGCTCTTTCAGGCCCTGAAAGAGCCCGACCATCTCGGCGGGAAGGCCTCCCTTGTTGACCACGGTCTTGACCCCCGGAATGACTCGGCTCAGCGTGATCGGCTCCGGATGCCCCACGTAGAAGACCGGCAGGGGGCCGTGAGGGGCTGGAAACTCAACGATTTCCTCTGAACCGGAGAGGCCCGGAACGTCGATCAGCTTTCCGTCCAGGAACTGGGGAACGTCCCCGGAAACCATGTGGAACATGTGATCGAATACCGCAGGCCCTTCGGGTTCGCCATCGGCGATGACCCAGAAGATCCTGATCTCATCCGTCTGGTCCAGCTTGTCGGCCCCGTGTTTTGCGATCAGATTGCAGAGCCCCGGACTTGCACCCAGACCGATGATGGCGGTCACACCTTTTTCCCTTGCCGCGCCGTCGAGCTCCAGCATATCGAGAGTGGCATCGTAGTCGTCGCAGTAGTCCACGTAGTGCTTACCGGCCTCGATAGCCGCCTTCAGCACCTTGACGCCGAGCAGATGGTAGGGGCCGGTGCAGTTGAGGACGATGTCCGCATCCTTCATACAGTCAACCAGCCCGGAATGGTCATTCGCGTCGACTTTCCGCGCCGAGGCCTTTGGGCTTTTCAGTTTCGCCGCGAGTTCCTCGGCCTTCTTCTGTTCGATATCCCCGATGATGACCTGGCTCATGTCCTCGCTTGCGACAAGATCCTCGACTGCCGGCAGTGCCTGTTCCCCACAACCTCCCAGTACCAAGACTTTCATGGCTCTTCCCTCCGCTATTCGGAAATACTGATTTCCACCAGTTCCTTTGCGTTCTTCTTCTGGGGCGTGCAAAGGGGCGCCAGCTCATCAAAGAAGGTTTCCGGATCGATTGCACCTTCCGGAGCGAATACGCCCTGTCGGTCGATCTTGCCTCTGGCGAACAGGGCCAGGGCTGTTGCGAGCGGCACGCCCGTGACGCTCCCCATGGTTTCGTGCTGCATGCCCCCGAAAGGCGAGGCCGTGAAACGGGTCCCCACTTTTCTCGGCTTGCCGTCTTTTGTGCCCACGGCATAGGCGAAAAGGACTGCAATGTAGGGGATGGTCTTTCTGGATGCAAGCATATAGTGCAGGAACATCCTCCGGCCAAGGCTGGACAGAAGAAGCCTCTTCCAATCTCCCCCACCCGTGGTGAAAGCATCGCTCAGCTGGTCTGTGGCTTGGTCGATGCTCATCTTGCCGGCATCGACCCGGCCAGCCACCCAGCGCAGGGGCTCGATCAAGTAGGGTGGCATGTTCATCACGTTCCAGCTGTTCCGGATCTCGGGCCTGAACAGGGGCAGCGTGATCGGTTCCGGGTGCCCCACCGTGTGGGTCGTGACCGGGCCGACGCCCGGGTAATCCACCGTAATCTCCTCAAAGGCAGTGGCATCCCTGAACGCACCGTCCCGCCTAACGCGGATCTTCCCGGTGACCTGGTGGATCAAGTGTTCGTTAGCAGCACGTTGGGTACCCCCTTCACCCGCCCCCTGGGCCAGTTCCTCGTCGTGGCCGCCCGTCCCCCATCCCGTGATCAGATCATCCACCTTGTCCAGCTCGTTCATGGCCTTTACCGCGAGCAGGTTCGAAAGGCCCGGGCTGGCACCCATACCTATGATGGCCGTGACCCCGGCTTTCCTGGCTTCTTCATCCAGCTCGAGCATCTCCAGGGTAGGTTCCCAGTCATCGTTGATGTCCAGGTAGTGACAGCCCGCCCGAATGGCCGCGCGCAGCACCGGCAGGCCGAATCGGTAATAGGGCCCTACCGTGGTCATCACGACGTCCGCCCCTTCGAGCGCGCTCACCAATGCGGCCTCGTCAAGGACATCCAGCCCGATGGCCCTCGTCTTGGGGCCACATCGCTCTGCGAACGCTCGAGCACTCTGCTCGTCACGGTCGGCGACGACGATCTCTTCCACAAAGTCAAAGTCGATGGCAGTGCGGACCGCGAACTGACCCATTCCACCACAACCACCCAGGGCGACCACGCGGATCTTGTCTGCTTGCATTCTCGATCTCCTTCTATCGTGGGAATGACGGCCGCTGAGCATTCCTCTTCTCGTTCATGCCACTACCCCTTCGCCATGCCGAGCAACACGAACGCGACCAGTTCATCGGCCATCTCGGCCGGGGAGAATCGGCGCTCCCCACTCGCCATGTTCTGAATGAACCAGGTTTCCTCGATTCCGTTGAGGTATGCGATCAGGGCCAAACCTGCAACCTCGGGCTTGATTCCCCCGTGGATTTCGCCGGTGTCGATCCCCTCGCGAATGAGATCCACGATCGCCTCTTGGACCCGGTCGACGAAGCCGAACCACTCCCTCACGCCTTCCCTGGTCTGATCGTCGAATTCGGTCTTGGTGAGGGTCATCTCGACCAGCGTTCGATACGCCTCGTCCTCTTCGAGAGTGGCGAGCCATTCCTTCATGAGAGTTCGGATTTTGAGGAGGGGAGAAAGGGGGGACAGGAGAATGTCTGTCAGCCGCTTTCGATAACCACTCACACTCTCGATCACGGCGGAGCTGAACAGATCGGCCTTGTTGTCAAAGTGCCAGTAGATGGCACCCCGGGTGACGCCTGCCTCTTTTGCAACATCTTCGAGGCGGGAGCGGGCGTACCCTTTTGTAGAGAAGACCCTGAGCGAAGCCTCCAGGATCGTTTTGCGGGTCTGCTCCGCTTCTTCCTTGGTCCTTCTCACGAATCCTCCCGGTCAGGTTCCGAGGGGGGACGGGAGCGAGCCCGTATTTATACATACATACACGCATGTAGGTATGTTGTCAAGAAAAAAGCGGGAACCGATAACTACCTGAAAACAAACGATTCCCGCTCCTACGGATCGGGCCCTGGATCCCTACTCCTCGACCTCGGGACCGTCCGCACCGGGACGGAACCAGGTGACCGGTCGAGCCTCCCGCGGCACAATGCCCTTCTGCTTGAACTTGGGGTATCCCAGGGCGATGGTGGTTGATATGCGCCAAGGAGGTTCGATGCCGAGTTTCGCTTTGAGCTCGGGCACACTGTCCACCATGGAGCCGAAACCGGACCAACAGAATCCGAGACCCATGGCCTGCGCCGCCAGGTTCATGTTCTGCCCGCAGATCCCTGCGTGCATGTCAGGCCCGGCAGCCTTGTCGTTCACAGCCACGATGATGACAACGGGTGCGTTCAGATAGGAGGGGAGTTCCTTCCGCGCAACGCATCCGACCCCTCCCTGCACGCGTGGATCAAAGAGGCCGATCGGCGTCGGGTCCCCCATCATCTGAACCAACCCCATGACCATGGCATCGTTGTGGTAGGAGGAGTGCATCATGTTCACGAGTCCGTGGCAGGCCTCTTCCAGCTGCCGTATGAGGTCTTTGTCGGTGACCACCACGAACTTCCAGGGTTGGTGGTTGCCCGCGCTGGGAGCAAACCTGCCCGCCTCGAGCACGCGCCTGATGAGCGGGTCCGGAACGGGGTCGTCCTTGAAGTTCCGAACACTTCTTCGCTCCATCATGGTCTTCTCGACCTCGGTCCATTCGGCCGGCTTGCCTTCGGCGTCCTGAGGGTCCAGGGGCAGCGTGTTCGTGTGGTACCCGTAGTCAAAGAAACCCTCATCCACGTGGTAGCTCTCCACGATCGAAACCGCGTCCACCGGGCAGGCCACCATGCAGTTGTAGCAGGAGAAGCATGCGTACTGCTCCTTCATCTTCGGCACTTCTTTTTCGTCCATCTCCCAGCACTTGAAGGGGCAGTTCTCCAGACACAGGCCGCAGGAGGTACACTTGTCCGGGTCGGCTTTCATCACGCCCATGTGCACGCCCGTCGGACGCAGCATGTCCTTCAGATCCTCAAAGGTCGCACCTGCCGCCTCCGAAGCCTGGGCCCCGGGTTGCTGGGTTCCCACCTCTACGTCCAGCGTAAGCTTTCCTTTGCCGATTCTCTCGGCTCCATCCAGGGCCAGGGTTTCGTTCGTGCCGTCTTCGATCATGCTTGCACGGGCATCACGGAAGATCTTCTCGATCAGATACTCCCTGGAGAGACCGTACCCGCCAAAGATCTGCACGCCTTCACTGGCCACACGAAAGGCGGTCTCCGTAGACATGATCTTGGCCGCCATGGCGTACTGAACGGCCATGGGCTGCATCTGCTTGTAGAGGTTGTGGTTGTACACGAGAGCGCGGCGTGCAAGGGAGCGGGCCGCCTCCACGGACACGAACATGTCGAAGAGCTTCAGCCTGATATTCTGATGCCGGAAGATGGGCCGTCCCCCCTGCACCCTCTGCATGGCGTATTCCAGGGATTCCTCCAGGGCGGACTGAGCACATCCGGCAAAAAGCAGCCCCATCAGGCCGTTGGCCAGGCCCAACTGTATGTTCGAGTACGTCTTGTAAGTCGCAGGATCGGCTGCAACCATCGCCTTTTCAGGGATGCGGACGTCATCGAAGAAGATCTCGGCCTGGTTCAGGGCGCGCTGGCCGATCTTGTCCAGGGGCTTCCCGCGGGTAACACCGGGCAGGTCCAGGGGGATGACGGCGATGCCCCCGCCCTCGTTGCCGCGAGACGGGTCGATCGAGAGCCAGAGGGCGGCATACTTGGCCAGGCTCCCGTTGCTGACCCAGGAGGACTTCTGCCCGTTGAGTACATAGCCGTCACCGTCCTTGACCGCTCTGACCTGATTCGCCAGTTCGGGCATGGATGCGTACTCGCCCTCGAAGCGCAACGAGTCGGATCCGTGATCCGGCTCGGTGATGGCCCAGCAACCGGTCATCGTACCGCTCGTGTCCGCACAGAACTGCCTGACCAGATCCTGCACCTCCGCGTCCGGAGACATCATGGCCCAGATGATGGGCATGGTGTGCAGCCCCCAGCTCGCGCCCAGGTCGGGCGCCGCCCAGCCCGCCAGCTCCCAGAAAAGGGCGGTGCTCAGGGAGTCCGCATCCATCCCTCCGAACTCTTCCGGAAACATCATCGTGTGATAGCCAAGCTCGTTGGTCTTACGGAAAACCTCCCAGAGGACCGAGCCCTCTGCATAGACGTCTTCCGGGTTCTGCAACCGGTCCAGCTCGATGGCCGCGGGCCTCCAGACTTCACGCATGAACTTCTTGGCCGAATCCCAGAGAGCCACATGTTCCTTTGTAAGATCGATGTTCAGGTCACGGAGTCCCATGGTCTTCCTCCTATTTCTTCAGGATGGTCACGGAGAGGGCAGCCTCGGACGCGCCGATCGTGCCCCCGGCGTTCTGTGCCAGGCCGACCCGGGCGCCTTCCACCTGCCTCTTCCCGGCCCTGCCGCCACCGGCCAGATGCCAGTAGAGCTCGACCACCTGGCGAACACCCGTGGCCCCGATCGGGTGGCCCTGTGACTCCAGGCCTCCGGACACGTTCACAGGGAGCTTTCCTCCCAGTGTGCTGTGACCCGCCTCTGCAAAGGCGCCCCCACCCCCTATTGGACAGAAACAGAGGTTCTCGGTCGCATACAGCTCACCGTAGGCCGTGGCATCGTGTACCTCTGCAAGGCTGACATCCTCCGGACCTACACCTGCCCGCTCGTAAGCGCTCTTGGCCAGCTTGGTCATGGTGCTCTCGTCCTTCTCCTCTTCGGGATCCTCACCGCTGCCCAGCATGCAGGCCCCTACCTCCACTGCGTGGCTCGCACCGATCCGGTTCGCGAACTCCTCGGAGCAGATGACCAAGGCGGCCGCCCCATCCCCGATGGGCGAACACATGGGCCGGGTCAGCGGGTAGGCCACCTCCGGGGCTGCGAGAACCTCCTCCACGCTGAACTCGTTCTGATATTGGGCAAGGGGGTTCATGGAGGAGTGGTAGTGATTCTTTGACGAAATCACGGCGAGCTGCCGCTGGGTCGATCCGTACTTTTCCATGTGGGCATTTGCCATCATGGCATAGGCATCCATGAACACTGTCCGCTGCCCGGATTTCGCCTTTTCCGTCTCACCCTTGGCCTCTCTCTCCTTCCTGATCTTCTCCTCCTGCTCGGCAAAGGCCTGCATCAGCTGGGGCAGGATTTCCATGTCCATGCATCCTGTAAACGCAGGAAGGACCTTGGCTCGATCTTCGAAGTACATCTTCTCCATACCCAGGGCCAGGGCAACGTCCATCTCGCCCAAGGCCACCATGGCACGGGCCCCGTGCAGAGCCGTTGCGGACGAGGCGCAGGCATTCTCCACGTTGATGACCGGGATCAGGCCGATGCCCATGTCCCGCAAGACGACCTGCCCGCGAATCGATTCCTGCCCCTGCAGGACCCCCTGGGAGGCATTGCCGACCCACGCGCCTTGCAGTTGCTCTTTTTCTATTCCCGCGTCCTTCAGGGCGCCGTTGACAGCCTCGGCCACCAGGGATTTCAGGTTTCTGTCCAGGTGCCGACCGAACTTAGTCATGGCCCCACCGATGATCTTCACCTTTTTCATGCCCTCACACCTCCTTGTTCTCTATTGCCTCTGCTCCAATATCATAGCATCCGGATGCCCCGCGGTCAGGTCGCTCCAGGCGGACTCACGATTTCGTGCCTGGGCCTCGTAGCGGTGCGCTTATCCCAGACCCGAGTTCGGGGACAGCCACCGAACTCCGTTCATGCGCTCCCCGTCAGTTCCGTTCTTCTCGTTCTCCAGCTCTTCTGTCAGCCTATGTCACCGGCTGGACCGCTTCCACCATCTGGGTCTTCTTCAGGATCTTGCGGGCCGTGCTCATGCCGCCCGCGACTGCAGGGCCGAAACCCGGCCCGGATGTAGTCCAGGTACTCGCCAGATAGAGCCCGGGAACAGAGGTTTCCGGCCTGGGCCTGAACCGTGTGTGGCCCGTGGGGGTCGTCGAATACGAGAATACGGCACCATAGGGGTTCAGCGTGTACCGTTCCATCGTATGAGGAGTGCCCACCTCGATCACCTCGATCCGGTCCCGGATGTCCGGAATGACGCGGGAGGCGAGGTCAAGTAGCACTTCCGTGACCTCCTCCTTCTTCTTCTTGTATTCATCCTTGGGCATCCCGCACCACTTCCTCCCGTCTGCAAACAGGAGCACCTCTACGATCGACCTGCCCGCCGGCGTGTCCCCCGGATTGACCACGGTGTTGTTCGCCATGCCAAAGGAGCCGCTCGAATAGTCCTCGGCCAGATGGCTTTCGAATTGTTCGTCCAGATCGTAGCCTGCGTTCACGAAGTAGTCGTGATCCTCGAATCCGATCTCCTCGGGCGTGCCCTTCAGTCCGATGTAAGCTTGAATTGCGGAAGAGGATATCTCTGCCCCTCGGATCTGTTCCAGGTAGCCGGGATCAACGACCGAGGGATCGACCAGCTTTTCGAAGGTGAGCGGCGCGGGCGCATTGCTCACGACCACGGAGGCGTGGATGGTCTCCCCCTTCTTCGTTTCCACGCCCACGGCACGGCCCTGCTCGACGAGAATGCGGGCCACCTCCGTTCGGGTGAGAACCTTGCCCCCGTGTTCCTCGACGCAGCCGCTCAGGGCCCGGCTGAGCGCGTAGCCGCCGCCCTGGATATAGTATGCACCTTCGTTGAAGAAGCTGAGCAGGATCTGCAGATACACAAAGGCGGACAAGCGCTTCGGGGGGAGGCCGAGGTAACCGTGAAGCTGACCGAAGACCGCACCGATCTTCTCGTTCTTCGTATGGTCCTGAACATACTCACGCAGAGAGGCGGTCATGTATTTGGCAACCGTCGGATAGTTCTGCGCGAATTCGGCCGGGGAGGAGGCCCCGGCGCCTCTATTGCTCCTCATCGCGGCCAACTCGTCCCCGAAGCGATTCATCGTGTCGAGCAGCGACTCGACACCCTCCCTGTCATCCGGGAACCGGTCGATGAGCCTCTGCCGAAACTGATCCTTATCGGCAGGAATGGTGAATTCGAAATCCGGAAACACGCAGTGCATGATCTTGTCGAGGCGCTTCACCTCGATTCGGTCCCACAGCCCCATGTCCTGGAAGAGCATCCGTAACGGAGCGCCCTCGTCGAACCCACCTGTGATATGAAGGGCCACATCGAAGCGGTACTCCATGCCCGGGCCGGCCTTTCGAATGAACTGGTGTGCGTACCCGCCGACCTTGTTGTGCCTCTCCAGGACGAGGACCTTGAGCCCGCTCTTTGCGAGAGAAGCCGCGCAGCTCAGACCACCCAGACCCGCACCGACCACGATCGCGTCCCACTTGTCTCCGCTCGCTGTCATCGATCCCTCAGAGTCATTCCCGCGCAGGCGGGAATCCAGATCTCGGCTACTACCCGCTGATCTCGTCGTACAGATCCGTCCACGCGGGATTCCCTTCCTCGATCAACCTCAGTTTCCATGCTCTTCGCCACTTCTTGACCTGTTTTTCTCTGGTCAGAGCACTCTCCGCATCGGCATGGTGCTCACAATAGACAAGCTTGTCCACATCGTACTTGCATGTGAAGCCCTCCACAACTTTATTCTTATGCTCCCATACCCTTTTAGCCAGGTCGGAGGTAACGCCGATGTACAAGGTGCCATTACGTTTGTTTGCCAATATGTAAACCCAGAACTCCTTGGCCACTGCCACCCCTCTGGATTCCCGCCGCAGCCTGCCCCTGCAGGCAGTAGGCAGGGGCGGGAATGACGGACGGGAGTCAACCGCACCGCTATCAGCTTACCTTGCTGTCAGATTCGTATCCTCGTTTCTGTTGTGGCCGATCATGATCTCGAACAACCTTGGAGCTTCCTACTTCGACAAAACCTTCTCGAGGGCTCCGATGAGGTCGCCGGCCCGACCTTCGGGAATGCGGAAGATCTGGTCCCCGTGCCCGATTTCGATCTCGGCGCCTTTTGCACCCTCCATCCGCCGGACCGAGATCGCGTCTTCCTCGGCGCCCGCATGCTGCGCAGGGACGAACTCCCGGTACGAAGGGGGGACGTAGCCCGGGTTGATCCAGTCCAGGGGATTGAACTCCGCGAACTGGATCAGGGTGCCGAAAGCCTCCTTCGGGTGGATGTAAAACTCCTTCCAGCCCGGCAGGGCCTCGGAATAGCCGAAGGTCTTGATCCCCTTTTCTTCGAGCATCTTGTGCGTGGCCTCGAGGTCATCCACCTGGATCGTGATGTGGTGCGGCCCCTCTCCCCTCTTCTCGATGAATCGATGGACAAAGCCGTCCGCATCGAGGGGGTCGAGCAGCTCGATAAAGCAGGAGGTGCCCACCTCGAGGGTGGTCCAGCGGTAGCCCTGGTCGGCAAAGGGAGCACAAAAGAGCTCGCGCCCTCCAAGGCATTCGATGAAGAAATGTTTCGCCCGCTCGAGGTCACGGACCGCTATCGCAACGTGGTCGATTCGCCTGATCATGATCACCTCTTACATGGGGAGCTCGAGCAACTCCACGGGGATGCCGTCCGGGTCCCGAACGTAGATGAACCAGGCCGTGCCTTTCAGGCCCTCTTCGTCAATCTCCATACTGGTGGGCTGAGAGATGAACTCCAGGCCTTCGTTCATGAGCACCCTGGACAGGCCGAGAATGTCGCTGCAGATGTAACAGCCTTCCAGATATCCGTAGTCGCCCCAGAGTACGTGAAACGGCGTGGACCGGCCCCTCGGCTTGGCAACCTCGTAGAGCTCGAGCATGTGGAACCCGTTGCTGTTGGCCAGGAGGCAGGAGCGGACCTGGGTGTCCTCGCTGCCGGAAACCTCGCCCATCAAGCCGGAGAAGGCCTCGTGGGGCTCGATGACAACGGTATCGAAGTCCACGTACTTTTGGTAGAAAGCGATCGACCGCTCCAGGTCGGTTACGCTGACCCCCAGGGAGCGTATGCGGCCAAGGGGTTCCTCCACCTGGATCTTGGAACCGGAAATGAACTCGATCAGATTCCCGTCGGGGTCGGTCCCATAGGCGAACCCGTAGTCCCCGTAACCCGGGATATCCGCCCGTTTCGGCGGCGAGACGAACTTGACCTTGTCCTTGTACGCCTCACAGAACTTCTCCACGTCCGAAACTTCCACGGTCATCTTGTTCACGCCGATGTCGCCGTAGCGCACCTGTTTGTGGATCGGCCTGGGGGAGGGCTCGAGCCGCTGGATGCATTCCACGACAATGGCGTCCTTCTCCTGCATGTACATCCATCCGTTGAACACATGGGACGAAGTACGAAAGAAGTCGGGCATGGCGTTGTGGACGACCCCGAAATCCGCCATGGGGATCCTGCACTCCATGACATCCCTGTAGAATGTCCTGCTCTTTTCTATGTCGCGAACGCCGATCCCGACGTGCTGGACGCCCGTCACCTTCGGTTTTTCCATGGCGAAACCTCCTTCTTGGCTGTGGATCCTGCGTATGGAAGAGAAGTTATTCTGGATCACCTCCCATGACGACACCGAGCATGGGCTCGATGATGCCCAACCCGATGCCCGCACTCATCCCTCCGTCGATCGGGATGGCAACCCCGGTGATGTATGAGCTTTCGTCGCTCGCGAGGAAGTGGAACAGCGCCGCCACCTCCTCGGCCTGACCGACCCGGCGGAGCGGGTGCATGTAGGAAGCAAGAGCCAGCTCCACCTCCGTAGCGGGCCCCTCGTTGAGGGGGGTATCGATGGTTCCCGGGCAGACGGCATTCACCCGTATCCCGCGGGGCGCAAGCTCCAGGGCGGCGGTCTTGGTCAGGCCGACCACTGCGGATTTCGACGCGCAATAGGAGCCGTAACTCGGGAACGAGGCCAGGCCGGCATAAGAGGACGTGTTGATGATCGAGCCTCGGTCCGAGATGTGCGGCACCGCGTGCTTCATCACCCAGAGGACGCCCTTGGTATTCACGTTCAGGAGGCGATCGATCTCCTCCTCCGTGATGTCCTTGATCTCGTTCCCCACCCCGATACCCGCGTTGTTCACGACGATGTCGAGCTTGCCGTACTCGGAGACAGCGGCTTCCATGAGCACCTTCACCTGGCCCTCTTTGGTGACGTCGGTCCTGACAAAGATGCCGCCCGCCTCTTTGGCCACCTCGGCACCGTCCTGGATATCCGCCAGCACGACCCTGGCCCCTGCCTTGGAAAACCTCAGCCCCGACGCCTTGCCGATCCCGGACGCCCCCCCCGTGATCACCGCAACTTTGTTCTCGAGAGAAAACATTCGTCTCTGCCTCGCTGCGTTCGTTTGAAGAGCCCGCTGCCTCGGCCCCTTCCTCTTCAGGGGTGGCGATGTGCGGCCTGAGCCCTGACCCCCGACCCCTGATCCCTCAATTTGTTGCCTTTCACCTTTGACCTTTTGCCCTCTTCAAATACCCAGAGGCATGGCTCCGGCCACCGGCACGGTAACACCTGACAGGAAAGCGGCGCGAGGTCCGGCAAGAAACGTGACCACATCGGCGACCTCTTCCGGTTGGCCGGCACGCCCAAGGGAGCAGGCTTCTCCGAAGAGATGTCTTGCTTCTTCCTCGCTGACCCCTGCTTCCATGGAGATGAATTTGATCTCTTCCTCGCCCATGTCGGTAAGGATGTTGCCCGGGCAGACGGCATTGCACCGGATGTTCTGGCGCCCGAATTCCGCGGCAACCAGCTTTGTCAGGCCCACCACGGCAAACTTGGTGACCGTGTAGGCTCCGTAGCCCTGGGCAGCCCCCAGACCTGCCATGGACGCGTTGTTGACGATCGCCCCCCCGCCTCTCTCGAGCATCTTTGGAATCACGGCCTTGCAGAAATCCACCATCCCCTTCACGTTGACCTGCCAGCTCAGGTCCCAGTTCTCGTTCGGGATATCCAGGAAGGGCCCGACCCCCACGCCTGTGCCCGCGTTGTTGAACATGATGTCCACACCGCCGAAGGTCTCGCACGCCTTCTCGACACAGGCCTGGATCTGGCCGGCATCGGTCACGTCCACGGCGAGGGCCAGGGACTTGGAGCCGAGAGCCTCGATCTCGGTCACGAGCCTCTCGAGGGGTGCGAAATCGCTGCCGATCCCGAGCAATCCTTCGATTTCCAGATCCTTGCGGGCCCGGGCCAGGTCCGTAACCACTACGCTGGCCCCCTGTTCGGCAAGCTTGAGTGCGCTCGCCCGGCCCATACCCTTCGGACGACCCGCACCCGTTACGATGGCGACCTTACCTTCCAGAAGTTTCATGCTCACCCTCCCGTCTGGATGCTCGTTTCAAGGTAACGATAGATATTACAGAGGGAGGGAAGGATAGTCTATGCCTTCCTTGCCCGGTCTTCTGCATACGAACCGATGACCTACAGAATCGCTCGGAAAGGAGTCGTCTCTTTTGGGAGGAGGAGCCAGTTTTGGATGTACTTATCAATTCATCAAAAATATCCATTCTTATTAGCTATTTCATTAGAATTTGTATAAAATACTGCACAAAACCCAAGAATTGCCCCTGACCCTCTTTCCTTTTGTGTCCCTTTCTGATAGGATCCTAACATCGGCCTACCCATACCATGGTCCTCCAATAACCAAACGAAGAGAGGCATCGCCCCGTTTCAGCGAGAGGCCAACAAGAGCATGAGAAGAGATGCGGTGTCCCGTTTCCTCATCCTGAATCGTGACGTCCTGCCCACCGAACAGGCCGATGTCTTTGAACGAATCGAGAACCAGGCGGTCTACGAGGTGGTCAAGGTGGTGCAAGGGGTTCCCCTGTTCTTCGAAGAACACATGGAGCGCATGCGGAATTCCGGGGACGTCTCGGGGATCGTCATCGAGAAGGCTGACGCCGAGATCCGCGAGGAAGTCTGCACCCTGGTCGAGCGGAATCAATGCCCGGAAACGAATGCCAAGCTCCTTTGCGCCCGCGTGGGAGGCGAGGAGGTCTTCCTGACCTACTTCATCGCCACCGAGGATCCGGGACCGAAGGGCCTGAGGGAGGGGGTTCATACGATCCTGCTTCGTGCGGAGAGAAAGGATCCGCACGTGAAGACGGTAGGCAGCTCCTTCCGGGACAGGGTCAGGGCTGCGATGGCAGAGGCGGGCGCCTACGAGACGCTTCTGGTCGACGCAGAAGGCTTCATCACGGAAGGGGTGCGGTCCAATCTCTTCTTCGTGAAGGAGGGGCGGCTGTGCACCCCCCCCTCGGAAAGGGTCCTCCTGGGGGTCACGCGAAAGCATGTGGTACAGATCTGCAACGAGGCCGGGATAGAGATCAGGGAGGAAAGGCTGCACCGGGAGGAAATCGCGCGGATCGACGCCGCCTTTCTCACGGGCACCACCGTGGATGTGATGCCCATCGGTACAATCGAGGAGCAACCCCTGGGATCTGCCTCAAATCCCATTGTCCGGGAAATTGTCGAGAAGTACTGGGAAGAAGTGACTGCCTACGTTCAGTCACGACACTAGATGTTGCATAGGGAATGCATGCGCCGGTCGCGGCTGATTTGACGCTTTCCGGGGGCATTTGCGGCTTCGATATTCCCGAGGGATTACTGCGTCCCCGAGAAACGCCACGAGGATGTCCGCCGAGGAACGCATTATACAGTTTCTAGACAAAACAATCGGTTCCGCGAATCAGGTCTCACATTGAACGATGGAGTTCCTCCAGAATTCATAACATGGCCGACAACCTGGAATCTGTAGGAGCGCAAAACTTGGCAAGGTATTCGAATGGAATATCGAGGGGGAACAGAAGCCTGTCTGTACATCGGGTAGGTTGCTATGTTGCCCCACAGCCAAACCGGCGAGAACCGCATCTCTCAGAACGTTCCGATCCAGCTCGTCAGGAGGTCGGTCGCTGAATTCCGAGCTTCTTCATTCGTGACACCAGGGTAGACCTTTTGAGCCCAAGCCGTTCGGCCGCGCCGTCTTTTCCGCGGACTTTCCAGCCGCACTCTTCCAACACGTTTAGAATGTGCGCGCGCTCGACCTCTTCGAGGTTCGAGCCGGGGCGTTCGTGCGTTGGTGTGGATGTGCCTTGCGCTGTCTTGCGGGTCGGCAAAA
The DNA here is from genome assembly GCA_028277985.1 of bacterium. Taxonomy (GTDB): domain Bacteria; phylum Desulfobacterota; class DSWW01; order DSWW01; family DSWW01; genus S015-6. The sequence continues at coordinate 4,066 of JANQFG010000243.1, read as the reverse complement.
TGTTCCCGAGTTCAAGCTTGGGGCCCGGCGAGACGATCATGGCTCGCTCGACGACATTCCGAAGCTCCCGCACATTGCCCGGCCATTCATAGGATTTCAAGGCATCCATCACCGATGCGGGGACGGTCTCGAATGTCTTCCCCAGCCGGATTTGCAGTTCTGTAATAAAGAACCAGACGAGCAGGGGGATGTCATTTCGACGTTCGCGAAGCGGAGGCATGTGGATCGGAAAGACCCCCAACCGGTAGTACAGGTCAGCCCGGAATGCACCCTGCTCGATCAGCATGTCGAGATCCCGACTGGTCGCCGCGAGGACTCGCGTGTCCACGTTGATCGTATTCGATGACCCCAGCCGCTCGAACTCGTTATCCTGTAAAACCCGGAGCAGCTTGGCCTGGAGCTCAAGGGGCAGATCGCCGATCTCGTCAAGGAAGATGGTGCCGCCGTCGGCCAATTCGAAACGGCCGACCTTGCGTTCAATCGCGCCGGTGAACGCACCCTTTTCATGTCCGAATAGCTCGCTCTCGATCAACGTGGCGGGCAGGGCCGCACAGTTCACCGTGACCAAGGCACGATCCGCTCGGCTGCTCTGTTGGTGGATGCTGCGGGCGATGAGGCCTTTGCCGGTTCCTGTTTCGCCGAGTATGAGCACGGTCGAGTCCGTACGTCCCACCTGTTCCGCCTGACGAAGGACGGTTCGGAACGCCGGGCTCTTGCCCACGATCTCGTCGTCCTCGAAGGAGGTTTTGATTTCTTCCCGCAACGTTATGTTCTCAGCTTCTACTCGATCCTTGAGGGTCTGGATCTGATCGTAGGCTTGCCGCAGCTCCAGGTCCGTGCGCTGCCGTTCGATGGCGCTGGCGAAGACGTTTCCGACGAGGCCCAGCTGTGGCACAACGGACTCGATCCACGCCCCTTGGCGGTTGACCGTGCTCAAGGCAACATAGCCCTGCAGGCCGTGGGCAGCAACGAAAGGGGCCCAAACCATGGACCGGATGCCGACTTGCTCGCACGTTGCCCGCACGAACACCGCTTCAGGGGGAAGGTCATCCAGGCTGGATACGAGAAGAGGATTTGCTTCTCTCAGACGTGCGGCCAGCCAGGGGTATGCGTCGGAGAGAACGGCACCTCGAAAGTAAGGGCCATCGATGGAGTCCGTGTCCCACTCGTGGCTCACGGTCATGGTCGATTTCTTCGGATCGTTCCACTTCAGGAAAATGCCCAAATCAGCGCCAACACACTCGCAAATCCCCCCCAAGGCCTCCTCGATCTCTTCATCCACCCGTTCCGGGGGCAGGTGTACAAACCTTGAGGCAACTTCAATGGCAACGCGCTCGAACCGCCGTAGTTGATCTACCTCCACCTCCGCCCGTCGGCGGTACAGGGCGTTGTAGAGAACCTCGCAGACACCGCCGAGACGCTCGACGATGTCATCCGGCCATATCCTAGGATTCCACGAGGCCAGTGACATCCCTTCAACGTGAGACCCCAAGTCACGATGTATCAGGAAGACGGCTGCCGATATGCCTGTCCGCAGGGTCGTTTCCTTGAATTCCGGCAATTCATCGAGGTCCTCCGGTCGATTGAATACCAGCGAACCTTCACGGGCCCAACGACTCACCATTTCGGGGCCTGGAGGTGAGGAGACGGACCTCCCGTCGCTCGGGGATATCTGGCCCCATATGTACGTCGAGGGCACTACCTCGCCCGACTTCGATAACCCACCCAACGCTACGCCGTCAACACCGAAATGCGCTCCCAACCTCGCCAAGCAGTCATCCACCGCCGCGTCGATTTCAGCGCCCTGGGCACCCACGAGCCGCGCAGTGATCTCCTGGACGAGCCTGTCAAATCGTACACGTTCCGGGATGTGGCTGGTCTGTTGGGTCATTGTATTGCTCCATCCGAAATTCTATTCGCGCGTGGTCGACATGTCAACCAAAGTGGTCGACCAGGCGACCGATATGGTCTATTTCTCGCCCGAGACAACGTAGTTCTTCTGTGATGTGGCCCGATATGATGGAGAAAACTCCTTCCATGATAAGCAGTTAGCATATACCAGCCTGTAGATGCATCCTGTGGCCCGCACGGTGCAATGCCGTTCAGTGCATGGAAACCCACAACACATTCCAATGATCCGAAAGAGGCGAGGAAGAGATGAACACAAGAATGTTCAGGTTTGCAGGAGTCTTCTGTGCACTTGGGGTCTTTGGTCTTGCTGCAAGTGCCGCGGCCGTTCAACTGGACAACGATGGGACGCTTGAGGTTACAGGTAAGCTCCAGACCCGGGTGACGTTTCGGCTGCAGGATTCCCAGGGCTTCACGGAGCCGAAACTCTCGGTGGGGGATCTCGTGCAGTGGCGGAACATCGCCTACCTGGAAATGCAGCACGAGCTCAGAAAGCTGATGAAGAGCCTGGACTTCATGAGGCCCTTGCAGCGGTGGGGGGTCAACGTGAAGTACCGGATCGTGGGGCGGTTCATGTACGAGGCGGTCTACAATGTAGGGCCTCAGGAGTTGCAGGACGTCAGGGACCGTGACTGGGAGAACATCGACAAGTTCAAGCAGGCCTACGATCTTTGGGAGTGTTACGCGGACATATCCAAGGGACCCGCGTTCATGCGGATCGGCCGCCAGAATCTCTCATGGGGAGAGACGGACGTGTTCCGGCTCCTGGACATGATCAACCCTCTAGACGACACCTACGGGGGCCTCTTCGAGGATCTGGACGACCGGCGGATTCCCCTCTGGATGCTCCGGGGGAGCTACAACTTCGGTTACTTGGGCCCGATCTCCTCGTTGAACGTAGAGGGGTTCTGGGTGCCTGGCAACTGGGACGCTCGGGTGGCCCCGCTCTCGCCGGACGGTACTCCATACGCAATACCGCTGGCGCCTGCGCCGGTGCCGGTGTTGGTGGAGACACCGAGCAAGCTTATGTCGAACAGCAGGTGGGGTGTGCGGCTGCAGGCGGTACTCCTGGATTCGGCGAATGTGTCGGTGGGCCACTACAAGAGCTTCATGGATCTTCCGTCGACGGTGCTGAACGTGGACTTCTCCCAGTTTCCCCCGGATGCGAACCTCACGCTCTCGTACGACGACGTGCAAGTCACGGGCGGGACGCTTTCCTTCTGGGAGGCCCGTCTGGATGTGGTGGTACGGAGCGAAGTAGCCTGGTTCTGGAAGGAGTCCGTGTTCATCCCGGAAGAGAACACCCCCCTCATCCCGACCGGGCTCCCCATACCGGGGCTGGAGGCCCTGCCGGCGCAGGGGCACAAGACCGAGCGCGACATCCTGCGGTGGATGATCGGGTTGGACAAGAACCTGTGGATCCGGAAGCTCAATCCCACGCAGACTTTCCTCGTCTCCATGCAGTACTTCGGCCAGTGGATCTCCAACTGGGACGACCGGATCAGTATGGCGGCGGCGATCTACCCGGATGAACTGAATTACCCGAGCGTGCGTGAGACGGAGAGCACGTTTACGCTCCTGACGAACACCTCGTACCTGAGCGGAAAGCTCACCCCACAGATTGTGGTGGCCTACAATGTGCGGGGGGCATGGATGTTCCAGCCCCAGATCGGTTTTCTGCGCGAGCCGTTTCGGTTGCTGGTCCAGTACAGCGGTATCTACGGGTCCTTCACGAGCCTGGGTTTCTTCCGGGACCGGGATCAAATCAGCTTTATCTTCAGCTACCTTCTGAACTGACGGTGAAGCGTTAGCTCTACCATACAAACCGTAGAGAAAGGAGGAGTTCAAGCCTGACACAGAAAACATTGAACCGATGGGGATAGGTTGAGTCCACATCAAGGACCCCACTGCAATGGCCCGGGTGAAAGGTCTTAAGATGGTAACAGGGAGTCAAGAGAATTTAACCAGATGGCAAAGGGAAAGCTACAACTAGAAACCGAAGAAAAACAAGGAGTTCAGAAATGACACAGAAACTGTTTGAACCGATTCAGATAGGTCCGGCACTCATCAAGAACCGCGTTGCCATGGCCCCGATGAATTGTCTCTACGCCACTCCTGATGGCCACATGACGGAGCAGGAAATGGCTCATTATGCGGC